>DATDAS010000066.1:0-26508 GCA_036525315.1 Allosphingosinicella sp.
AGGCCCCAGCGGTCCTTGAGCCAGCCGCACTGGCTCTCCTCTCCGCCGTTCGCGGTGAGCGCCTCCCACAGCCGGTCGGTCTCCTCCTGGTTCTCGGTGAGGACCTGAAGCGAGATCGCTTCGTTGAACTTGAAATGAGGGCCGCCGTTCAGGGCGATATATTGCTGTCCCGCGAGCGTGAACTCGACGACCAGGACGCCGCCTTCCTTCATCGAGGGATTGTCGGCCGGGGACCGGACGACATTGTCGATCCTGCTGTCGGGCAGCAGGGTGACGTAGAAGCTCGCCGCTTCCTCGCCGACATGATCGTACCAGAGGCACGGCCTGATCTTCTGCATTGTCGTCTCCCTCAGCGAGTCGTCGATACCAGGGCGAAATTCACGCCCTCCGGATCGGTCGCCTGGACGATCCAGCTTCCGCCCGGAACCTCATGCGGGTCGACGGTCACCTTCCCGCCGTTCGCCGCGATCCGCTCGACCGCGGAATCGATCCCGTCGACGTTGAAATAGAAGCCCCAATGAGAGGCCGGGATATTCTCGGGCTTGTCCATCATACCGCCCATCTGGACGCCGTCAGCCCCGAAGATCCGGTAGGTGCCCATCGGGCCCATGCTCATCTCCTCCATCGTCTCCCAGCCGAACTGTTTCGAATAGAATTCGAACGCCGCCTTCTCGCCGTTCCCGGCATAGAGCTCATGCCAGCTGACCAGGCCCGGAGCGGTCGGCTCGGCCGGCGCCTGCTCGCCCTCGCGCGGACTTGGGGTCAGAAGGTAGAAGGCCGCGCCGCCGGGGTCGGCGACCAACGCGAAGCGCCCGACATTGGGGATGTCTCCCGGCTCCATCAGGATCCGTCCGCCCGCTTCGGCGATATTTGCCGCGGCGGAGTCGGTGTCCGAAACCCCGACATAGCCGACCCAGCCCGGCCGCGCTCCGCCGGCGCACATCTCGTCGGTCAGCTGCATCGCGCCGCCAATGCCGCGTTCGCCCGCCGAGAGGATGACGTAGCGCATGCCGAGGCCGCTATTCTCATGGTCCGCGGCGTTCCAGCCGACCACCGCTTTGTAGAAGGCGATCGCCGGGTCCAGGTCCTTCGTCATCAGCTCGTACCAGATGAACTTGTCAGCCATCTCTTCCTCCCTCACCGCGTCCGCCGCCTCGCTCCTCGAAGCGGCGCCGGCCGCTCCTACTCGTCGACCAGGGTCGAGAAGCCGCCCCAGAACATGCGCTTCCCGTCGAAGGGCATGTTGGCCATGTCCGGCTTCATCCTTTCGTCCTCCATCAGCCTGGGCCACGCCTCGTCGCGCGCCTGCTTGGAAGGCCATTCGATCCACGAGAAGACGACATTCTCGCCATCCTCGGCCTTCACCGAGCGGCGGAAGTCGGTGACCTTGCCTTCGGGTACGTCGTCGCCCCAGGCCTCGACCACCCGGGTCGCGCCATATTCCTCGAACACTGCGGCCGCCTTGCTCGCCATCTCCCGATAGGCTTCCTTCTTGCCCTCGGGCACGGGCAGAACGAAGCCATCGGCATAACCGGTCTCGCCACTGCCCTTCTTCTCGACGATCGGGGCGAAGCCGCCGAAGATCATCCGCTTTCCGTCAAAGGGCATGTCCGCGAACTCCTCCATGCGCGGATCTCTCATCATCTTCGCGTTCGCGGCGTCGCGCGCCTCCTTCGACGGATATTCGACCCAGGAGAAGACGACGGTTTCGCCTTCCTCGGCCTTCACCGCGCCGCGGAAATCGGTGACCTTGCCCTCGGGAACGTCGTCGCCCCAATTCTCGACCAGGCGGGTCGCTCCGAACTCCTTGAACAGAGGCGCCGCCTCGGTGGCATGCTCCCTGAACTTTTCCTTGTTCTCGGTGGGAACCGCCAGAACGAATCCGTCCACATAGGTCATCTTCTCTCTCCTCATATGCCTCGGGCTCAGGCCGGATGGGCCTCGCTCATCGCTTCCTGCGCCGCGCCCATGTCCATCCACATCACTTCCCAATGATGGCCGTCCGGGTCCTCGAAGCTCCGGCCGTACATGAATCCGAAATCCTGAGTCGGCCCGGGATCGGCCTTGCCGCCCGCGGATGCGGCCCGGCCGACCATCGCGTCGACCGAGTCGCGGCTGTCGGCCGACACGCAGATCAGCACCGAGCTGGTCGAATGTGCGTCGGCGATCGGCTTGGACGTGAACTGGCGATATTTGTCGTGGGTCAGAAGCATGGTGTGGATCGTCTCGGAAAGGACGATGCAGGTTGCCGTGTCGTCGCTGAACTGGGGATTCTTCGCGCCGCCGATCGCCTCGTAGAAGGCGGTGGATCGGCCGAGGTCCGTGACCGGCAGGTTCACGAAGATCATCCTGGGCATCTCTTTCTCCCTCGAACGTTCGCTTGGGCCGCGAATCGCTGTTTGACCTTGATGGCGGAGTTGGTTATAAAAAGCAACTATGAAGTTAAAAAAGATAACTCAAGTGGAATCAAGCCCTTCGCGGCGGCGCTACGACGACGCCTGCGGAACCGCGCACGCGCTCGATCTGATCGGCGAACGCTGGGCTCTGCTCGTCATGCGCGAGCTCATGCTCGGTCCGAAGCGCTTCAGCGACATTCGCGCCGACCTGCCCGGAATCAGCGCCAACATCCTCACCCAGCGCCTCGAGGGCCTCGAAGCGGCGGGCCTCCTCGTTCGCCGCCGCCTTCCGCCGCCCGCCAACGCCCAGGTCTACGAGCTGACCGATTGGGGCTATGAGGCCGAGCCGATCGTCCAGGTGCTCGGCCGCTGGGCCGCGCGCTCGCCCGACCACGACCCGACCCTTCCGCTCAGTCCGGTTTCGCTGATGCTCTCCTTCCGCACCATGTTCGACCCCGGGCGCGCCAAAGGGTTTGAAGCCCGCATCGGCTTCCGCCTTGGGCAGGAGAGCTTCGTCCTCACCGTCGAGGGCGGCCGGATAGAGAATGCGCGCGGCGATCCGCAGGGAATGCCGGTGATCGTGACCGGCGACGCGACCTCGGTCGCCGCCGCGGTCTATGGCGGCGTGCCGATCGAGGCGCTCGAGACGGAAGGCGCGCTCAAGGTCGAAGGCGATCGCACGCTGTTCCAACGCTTCGCGACGCTCTTCCCGCTTCCGCCCAAGGCACAGCGGCCGGCGGCCGACTGATCGTCAGGCGGTGGCTGCCGCCTCGTGATGCTCCGCCATGCGTTTCGACATAAACAGCTTGAACAGGACGAAGGCGACGAGGCCCACCCCGGCCGTTGCGACGTGGAGCAGCCAGAAGTTCGCCGTGCTCCAGCTCGAGTAGAGCTGGCCGATCTGGCCGACGATCTTGTTTGCCCCGAAGAAGGCCAGATAATAGAGGCCGATCACGGTTGCGTTGATCTTGCGCGGGGCGATTTTCGAGAAGAGCGCGAGGCTGACCGGCAGGATGCACGAAAAGCCGATGCTGTTGAACAAGTGGAACAATAGCGGCCAGAACAGGCCGATCTTGCCGTCCCCCTGGGTCACCGCAGCCATGTAGAGGCAGAGGCCTCCGGCCATGGTGAAGAAGCTGCCGATGATCATTTTGCCGAGCTCGTCCGGCTCGCGGCGCTTGGTTCCGTACCATTTGAAGAATGCGGCGACCGCGACCAGCATCGAGAAGCTCAGTGTCGCGTCGATCGTGATCATCCAGCTCGTCGGGAACGTGTTGCCGAAGAAGGTAAGCTGGAAATGCTGATCGGCCCAGACGAGGTAGGCATTGAATATCTGCTGGTTGGTGAGGAGCGCGACTGCCATCGCCGGGATCAGAAGGATCAGCGCCAGAACGCGCATATTTTCTTCCTTGGTGAGACCGCGGCTCAGGACGAAATAGAGCGGGATCAGGCCCGCCAGCGCGACGAAGATTCCCGCGACGAAGACGATTCCGATCAAGATCACGCTGAGGATTCCGGCCACTGCCATCGTGCTCAGCGTCTGGGGCGCCGCGATCGACTCGCTCTCCCCCTCCTCCACCGGCAGATGCGGCCGGCCTGCGAGGAAGATCAGGACTCCCAGCACCATCACGATTCCCGCTGTTCCGAAGCCGTAATGCCAGCCGACTTTCTCGCCCAGGGTGCCGCTGATCAGCGGCGCCGCGATGACGCTGACGTTGATCGCGATGTAGAAGATCTGGAACGCCATTGCCCGGCGCAGGTCGTTGCCCTTGTAGAGCGCTCCGACCTGGCTCGCGATATTCCCCTTGAACAGGCCCACGCCGATGATCAGCGCCAGCAGCGCGAACAGGAAGGCGCCTTCGAAGGCCATCAGGAAGTGGCCGATAGCCATGGTGAGGCCACCGGCGAAAAGAGCGATCCGGCGGCCGGCGAAGCGGTCGGCGATCACTCCGCCGAGAATCGGGGTGAGGTAGACCAATGAAGTATAGTCGCCGAATATCGCGGAGGAGAGCGGCTGTCCGCTGAGTCCCTCATAATGCCACGACCGGAGCCAGTTGAGCCCGATCACGCCGTCCATCCGCTCGGGCACCAGCAGATAATTGACCATGTAGAGGGTCAGCAGCGTCTGCATCGAATAATAAGAGAAGCGTTCGCAGCCTTCGATGAAGCTGAGATAGCCGAGCCCCTTGGGGTGGCCGAGGAAGGCGCGGTCGTTGCGGTCGGCGACGATGTCGAGCTCGGGCGTTGCTTCGGCGGCGGTCATGCTTGCTCCCTCCGGTGTCGGCGCGGACGCTAACGGCTCGCTGGAGCGATTTCCAGTCGAACGGAATCGTTCGACGACTCGGAAATCGCGGCATCCGAAAGACCTTGAGCGGTCGATCTGATGCAATCAGATCGCAAACCGCTCTAGGCCGATTCCAGCGAAAATTTCAGCCGAACAGCCAGTGCCCCATCAGCCGGTCGAACGGGAAGGTGAAGATGCCGGCGATGATCAGGGCGCCGGTCACCATTCCGCGCACCGAGGCGCGGTGGCGGGCAACATTGTGCGTGCGTGCCGCCCACACGATCACCGGCACCTGGATCAGGGTCCAGGCCGACAGGATGTGGATGAGGCTCAGCGATCCCTGGTTGAGGCCGCGTATCCCGAACGTGGCCGCGGCAGTCGCCGCCATTGCCGTCGCCCAGATCCAGCCGAGCCGCCGGTGAAGCCGATCGCCCCGGCGGCGAAGGAGCATCACCGGAGTCAGCACCAAAGCAAGGACTATGGTAGCGATATGGCCCCATACCAGGTCCGGCACCTCGCCCCATTCGGAGCGCCCCTTCCACACCGCGGTTCCGACCGCTGCCAGCAAGAAGATCGCCGCGGCGGAGAGGATGCGGTCGAAAAGCTCCGGCTTCAGGCTGATTTTCGCGCGCGGCGGCGCGGCAGCTGCAATCGTCGTGGCCATGTCTCGTCCCTCGCGAAGGGATCATCCGCTTCGCCGCCGCGCGATGCAAGCCTCCCGGCGGATCAGCCGTGAAGCGTGAATCCGATATGCAGGGTCACCTGGTAATGGGCGACCTTGCCGTCCTCGACATGGCCGCGCGTGCTGATCACCTCGAACCACCTGATATCTTCGATGGTGGAAGAGGCTCGTCCAATCGCTTTCTCGATCGCCTCCTCGATCGACTTTTCGGAGCTGCCGACGATCTCGATCACCTTGTAGACATTGTCGGTCATCATTTCCTCCATGCTTGGGCGAGTAACGGCCGCGCGACCGCATCGCTCCCTTGCGCGTCGGGGCGGGAGCGATAGGGTGCGCGCTTTCCCCTTCGGGAGTGAGACATGCGCTCGAAACTTGCCGCCCCGTTCCTGCTCTCGGCCGCGCTCTTCCTCGCTGCTCCGCTCGCCGCCGCGCCGGCCGACGATTTCAGGAAGCTGCTCGACGATCATTATGCCTGGCTTCTGCGCGAAAGCCCGGTCTACGCGACGGCCCTGGGCGTTCGCGACTATGACGACCGAATCGACGACATCAGCGCTGCGGCGCGCGACCGTCGGGTCGAGGAGGCCAAGGCCTTCCTCGCCCGCCTGAATGGGATTCCCGAAGCCGGCCTCAGCCCCGCCGACCGGACCAACCGGGCCATATTGAAGCGCTCGCTCGAGGAGATCGTCGAGGCCAACCGCTACGGCCAGCGGGTCATGCTCTTCACCACCTATGCCGGCTGGCACCAGGGCTTCGCCGACATGGCCAATTCGGTGCCGCTTCGGACCAGGGCCGACTACCGCTCCTACCTGACCCGCATCGCTTTATATCCGAAGCTCAACGATGCGGCCCTGGGAATCACCGCCGAGGCGGTCCGCGGCGGCTTCACTCTGCCCTGTTCGGTCCTCGCCAATTACGAGAAGACCATCAGCGGCGTAATCGTCGAGGACCCGGCAAAGTCGCGCTTCTACGAGCCCTTCACACGCCCGCGCCCGTCGGACGTCACCGAGGCCGAATGGACGGGGATGCAGCAGGAGGCTCGGCGGATCGTCGCGGACACGCTCAACCCCGCTTACGCCAGGCATCGCGACTTCTTCAAAAACGACTATCTGCCCAAATGCGCGCGATCGGACAGCGTCTCGGCGCAGCCCGGTGGCCGCGAATATTACGCCTTCCGGGTCCGCCAGGAGACGACCACCGACCTGACGCCCGACCAGATCCACGCCATCGGCCTCGCCGAATCCGCCCGAATCCGCGCCGACATGGAAAAAGTCGCGAAGGAAGCCGGATTCGCCAGCCGCGAGGCGTTCATCCACGAGCTCCGAACCAACCCGGTCTATTTCGCAAAGAGCCCGGAGGAGCTGATGGAAGCGGCCGCGCTCACCGCCAAGACGATCGACGGCAAGATGCCGGCCTTCTTCAAGACCCTTCCGCGCCTGCCCTACGGCCTTCGCCGGATCCCGGCCGAGACCGCGGAAGGCACGACAACCGCCTATTACAGCCAGGGCGCCCCCGAGAGCGGAATCGCGGGCACCTATTACGTCAACACCTCGAAGCTCGATCAGAGGCCACTCTGGGAGCTTCCGGCCCTGACTCTTCACGAGGCGGTGCCGGGCCATCATCACCAGATCTCGCTCCAGCAGGAGATCGATCTCCCCCCGTTCCGGCGCAACTTCGCCTTCTTCACCGCCTTCGTCGAAGGCTGGGCGCTCTATGGCGAAAGCCTCGGCCAGGAAATGGAGCTCTACGACACGCCGGCCCGGAAGATGGGCCAGCTCTCCTACCAGGCCTGGCGCGCGGCCCGGCTCGTCGTCGACACCGGAATCCATTCGAAAGGCTGGGACAAGGCGAAGGCGGTCGCCTTCATGCGCGAGAACACGGCGCTCACCGAGGGCAATATCGAGGCCGAGGTGAACCGCTACATCAGCTGGCCCGGCCAGGCACTCGCCTACAAATTGGGCGAGCTCAAGATCAAGGAGCTGCGCGCCAGGGCCGAAAAGGCCCTCGGCTCCAGATTCGACCTGCGCCGATTCCACGACGCGGTCCTCCTGCAGGGCGCCGTCCCGCTCGACGTGCTCGAAACCCAGGTCAACGACTGGATCGAGGCGGAGAAGGTCCGAACCTGATCGTCATCCTGAACTTGTTTCAGGATCCATGAACACGAAAGGTGCAGGGCTGGCATGGGCGGTGTTCATAGATCCCGGGTCAAGCCCGGGATGACGGGTCCTATCTGCCCGGCGGCGCGGGCGTTCGCCGATCCTCCCGCCAGGCGCGGACCATCTGGTCCCAGCATCCCGAGGCTCCGCCCGACCCCACGGTCGAGCAGCTCTGGATTCCGCTCCGGCCGACATATTCGATCGTCTCGGCGTGCGATGCCCAGCTCTCATTGTCGGGATTGTCCGAAGGCTCGCGCAGCGCCTCGGGGATCCGATAGCGCTCGGTCTCGGGCCGGCGGGCGCAGACGACGATCTCGTCGCCGGTCCCGCGCGGACAGGGATCGCGCCCGTAGATGACCACCTTTCTGATCTTGTCCTGGGCGGAATCGTCCTGCTGGCCCATCGCCGGGACCGAAAAAAAGGCGGCGGCCGCGCCGAGCGCGGCGGCGGCGTAAAAGGCGGTTCTCATGGCCGGCCTCCTTGTCAGACATTCGCCCTGAAAGAAGGGCCGGGGAGGGGCGTTTGTTCCACGGCCTCCCTCGCAGGATCATGGACCCGGGGCCGCTTCTCCCGTCATTGCCACTTTCCCCGGAATGACGAAGGGGGGATGCCGATAAAGGATCGGGCGCGGACCCCCTAATTCGGCCTGCTGGCCGCTTCCTCGGCCTCCGCCTCCGCGTCGATCCTGCTCAGCCTTTCCTGCCGGGCCTCCTCGATCAGGCGGTTCCAGTTGACCGAATCCCGGCCCGCCCGCTCGGCCCGGGCCTGGCGGACGAGGTCGTTATAGCAGCCGACCATCCCGCCCGGTCCGGTCGTCGAGCAGCTGCCGATGCCGGAACGGCCGACATATTGCATCTCGGTCGCCCGATTGGCCCAGCTCTCGTTGACCGGATCGTTGGGATCGCTCCGAAGGACCTCGGGAATCCGGAATCGCTCGGCGTCCGGCTTGCGCGCGCAGACCGTGATCTCATCGTTCGTGCTCGCGGGGCAGGGATCGTCGCCATAGACGACGAGCTGGTTGACCCGGACGTCGTCCGGTCCCGACGCGGGCGCGTCCTGCGCGAAAGCCGGTGCTGCGCCGAGCATCAGCAGGAGGAGGGCGGCCGTGGCTTTCATGCGGTTCAGATCCTCTTGGAAAGTGCGATTGCGACCCTGCATCCCGCGCGGATGAGGCCTGACAATATCGGATAGCCGAACACGTTCTCGGCGCCGGCGGCGATCGCGGTGTCGCGATGCTCGACTTCCTCGGCCCGGAACTGCTCGATCGTCCCGCCCAGGTCGGGATCGTCGCCGTGAAGGTCGCGGAGCTGCTCGCCATAATGGCGGTCGATCTCGGTCTCGATCGCCGCGGTGCAGGCCATGGCCGCGCTCGGCCCCATCAGCGCCGTCACCGCTCCGAGGCCGTAGCCCGCGAAATGCCAGAAGGGCTGAAGCAAGGTCGGGCGGACTCCGCGCTCGACCATCATCTCGTCGAAGCGCCTGAGATGACGTTCCTCCTGGATGTGCATCCGGGCGATCGTTCGCGCCGCCTTGTGGCGCTGGCCGAACACCGCTTCCTGGCCGCAATAGATGCGCACCGCGCCATATTCGCCCGCCTGGTCGACCCGGATCATCGAGTCCGTGTCGGCGCGCGAATCGCCGGGCCGCCAGCCGGGCGCAGTCGCCCTGGGCTCACCGGCGGTCATGCTCTCTGCCTCGGGCGCCTGATGCTCAGCCATAGGATCAATGAAGCGAACCCGATCGAGACGATCGCGTTCCATCCCGCCATCGATATTCCAAGGAACGACCATTGAATCTCGTCGCACCGCACCAGCGGCCCGCTCAGGATCCGGTCGAGCATCTCTTCCGCCGTTCCGCCCCCGCCCGCCGCCGTGCACTGGGTGAATCCTTCGAAGATCTTCGCCTCGACTCCGGCATGATAGACGCCGATCCCGCCGCTGGTCAGGATCGCGAGCGCCGCGAGCCAGACCATCGAGCGCCCCTTGTCCGCCATCGGAGCGAAGGACAGCAGAGCGAAGCCCAAGGCGACGAAATGGGCCCAGCGCTGCCACCAGCACATCTCGCACGGATAGAGGCCGCCCAGATATTCCGATCCGAACGCCGCGGCGAGCAGCGCCGCGGGCACCATCAGGGCCAGCGCCCGCGCCTGCTGGAGCGAGGTCACGGGCTTGGCGTCCTAGCGCGTGCCGGTGCGGCGCGCGGGCGCCGCCGCGGTCTGGCTTCCTCCGAGCCTGGTGATCGCCTGAAGCGCGTAATGGAGCTGGTAATCCTCGATGCCCTTCTTCTTCAGCTCCTCGGCGGTCGCGGCGAAGCGCGGATCGGGCTTGCCGTCGTCCTGGAGAACGTCGTTCTCCACGCTCACCTCGTTGACCAAGTGGCGGCGAAGGTCGGATTCGCGGAACTTGGGACGGGTCTTGTAGTCGGGGTCGGAAAGCTGGGGCACTTCGATGTCGGGCGCGATCCCGCCTTCCTGGACCGAGCGTCCGGACGGCGTGTAGTAGCGCGCCGTGGTCAGCCGGATCGCGGTCTGGCCCGGCAAGAGGATGAGGTTCTGCACCGATCCCTTGCCGAAGCTGCGCTCGCCCATCACGATCGCCCGGTGATGGTCCTGGAGCGCGGCGGCGACGATCTCGGCGGCCGAGGCGGTGCCCGAATCGACCAGGACGATGACCGGAAGGCCGCGCGCGGCGTCGCCCGGCTGGGCGTAATAGCGCTCGATGTCGCCCTTGTTCCGTCCGCGCTGGGAGACGACCTCGCCGCGTTCGAGGAACACGTCCGAGAGGCCCACCGCCTGGTCGAGAAGCCCGCCCGGATTGGAGCGCAGGTCGACGATATAGCCGAGCGGCGGACGGCCGAGCGAACGCTCTATGCTCGCGATCGCCGCCAGGGCCTCGTCCGTGGTGTCGCGGCTGAAGGCGTTGACGTTGATGATCCCGACATTGTCCTTCACTTCCCACTTCACCGCGGCGAGATGGATGAGCGCGCGGGTGACGGTAACGTCGAAAGGCTTGTCGCGGCCCGGCCGGACGATGGTCAGCTTGATCGACGTGCCCGGGGGGCCGCGCATCTGGTCGACCGATTCGTCGAGCGCGCCGCCGTAGATGAGCTTGCCGTTCAAATGGGTGATATAGTCGCCCGCCTTGATCCCGGCCTTGTCCCCGGGGCTGTCCTCGGTCGGAGCGATCACCTTCACCACGCCGTCCTCGAGCGTGACGTTGAGCCCGAGCCCGCCATATTCGCCGTCGGTCGTCGTCATCAGGCCCTGATAGCCGCGCTCGTCGAGGTAGGAGCTGTGCGGATCGAGGCTCGCCAGCATCCCGTCGATCGCTCCGCGGATGAGCTTCTTGTCGTCGACCTTCTCGACATAATCGGTCCGGATCCGGTTGAAGACGGTCATGAACTCGTCGAACTCGCGGACCGTGTCGCTGTCGGCCGCCGCGAAGGCGCCGGCCGCCGGCGGGATCATTGCGAGCGCGCTGACCACGAGGAGGGAACGAAGGAAATTATTGGCCATTTGAGGTCCTGCTCTAGCGTTCGGGCCGCTTTACCGCCTTTTTGGGAAAGGGGAAAGAAACCGGAGATGAACGGGATCCTCCCCGGGACGGGGAGGGGGACCGTCCGAAGGACGGTGGAGGGGGCCCGGAGACCCGCATTGAGCCCCTACCCCAGCGCGATCAGCGGAGCGATCGGGAACGGCCGCCCGTTCCTCCGCAATTCCACCATCACCTGCGGCTCCCCGTCGCCGGCACGCCCGATCGCCGATCCCATCGCCACTTTGTCGCCCACCTTCACGTCGAGCGCTCCGAAATTGGTGATCGCCGTGGTCCAGCCGCTGCCATGGTCGATGATCACGATCAGCCCATAGCCGCGGAACCGGCCGGCATAGGCGATCCGCCCGCGCGCGGGCGCGACGATCGGAGCCCCCGCCTCGGTCGCGAAGGTCAGGCCGCGCGCGTGGACTCCACCGTCGGAAATCTCGCCCATTCCGGTGACCAGGCGGCCCTCGACCGGCAGCCTGTAGGTCGCGGCCCGCGCCTGGCGCGGCGCCTGGCCCGCCTCGCCCGGCCTGATCGCCGGGCCCGGCAGGTCGGACAGGCTCGTCCGCAGCTGCTCCTGGAACTGCCGCGTTCCGGCGAGGATGTCGAGCTCGCGCGCTTCCTCGCCGAACGCCAGGGCCCGGTCCGATTCCGCCATCGCCGATTCCATCAGGCTCGCGGAGCGGCTTCTCTGCTTCTGCTCGAACGCGGCGAGCGCCGTCCGCCGCTTGCGCAATTCCTCCCTGCTCGAGGTCAAGGCGGCGACGGCCCTGTCGGCATCCTGCCTCAGCCTGTTGCCCCAGGCGACTTCGGCGCGAAGGCCGGCGGTCCGCTCCCGGATCACCGGAAGGGTCGAGGCGAGCAATGAGCGGACCCGGACCAGCTCGTCGATCGATCCCGGCTGGACGAGCGCGAGCGCGGGCGGCCGCCGAGCCATGGTCTGGAGCGCCGCGGTCAGCCGGATCACCGGCCCCTGCATCTCGGCGAGTCTCGCCCTCTGCTGGGCCCGCAATGCCTCGATCAGCCTGATCCTGGTTTCCGACGCGGTGATGTCGGCCTCGGCCGATTCGATCCGGGCGGCGAGCGCCCCGGACTCGGCGCGCGCTCGCGCGGCCTCGCTGGTCGCGCGCTTCGCTTCGCCCTCGAGCAGCTCCGATTTCCTGGCCGCCTCGGCCGCCTCGCGCTGGGCCGCGACGAAGTCCGACCGCTCCGACCCGGCCGTCCGCGCGAAAGCGAGGCCGCCCGCGGTGGCCAAAGCGAGGGTCAGGGCAGCGGCAAGGATGCGCTTCATCCCGCTATCCTTCACGATGATAGGGGTGGTTCGCAAGGATTGAGGTGGCCCGCCACAATTGCTCGGCGAGCATTGCCCGGGCGAGGAGATGCGGCCAGGTCGCCCGTCCGAAGGCGAGAAGCAGGTCCGCGGCCTCGCGCTCCGACTCGCCGAACCCGTCCGCCCCGCCGATCAGGAACCGCGCCTCGCGCCGCCCGCCCTCGCGCCATTGCTCGAGCTTCCTTGCAAGCTCCATCGAGCCCAGTTGCTCGCCTTTCTCGTCGAGAAGGATCGTTACGCTTTGCTCGGCCGGAGCGGGCAGGCGCCCGCCGCTTTCGGGAAGCTCGGTCAGCTTCATCGGCCAGGCCACCCGCTTCAGATAGCGGTCGACCAGCTCGGCCTCGGGCCCCCGTCCCGCCTTTCCGCGAGCGACGATGTGAAGAAGCAAGGATCAGCCGCCGGAGGCGGCCGCGCGCCCTTCCTCCGCCGCGCCTTCGAACGCCCACATCCGCTCCAGATTGTAGAAGCTTCGAACTTCCGGGCGGAAGATGTGAACGATCACGTCCTCGGCGTCGATCAGCACCCAGTCGGCGACCGGGAGCCCTTCGATCCGGACGTTGCGGCCGAGATCCTTCTTGATCCGCTCGGTCAGCTTCTGGGCCATCGACGCGACCTGGCGGGTCGAACGCCCGGAGGCGATGACCATATGGTCGGCGATGTTCGATTTGCCGGTGAGCGGGATGGTGACGACCTCTTGGGCCTGGTCGTCATCGAGGGAGCGAAGCACGAGATCGTGCAGGGCTTCGACCTTGTCGGTCGCTCCGTCCTTCTTCGGAGCCTGTGGTGATGCGGGCAATGTGACTCCTTACTTGATGAGGCGCCGCGTCACGCCGTCGCGGAGCGCCCCCGGGTTGAACGAATATGCGTAGTTTTGGTGCCAGTCGGGGTCGGCTTTACGCAGGCCAGTGGCCGAGGTCGGATCGGGCGGCAGTCTCAGGAACACGAGCGCCGGCAGTCTCCAATGCGTCCAACCCCTTGCCTCGGAAGCGGGCCGGACGAAGCGCCGCAACCAGCCCATGGCGCGAGCCGCCCGGGCATCGTCATCATATCCGGGCCTGCCCACCACCGCAATCGCCGCCACTGTGGCAATTTTACGCCAGTCCTTCCAGCGGTGGAGCTGGGCGAGATTGTCCGCCCCCATCAGCCAGATGAACCTCCTCCTGGGGAATTTCCGCCGAAGCGCCAGCAGGGTATCGACCGTATAGACCGTCCCCAATTCCCGCTCGATCGCCGTCGCCCGGATCGGAAGCCGCCGTGCCGCCCGCTTCGCCGAGGCGAGCCGCGCGGCAAGCGGCGCCATCCCCTTCTTCGGCTTGAGCGGATTGCCGGGCGAGACGAGCCACCAGACTTCGTCCAGCCCGAGCGCACGGATCGCGTGAACGCTCAGCTTCCGATGCCCGCGATGGGCCGGGTTGAAGGATCCTCCGAGTAGCCCGGTACGCCGCATCGCCCGCCGATAGCATGGCCGCCCCGAAGGCGCGAACCGGCGCCGGGACTGGTTCGCGCGGAGACGCGGAGACGCAGAGATGCCGGCGACTCTCTCGGGCGCCGACGCATTTCGGCCGAAGGCCCGTTATCGTGCGGCTTTCGCCGGAACAGCGACACCGGTGTTGCAGGCCCCGGACTCTCTGCGCCTCTGCGCCTCTGCGTCTCTGCGCGAAACCTGCGGCTTCGCCGGAAGGACACGGTCAACTTGCCGCCCTCGGAATCTCCGCGTCCCCGCGTCTCCGCGCGAACCCAAATCCCGCCTCGACGGGCCAATCGCCTTGCGCCAATATGCGCGGAGAGGGGGAAGGATGGTCGACGTCGAAGGGGTTGGCGAAGCGGTAACCGGGGGCCTGATCGCCCGCGCGGTCGAGCCGAATGCCGGCGAAGGCACGGATCAGGGGGAGGGCCGCTGCCTCAATTGCGGTACGGAGCTGGTCGGCCCCCATTGCCACGCCTGCGGCCAGAAGGGGCACGTCCACCGAACGCTCACCGCCTGGTGGCACGATTTCCTTCACGGCGTGCTCCATCTCGACGGCAAGCTCTGGCATACCCTTCCGCTGCTCGCCTGGAAGCCAGGCGAGCTGACCCGCCGCTATGTGCACGGCGAGCGCGCCCGGTTCGTCTCGCCTCTGGCCCTGTTCCTCTTCTCCGTCTTCCTGATGTTCGCCGTGATCAGCACGATCGGCGGGCCCGCTTATTCGTCCGACGGCGACAGGCCCTCCGCGGAGGCCGCCGCCGACATCGCGAAGGAGCAGGAGAAGCTTCGGGCAAAGATCGTCGATCTCGAGAGGAAGCGCGCCGAGGCGGTCCGCGAGAAGAGGGGCACGCGCCCCATCGACATCTCGATCGCCGCGAGCAGGGCCGAGATCGAGGCGCTCGAGGCCGCGAAGTCGGGCGGCAAGGTCAAGGTCACCAACACGGGCGCCGACATCATCGAGTCGGACGGAGCCGATCTCGGCTGGTTCAACGAGGGCTATCGCAAGGCCAAGGAGAATCCGCAGCTCCTCCTCTACAAGCTCCAGAACAACGCCTACAAATTCTCCTGGGCCCTCATCCCGATCTCGGTCCCGCTCGTCTGGCTGCTCTTCCTGCACCGGCGGCGCTACCGCCAGTACAAGGCCTACGATCACACCGTCTTCGTGACCTACTCGCTCGCCTTCATGACCCTGCTGGCCGTCTTCTTCTCGGTCACCCGCGCGATCGGCCTGCCCAAGGGCTTTGCGGTGATCGCGATCACCCTGATTCCGCCGGTCCACATGTTCCGCCAGCTGCGCGGGGCCTATCTCCTGTCGTGGTGGAGCGCGCTGTGGCGCACCTTCCTGCTGGTGAACTTCGCCTTCATCGCCGCAACCCTCTTCTTCCTCGGCCTGCTGACCATGGGGCTGCTCGCCTGAGGGCGGTTCTCAGCGCGTCATCTCGAGGGGACTGCCGTCGTGAGCTGTTCCCCGGCGTTACGCAGTCGACCGAACGTCAACGCCGGGTTCCAATTGGACGGTCGGACCGGATCCCGGCGTGCGCCGGCAAACTGTCCTGGAGTTGAGAAAGCCCGGGCCGGCCGAAGAAGGGCTCAGGCCCCCTGAGGCGCCGGTCCGCCGATTCCGCCCTGCGGCCGCCGCGTGTTCGGGATCGAAGACCCCGCAGTCGGAAGTCCGGGACGCCGGTCCGCCGGATCGGGCCGGCCGATATCCTCGCCCCTGATCGCCTTCTTGGCTTCTTCGCCGTTGAGCGTCTCATATTCGAGGAGCGCGCCGGCGAGCTTGTGGAGCTCGTCGAGATTGTCGGTCAGCACCTTGCGGGCGGTGGCCTCGGCCTCTTCGATCAGCGACCTGATCTCCTGGTCGATCATCTTGGCGGTTTCGCCGGACACGCTCTGGCTCCGGGCGACGCTGTGGCCCAGGAACACCTCTTCCTGGTTGTCGCGGTAGCGAAGCCAGCCGAGCTTTTCCGACATGCCATATTCCATGACCATCGAACGGGCCATCTCCGTGGCCTGCTGGATGTCGTTGGAGGCGCCGGTGTTGAGCTCGTCCTGGCCGTAGATCAATTGCTCGGCGATCCGGCCGCCGTAGCAGAGCGCGAGCCGGGCCTTCATCTGCTTCATCGACATCGAATAGCGGTCGCGCTCGGGCAGGTTCCAGGTCACGCCCAACGCTCGGCCGCGCGGGATGATCGTCACCTTGTGGAGCGGATCGCAGCCGGGCACGTGAAGCGAGACCAGGGCGTGGCCGGCCTCGTGATAGGCCGTCGACTTCTTCTCGTCCTCGGTCATCACCATCGACTTGCGCTCGGCGCCCATCATCACCTTGTCCTTGGCGAGCTCGAACTCGGACATGGCGACCAGGCGCTTGCCCTTGCGCGCGGCGAGGAGGGCGGCCTCGTTGACCAGGTTTGCGAGATCGGCGCCGGAGAAGCCGGGTGTTCCGCGGGCGATGGTGCGCGGATCGACGTCGGGCGCCAGCGGCACCTTCTTCATGTGGACGAGAAGGATCTTCTCGCGCCCGTCGATGTCGGGGCGCGGAACCACGACCTGGCGGTCGAATCGGCCGGGCCTGAGCAGGGCCGGATCGAGCACGTCGGGCCGGTTGGTCGCGGCGATGATGATGATGCCCTCGTTCGCCTCGAAGCCGTCCATCTCGACAAGGAGCTGGTTGAGGGTCTGCTCACGCTCGTCATTGCCGTTGCCGAGGCCGGCGCCGCGATGGCGGCCGACCGCGTCGATTTCGTCGATGAAGACGATGCAGGGGGCGTTCTTCTTGGCCTGCTCGAACATGTCGCGGACCCGGCTCGCGCCGACTCCGACGAACATCTCGACGAAGTCCGAGCCCGAGATGGTGAAGAAGGGCACGTTGGCCTCGCCCGCGATGGCGCGGGCCAGAAGGGTCTTGCCGGTGCCGGGCGATCCGACCAGCAGCGCGCCCTTGGGGATCTTGCCGCCGAGGCGGGCGAACTTGGTCGGGTCCTTCAAAAAGTCGACGATCTCCTGCAGTTCCTCGCGCGCCTCGTCGATTCCGGCGACGTCGTCGAACGTCACCCGGCCGCTCTTCTCGTTGAGCAGCTTGGCCTTGGATTTGCCGAAGCCCATCGCGCCCGAGCCGGCATTCTTCTGCATCTGGCGCATCACGAAGAATGCGATTCCGAGGATGAGGAGGAAGGGCAGCGACTGGTAGAGAAGGATCAGCCAGATCGAATTCTGGGCCTCGGGCTGGCCGGCGAAAGTTACGCCTTTCTCGCGCAGCCGCCCGATCAGCTGGGTGTCCGGGACGGCATTGGTCTTGAACGCCTCGCCGTTGGTCAGCTTGCCGCTGATCACGTCCTTGCTGATCGCGACTTCCTTGACCGTGCCTTCGTCGACCCGGTTCAGGAAGTCGGAATAGGAGATTGCGCCGGTGCCGGCCCCGCGGCCGCCGCCGTCGACGAGCTGAACGAACAGAACCAGCGCAAGCAATATGCCCGCCCAGATGAAGAGGCTCTTCATCCAGGGGTTGCCCGGCTCCTTGTCGGGGCCACTGCGGTTCGGGTCGCCTTTGTCGCTCATCAGCTCGCTCTCTTGCCTCGTCGCATCCTAGATAGGATTTCCCGACGCTTTGGCAATGTAGAGGAGCCGGGTGAATGGGGGATTACGGCGAGCGGAGGGCAGCAAGGATTAGGACGGGGCCAGCAGTCGCACTCACAGCGTCAAAAATGGGGGTGCGTAGAGGCCGCTGGCCAGCACGGCAAACCACTGCACGTAGCGCGCAGCAAGATATTTACCATTTGTACGCAAGTTATCCCCGTGATTCACGCTACTCACATTCGTCGGGGCTGCCAGCGCTATTGCTCTTAATCAGCATTGCTCTAGGATTGACTCTTTGGGGAATGCTTCTACGTCGTGCGCGCTTCAAAAACAGGGAACTCGCCGTGGCTGCGACAGTCGATGACATAAAAAGTATGTTGCATAGTGAAAAGCACCAATCACGTAAGCGGAGGCCGTTTACGACGCCAGTGGCGGAGTTTCACGGCGGTTGTGACATGCTAGGTACGGCTGCGGCGCGCCAAAAAAACGAAGCTGCTTCGTTGCTGCTTGTGCGCGAGTTCAAGATACGTTGACGCCTGTGCAGAGCTAGTCTTTGAAGCTCCAGAGAAAGCAGTATTTTGCAAGAGTCTCGTCCGCGCCCGAAACGGAAGGCGACGCTTTTTCACTTCGCATAACGCCTAACCTCAAGGGGTTATTGAACAATTGGGGCGCGACCACCCGCGTGTCTCCCGTTTGGCGCCTAAAACCCCTTGTCGAAAACGCGGCAGCGGAAGGCGCTACCACCTCGCAGGTGGAGGTTTGGTTCCTTTCCGGAGCAACTCCAGCCTGGCTAGAAAACCACCTATCGAACCGTTCTCTCAGTCTTCTTGGAGACGACTCAATTTTTTTGACGCTAGGCGCGTTCAGCCTAATTGTAATTTCATATTTCGAAGAGGTTAGCGAGGAGATCCAGTCTATATGCACCCGCTACCGAATTGCCACTGAGACATGGGTCGCCAGAGAAGAGCCTCTCAGAACGTCAAAGTTTGAAGAGATAAACGGAGACGAAATCCGGACTACGAACCCAGCCGAGCATACAATAATTGGCTCTAAGAAACGAAGACCGTTTTCCAGCTCGCTACTGGACAACGCGAGCATTCAAGCAGAGGATCCATTGGGCATAATGACACTCGAGCTTTACGCTCTATTGTCCGTAATTAATAGTCGTTCAATTGGCCCACTAGAAGTTTTTAGTGACGACGCAGCGGAAGTCGAGTTAGTTGTCAACAAGCTTATCACTGACAGCCCTGGCTCCAATCCTCATGATGGCGACGATGTCAGCGACTTGGACCTGCCCGCCACTGAACCGCAAGAGCTGCTCCTTACATTGAATGCAGCCCTGTCCCGCCTCTGTTCGCAAGCTCTGGCGGGGACAACGCCGATAATGCAGACAGAGTGCCATTTTTGGCCCCACTCATTCCTGGGTATCGGTGTGGCTAATCTCGCTCTGAGAAACGTGGCGGATTTTGTAACGCAACTGGTAGTGGAGGCTAATTACCACCAGCGATACAAGATACTCTTTGACAGCAAATTCGACATCTCCTCTGACTGGATTAATCCGATACCTCGCGGTCTTCCCTCCTATCTCGATCTTCGGCCTAAAGCTATTGCTGGTCTGCCAGGTCACGCAGCCGCAGATGTGAGCCGGCTGATACCACATCCCGCCAGCAAGTTCGCCGCACCGACCCCGATCACATACTTCAGCGGTCGTGATGGATTTACAAACAATGCTCTCACCGTCAGCGCTCCGCTCCCGAGCGTATCAGGATGTGATAGTTACAAATGGAACCTCGGCACAATAACGCACGAACTTAGCCACAGGGTTGTATCCGGGAAGCTCCAAAACATTTTTCGCGATTTGTTAGAGCGATTTGCTCTCCAAGATATAACGAACATAGACTCTCTGTTGGACTGGTTCGACGATCCCCCAACCTCTATTGCCGGATACGCGGAGAAACTTGTTGGTTTCTCATTGCTATCTGTCCATGCGGCCGACTTTAAGGACGGCGAGCTCCGGAAAAACACCCAATTCTCTACATTTGAGTTTTTCAAAGACGCGAAAGAACTCTACTCAGTCCAAATAGAAGAAACTCTTGTCCATATTTTCGACTTCTATCACTTCTACGGTTCTGACCCTCGCGTATATATGGACTTTGTATGGCTGTCGTGGGCCGTTCAACCATCTATAGCCAGAAAAACAGACGACTATATTCGGCGCACGGTGACGGCGCTCTCCATTTCTCATCTTTTGTCTGAGAACTGGCGTGAACGAGCAGTAGAGGACTTCCTTAGTGGGCTAAATAGTGAACCCTTGGCCTCAGGCCTCTCATTTAGCAAAGACCTAATAGACGCACTATCAGAGCCTTCATGCCGTACAGCCTATGAACACCATCTAGAGGTGATGCAGCCAATCATTATCCTATTCCATTTGCTGTTCAAGTCAGAGGATCTCCGTGAGTCTGCAAGGAAGGAAGAATTCCGTAGTCCAGAAATGCGACGCTCTCGAGGGCCGGCAGGCCGTTCCACAAATAGGCCGTTCAACTATTCGGCTCGGTCCGGTACATTCTCCACCGGCGACCCAAGTATACCGGCTATCTCTTATTCGAATCCGCTCGTGTTCCTCAGGGACTACTCTCGACAAGCGAGTCCGAATGCCGCGAACTCGGCATGGCTCCTCCATATGTTAGCCTTCAATCGATCAGAGACGAATAATACTGATGAGCGGCTGCGATGAGTATACTGTTCGGATACCTATTCGAATGGGAGGGATTTAATCCAGAAGAAGGCGGTCGCAGATCAGCCTCGTTCCAGGAAGCAATACTGAAACTTGAGGTTTTTCGATTCATTCGAGACAGGGCCGTCCCAGGGGCGCCGAAATGGTCGCTATATCACTTCTTATCACCCAGACCACTGTGGGGAGAGGAACCGCATTCGCTAGAACTGGAAACTCCGTACCATTATACGATCTATGTAAGAGTCAACGAGATTACCCAAACAGTCATTATTGCGGGGCCCCGCTTCGGCATTACCGAGGAGGCGGTCCGGACCTTTAATGGATTTCACAAGCCTGGCCTTCACAGGCGCGTAATCAATATCGATCAGATGGCCGACTATCTGCTGGAGCCGGGCGCGGAAAAGCGGTTCGCCGTCACTTATCTTCTTGCCGATGTCCCGGGGTATGGTTCTGCACTCAGTAGCATGTCGTTGATCGGGGATGATATCGCCGCAGCCGACTTTATGGTTGAGGAACGCGGGAAGCTAACCGCCCGTCAATTAGGCGTTCGTTCTATATTTAGTCGAATAGAATGTGGGCGCTTCGGAAGTCTCGGCTCAATAAGATTTAGGCCGGCGTGCATCTCCGACTTTGAGTCGTTCCTTAGCTACGCCTATCAGAACAACTTTTATATCTCCTGATCAATTACCCGCGTTTCAGCGGGTGGAGGTGCTTTTCAGGTTCATCCGGGTGAACCCCGAATCCTGGCTCGCGCCTTAAGTTCCAGACTTCGTGCTGACCGCCGTGTTTGTCCTCGATATCACGAAGGCGGACCGCCTTTGCGACTTCATCCAAGGTACTAATCGCTTTAAAAAACTCGCCAGAGCACACCACTTGAGACTCGTGCTTCCGACTCATTCCCGTCAGGAGGCGTGCGCAATCATTTATGGCCGTACTGGTATATTTTGAGCCCAGCTTAGTCCGCCAGCATATGATCTGGCCTTTATGGAGGGCTATGCGTACCACAACCCTATTTTCCGGTGTCACCTCGGCATTGACGCGGGCGAGGCGCGCGTAGAAGTCAGTCAACAATCCAAGAACTTCTCGTTCTCCCCAATCGAATAACGCATAGCCGCCGTCGCCCGCATCGAGCCAAAGGGGAAGCTGCCGCTTCGGTCGATGTGCCTGGACTGCCTCTTGAAGGCATCTATCTACCCGGTCTTGGGCAGACCGCTGCTGGGCAAGAGTCTTCAGCGCATAACTTGTGATATCCAATCCCGCGATGATGAAATCCTTGATCTCCTCGCCCTCAAGCATAGACCCTCGCCCCATAGAGTTCGGGTGTTGCATCTTATAATATCTGGTGCTGGTCAATCCGGAGCGCTGCTTCCCCCCTTCTTGTCGGCAAGCTTGGGTATGAATGAGCGCGGCGTGTTCTTCACCCACGGAATCAACAGGACTTTCTGAGCTTCAACTGTGGCCGTCGGCTCGCGGTCTCCGCTTCGGAGTCCGAGCTCAATCTTGCGACTAGGTTATTGGCCCGCAGTTTCGATTAGATCCTGATGCGCCCTTCGCCCACGTCGATGCCGACCCGGCCCCTTCGCACCCATCGCACGATTCCCTCGACCGGCTCCCGGCCCTCAAGGGCGACCGTCACCGCCTCCCCGGCCTTCGGCGCGACGGCGCTTTCGATGGTGAGGCCGCTTGGCGAGACGTTGACGACCGCAACCAGGCTTCTCTTGCCGCCGAACCAGACGGTCGCGTGGCTCGCGACCTCGCGAAGCCTCTTGGCCTTGCGCTGGGCGGCGACCCGGCGGTCGTCGCGGACCCGGTCGGAAGGCGCCCGGCTCGGGTCGCGCTCGCCTTTTCGGCGGCAGGCTTCCTCGTCCGGGCCCGGCGCGCCCGCGGCGGCCTCGCCCGCCAATATTCTCGATCGCAAGCCGTGCATGATCAGCCCCCCGCTCCCAAAGGCGCGATTATGCCCCGGCGAGCCTTACGAAATCCCTAGCGCGAACTCCTGGACGGCCGGCCTCAGACGCCGAGCCATTCCAGGCCGCCCGGCAAATCGTCGGCGCTGTAGCTGAGCTGGAGGACTCGCCGGCGGGCAGGGGCGGACGCCCGCTCGGAAGCGTGGAGGATCGTCGACGCATAGGCCCAGATGTCTCCGGCGTCCGCGAGGCAGGCGAAAGGTTCGTGGCGCTCGGCGATCCCGGGAATGTCCGGTTCGGCGATTCGGCCGAGCCGATGCGATCCGGGAACGATCATCAGCGGCGCATTGTCGGGGCCGGCCGGATCGAGATGGACCCGCAATGTGAGCATTCGTTCGAGCAGCGGGAAGGGCGGCTCGGCATGGACGATCCCCGCCTTCACCGTCCACGCGCCGAATCCGTGCACCGGGCGCCGCGCCCGCAATGCGATGGTCCGGTCCTGATGCCATCCGAGCGCCCAGTTGCGCCCGCGATTCTTGTCGAGGAGCATCGCCCGCACCGGGCGGGCCGCCGGCCCGAGGAGGGAGGCCGCGATCGCATCGGGGCCGCCGAGCAGCGCACGAAGCCCCATGCCCGGCTCGAGACGGCGCCCCGGCTTTCCCGGCGCCAGTGTCGAGGCCCGGTCGAGCGCTTCGAGCTCCGCCGCGCCAAGCGCCGCCGGAAAATGCTCCGCGCCGTCGCTCTCGAGCGAGAGGCGGTCGGCGTGGAAAGCGGGTGCGGGCACCCCCCGAGCCTTAGCGGCGCGGGGCCTCGCGTAAAGCGCGCTCGAACATCGCCCGCGCGCGGGCCGGGAGGCGTGGGAAACGGACGCCCGGCCGCTCAGCGCGGCTCGGTGTTCGTCTCGACATAGTCCTTGTAGCGCTGCTTCGTGTTCTCGACGATGTCGGTGATGTCGAAATTGGCGCTCTGCTCGGCCGAGGTCCGGCTCGTTCCGTTGGCGACGTCGAGCCCGACCGAGGCGTTCCGGAACGTCGATTCCTCGGTCTTGCAGGCGGTGGAGAGACTCGTCTCGAACACGTCCGGCGCGACCCGCTCCTTCAGGTTGGTCTTCAGCAAGGTGCTGAGACAGCCCGAATATGTTTGCCTGGCCTGATTGAGGGTGGCCGGCGAGGGAGCGGCGAGAAGTACAAACATAAGCACGTGTGAAATCATGGCGGATTCCAGTGCAACAGCTTGAGAGTGGGAGCGAATATCCCGCAAAGGCGCGCAAATGTGAAGCTCTAAATTTCGCGCCCGCGCGCACGCGCGCGAGGACGCTCCCGCCGGCTGCGCAGGGCCCCGGCCCGCGCCCGGCCGCGGGGTCCGGACGCGCGTCGGGCCTCTTTCGCGCCGAACCGGCGCCGATGCCCGACCCGCCGGGCTCCAGGCCCAGGCAGATCGTCCGGTCGATCGCCTCGCGCACAGTCAAGTCATTCTGCCGCAAAGACAAATTCAACTATTCGACGCCCGGGCGGGCCCCTTTGGCTGCGGCATTTATGTCACAGCCCTGGACGGAGTTGGCTTTTTTGGTATGGGCGTGAAACCAAGCCCGGAGCGCGTCGTTTCGAGCTTGGTATGCCGGGTTTTCTCGGGGGTTCTTCAGGGATCAACTGAGACTTTTCGGCAACAATTGTGGGGATAAGCGTGCTTGCGCCTAAACTCCGCTTACCGTATTGAGTTCACGTCGTTCCCGTTGGGACGCAAATGAAAGGGGAAGATTATGCGGAAGCTCGCCATCGCTGTGGCGCTTTCATCCACCTTGCTCGCAACTCCAGCCTTTGCGCGCGATGGCGCCTGGTACGTTGGTGGCGAATTCGGTGCGATGATCGTCGAAGACATGGACGTCGACGACGCCACCGTCGACAACATCATCACGCTCGATCATGAATATGGCTATGACGGCGGACTGTTCGTCGGCTACGATCTCGGCGGATTCAGGATCGAAGCGGAGGTCGCCTACAAGAAGGCCGATCTTTCCGGCTTCATCAACCAGGTTGCCCTTCCGGGCGAGCCGGTTCCCTTCCCGGGCGGCCGTGACTTCGCCGGTGGAAGCACCAGCGCCCTCAGCTTCATGCTGAACGGCATGCTCGACTTCGGCGACGACGACGGCATCAGCGGCTTCGTCGGTGGCGGCGTCGGCATGGCCAAGGTGAAGTTCAACAACCAGCGCGTGTTCGCCAACACCGCTCCGTTCCTCGATGACAGCGATTCGAAGCTGGCATGGCAGCTGTTCGCGGGCGTTCGGCAGGCGATCAGCGACAATATCGACGTGACGGTGAAGTATCGCTTCTTCAACGTCCCCGATATCAAGCTCGTGGCCGTCACCGGCCAGCTTGGCGGCACCTCGCGTGAAGTCGAGACCCGGTTCCGGTCGCACAGCCTCCTCGGCGGAATCACGTTCAACTTCGGCGCGCCCGAAGTCGAGCCTGAGCCCGTTCCGATCCCGCCGCCCCCGCCGGCTCCGATCCCGCCGCCCCCGCCGCCTCCGCCGCCGCCGCCTCCGCCGGTCGTCGGTCCGTTCGTGGTGTTCTTCGATTGGGACAAGGACGAGATCACTCCGCAGGCCGCGGCGATCCTCGACAACGCGGCTTCGGCTTACGCTTCGACCGGACAGGCTTCGGTCCAGCTGGCCGGCCACGCCGACCGTTCGGGTTCGGACCAGTACAACGTCGGTCTGTCCCAGCGTCGCGCTTCGAACGTCAGGGCCTACCTGACCGGACGTGGCGTGCCCGACGGCGTGATCACCCAGGAAGCGTTCGGCGAGAGCCGTCCGCTGGTCGAAACCGCCGATGGCGTCCGCGAGCCGCAGAACCGGCGCGTGGAGATCACCATGGGTCCGGGTTCGGGCTGGTAAGACGCAACGCCACCGCGCAAGCGGCGGCACTGCGAAGAAAAAGGGGAGCCGGTCTTCGGACCGGCTCCTTCTTTTTTGCCCCCAGCATAACCCATCCCTTTCGAGGGAGGGCATGGGTGGGTGCGAGCGAAGCGAGCGCTCGGTCGCGGTGCAAATAGCTTGTCCCGCGGCGCATAGCCGGGATAAGCGGTCGGCTCCTCCAGCCAGCAGGGACAGCATATGCGGATCGCGATGATCGGGACCGGCTATGTCGGGCTGGTGTCTGGAGCCTGCTTCTCCGATTTCGGCCACGACGTGCGCTGTGTCGACAAGGACTCGGCCAAGATCGACGCACTCGAGCGCGGGATCCTGCCGATCTTCGAGCCGGGCCTCGATCAGCTCGTCGCCCGCAACGTCCGCGGCGGCCGTCTCTCCTTCACCACCGATCTTTCCTCGGCCGTGGCCGGCGCCGACGCCGTGTTCATCGCGGTCGGAACCCCCTCGCGCCGCGGCGACGGCCATGCCGACCTTTCCTACGTCTACGGCGCTGCGGAGGAGATTGCCGGAGCGCTCGCGGGGCCCGCAATCGTCGTCACCAAGTCGACCGTCCCGGTGGGCACAGGCGACGAGGTCGAGCGAATCATCCGCGAGGCGGTGCCGGGCCTGGAGACCCACGTCGTCTCGAACCCCGAATTCCTGCGCGAAGGCGCGGCGATCGAGGATTTCAAGCGGCCCGACAGGATCGTGATCGGCACCGACAGCGACGAAGCGGCCGAGACGATGCGCGAGATCTATCGTCCGCTCTATCTCAACAGGGCACCGCTCGTGGTGACCAGCCGCCGCACCGCGGAGCTGATCAAATATGCCGCCAATGCCTTCCTCGCGACCAAGATCACCTTCATCAACGAGATGGCGGACCTGTGCGAGGCGGTCGGCGCCGACGTCCAGGACGTGTCCCGGGGGATCGGACTCGACAATCGAATCGGCTCCAAGTTCCTCCACGCAGGCCCGGGCTATGGCGGTTCCTGCTTCCCCAAGGATACGGTCGCCCTCCTCAAGACGGCGGAGGATGCCGGCGCGCCTCTTCGTATCGTCGAATCCACGGTCGCGGTGAACGAGGCGCGCAAGCGGGCCATGGGCCGAAAGGTCATCCAGGCTCTGGGCGGAGACGCGCGCGGCCGGACGATCGCCCTGCTCGGCCTCACCTTCAAGCCCAATACGGACGACATGCGCGACGCGCCTTCGCTGAGCATCGTCCAGGCCTTGCTCGATGCCGGCGCCGCCGTGCGCGGCTACGATCCCGAAGGAATGGAGCAGGCGCGCGCCCTGATGCCCGAGATCGCCTATTGCGACAGCCCCTATGCCGCCGCCGAGGGCGCCGACGCGGCCGTCCTGGTCACCGAATGGGACGTTCTTCGAGCGCTCGATCTGCCCCGGCTTGCCCGCGCCATGGCCCAGCCCGTCTTCGTCGACCTTCGCAACGTCTATCCGCCCGAGGAGGTGGAGGAAGCGGGCCTTCGCTGGCACGGGGTCGGCCGCGGCCGATGAGGGTCCGGGCCCGGCCCTCGAGCCG
>DATDAS010000067.1:0-39979 GCA_036525315.1 Allosphingosinicella sp.
CGAGGGTCTCGACGCCGCCAGCCGCCTTCTCCGGACGACCGCCAAGCGGCGGGGTGTCCTTTGCCCCGCGGTCGTCGTCGTGTCGTCGGTCACGATGGTTCAACATCGCTCCCTCCTATCTCCTAGCCGCACGACAAATGCCACCCCGTCACGGCCACCTCGGGCAGTGGGTCCAGACCCTTAGCTACCCCGATAGGTGGAGTAGCCGTAGGGCGAGACGAGAAGCGGCACGTGATAATGGCCCCCATCCTCGGCCACTCCGAAATCCACGTTCACCTCGTCGAGGAAAGGCGGATCGGGAAGGTCGACGCCCAGCCCGCGATAATATTCCGCGACCGAGAAGCGGATCGCGTATCGTCCGGGTGCGAGCCCGTCCGGAGCGAGGTCGGGGCAGCGGCCGTCGCCGTTGGTCAGGCCCCGCCCGATCTCGCCGTTCGGGCCGCTCAGCACGACCGCGAGGCCGGCGGCGGGCCTGCCGTGCATGGTATCGAGCACGTGGGTGGAGAGCGTGTTCATTGCATGTCCTCGAGGCGCAGCCGCACGATCTGGCCGATCTGGTCGATCGCGGTCGCGATCTCGGTGTCGCGGTCGTTGCCCAGCCGCCTTTCCATCGCGGCGAGAATGCCCGCCTTGTCGGTCAGGCGCACGCAAATGATGAAGGGAAAGCCGAATTTATCGCGATAGGCTGCGTTGAGCGCGTGGAAGCGGTCGAACTCCGCCTGCGAGAGCCGATCGAGCCCCGCGCTGGCCTGCTCGGCCGCGCTCGCCTCGGTGAGGCTTCCGTCGACCGCGGCCTTGCCGGCAAGCTCGGGGTGGGCGCGGATCAGGGCCAGCTGCTCTTCCGCCGAGGCATCGCGGACCACCGCCATAAGATCTTTATGCCGGTCGCCGGAGGACGGACGCGCGTCGGCCCGCGCCTCGACCCAAGGGGAATGTTCGAAGAGAGCTGTCATGCGTGGTGTGCCCGTGCGCTGTTCTCCGGCGAAAGCCGGAGTCCAGCCGCGCAGGCCTCAATCCTGGACTCCGGCTGCAGTTTATCCTGAGCGCGGCCGAAGGGCCGGAGAGCAATCAAGGACCAGATCACGACCCCTCGCCCTCCCGGGCAACCCGGCCGATCAGCCGCAGCCGGCTGACTCCCCCGTCCGGAACGATGTTCAGCCGAACGAAGCGCACGGGGCCGAGATCGGCCAAGCCGTCCTGGAAGAGATGGACCTTATCCGCCTCCAGCTTCCGTTCGGGCAGAAGCATCGGCCAGCTTTCCGAAGCGTCCGCGATCTCGTCGGGCGAGCCGCTCGCTTCGGCCGCGGCCTGGAGGAAGAAGCGGTCCGGATAATTGCCTTTGAAATGGGCCGTATCGACGTGGATCTCCTCGATCACGCCGGGCGCCCCCAGCTCCAGCACCGCCCAGTCGTGGCCGGGCTCGCGCCGCCGTCGCGTCTCCCAGCCGTCGCCCATGTTCACGCCCCGGCCCGGCGCTGTGAGATTCTCGACCCGGCCGTAATGCTCGTCATTGGCAATGATTCCGCGCCCGCCATTCTCCATCGCGAGAAGGTCGATCCGCTCGTCCGCTCCGACCTGCGACCAATCCTTTACGACCCTGCCCCAGACCCGCAGTCGAGCGACGCCCCCGTCGGGAAAGATGTGCAGCCGCACATGGGTCACCGGCTCCTGATGCTCGACCGGTACGTAGATTCGATCGTCGCCTTTGAGGTCGATTCGATCACTGACCTTCGTCCATCCCGCCCCGTCGCCCGGCACCCGTTCGTCGCTCCGGCAAACCTCGATCTCGGCACCGGGCGGATAGTTTCCGGTAAAATGCCTGGTGTCGATCTCGAAGCCGGCGACGAGCCCCGGTAGGCCGAGGCGGACCACGCACCAATCGTGTCCCGGCACGCGCTTGCGGCGGCTCTCCCAGCCGTCCATCCATTTGCCGTGCTGGTCATATTTGCCGGGAATGAAGACCGGCTCCTCGGGATCGATCAGCCGGGTCTTGTCGGCGAAGAAATCGTCGGTCGCATGGACCACCTCCGCCCCGAGCCGCGGCTGGGCGAGGTCGATGAAAAGCCGGCGCAGATTCTCGAACTTCACGCGGCGTCCTCGCTGCTTGGAGGATGGGCGGCGCGCCAGTGCCGCGCGATCTCGATCCGGCGGCAGAACCAGACGTCCTTGTGGCCTGTCGCATGCTTCAGGAACCGCTCGAGCCCGGCGATCTTGCCGGGCCGCCCGGCGAGCCGGCAGTGAAGCCCGACCGACATCATCTTCGGCCTCTCCCCGCCCTCGGCATGGAGCGTGTCGAATGTATCGCGGAGATAGTGGAAGAACTGGTCGCCGGTGTGCATGTTCGCGGATGCGAAGCGCATGTCGTTCGTCTCGAGCGAATAAGGCACGATCAGGTGGCTCCTGCCCGCCGCCTTCGTCCAGAAAGGCAGATCGTCCGAATAATCGTCCGCGTCGTAGAGGAAGCCGCCCTCCCCTGCGACGATCCGGCGGGTATTGGGGCTGGTCCGGCCGGTATACCAGCCGAGCGGCCGCTCGCCGGTCAGCTGCCGGTGCACCTCGATCGCGCGCTCCATGTCGGAGCGCTCCTGATCCTCCGGCACATGTTGGTAATTGATCCAGCGCCAGCCATGCGACGCGATCTCGTGACCAGCCTCCAGGAACGCGTCGACAACCGCCGGATTGCGCTGCATCGCCAGAGCGACTCCGAAGATCGTGAGCGGCACATCGTAGCGCTCGAACAGCCGAAGCAGCCGCCATACGCCCGCGCGCGATCCATATTCGTAGATCTGCTCCATCGACATGTGCCGTGCGCCCTCGACCGGCGCGGCATTGGGAATGTCGGACAGGAAGACCTCCGAAGCGGGGTCGCCGTCCAGCACATTGGCCTCGGCGCCTTCCTCGTAATTGAGGACGAACTGGACGGCGATCCGGGCGCCGCCCGGCCAGGCGGCATGCGGCGGGGTCCGGCCGTAGCCGGACAGGTCGCGGGGATAGCTTCCGTCAGTCAAATGCACCGCCTATCACTGGGGCCAGTGATGAAGCCGAGGCTTGGCCCGCACAAGCCCGCAATTGCGCCTTCGCCCTCTCCCCTTTGCGGGAGAGGGACGCTTTGCCTTGGCGAGCCTCTTCGGCGAGCTTAGGCAAAGCTGGGTGAGGGACAGTCTTCCCTGGAGCCCGACGGAGAGGACCTGACCGAATGCGAGAACTGACTCCCGAGCCCCTGACTGCCGAAGCCTTCGCGCCGTTCGGCAGCGTGATCGAGGCTTCCGACGATGCTGTAAGGATCGACATCAACCAGGGCCATGCAATCCGCTACGACCGTCTCGCCGACATCGACGCGTCGGACGGAGGCGGTACCCCCATCGTCAGCCTCTTCCGCGCCAAGCCCCTCGCCGAGCTCGTCCTCGAGAGCTTCGAGCGCCATCCGCTCGGCAGCCAGACCTTCGTCCCGCTGGGCGGTCGCCCCTATCTCGTCGCCGTCGCCCCGCCAGGCGATTTCGACCCCGCGGCCATCCGCCTGTTCCGCGCGGAAGGTCACCAGGGCGTCCACTATTGGAAGGGAACCTGGCACCACTTCCTGCTCGTCCTCGACCAGTGCGATTTCCTCGTCGTCGACCGCGCCGGCCCAGGCGACAATTGTGAGGAATTAGCGCTGTTGGAAGGCGATCAGATTGGGGTGCGCCGATAGGCGTAGAGCCTGTTACTCGAGTTTCGCTGACCACCAGCAGCGGGAGGCTCAGTTTTGTCGTTGAGGATATGTCGATACTACCCGCATGGGCGAACGCGCTCAATAACGGACCTTTTCGATCGATCCGTCCCGGTCCCCGGGATCGACGTTCACGAGCTTAAGATCGCTGAACGTACTGCCTTGAGGGCGCATCGTTCCCACAATCTCATTGCCTTACCTCAGATTGAAAACGAGTTTCTGGAATGGAACTCCCTTGGCCAGATCCTGGGTATTGACGAGGTTTGATTCGGCCTTGAGCTCGTCGACGAGCGGGCGCCGCGGCACCTCGGTGGGGCTTCCGTGCTTGCCGCCATGCTTGCCGGCCATAGTCGACATCAACGACGTCAGCCGATCGCCCTTGTCCGGCTCTCCGCGCTTGGCGAACCGGTTCCACATCGACTTGGGAGTCGCGTTGAGGCTGCCATGGTGGCCGACCTTGTAGAGGTCGACGTCATCGAGCAGTTTGGCCATCTGCGACTGCAGTGCATACATCCAGTTTTCGAGTTGTGCGTCGCCGGGGAAAAGCAGCTTCTTGCCTCCCGCCTCGAACAACAGGATTACGCTGGTATTGTTCATCGCCTTGTCGAGTTGGGTAACAATACCCAGCATCTGTTCGGCTTCGGCCTCGTCAACGCGCTCGGCGACCCAACGCATCTCGGCCGGCAGCCTCGACTTGCGGAAACTGTCATCGGGCCCGATGCCGGGAAACAGCATGCTGTTCCGGGCCGTGGCGGGTCCGCCGTCGGCGTCGAGAGCGAGCATCGCCTCCGCCCGCAGCCAGAACTCCTCGGCGCTTTTCGGGGTCTGCTTCTTGATCGTCTGGGTCTGCCTGAGCGTCGGCGGCCCCAGCACGTGTATTTTCACACCCGGCAGGATCGCCTCGAGATCGAGATCGCAGCCGTGGAACACATAGAGGTAATTGGCTTTGTCCGCATCCGTCTCGCCGGCCATCGTCATCAGATTCTTCACGGCGGATTTGTTCTTGATATTGTCCTCGCCGATGAAGCGCAGCCTGGGCGCCAGCGGCCATTTCGAATCGAACCCGCCGTCGCGGTCGAGCCGTGCGACGACTGCTTCCGCGACGGCGTTCATGCCTTCGAGAGACTGGCGGCGCGCGGCAAAGGCCTTAGCCGGATCCGTGCCTTCGGGCCCTTCCCATTTCTCGGGCGCATCGGGTGCCTCGGTCCAGGGTTGAATCACACGCTTGGGCTTGAGCTTGCGAATGATGTCGCCGGAACCTTCACCGTCTTTCGTCTCGAAGCCGCTGATATGGTCGGCATGGCGGTGGGTGGCGACGACGATGTCGAGCTCGCCGTTACACTTTTCCGCAATGTCTTCGGCGACCCGCTTCATCGTCACCGTCGGATCGTCTTTCGGCAGGCCCATGGTGCCAAAATCGATCAGGATATGCCTGGCGCTGTCGTCGTCATAATCGAACCTCAGCAGGAAACAGTCGCCGAAGCCGACCTGATAGGCGAAGATCGTTGCCGTCACGGGTTTGGGGGCCATCTCTTCAGTCCTCCATCCGGGCCAGGTGCAGATTGGCGAAGCGGCTGCGCGCGTCGTTGCGCCGCCCGCGAAGCTGCCCGGTATCGCGCAGATATTCGAGACGGCGCCGCTGGCGCGGGCCATCGTCCAGGCAATTGGCGATATGGTATTTGACCCGCCCATATTGGTCGAAAATCACCACGCCGCCGCCGAACAGGTCCGCCGAGGTCCTGGTCGTGAAGCCTTCGGGGAGCGGGTCGATATTGAGCAGCCCCTTCAGCTCGGCGCCGAAGAAATGCGCCATCTGGATATATTGGCAGATCGTCTCGCGGAACGGGATGCCGTCCGGATCGACGCGCAACGAAGGATCGACCGAGACGACCTCGGAATAGCCGCGCTCGCTGATGCGCAGGGCCTCGCGATTCTCCCAGAGGAAGCGGAAGCATTCGTCGACGTCGCGAGTCAGCACCTCGGCATTGCTGCGCGAATAGGTGAGCTGGTCGGTTCGATCGAACCGGGGCCAGCAGCCTTCCGAGTCGCATTGCCCGGCGGGCGGCACGATGCCGAAGGCGTCGAACGATGCCTTGACCGTGGCGCGATATGCGAAGCGGCTGTCGTCCGGCACCAGCTCACGGTCGGCGGTCAGCATTGCGGCGAGGAACTGGCCGAAGTCCACATCGGTCGGCGGGCAGTAATCGATGGCGCGGATCGCCATCTGGAGCAGCTGGCTGGCGGCCTTGACGCCTTCGTCGACCACCGAGGCGAGATTGTAGGTGCCGCCCTCGAACGTGCCGAGCTGCGCGATGCGGCCCGACCACAATTCGACGAAAGCATGCATCGTCGCGGCGACGATCACTTCGCCGCGATTGTGCGGCTCGGCCATGTCGGGCCGATCCAGGATTTCGCGATCGGGCTTGATTTGGACCGACTGGCGGAGCGCGCCGCGTCCCGCGCCGTCGGCGAGGCCGATTTCGGCGCCAATGCCGAGAAGGATCGAATCGCGAATGGCATCGGCCGTGACCTCGTCCTCAGCGATCAGCATCATCGGTTCGCCCGGGCCCGGCAATCGGGGCGACTTGCCCAGGCCGGCGGCGACCACTTCGCGCAGCGAGAATATCGAGAGGATCGCGACGATGTCCGCCAGCCCCTCATGGAAAGCCGACTGGTCCGGTCCCGAGGGCTCGGTGTATCGCGAGCGCAGCCCGTCGAGCACGGCATGGGTGGTTTCGTGCGCGACGATGTCGTGGCTCAGCGCGGTGAATATCGGCTTGTCGTCGGAGTCGAAAAAATAGCCGAACATCAGCGCTCGGTCGGCCTCGGAATAAAAGGCATTTGCGAGCGCGAAAGCGTGCGGCGCGATGTGGAGCTGATGCCCGCCCGACGACCATGAAACCCGGCGACCGAGCGCGCGTTCGAACAGCCCGAGCGTGCGCATCGCGATCGCGTAGCAATTTTGCGAATGGAAGTTGGGATCGGCCAGGACGCGCGCCTGATAGGCCGGGTCGTCTAGCGCTTCGCCAGCAGCCGGCGCAAACGGATCGAGCAATTCGGACTGATCCTGATAGCGTTTTCGATCGGCATAAGCGCGCCGCTCGGTCGCATTGTAATCGACCACCTTTATTCGATAGCCGGTCGGACCCGGCGCCAGAATTTCCGCGGGCACATCGACCTGGGCGAATACCATCGGGCCACCGCCGCCGATGCGCAGGCCAGGATCCTTCGCCACGACCGTGAGCTTACGTACCGGAGGCAGTATAGTCATGACCGGAACTCCCAACCCGGATGGCCGCTGGACAACTTCGTAACAATTCCGCTGCTCGAAATTCTCAACACGCGCATCGCCATCGAACGACTCAATCTCTCTATTCAGGCCGTCATCGTAGACGCGTGAGCGAGCCGCGAGTGTGATGAAAATCACATTGCGCGCCGTTATTTCGGCCGCTTGCTCGTCACGACCTGGCGGTGCCATTCATCCATCCCCCGACGGCCGGGCAATCCGCGCCAGGAACAGCACCGAGAGAACCAGAGGCAGGCAATCCGTCCGATCCTTTCTCCAACTGCTTGTATACAGCGCAATCCGTCATTCTGAAGGCCAGCCCGTTTCCCACGATCCAGCCAGTCCCCTTGGTTACGCCAGGCACCGAATCGAACCTTTACGCCGGCGGCAGATAATGGAACTCGACCAGATAGACGTTCTGCCCGCTCCCGTGCTTCGCGACCTTGAGCAGGTCGACCACGCCGAGGAAGCCCGAGCGCCGTGCAAGCTCGCCGGTGATATCGGACAAGGCGATCGCCCGGATCGACTCCACGACGATGTGCCCGTCCTCCATCGGATAGATGCCGCCGACCCTGACGTGCGGCCTCGTCCAGATCCGCACGCTGCAGGTGATCCTCCCCTCGCGGACACCTTCGCGGAGGCGCTTGGTGAACATCATGTCCCCGGCGCCGTCTCGCCGGCAGCCAGGCGCGAAAGATCGGACCAGCCATAAGCCAGATCGACGAGGACCGTTCCATCCCGCTCGCCGGCCTTTTCGCCGACGATCGTGCCCCCGAGCCGTTCGTAGAATCTGCGAGCCCCTTCGTTCTCGCGGAACACCCACAAGCTCGCTTTCTCGTGCCCCAGCTTCGCCAGCGACCGCGCCAGGGATGCCATGATCGAGCGGCCCAGCCCGCGACCTTGATGCGATCGAAGCACGTAGATCATGCCGAACTCGCCGGTGAAACCGGATTTCGCGAGCGCCTCGTCCCTTTGCGGCCCGCAGCCCCCGATGCCGACGATTCGGCTTTCATTTTCCGCGACGAAGATCGCCATGTTCTCCGCGGTGCCGGGATCGCCGAGCAGATCTTCCCACATCGCCGCCCAACGTTCGACCGACAATTCCGCCAGCATCGCGTCCGGAAGAAGTCCGGAATAGGTTTCCCGCCACGACTCGACGTGGACCGCGCCGATCGCCGCCGCATCGGCCAGGACGGCCGGGCGAAGGCCGACCGCGCTCATTTTCACCCTGCCGACAGCCAGACGAACCGCGCGACGAACAAAGCCGAAAGCAGGAGAAGCAGCCAGTCCGTCCGGCTGATCCGCCCGCGCAGCAGCTTCAGCAATGCATAAGCGGTGATCCCGAACGCCAGGCCGTTGGCGATCGAGAAGGTGAGCGGGATCAGCGCCAGGGTGAGGAAGGCGGGGATCGCGATCTCGGGATCGTCCCAGGCGATGTCGGCCAGCGGCGCCATCATCAGCGCTCCGACGAGGATCAGGGCCGGAGCCGTGGCGGCGAGCGGAACGAGCTGGGCCCAGGGGGCGACGAACATGGCGAGCAGGAACAGGACTCCCGTCACGATCGCGGTGAGGCCGGTTCGGCCGCCCGCCTGCACGCCCGCCGCGCTCTCGACATAGGAGGTGACGGTGCTTGTGCCGGCGACTGCGCCTGCCATGGTCGCGACCGAGTCGGTGAACAGGATCCGGTTGAGCTTCGGGATCCGCCCGTCTTCGTCGATCAGCCCGGCGCGGCGGGTCACGCCGACCAGGGTGCCGATATTGTCGAACAGGTCGACGAACAGGAAGACGAAGAGGATTTCGAACAGCCCGAGGCCGTGGCTTCCCGACAGGCCGAGGACTCCGGCGAGATCGAGCTTGAACGCAGTCTCGCCGATCGCGGTCAGATCGTAGGGCGCCGGAGTGAAGGCGATCTGGCCGGTCAGCCACGCAACCAGGGTGGTCGCGAGGATCCCGATCAGGATCGCTCCCCGCACCTTCCACGCCGCCAAAGCCGCGGTCACGATCAGGCCGAAGATGGCGAGCGCGGCACCCGGCGCGTGGAGATTGCCGAGGGTGACGGAGGTCGCCTCGCTGGTGACGACGATCCCGGCATTCTTGAGACCGATCAAAGCGATGAACAGGCCGATTCCGCCCGCGACGGCGGCGAAGAGATGCGGCGGTATCGCGGCGATGATCAGCTGGCGGATCCCCGCGAAGGTGAGGATCAGGAAGGCGACGCCCGAGATGAAGACGCAGCCCAGGGCCACCGGCCAGGGCACGCCCATCCCCTGCACGACGGTGAAGCTGAAGTAGGCGTTGAGCCCCATTCCCGGCGCGAGCGCCAGCGGCACGTTCGCGGTGAAGCCCATCAGGATCGAGGCGAAGGCGGCTGCCAGGCAGGTCGCCGCCGCGACGGCCGCGACCGGCATTCCCGCCTGTCCGAGGATCGCCGGATTGACCAGGACTATGTAGGCCATGGTCAGGAAGGTGGTGACTCCGGCGAGGATCTCGGTGCGCACATTGGTTCCGCGGGCGCTGAGCTCGAAACGCCGTTCGAGCAGGCTTTCGGGTTCGGCCTCGGTGGTCACCCGCCGTTGCTTCCGAACAGGCGATCGAAGGCGGCCCTCGCCTGCTCGAGTCCTTCCTCGGTGAACACGACCGACTTCTGCTTTCCCCTCGGCTGATGGATTAGCCCGGCCTCATGGAGCCGATCGAGGGAACCCCAGTCGAACCCTTTCCACGCCCGGCACTCTTCGTGCAGCCCAAGCGTCAGCAGCGCCAGCGTCGCTTCGTCGATTTTCGCCGTGTCGATGCCCATGAACCCTGCCCTCCAATCTCCTGGCCATGCCAACCGACTGAGCCGGCAGCAGGCACATTGATCCTCCGCCTCGAGCCGCGCATCAATAGCGCGAATCCTTCTCCAGGGACCAACCAGCACAAAAAAGCGATTTCCACTTTTGCGGGAAGCGCTCTAGCAAGAGCCGCATGAAGGCGAACGCGGACAAGGACACGGCTCTGCTCGCCTCGCCCGCCGAGGCGGCCCAGGCCGCCGAGAAGCTGCTCCGCAAGCGCTACGATTTCGTGCCGCTGGAGGAAGCGGAGCAGATCGTCGCTTTGGGCGGCGACGGCTTCCTTCTCCAGACCCTCCACGAGATGCTGAAGCGCGGCCGGATATGCCCCGTCTTCGGGATGAACCGCGGAACGGTCGGATTCCTGATGAACGAATGGCGGATCGACGGCCTCCGCGAGCGGGTCAACAAGGCCCGGGCCATCTCGGTCGCGCCCTTGCGCATGGACGCGACCATTGTGGGCGGCGAGACCATCTCCTATCCGGCGATCAACGAAGTCTCGCTCCTCCGCGAAACCCGCCAGACCGCCTGGATCGAGGTGTCGCTGAACGGGCGGGTGGTTCTCCCGGAGCTGGTCTGCGACGGCGTTCTGGTCGCGACTCCGGCCGGCTCGACCGCCTACAATCTCTCGGCCCAGGGCCCGATCCTTCCGCTGGGCGCGAACGTCCTGGCGCTCACCCCGATCAGCCCGTTCCGCCCGAGGCGCTGGCGCGGCGCCCTGATCCCCAACGATCTCAATATCCTTCTCCGGGTGCTGGATCCGGGCAAGCGGCCCGTCCTCGCGGTCGCCGACCAGCTCGAGGTGCGCGAGGTCTCGACGGTCGAGGTCCGCATCGACCGGAGCCAGGCCCTGACCCTGCTGTTCGACCCCGAGCACGCCCTGGACGACCGGATCGCCATGGAGCAGTTCGCGGTCTGAAAGCGGCCCAGGACAGACCCTAGGTGCTTGCCAGTCCGAATTTTCTGCTGCTATAGGCCCGCCTCGCCGAAAGGCTGCTCCCCGGTAGCTCAGCGGTAGAGCATCCGACTGTTAATCGGATGGCCGATGGTTCGAATCCGTCCCGGGGAGCCAATTTCCTCCTTCTTCAGGCAGGCCGCAGCGAGATGAGCCTCGAATCCGTCCGGGCCTGGCTTGCCGATCATGCGCCCGATGTCCCGATCATCGACAATGGCTCGAGCACCGCGACGGTGAACCTCGCCGCCGAGGCGCTGGGGGTCGAGCCCGGGCGGATCGCCAAGACTCTCGCGATACGGGTGGGCGAGCAGGTTTTCCTTCTGGTCGCGCGCGGCGACTCGAGGCTCGACAATCAGAAGACCAAGGCCGCGTTCGGAGGCCGCCCGCGGCTCCTCGGGCCCGAGGAGACCCTCGCGCTGACCGGCCACCCGGTCGGAGGCGTCTGCCCCTTCGGGCTCGCCAACCCCCTCCCAATCTACTGCGACGTCTCGCTCAAGGCCTATGACGAGGTGTTCCCGGCGGCAGGCTCGCTGACCAGCTCCGTGCGCCTGTCTCCCGACAGGCTGGCCGAGCTGGTCGCGAGCGGCTGGGTCGACCTTTGCAAGGTGCCCGCCTGAAAGCTGTCGCGGCAGGCAGGCGCGTCCTTGCCACGGCCTGGCGGAAAAAGCGCCTTTAGAATGATTTAGATCAGGCTTCTCAGTCGTTGACCGGCTGGAACCATGATCCCCGCCGCTTGTTCCACCGGCGAAAGAAGGAGGGCCCAGATGGCTAGCAAAACCCAATCCCGGCAGGGCAAGTCTTCGCGTTCCGGCAGCCGCTCAAGTGGCGGCGGCGGCGGCGCATTTTCATTCGGCGGAGGCAATAATGCCGGAGTCCTGATCGGCGCGGCGGTGGCCGGCGCCGCGGTCGGCCTCGCGGCCAATGTCGGCCGCAAATTGTTCATCCAGTTCGGCGCGGGCGGAATGTCGGGCGACTGGTTCGACGCCCTCAAGGCCGAGCACCTGGCGACGCTCGCCATCTTCGACAAGATCGAGGCGACGAACGACGACCAGACCACGACGCGCTCGCACCTGCTCGCCAAGCTCAAATATGCGCTGACCAAGCATGCGCATCAGGAGGAGACGATTGTCTATCCGGCGCTCCGCCAGGCCAATCTCACCCACGATGCCGATGCCCTCAACGCCGAGCATGGCTATGTGAAGACCTATCTGTACGAGCTCGAGAACCTGGCAAAGGACAGCCCGGACTGGCTCGCCCGGGTCCGCGATTTCCGCAGCATGATCCAGGAACATATGCGGATGGAAGAGGACGAGGTCTTCCCGGCCTTCCGGAACCAGCTCAACGAGGACCAGAACGCCAAGCTGACCGCCGCCATGAACAAGGAAGGATTCAAGGTGGCGTAGCGCGCAAGCGCTGCGCCATCCCCGCGCAAGCGGGGATCGCGACGAGACCCGCCGTGCCCTCCGCCGTCATCCCGGCGCAGGCCGGGATCTCGGCGAGACCCGCCGTGCAACTTCGTCATGCTGAACTTGGTTCAGCATCCAGTCCTCCGCCTCCCCGGCGGGCGACCAGTTGGACCCTGAAACAAGTTCAGGGTGACGGCAGCAATAGAAAAGGGCCGGCGCGCAGGTGCCGGCCCTTTCCTTTACGCCAATTGCCCGTGGCAATGCTTGAACTTGCGCCCCGAGCCGCAGGGGCACGGCGCATTGCGGCTTGCCGGCGGCATCTCGCCAAGCTCGGCGCCGTCTGGGAGCGGCGGCCTCTCCATCTGCAGCGGCGGCAGGCGCGACAAAATCGCTCCGGTATCCGCGTCTATGTCCACCGTGTCGTCATCGCCGGTCAGCGGGTCGATATGGTGGGTGACGAAATCGGGCAGATCGGGAAGATCGCCCGCATATTCGGGAAGCTCCGGCGGCGCCATCGAGAAGGTGGCCAGGGCCAGGGTCCGGGTCACGTCCTCGCGGATCGCGGTCAGCATTCGCTCGAACTGGCCGAAGGCCTCGTGCTTATATTCGTCGATCGGCTTCTTCTGCGCGTAGGCGCGAAGATGGATCACCTGGCGGAGGGCGTCGAGCATCGCGAGATGCTCCTTCCAGTGATGGTCGAGCCTTTCGAGAAGGATGCTCTTCTCGACCTGGACGACGGATTCGGGAGGAAGGTCCTTCATCTTCTCTTTGGCCTGCTCGTCCACCCGGGCCTGGATTCGCTCGACCAGTATCTCCGGGTCGACCTCTTCCTCCTTGAGCCACTCGTCGATCGGCGGCTCCATTCCGAACACGGCCAGGGTCCGCTCCTTCAGGAGCTGAGTGTCCCACTGCTCGGGATAGGAATTGGGCGGGCAGGCCTCGCCGACGATCGAATTGACCGTCTCGGCCCGCATGTCCTCGACCACGTCGCCTATCGTCTCGGCGTCCATGATGTCCGCGCGCTGCTCGTAGATCACCTTGCGCTGATCGTTCATCACGTCGTCATATTCGACGACCTGCTTGCGGATGTCGTAGTTGCGCGCCTCGACCTTCTTCTGGGCGGTCTCGATCGCCTTGGAGATCCACGGGCTGATGATCGCCTCGCCGTCCTCCAGATTCTTGTTCATCAGCCGGGCGAACATGGTCTGCGGCCCGAAGATCCGGAGCAAATCGTCGTCGAGGCTGAGGTAGAAACGGCTGAGGCCCGGATCGCCCTGGCGGCCCGATCGGCCGCGAAGCTGGTTGTCGATTCGGCGGCTCTCGTGCCGCTCGGTTCCGAGCACGAACAGGCCTCCGGCCGCGAGCACCCGCGCCTTCTCCTCCTCGATCTCGCGCTTGATTCGCTCGGCCGCCTGCTCCTTCTCGGGCCCGTCCTCCATCTCGGCGAGCTCGTCCGTCGTGCGGAAATCGTAATTGCCGCCCAATTGGATGTCGGTGCCCCGGCCGGCCATGTTGGTCGCGATCGTCACTGCTCCGAAGCGGCCGGCCTGGGCCACGATATGGGCCTCCTGCTCGTGCATGCGCGCGTTGAGAACCGCGTGCTCCACATTCTCCTTGTTGAGATATTCGGAAAGAAGCTCCGATTTCTCGATTGAGACGGTGCCGACCAGGACCGGCTGGCCGGTCTTCTGCTTCTCCTTGATCGCCTTGGCGATGGCGGCGAACTTGTCGCCCTGGTTCTTGTAGAATTCGTCGTCCTCGTCGGTCCGCTTCACCGGCACGTTGGTCGGGATGGTGACGACGTTCATCTTGTAGATGTCGTAGAATTCCGCGGCCTCGGTCGCGGCGGTTCCGGTCATTCCCGAAAGCTTGGGATAGAGCCGGAAATAATTCTGGAAGGTGATCGAGGCCATGGTCTGGTTCTCGGGCTCGATCTGTACGCCCTCCTTGGCTTCCACCGCCTGGTGGAGGCCGTCCGACCAGCGCCGGCCGTCCATCATCCGCCCGGTGAACTCGTCGATGATGATCACCTTGTCCTGCTTCACGATATAATCGGTGTCGCGCTTGAAGATGACGTTGGCGCGAAGCGCCTGGTTGAGATGGTGGACCACCATCGTATTCTCGTAATCGTAGAGGTTCGAGCCGTGCAGAAGGCCGGCATCCTCGAGCACGCGCTCGATCTTCTCGGTCCCGTCCTCGGTCAGGACGACCGACCTCTGCTTCTCGTCCAGCTCGTAATCGTCGGGGTCGAGCTGCTTCACGATCGCGTCGACCGATATGTAGAGCTCCGACCTGTCGTCGGTCGGGCCCGAGATGATCAGAGGCGTCCGCGCCTCGTCGATCAGGATCGAATCGACCTCGTCGACGATCGCGAAGTTGAATCGCCTCTGGACCATCTGGTCCCGGTCATATTTCATATTGTCGCGCAGATAGTCGAAGCCGAACTCGTTGTTCGTTCCGTAGGTGATGTCCGACCCATAAGCGGTTCGGCGCTGGTGATCGGTGAGGTTGGGAACGATCACTCCCACGGTCATTCCCAGGAAACGGTAGATCTGCCCCATCCAGTCGGCATCGCGGCGGGCGAGATAGTCGTTCACGGTGACGACGTGGACGCCCTTCCCTTCGAGCGCGTTCAGATAACAGGCGAGCGTGGCGACGAGCGTCTTGCCCTCGCCGGTCCGCATCTCGGCGATCTCGCCGCGATGGAGGACGATTCCGCCGATCATCTGGACGTCGTAATGGCGCTGGCCGAGAGTCCGCTGAGAGGCTTCGCGGACGGTGGCGAAGGCTTCGGGAAGAAGCTCGTCGATCGTCTCGCCTTCCTCCAGCCGCCGACGGAACAAGGCGGTCTGGTCTCGAAGCTCGTCGTCGGTCATCGCCGAGATGGTGGGCTCGAAGCCGTTGATACGGTCGACGATCTTGCCCATCGAGCGGACGTAACGGTCGTTGGACGACCCGAATATGGCTTTGGCAACTCCGCCAAACATGCTGGATTCCTGACTTTGAATGAGGCGGCCCCGGCGCCGGCCGGAGCGTAAGGATGTTCGGATTCGGGCCGCAAAGCGGCCGGTCGGCGCCTCACTCGAGCAGGCGGACCGTCTCCAGCGGCGCGGAGGGCGCCAATGCAAAGGCGAGGCCCGAAGCAGGCGCAACCGCCGCCCGGGCCAGGAATGCGGCCGCGACGAAAGCCGCGGCGGCCGCGGGCGCGACCGCGCTCGGCGTCTCCGCGGCGATTGCGAGGGCCGCCGCCGCATGGTGGGTCCGGGGCTCCGCTTCGCGAACGCCCGTGAAGGCGCCGGTGACGGCGCTCAGCAGGGCGAAAAGGGAAAGCAGGAATTCCAAGGGCACACCTTCACGGCCGCGCTCTTGGCGGCTCCGCACGCGACATAGGGACGAAGGAGGCGAACGTCCATGCCCAGCGCTTCGCGAAGCTGGGGATCAACGGAAAATAGCGCCGCCTCAGAGCGGTTTGACTTGACCGTGGCGCGTGATCAAAGCGGCCGGATGACCGACAAACGCGAAGGTGGCTGCGGGTGCGGCGCCGTCCGCTACCGGCTGGAGAGCGAGCCGTTCGACACCGGCTGGTGCCATTGCCGCACCTGTCAGCTGGTCTCCGGAGCCCCGGCGATGGCTTTCACGACGGTTCCCGCCGAAGATTTTGCATTCGTGAAGGGGGCCGAGACGGTCCGAAGCTTCGAATCCTCCAGCTTCGGGCGGCGGCAATTCTGCGGCGCCTGCGGGACGCCGCTCACCATCCAGGTCGTCCATCAGCCCGAGACGATCGACTTTCCGGTGGCCACCCTCGACGACGCGGATTCGGTCGCGCCCGGCTTCCATATCTTCCGGTCGAGCCGGATCGCCTGGTTCGAGACGGCCGACGAGCTGCCGCGTCACGAGCGCTTCCGCCCGAACACGCGCGGACTCGAAGGAACCGAGCCGCCCACCTAGAGTGGTCATAGCGATCGGCCATCGGCGCCGGTCAAAGCTCGCCTTCGAGCCACTCCTTCAGCACGGATTTGGGCGCGGCGCCGCGAACCCAGCGCGCGGCCTCGGCTCCGTCCTTGAACAACAGGAGTTGCGGGATCGTCTTCACGCCATATTTGATCGCCGCGGCGCCGGCATCGTCGAGATTGGCCTTGACGACGGTGACCCGCCCTTCGAGCTCGCTGTTGATCTCCTCGAGCGAGGGCGCGATCTGCCGGCACGGCCCGCACCATTCGGCCCAGAAATCGACCAGGACCGGAGTGGAGGCTCCGAGCACCTCGGCTTCGAAACTTTGATCGCTAACGCTCGCGAGCGGCATGTTCAGCTCCTTGGATATGGCACAGGCATGTAGGGTGGCGGCGTCCCGGGCTCAAGCGCGGGCCGGCAGGTGACGTTCGAGAAGGTCGGCGGGAAGCGCGTACAGCACCGGCCCGGCGGTATAGAGCAGCTTCGCCTCGACCTTGCGGCCCGGGAAGATGATTCGCAGAGCCTCGGCATAAGCCGCCATCTGGCGAAGATGGGCCGCCGGTATGTCGTCGAGCGCGTCGGGGACCCTTCGGCCGGTCTTGAAATCGGCGAACAGGATCCGATCCTCCGCGACGAGCAGCCTGTCGACCGTTCCGGACACGACGATCCCCTCCGCGATCACCGCCGCGATCGGCGCCTCCGCGAGAGCCTCGGGGCCGAACAGATCGGCGTAAATCGGGTCGGCGACGATCGCGCAGGCATCGCGCGCCAGGGCGCGGCGCCGGTCCGGATCGGCGATCCCGGCGGAACGCTCGAGCCAGCGGTCGGCGCGTTCCGGGCGCTCGGCTTCCGGCACCCCGGGCAGGCGCTCGAACAAGGCATGGAGGATCCGCCCGCGCTCGGCCGCTTCGCGCAATGCCGCCGAGGGCGGCGGGTCGGCATATTCGTCCTCGCCCAGTGAGGAAGGCGCGAGCGGCCTCGGCGGCCGGGCCTCGATCGGCGCGGGCTCGCGGATCCAGGCCGGGATCCCGCTCACGCTCGAGGCCGCCGGCGAAGGCGCGCGTCCGGCCTTTTCCGGATCGCCGAGCCTGCGCGCATTTCCCCATTGCGGATCGTCGGCCTGCTCGATCCCGAGCCCTTCGAGAGCGTTTTCGACTCCATGGTACCAGCTTGCCGCGGGCGGTCCTGCGCGGTCGGCCGGGCCGAGCGCGCCGCCGACATAGAGCCTTTCCTCGGCGCGGGTGATGGCGACATAGAGCAGGCGCCAATGCTCCTCGCGGTCCAGCCGGTCGCGGGTCTCGATCTGGCTCCGGAGCGGCTCGGCGAGCTCGTCCCTGCGCGGCCGGAAGATCGGGATTTGCGGCCCGTCTTCCTCCATTCTCAGAATGGTGCCGCGGAAACCGCCGCCCTTCCGATCGGGGTCGGCGCAGGCGTCGGCAAGGATGACGACCGGCGATTGCAGCCCTTTGGAGCCGTGCACGGTCATCACCCGGACCGCGTCGAGCGGCGCGGACGGATCGCGGACGATCTCGACGTCGCCGCGCGCGAACCAGTCGAGGAAGCGCTGAAGCGAGGGCGCGGAGACCGTCTCGAAATCGAGCGCGGCGGCGAGCAGCTCCTCGATCGGATCGCGCGCTTCGGGCCCGAGCCGGGCGGTCAGCTTGCGCCGGCCGTCGAGCGGTCCGGACAGCAAGGTCTCGAGGAAAAGAAAGGGAGTCGCATAATCGGCCATGGCGAGAATCTGCTGGAGGCCCTCCAGGGTCTCCGCGATCCGCGCCTGGAAGGCCGGATCCTGTTTCCCGGCCTCTCCGCCGAGCTCGCGAAGACGCGGCCAGAGCGCGCCTTCGCGCCGGAATGCGGCCCCGAACATATCCTCCTGGGTCCAGCCGAACAGGGGCGAGACCAGCAATCCGGCGAGGTTGAGGTCGTCGAGCGGCTGGATCGCGAAACGCGCCGCGGCGAGCAGATCCTGGACGGCGAGCGGCGCGGTCAGGAGCAGCCGGTCGACTCCGGCGACCGGGACGCCCTCGGCATGGAGGCGGGCCACGATCAGCGAGGCGAGATCGCCGCGCCGCCGGACGAGGATCAATATGTCCTCGGGCCTCAGCGGCCTGCCCTTGCTTTCGACCGTGAAGGGCGATTCCAGCCAGAGCCGGATCTGGCGCGCCAGCTTTCCGGCGTAACGGCGCACCGTATCGCTGATCCAGCCTTCCTCGCCAGCCTCGTCCTCGGCCTTCATCGCGTCTTGCGAATATGGCCGCCAGAGCGTGACCGAGCCGGGCCTGAGGGAATGTTTCGTCTCGTGGCGGTTGGGCGGTCGCGGCAGGCCAAGCGCTTCGTGGCCGAGATCGGCGATGATCCGGTCGGCCACGGCCAGGATCGGCGGCGAGGATCGGAAGCTCTTGTCCATCGACAGATCGAGGAAATCGGGCGGCAGGCGCTCCCGGCCCAGATCGAGTGCGATCGCAGAGTCCCGAACGGCGCGCGCCTTGGCCTCGAAATAGGCCCGGCTCTTCTCGAACTCCCGGGGATCGGTCCCCTGGAAGCCGAAGATCGCCTGCTTGAAGTCTCCGACGGTGAAGATGGTCCGGGGCCGCCCGGTGGCGCCCTCGCCCGCGAAAAACTCCTCGGTCAGGGCTTCGACGATGTGCCACTGGCGCGCATTCGTGTCCTGCGCCTCGTCGACCAGGATATGATCCGTCGATTGATCGAGCTTGTAGCGGACCCAGTCGCCCATTCCCGGCGTCAGCAGAAGCCGCTCGGCCCAGCGGATCAGATCGTCGAAATCGACCACGCCCGCCGCGCGCTTGGCCTCGCCATAGGCCAGCGCGAAGCTCTGCCCGGCGCGAAGCCCGGCGGCGAGCGCGGCGACGAGCTCCGCGGTGCGCCGGATCTGCAGGAGCCGGCCGCAGCATTCGGCCAGGGCCGCGGCCTGGGCTTCATAGTCCGCATCGGCCTTGATCAGCCCCGACGGAATGGAGCGCGGTTCGCCGTCTTTCTTGAGCACGATCGCTGCAATCGCTTCGATGCCCGCCCCGCGCGCCGACGGGTCGCCGGCCAGCCAGGAGGCGATCCTGTCGCAGCAATCGAGCCCCGTCGCCGTCCCCCATGCGCGGTTCGCCGCTCCGATCCGCTCGAGCAGGCCGGTGTCGAATTCCCCGTCGCAACAGGCGGCCGCGATCGCCTCGTCGATGTCGCCCGCCGGCAGCCCGAAGGCGCGCCTGAGCCTCGATTCCACGCCCTCGCGCGGTCCGAGCGACTCCATCGCCGCCGGTGCCCGGGCGCAGGCCAGGAGCATCGCTTCGGCCCCGCCCTCGCCCAGGCGATGGCTGAGCGCCTGAAGATCGCGGACGAGACCGAAATCGCCTTCCGATTCCGCCCGAACGAGCAGATCGGCGAGCGTCTGGCGGGCGAGCAATTGCTCTTCGCGCCCCTCGAGCGGGCGGAAGCCCGGCACCAGCCCGGCCTCGGCCGGAAAGGCGGCGAGCAGGGATTGGGCGAAGGCGTGGATGGTCAGGATCCGAAGCCCGCCCCCGGCCGCGTCGAGCACGCGCGCGAACAGGGTCCGCGCCCTGGCGAGGCTGGAATCGTCGTTCGGCTCACCGAGCGCGAACAATTCCTTCCTGAGGTCATTGTCCTTGAGCCTCACCCAATAGGCGAGCCGCGTATTGATCCGCTCCGCCATCTCGGACGCGCCCGCCTTGGTGAAGGTGAGGCAAAGGATCGCCGACGGATCGACTCCGTGGAGAAGCAGCCGCAACACCCGGGCTGTGAGCACGTGCGTCTTGCCCGTCCCCGCCGACGCCGAAAGCGCGGCGTGGCCGGCGGGATCGGACGCCCTCTTCTGTTCGCCCTCGAGCCGGTCCAGGAGCTTCAGCCGTTTGGTCATCGCCCGTCTCTTGGCATGACTCCGGCGCTCGGGACAGTGGCGTGATTTTCTTGGCGAAATCGGTTCGTTAACCACCCGGCGTAACCGTAATCCAAGCTTCATCGGCTAGGGCGCGTGCATGCGAGCAGGCGTCCAGGCAACGGAAAACCAGTTCCGGCCCACCCGCTGCGCCCGGTCGATGACCGGGCTCGGCGCGCCGCGCACCGCGTGGATCGCCGATCTGCGCAAAAAGCAGCTCAGCCTGGCGGGCGCCGGCTTCGTCTTCGCGCTCGGAGCTCAACTCCTTGCCGCGGCGATCGTGATGGGGGCGGCGCTCAGCGCCGGCCGGCCCATCCTCGGAATCGTCGTCGCCACCGCGCTCGGCGCCGTGGCGGGCCTCGCGGCCTTCCTGATCCTGTCCGCGGAGCAATTCGCAAAGCTGGCCGTCGGTACCAGGATCGCGATCCTGCTCGGCGCCTCGATCCTGTTCGGCGCCGCCCAGGCGGCGATCAGGCTGGAGGCCGTCTCGCTGACCCCCGGCGCGATGACCAATGCCGCGATCCTCGCGACGGCGGCTTCGCTCACCATCGCGCTGGTCGCGCTCCTCCCCGTCCGGATCGCCGCTCTGGGTTTCGCGGTCTCGAGCTGGCTTGGAATCGCGGCCCTGTCCGGATCGGCTACCGTCATCCTGCTCGGCGGTCTTTTCATCCTGTGCCTGGCCTTGCTGCTCTTCCGGCTGACCGCCTTCGATCTCGTCCAGGCCGGCAAGAGGGCCAGGATGGAGGGCGAGACCCTGCTCGCCCGCCGTCTCGTCCGCGAATATGAGAATCAGGGCACGGGCTGGTTCTGGGAGACGGACCGGCGCGGCCGGCTGACCTATCTCTCGGAGACCGTCGTCCGCGAGTTCCAGGTTCCCCGCGACCAGATCATCGGCCGGCAGCTCACCGAGTTGTTCGAGATGGACAGCGAGACGGCCGACACCGAGCGCACGCTCACCTTCCACCTCTCCTCGCGCACCTCCTTTTCGGAATATTCGGTCAATCCGGTCGGCGGCTCGAAGGACCGCTGGTGGTCGATCTCGGGCCGGCCGATCATCGACAATATCGGCCAGTTCCGGGGCTTCATCGGCACCGGCTCCGATCTCACCGCCAAGCGCCGCTCCGAGGCCGAGATCACCAAACTCGCTCTGTTCGACAGCCTGACCGGCCTCGCCAACCGCCAGCGCATGAAGCTGTCGCTCGACCAGACGCTCACCCAGCACAGCAACGGCTACAGGCCCACGTCGCTCTTCCTCCTGGATCTCGACCGGTTCAAGGCGGTCAACGACACGCTCGGCCACCAGGTCGGCGACGAATTGCTCAAGCAGGTCGGGGCGAGGCTCCAGCGCACGATCGGCGATGCCGGCCTGGTCGGACGGCTCGGCGGCGACGAGTTCAAGATCGTCCTCCCCGGCGAGAACGACCGGGACAAATTGGGCAAGCTGGCCAAGAGCGTCATCGCCGCCCTCTCCCAGCCTTATGCGATCAGCGGCGCCTCCATCTCGATTGGCGCATCGCTCGGAATCGCGGTCTCGCCCGACGACGGCGAGACCAGCGAGACCCTGATCCGCAACGCCGACCTCGCCCTCTACGCCGCAAAGGCGGACGGGCGAGGAGTCCACCGCTTCTATCGCGAGGAGATGCTTGCCGGCGCCCAGAGCCGCAAGCAGCTCGAGGACGACCTTCGAAAGGCAGTCGCGGGCGGCCATTTCCACCTGAACTATCAGCCGGTGGTCAGCACCACCGGCGCCCGGATCGTCGGTTTCGAGGCGCTGATCCGCTGGACCCACCCGACCCGGGGCCCGGTCTCCCCCGCCGACTTCATTCCGGTCGCCGAGGATTGCGGACTGATCGAGAAAATCGGCGAATGGGTGCTCCGGACCGCCTGCGTCGAAGCCGCGGCCTGGCCCGAATGGGTCAGGGTCGGGGTCAACGTCTCCCCGATCCAGTTCGCCAACCCGGCGCTTCCGCGCATCGTCACCGAAGCGCTCCTGCGCTCGAACCTCGCGCCGGGACGGCTGGAGCTCGAGATCACCGAGAGCGTCTTCGTCAACGAAAGCGCCTCGACCGACCAGATGTTCGCCGAATTGAAGGCGATCGGAGTGCGCCTCGCCCTCGACGATTTCGGCACCGGCTATTCGTCGCTGGGCTATCTGCGCAAGGCGCCCTTCGACAAGATCAAGATCGACCAGAGCTTCGTCCGAGGCGCGGCCATCGAGGGCAGCCGCAACGCCGCGATCATCAAGGCGATCGTCACCCTCGCCAACACGCTTGGGATGGAGACGACCGCCGAGGGCGTCGAATTGCAGGACGAGATCGAATTGATCCGCGAGCTCGGCTGCTCGCACATCCAGGGTTTCGTCTACGGCCGGCCGATGCTCGCCGTCGACGCCCAGAAGCTCCTGGAGTCCGAAGGCGGCCAGGCAAGCGCGCTCGGCCACAAGGTCAGCCGCGCACCGCGCAACAAGATGCTCCGGTCCGCGATCCTCGAAATAGGCGGGGTCCAGCACAGCGTCCGGATCCGCAACATCTCGCGCACCGGCGCGATGATCGACGGCTTCGAATTGGGCGAGGTCGGCGACGAGGTCCTGATCGAGCTGATGGACGATCAGATGTTCCGGGCGCATCTGCGCTGGATGCAGAACGGCAAGGCCGGCCTCGAATTCGCCGAGGCCTTCAACCTCGAGCGGCTCAAGACGGCGCCCGAACCCCGGCCGGCGCTCTGGCGGGTCTGAGGGCGAACTCCTCCAAAACGGATTTTGTTGCGGGCCGGAAGGAGCCCGCGGCAATGGACTCACGGCTTCGGGCCGCTACTCTGCCCCGATCGGATGGTGGGGGCCGTCATGGGCTGGTCGAGAAGCGGACCGATCTTCGCGGGCATTTTCGGGCTTGCCGCCTCGATCGCCCTTCAGGGCGCGCTGATTTCGCAGCCCTCGGCACCCGATCCCGAGCCGCAGCTCGACGATCCCATCCCGCCGAGCATCTCCGGACCTTTCATCTCCGATCCCGACGTCCTGGCGCGGCTCGACCAGGCGAGCCCTGACGGCGACTGCCGCAATTCCGGCCCGCTGGCCTTCGCCTGCCTGATCCAGGCGCGAGTCCCGGGAGACGAAGCCGGCAGCGCCGGCGGCGCCGGATCGAATCCCTTCAACCTGCCCGTCGCGGCGGCGATCCTGAAGACGATCAACGACGATCTGAACAGCTTCCAGACGTCCAACGGAATCGACCCGGCGCAGCAGCTCAACCCCGGATTCCTCACCCACCCGGCGTCGCGGATCGAGCTGGTCGGGATCGTGAACCGGATCGACCGCCAATTCATCGACGACATCGTGCCGGGCGCCGAGGACCACAACCGGTGCGGCGAGATCAGCCTGATCTATCGGTTCGCATATTCGCTCAACGAGGGAGCGGTCGCTTCCCGCCTGCCGGTGACGATGAACATCGTCTTTCCGGCGGTTCCGCGCTCCAGGCCGCGCGGCGCGGCCGATTGCAGCGGCGTCGCGAAACGCTGGGTTCGCGAGATGGACCGTCCCGCCGGCCGAAGCGTCGATCGGATCGTCGCCGACCTCACGGACCGGAAGGACGGGGTCGTCTCGATCCTCGACGGGCGAGACATCGAACGGCTCGAGCTCAATATGCAGGCCTACAGAATCAAGGCGGGCGCGGACCAGACCGACTTCGGAAGCACGGCCGAATATGTCATCCGGGTTTTCCGCTGGGATCCGAACCGGGACCTCTTCCTCCCGAGCTTCCTGACCAACGAGATCGATCGCGCGCGAATCCTCGGCGACTCCGACGGCGACGGCAACAGCTGCGAGCAAGGCACTCGACGACCGGGGTTGAAGCAAAGATTCGTCGCTTTCCTGAACGATCCCGCCGTCCTCTCCGACATCGACACCGGCACTCTCAACATCCCTCAGGAATTTCTCGCCTGCCGCGCCCGTTCAGTCTCACCGGGAGGCGCTCACCGCTCCCGCAATGCCTTGCTCTGGAACGCCGGCGCGCCCGGGGAGCAGATCATCACCAACGCCCAGATCGAGCGGGCCATGGCCAATGCGCGAAGCGCCCGGCGCCAGTTCAGCTTCATGCGCTCGCCGGACGATTTCCGGCTGCGCTTCAACGAGCAAAGCTGCAGCGGCTGCCATCAGGCACGCGGGATCGCCGGATTCCACTTCCCCGGATCGGACCGCGCGGGGACACCCGTTTCGAACGCCGTCTTCCTGCCTGGATCGCCCCATTTCTACGGCGACCAGGCGCGGCGCCGGATCATCCTCAGGCGTCTTGCCCAGGGCGACCAGCTTTCCCGCTACGACCTCGCCAGCGGCTATGCATCGCGTCCGCTGAACCGGTTTCGGCCCGAATTGACGAACACCCAATTGCTGGGCGGCTGGGGCGGCGCCTGCCTGCTCCCGGAGGCCCTGTCGTCGAGTCAGCGCCAGTGGACGTGCCAGGCCGATCTCAAATGCGTCGCCTTGTTCGCATCGTCCAACGCCCGGGGACTGGGCACATGCGTGCCGGCCCAGGGCACCAGGATCGGCGACGCGATGCAGATCGGCACGGTCAGCTCCTCGCGCTTCGGACTCGATCGCTACCAGCGCACCGATCCGCGACCGCTGGGCAATTGGGCCGACCGCGCCAACCGCAACACCTTGATCCCCGACGACCGCCTTCCGTCCAACCCGCCGGCCGACAACAGCTATTATGCGGCGCACCAGGAATATTATCAGGGAAACGATTCGAGCAGCGATTTGAGGGTCAAGCGCGATGCTCTGACCGGGGGCTTTCCATCGGGCATGCTTCGCCTCTCGGAATGCCGCGGGCTGCCTTCGGAAGCGACCTGCGGGCTGGTCGCATCGAGCGGCTTCAACGCCTGCCTGGACGAGGTGGCTGCCAATCGGAAGACGCTCGCCCAATGCTTCGCCCAGAAGACCTCCTATGCCGGCATGCGCGCATGCGACAGCTCCAATCCGTGCCGCGACGACTACATCTGCCTTCGCCCGATGGGCTACGATCAGGCCAATGGGCGCCGGCAGTTCGAAGCGCGGCAGAAAGCGGTATCCTACGATCCGTCGGATTTCGGGCAAAAGGAGCCCGACCCGGCCTGGCTGGCCCGCAATCGCGGCCGGGGCGACCAGCGCGGAATCTGCATTCCGCCCTATTTCGTGTTCCAGTTCCGCTCCGACGGCCATCCGCCACCGGTGGCGCGCCAGATGACGGTCGCCGCCGGGGGTCAGGCGGGCCAGCGTTGACCGGATAGAGATCGAGCGCTCCGTCGACTCAGCGCTGCCGCGCCCGCTCTGCTTCCTCTCGATGGGGCCCCGTCTCCCCAGTCTGCAGCTTTATCCAGCCGGCAAATGCCGAGACCCGAGTATAGACTCCGTCGAAGCCGGGTACCGCGCAGCCATAGCCGAAGCTGACGATCCCGACCTGCACCAGGAGGTGCCCGTCCTTGACCAGAAGAGGCCCGCCGGAATCCCCTTGGCAGGCATCGCGCGCGTTGGGCGAGGAGGCGCAGATATTGGCCTTGCCGACGGCGAGGCCGCCAAAGCCGGCATCGGCGGGAAGCGCCTTGTAGGCGGCCGCGCAGGCGGACAGCGGCGACACCGTCAGCTCGGCGGCCATCAGATCGTCGGATAGCAGGCCGAGTCGTTCGCCGGCGCGAGACTCGCTTATCGCCTGCACCTGGCCCTCGGCGGTCGCGCCGAAACCGGCGACCGTCACCCGGCCGACGGGATCTTCGGCGGATTCCGGCGCGAGCGCCACGACCGGCCCGGTCCAGGCGCGGCCGAGGCGCAGAAGCGCGATGTCGTTCGCCTGCGAGCGCGGATCGTAATCGGGATGAACGATCGCCTTCTCGACGGCGATCTGGTTTCGTCCCTCGGCGAGGCTGAGGCGCTCGATCCCGGCGGTGATCTCGAGCATTTCGATCGGCCGGCGCCGGCCCTCGGCGTCGACCAGGCAGTGGGCGGCGGTGAGCAGCCAGCGCGGCGCGACGATCGTCCCGCCGCAGAAATAGGAACGGCCGATCGGCGCGCCCTGGTTGACCGCGATCGCGGCAACGAAGGGAAGCTCGCCCGCTTCCACCTTCTCGCCGCCCAGCACCTGTCCGCTTGCCGGAGCTGCAAATGCCAAAGCGAGGCAAAAGGCGATCCACTTTTTCATGCTGTCCGCGCAGGTCTCGATATACCTGCCGCGCATTCGCGGAAAGGCCTCAACCCGGCTGCCGCGCCCGCTCCGCCTCCGCCCGCAGGAAGCCCGGCTCGCGTTCGGGGACCATCCAGCGGCTTTCGTAGATCTCGACCGTCTCGAAGATGCCCGGGTCGAAATAGGGGTCGGCGGCCATGTAGGAATCGAGCGCCGCGCGGTCGGCGACGTCGAAGATGAAGATGCTTCCGATCATCCGGCCGTCCTCGATCAGCGGACCGCCGTAGACGATCTGCGACTGGCAGCCCTCGACATATTCGAGATGGGCGGAGCGGTGGCGGGCGCGCGGCTCGCCTCCGGGCGGGTCCTTGCCGATGACGACGAAGTTCATTCGCCGTCCCTAGCCCTTCGCGCTCGTCCGCAACAGCTTCCGTCAGCCTGCCCTTTCCCGGGCCGTCTCCATGTCGACGGCCGCGGACGGCTCGGCTTTGGACGTCTCGCCCCGGTCTCGGTCGTCGGGCGACGGATCCTCGCCCTTCCTGCGGGCATTTCCAATCATGTCGGGCACATCCTGGTCCCTGCCCGATGCCGGTCCGCTGTTGATCGTATCGCCGCCGCCTGGTCTGGCCATTTTCATTCTCCTCGCCAGGCCAAACGAACCGGGCGGCCCGCGGTTTCGGCGCCCGGCGTTCGCCTCAGAAGATGATCGCGCCGGCGATGAAGGCGATGGCGGCGATGACCCAATCCTTCTGCTGCATGTTCCTGACGAAATCCATTTCGGCCTCCTCTTGCTGTATTGTACACATAATACACCAGAAAGGCCGCTTCAAGGCCGCTTTGTCTTCCTTCACGGGCTTGCCGCGCCTAGATACGGCCATCGCAGCGAATGCCGGAGCTCATCATGTCGCGTGAACCCACCTATCCCGAAGACGCGCCGGTCGATCCGCCGGAACCGGCCGCCGAAGCGGTGCGCGCGGCCGAGGCCAGCAAGGCCGTGTCGTCGAACCGCACCCGGCACCTGGTCACGGGGGCCGCGATCGGGGTCGGCTCCGCGGCGATCGTCGCGGCGCTTCTCTACGCCAACCGCTCGCGAAAGCCCGACAAGAGCTGAATTCCCCTGTCGAATCCGAGGTTCCGAGCCTGAACCTCGCCTGTCCGGCGGGTTCAGGCTCGACTAAAACGACTCGGCCTAGACCTCTCCTCACACGAGTAAGGAGAGTAGACATGCGTAAAGTCATCCTGGCCCTCTCGGCCGCAACGCTGACCGTGCCGATGATTCCGGCGCCGGTCTTCGCGCATGACACCGGCTACAGCCACGCCCACCGCTCGGACGGCGTCTATCAGGGCCGCACCTGGCGCGGCCAGGACGGGCGGGTCTACTGCCGCAAGTCGAACGGAACGACCGGACTGATCGTCGGCGGCGCTGCGGGCGCCCTGGCCGGCCGCGGAATCGACGGCGGACGCAGCCGCACGACCGGCACGGTGCTCGGCGCCGCCGTCGGCGCGCTGCTCGGCCGCCACGTGCAGCGCAACGTGATCAGCAATCGCCGCTGCCGCTAGGCTTCTTTCCTCCAGAAATCGCGACGCCCCGGGCCGAAAGGTTCGGGGCGTCCGCGTTTGCTGGAAAGGCGCCGCTCTGCTAACCTGCCGCTTCGTCCTCCTCCGTGGATGGAGCGTGAAAATGGCCGTTTCCCGCGCACTTCGGACCCTTCTCCTTTCCGCCGTGCTCGCCGCGCCGGCGACGGCGCTGATCGCCGCCGCCACGGGGGGAAGCGGAGTAAGCTCATCGCCCAGCATGAGCGCTCCGCAGTTCGACGCCGCGGCCGAATATCGCAAGGGCATCGAAGCCCTCCAGGCGCAGCGTTTCACCGAGGCCAAGAGGTCGTTCGGCCGGGTGCTCGGGGTCGCGCCGGGGGATGCCAACACCAATTATCTCGCCGGCATGGCCGATGCCGGCCTCAACGATCTCAAGAATGCCCGTAAGCATTTTGAGAAGGCCGTGAAGGCCGACAGGAACATGGTCCTGGCGCGCCGCGAGCTCGCTCTGACCTATGTGAAGCTGGGCGAGCGCGCCAAGGCCGAAGCGGAGCTTGCCGCCCTGACCGCGCTTCAGTCCGAATGCGCCGGAAACTGCCCGAAGGCAGCGGAGCTGACCGCGTCGGTTGCGGCCGTTCAGGCTGCCTTGGCCTCCGCGCCCTCAGCCCGGCTGGAGACCCGGCCATCCCTGCTCTTCGCAAGCGCGAGCGGCGGCGACCATGCCTATCTCGACGCCGTCGGGCTGATCAACGAAGGCCGCTACGAGGAGGCGATCGCCTCGCTCCAGGCCGCCCGGGCCGCGTTCGGCGCCCACCCCGACATCCTCACCTATCTCGGCTTCGCCAACCGCAAGGTCGGCCGTTTCGAGACCGCCGAGACCTATTATCGGGCCGCGCTCGCGGCCGCTCCCAGGCACCGGGGCGCGACCGAATATTATGGCGAGCTGATGGTCGAGAGGGGCGATCTCGAGGGCGCGGAAACGATGCTCGCCAGGCTCGAGACGATCTGCGACTTCGGCTGCGCCGAGGCGGACGAGCTTCGCCGCTGGATCGAATCGGGGCGGGCGCCCGCCTCCTGAAACATGCGCTTTGGCAGGCCCGCGGGCACGAATTCCCTGCTCGCGAGCGAGACTGGCCCGTGGGTCGAGCCGGGACCAGCGCCCGCTTCCTGATCGCATCGGCGGCCGCTCTGCTGACCGCCGGCGCAGCGCGCGCGCCCACGCTTGAGCTCCGGGAGCTGAACTGGGTCGCGCCGCAGGCTGCTTTCCGGAGCCTCTCCCGCCAGCCGCGCGAATGCTTCGCTCCGCCCGACGGCCGGGAGGCGCGGGTCTCGGCCGCGACCGGCCGGGCCGCCTTCAAGGCGCCACTGCTGCTCGGAGGCCAGGCGGCCAGGGCCGGGCTGAGCTGCGCGAGCTGTCACCGCAACGGACGCGGCAACCCCGATTTCCTCTTCCCGGGCCTGTCTGGCGCGGCCGGGACCGCGGATGTGACCTCGTCGATCATGAGCAAGCATCGCGGCGACGGAACGGTCAATCCCAGGCCCATTCCCGACCTTGCAGGCCCGCCCTCGAAGCGGATCGTCAGCCGCGCGCGGGACAGCCGCGCCCTCGAAGGCTTCATCCGGGGCCTGATCGTCGAGGAATTCGACGGCCCGGAGCCCGCGCCCTTCATTCTCGACGGACTCGCCGCTTACGTCCGCGGAATAAGCGCCGAGGCCTGCGGCGAGGGCGAAGTTCCGGTCACCCTCGCCGGGAAGCTGGACGAGGCGCGTGAAGCGGTCGCCTTGTCGCTCGATGCCGATCGCGAGACGAAGCGGCTGCTGATCGCCGCAGCCCGCTCGACCCTTGGCGAGATCGACGAACGGTTCCGGCTTCCGGGCCTCGAGCGGAGCCGGTCGATCCTTCACGAAGCGGATTCGGAGCTCCGGGCGATCCGCGACGGGAATGGCAGCGCCCAGGCATGGCTCGGTCGCTGGCCGGAGCGCCGGCGCAGGCTGATCGTCGAGGGGAAGCGCTCGCTCTACGCGCCCGCAATTCTCCGAAGGGCCCTCGCCCGCAGCTAAAGCATCGTGCGGAAAAGTGGGAACCGGTTTTCCGCTTAAACGATGCGACGACAAGGGTTTAGAGCAGCGGCGCGATTCAGAAATCGCGTCGATGCTCTAAATCAGCCGCGGCGCGGCAGTGCGCTTCCGATGATCAGGGGCGCGTGGATCCTGCTTTCCATCGGGGCGGCGGGAAAACGCATGGCGCCGACGGCGGCGAGAATGCGTTCGATCCCTTCGCCGGTCGGCCCGCCGTCGACCCGCGCGACCCGGTCGAGCAGAAGCCGGGCGTTTCGAACCTCGCCCGACGGTTCGACCATGATCCGGAGCACGAGCGGCCCATGATAGGCGGGGTCGCCCTGCGAAAGCGCGCTGGCCGGCCCGGCGAGCGCCGCGGTCAGGGCTTCGGTGACCGCATCGGCGGGCAGCGGTCCGTCGATCAGCGGCCCGCTTTCGCTGATATGGCCGTGAAGCACGAATCGGCCTTCCACCGGGTCCATCGATCCTTCGACCCTCTGGACTCCGTGCGGCATCCGGTCGTCGAACATCGCCAGCCGGTTGAACCGCGGCTCGATCAGATCGTAGAGCCCGAAGCCCGCGGCGCTGTTTGTCAGATTGGCGCGGAACAGATCGCCTTCGCGAAGAACGATGGTCTCCCCTCCGATCGTCTTCCGGTCGTCCCAGGTCAGCGAATAGACGTAGCCGAAGCGGCCGTTGGTCGAATCGTTGTGAAGGTTCTGCTGGCAGCCGTCGATATAGAGGCTGAGATAGGGCCAGGTCACCTTCCCCATGCCCAGCGTCTCGCTCGCCCATTTCGTCAGGGCCGCGTGGAACCGCTCGACGAGCGGCCGTGCCATGATCTTCTCGGGCTGCGTCCGCAAATAGGTGTAGAGATCGTGGACGTACCAGTAATTCCACTTCTGGTGGGTGTCCGGCGTGTGGAGGTGGGGCGCGGCGAAATGATCGTCTATGCCCTGCCGCATCTGCTCGGCGAGCGCGATGGGAAGGAAATCGTCGACCGCCATGTGCGGAGCGGTCACCGGGCCGAGCATTGGCCCGCCCGTCAGCGCTGCGCCCTGCCGCATCGCAAAGCCCGACTGGCCGAAATTCATCTTATTCCCCCGAACATCGCCTTTATCTCAGATTGATAGGGGCGCCGCATCCCCTTGTCCAACCTCGACATCCTCCTCCCGGCCGTACCATTCGTCGAGCCTCATCAGCTGATCGTAATCGCCGTAGGGCGCATATTCGGGGCGCAGCTTGGCGGTGAAGGGCTCGTCCCCGGTCAGCCAGCGCGCGGCCGCCCCCAGGAAGTTGCGCGCGGCGAGATCGGTGAAGCTCTCCGGGTCGATCCGGTTCTTGCCGACCGGGCTCGCGACATGGCCGAGCTTCCCCGCTTTCTTGGCGAGCGACCAATATTCGAACGCGGCCGGAACGCCCTCGATTCCTTCGAACCCCTCGCGTTCGGCAATCAGCCCGAGAAGGCCGAGCTGCATGGCATAGCCTTCCGCCACCGCCTTTGGCCCCGGCGGAGTGCCGGTCTTGTAGTCGACGATGGCCAGCCTCCCGTCGGCGAGCCGGTCGATCCGGTCGGCGATCCCGTGCAGCTTCAGCCCGTCCATCGCGATCTCGCCCCAGGCCTCGGCGCGAAGCGGACGGCGGCCTTCGTCGCGGTTGCGCGCCATCTCGCCGGCGATCCAGTCGATCGCCTCGATCAGGCGCGGCTGCCACAGGGCGCGCATCAACGGATGGGCGGACGCCTCGCGAAGCAATGCTTCCGCCCGCGGCCGAAGGCGGTCCGGGTCGCAATCGTCCTCCTTCATCCATTGCTCGAGCACGCGGTGGACCGCGCTTCCCCGCCAGGCCGGGCTCGGATCCGCGTCGATCGGATCGAGCGCGGAAAGCTGAAGCATCTTTCGGGCGTAGAAGGCGAAGGGGTCGGCCTTCAGCCGGTCTATGTCGGTGACCGCGACCCTGGTCGGCCGAAGTGCACGATCCGGGCTCGGGGCGGGGCGGCCGGCCGGGCGGGGCGGTCCGGGTCGGTCGATCGCGCGCGCCCAGTGGCGATGGCGATGCGAGCGCGTGAGCCCGCCCGTCATCGCCTCCAGCCTCAGCCAGAATCGCGACGCGACGGCCGGCGCGCGCGAATCGCGCCTCGCCCGCGTCACCAGCACCTGCGGGCCGCCGAGCGACTCCGCGAAATCGTGGGCGTTGAGCCCGATCCGCCGCTCCAGCCCGGGAAGGCCGAGATCGTGGCGAAGCCTCGGCGCAAGCCAGGGATCGGGCGCCGGAAGCTGCGGCCAGACGCCCTCGTTCAGCCCGCTGACGATGGTCAGATCGGCCTGCTGAAGCCGGGCCTCGATCAGCCCCCAGATGAAGATCCGCGGATGCTGGCCGTAAGGCGGCCGGACCGCGACCGAGTCCATCAGCCGCTCCAGAAGTGCCGGAAGGCTCGCCGAATCGATCCGGCGGGGGCCGAGGGCCGCGGCCGGCTCGACGGCGGCGAGCAGATCGGCGGCCGCCCGTCCCGCGGTCCCGGCCCAGGCCTCGTCGCCGCACAGGCGCGAGGCCGCCGCCGAAAGCGCCGCGAGCAGCCCGGGCAATCCCCCGCCTTCCGCGAAGGCGCGCTCGAGCGGTTCGAGCAAGGGCGCCGAATCCTTCCACCACGCGCTGGCGCGCGCACGGACGTCGCGGTCCCGTCCGCCGCGGTCGGCGAGCCAGGCCTCAATGCCTTCGAGCCCGGCCGGCGGGCGCGGGCCGCGCAGCGCGAGGTCGAGCGATCGGACTCCGTCCAGCCAGTCGAGCCGCGCCTCGCCCTTGCGCACCAGCGGATGCTTGAGGAGAGCCAGCAGCGGCACCGGCGCGAAGCGCTCGGCCGCAGCCGTGGCCAGGGCCAGGAGCAGTGTGCCCGGCGGCGTTCGGGACAAGGGAAGTCCGGCGCTGTCGTCAGCCTCGATGCCCCAGCGCCTGAGATGGGCCGAAACCCGGCGGGCGAGGGCGCGGTCGGGCGTGACCAGGGCCGCGGTCCTGCCCGGCTCCTCCAGCGCCTCGCGAAGGGCGAGAGCGACCGCCTGGGCCTCTTCGGCCGGATCGGCGAGCTCGAGCCCTCGGACTCCGGTCAGCCGCCGCTCGGCCGGCTTCAGCCTTTGCCATCGCGCGGTGAAGGCGGCGGGCGCCATGGCGTTGGCGATCGCCCGGCTCCGCGCGGCCGGAGCGTCCCGGCCTCCGCCCCGGCGCCATTGAAGCACCTCGCCCCGGCCGACGCTCATCCGGTCGAGAAGCAGCTTGAGGTGGAATTGCGGATGGGTCTCGATCGGCGGGCGCCGTCTCCCGGTCGCCGGATCGGGATCGTGGGGGCCGAGCGCCTGCCATTCCGGATCGGGCATGAACAGGTCGAGGCCCGGAAGGACGACCATGCCTTGTGGAAGCCTCGCCACGGCGGCGAGCAGGCGCGCGACCGCGGGCGCGGTCATGGTCACTCCGGCCGCGACCACGAAGCCCGAAGGCGGCGAGCCGCTCCATCGGCGCGCCACCGCCCCGAGCAGAAGGTTGCGCCTCGCGGCGAGGTCGATCCGCCCCCGCTCGGCGAGAAGGGCCGGCCAGCGGTCGAGGATGATCGTCAGCCGCTCGAGCGAGGTCTGCCAATGCTCGGAAAGTTCGGGCAGATCGGCCGCGAATTCCCTCAGCCTGTGGGGCTCGACCTCCTCGATCAGAAGCTGGTCGAGCGTCCGCGCCAGATCCTCCGCGAGCCGAAGCGCTTCGGCCGCGTCGACGCCGGGAACCTCCTCCTCGACGAGCCTCGCCATCAGGAACAGGCGCTCGATCGGATCCATGGCCGGGGGGATATCCGCGTCGATCGGCTCGAGCGCGCCGCCGATCCGCTCGCCGAGCTCCGGATCGCCGATCGGGATCATCCGCGGAAGCAGCAGCCCGCCCTCCGACCGCCGGACGAAGGCGTCGGTCACCGCCCGCGCCGCCCGGTTGTTGGGCAGAAGCACGATCCCCCTGGCAAGCCCGGTCTTCTCGCCGCCGAAGCGGTCGATCAGCCCCGCCGCGAGCGAGTCCGCGAAAGCACGGTGCGGCGGGATCGTATAGACCGAGGGACGGGCGGAGCTCACCGGGCCGAGCTTAGCGGCGAAGAAAGAAACAAGGGAGGGCCTTCGAAGCCCCGCTGCAAGCCGGTCACGCCGCCCCCAGCATCTCCTCCGCCTTCCGGATGTTCGCGGGCGCTCCGACGTCGAACCACAGGCCCTGATGGACCGTGCCGAAGCAGCGGCCCGCCGCGATCGCCCGGTCCCACAATATGTTGGTCGAGAAGGCGCCCGAGGGCAGTTCGCCCTCGAGCAGCCGCTTCGATATCATCTGGACCCCGGTGAAGACGAAAGGCGCGACGCTGCGCGCCTTGCGCCGGCGAAGCGCCCCGCTCGCATTCATGTGGAAATCGCCCTGGCCCTTGTGGCAATTGGCGTTGGCGAGAGGCACGAGCAGGAGCAATGCGTCCATTCTCCCGTCGTCCCAGCCGGCGCTCAGCAGCTTCAGCGAATCGACCGGCCCGTCGATCCACAGATTGTCCGAATTGACGACGAGGAACGGATCGGAGTCGATCAGGGGCAGCGCCCGGACCAGTCCGCCGCCGGTTTCCAGAAGCTTCTCCCGCTCGTCCGAAACAGCGATCTCAAGGCCTTCGACCCGATTGTTGAGATGGGCCTCGAGCGCGTCGGCCATGTAATGGACGTTGACCACCGCCTTCCGCACGCCCGCGGCGCGGAGCCTGTCGAGGCTGTGATCGAGCAGGGTCTTCCCAGCCACCTCGATCAGGGGCTTGGGCCTGGTCGCGGTCAGCGGGCGCATCCTCTTGCCGAGCCCCGCGGCCAGAACCATCGCGGTCTCGGGAACGCGCCCGCCGGGCGCGGGGCGGAGCGCCAGCGCCTTGCGCTGGCGGCTCACGCCGCCATCCCCTTCTCCCAGGCGGCCGCGCGCTTGGCGGGCGGGATTTCGGAGTCGAACCAGCGCCGCACGGGCGCGAGCGCAGGATGGGCGAGGTTGCGCTCGAGGAGGCCCCACACCCGGGGCTGGAGCGGCAGATAATGCGGCTTCCCGTCGCGCCTCCACAGCCGGGTGAAGATTCCCAATATCTTGGTGTTCCTTTGCGCTCCGAGAATCTCGTAATGCGCCCGGAACAGCTCCCGATCGGCGACATTGGCCTTCTCGGCGTAGCGCTCCAGCATCGCTTGCTCGAGCTCGGGCGGCACGTCGCGGCGCGCGTCCTGGAGCAGGGAGACGAGATCGTAGGCGGCGTGGCCGGCCAGAGCGTCCTGGAAATCGAGCAGGCCGAGCCGCCGCTCGTCCTCGAGCACCATCAGATTGTCGGCATGATAGTCGCGAAGCACGAGCACCGGATTGTCGGCCGCGATCTCGAGCACAGGACCCCAGGTCTCGGCCCAGGAGTCCCGGAACGCCTCCGCGTCGACCTCGAGGCCGAGGGCCGGCGCATACCATTCGGTGAACAGGCCGGCCTCGCGGGCCATCGCCTCCTCGTCATAAGCGGGAATGTCCGAGGGCGCCGGCTGCGCCGCGATCCCGGCCAGAATGTCGACCGCATCCTCGTAAATCCCACGCTCGCGTCCCGGCTCGCGCTGGAGCAGCAGGGTGACGCGTTCGTCCCCGAAATCCTCGAGCAGAAGCAACCCGCGAGTCCGGTCCACCGCCAGCGGACGCGGCGGCGCGAAGCCGCGGTCGAGCAGATGGCCGGTCACCTTCAGGAACGGGCCGACATCCTCCTTGTCGGGCGGCGCGTCCATCAGAACCGCGCTCTCGCCGCCGCGATGGACCCGGAAATAGCGGCGGAAGCTCGCGTCTCCGGCGAGCGGACGGATCTCGGCCCCTTCCCAGCCATGCTCGGCGAGGAAGTCGGGGGCGGAAGCGGGGGGAATCATGGTGGCGGCCACCGCGCTCCCCAAGCGGTCGGCACCTCGGCTGTCAAGGCGCGCGCGCCCTCCCCGTCCCGCCGCAGGCCGAGCCGAAGCGATTCCGGCCACAGCCCGGCGCCGAGCCGCTCCGGCCATTCGATCAGCAAGGCGGCATGGTCGAGCGCCTCGTCCAGCGCCAGCTCCTCGAGCTCCGCCGGCGATTCGATCCGGTAGAGGTCGACATGCCAGGCCGGCACCCTCAGCTCGTCATAAGGCACGACGATCGGGAAAGTCGGGCTCGCCACCTCGCCCTCATGGCCGAGCCCATGAAGGATCCCCCGCGCCAGCGTCGTCTTCCCCGCCCCGAGATCGCCCTCGAGCGCGACGACGTCGCCGGGGCGAAGCAAAGCCGCGAGCCGGCGGCCGAAATCCTCGGTCGCGGCGGGGCTTGGCAGGGAGATGACGCTCACTTCCCCGCACTTCTTCCCCTCTCCCCAGGGGGGAGAGGGTAGGGTGAGGGGGTTCGGCATCCGAGATTATTCGCTGAGGATAGACGCTCGCTCTCCCTCACCCCTCCCTCTCCCCGCCGGGGAGAGGGGGAACCTTCCTCGGCAGCCTGATCGTCACCGTCGTCCCCTCGCCTTCCTGCGAGACGAGGTCGATCGTGCCGCCATGGGCTTCGACGAACTGCTTGGCGAGCGGTAGGCCGAGACCCAGCGCCGCCTCCTCGCCGCTACCTTCAGCGGTGCGGTGGAACCGGTCGAACACCCGCCCCTGGTCGGCGGCGGCGATTCCGCGGCCATTGTCGGACACGACGATCTCGGCCCCCTTCTTCGAGCCGGTGGCGCGAAGGAGCACCCGGCCGCCTTCGTCGGTGTAGGCGAAGGCATTGCCGAGCACATGCTCGAGCGCCTGGCCCAGCCTTCGCCGGTCCCCGACGATCCGCCCGGCTTTCTCCTCGACGTCGGAGACGAACTCGATCCCCTTGCGCTCGGCCGCCGCTCCGCAGCCCTCCGCGACGCTCCGGCACAAGGCGGCGAGATCCACATTCTCCTCGGCGAGCAGGAGGCTCCCGCTGTCGCTCTGGGTGAGGTCGAGCACATTGTCGATCAGGACTCCGAGCCTGGCCACCGATTCGAGGATCGCCGCGACATAATCGGCGGCGGTCGGCGGAAGCTTGCCGGCATAGCCGCCCGACAGCATCTCGGCGAAGCCTGCGATCGAGGTGAGCGGGGTTCGAAGCTCGTAGCTCATGTTGGAGACGAAGGCGGTCTTGAGCCGGTCGGCGGCCTCGAGGGCGTCGGTCCGCTCGCGAAGCGCCGCCTCGACGGTCCGGCTCGCGGTCACGTCGAGCATCGCGAACAATGCGTTTCCGTCGGGCAGCGGGACCGCGGCGAACTCGAACTCGCGCCCGTCGGTGAGCGAGACCCGCCCGCTCCTCTGCTTGCGCTCGACCGTGGCGCTTCGGACCAGCTCGCGCACCAGCCCGGCATGGCTCCTGTTCTTGAGCATCCGCCCGATATGCGGGATCAGCGAATCGATTCGCGGATGCGCCGCGAGCTGCTCCTCCTCGAACTGCCAGAGCTCGCGGAACCGGTTGTTCCAGAGATGGAGCCGGCCGTCCGAGGCGAAGACGCCCACCGCCTCGAACAGATTGTCGAAGGTCGCGGTCCGGACCCGGAGCAGAGTGTCGCGAGCCGAGGCGAGCTGGAGCTGCTCGGTTCGGTCCTCGAAGATCATCAGCAGGCCGCCGTCGGGAAGCGGCTGCGCGACGACCCTCAGATGCTTGCCGCCCGGCAGGTGCCAATCCTCCTCCTCGGCCGCGAGGCCCGAGGTGAACCAGCTGCCTTTCTCCTCCTTCCAGCCCGGATAGTCGCGGACCTCGGGCAGCTGACCGGCCTCGCGCATCGCGTCGAGAACGCGGTTGAACTCGGGCCGGTCGCCCAGGAAATCGGCCTTCAGCGCGAAATGGCGGGCGAAGGGCTGGTTGGAGAAGATCAGGCTGCGGTCGCGGCCGAACTGGGCGACTCCCGCCGAGAGCCGGTCGAGCATGTCGCGCTGGGCGTTGACGAACCGGGCGAGGTCGGCCCGCGCCTGCTCGCGATCCTCCACGTCGATCGCATAGCCGGCGACTCCGGAATCGCCGATCGGCACCTCGACCACCCGCATCATCCGCCGCTCGCCGGCGATCGTTGCGGGGGCGGTGCGCGCCTGTGGCTCGCCCTGCTCGTGGACCGCGGCCGCCTGAGCCGAGGCGTCGGTCTCGTCGACCAGCTCGATCCCGCCCTCGATCACCGCCGCCGCATTCTCGGCCTCGACCGCATCGACATAGGCGCTGTTGACCATCGCCAGGCGAAGGTCGGGGCCGCGATGCCACATCGGGAAGGGCGCCGCCTCGATCAGGCCGGACAGAGCGTCGAGCGCCACCGCGAGCCGGTCGGCGCGGGCGCGGAGCGCCTCCGTCGCCTCCTCGCTCTCGGTCTCGTCGCTGAACCAGAGCAGGAGCGAGCCCGGCTCGTAGGGAGGCGGCGCGGGCGATCCGCGCACCCGGAGAACGCGCGACGCCCCCCTCGCCCGAAGAGCGATGGAGAAGGATCCCGCGGTCGCCGAGGCGCTGGCGACCTCCTCGGTCAGCCGCGCCTTGTCCTCGTCGGCGAGGCCGGCCTCGTCGGTCCCGAGCTCGTCGATCCGCGTCGGAACGCTCTCCAGGCCGAGCAGGCCGGCGAGCCGGTCGTCCGCCTCGAGCGTTCCGCCGCGCAGCGCGACGACGGAGACTCCGCTCCGGCTTTCGAGCAAAGCGGATGCGCGCGCGCTCTCAGCGAGCTGCCGGCGCGCCGCTTTGCTCAGCGACAAGCCGCGCAGCGTCGCCCACAAGGCCACCGCAAGCCACGCCCCGCAGACGATCGCGATCGCCGCGGCGGCAATGGGGGTGAGCGTCAGCATGGGGGACGTATTAGGGTGACGCCCGCAACTGTGGAAGAGTCGGCGCAGCATGAAGCCCTCCCCCTCGATGGGGGAGGGTTGGGTGGGGGTGGTTTGCCCGCCTCGACAGAGTGGGTCTCTTGAGCCACCCCACCCTCAGCGACCCGCCGGCGGGTCGCTCACCCCATCGAGGGGAGGGGCTATCGGCCTCAGTAGCGGTAATGGTCGGGCTTGAACGGCCCCTCGACCGGAACGCCGATATAATCGGCCTGCTTCTGGCTCAGCTTGGTCAGCTTCACGCCGAGCTTCTCGAGGTGGAGCGCGGCCACCTTCTCGTCGAGATGCTTGGGAAGGACGTAAACGTCGTTCTTGTACTTGTCGGCGCCGGTCCAAAGCTCGATCTGGGCGATCACCTGGTTGGTGAAGCTCGACGACATGACGAAGCTCGGATGGCCGGTGGCATTGCCGAGATTGACCAGACGGCCCTTCGAAAGGACGATGATCTTCTTGCCGTCCGGAAACTCGACCTCATCGACCTGCGGCTTGATCTCGGTCCACTTCATGTTCTGGAGAGCGGTGATCTGGATCTCGCTGTCGAAGTGGCCGATGTTGCAGACGATCGCCATGTTCTTCATCGCCCGCATGTGATCGAGCGTGATGACGTCGGCGTTTCCGGTGGCGGTGACGAAGATGTCGGCGCGGGTCACCGCTTCCTCCATCGTCACCACCTCATAGCCTTCCATCGCGGCCTGAAGCGCGCAGATCGGATCGACCTCGGTGACCAGCACGCGCGCTCCGCCGTTGCGGAGCGATGCGGCCGAGCCCTTGCCGACGTCGCCGAAGCCGGCGACGGTCGCGACCTTGCCGGCCAGCATCACGTCGGTGCCGCGGCGGATGGCGTCGACCAGGCTCTCCTTGCAGCCGTAGAGATTGTCGAACTTCGATTTGGTGACGCTGTCGTTGACGTTGATCGCCGGGAAGGGAAGCTTGCCCTTCTTGGCAAGCTCATAGAGGCGGTGGACGCCGGTGGTGGTCTCTTCCGAGACGCCCTTGATCGCTTCGACGGTCTTCGTGAGGTAGCCGGGGCGCTCCTTGAGGAAGCGCTTCAGCGTGACGGCGAAGATTTCCTCTTCCTCGTTCGACGGCGTAAACAATTCCTCGCCGGCCTCGACCCGAGCGCCCCACAGGGCGAACATGGTCGCGTCGCCGCCATCGTCGAGGATCAGGTTGCAGGTCTCGTCCTGGCCCCAGTCGAAGATCCGGGCTGCATAATCCCAATATTCCTCGAGGGTCTCGCCCTTGATGGCGAATACCGGCACGCCGCTGGCGGCGATGGCCGCGGCGGCATGGTCCTGGGTCGAAAAGATGTTGCAAGACGCCCAGCGGACGG
>DATDAS010000068.1:0-41613 GCA_036525315.1 Allosphingosinicella sp.
GATCAAAGGCGCAATCCGATCCCACGCCCGATCGCTCAAAACCAAACGATCCATCACTCCCAAGACTGCCTCCCTCAAAAAGCAGTCTTGAATCACGCCTCAACCAGTTTGGGAATCCCCTAAGAGTCCACAGGACCTAGGAGGTCAAGGCGCCGCGCGCCGCGCCATGGCCGAGGTCTGGGCGCTTCCGCCGATCGCTTCGTAGAGGTCGATGGCGGCGTTGATCCGTTCCTGGACCGACAGGGCACGGGCGTCCTCGGCCTGGACGAGAAGTCGGTCGGCGTCGAGGACGTCGCGGAGATCGGCCTCGCCTTCGAGATATTGAAGGCGGGCGAGGCGGGCGGTGACCCGCGCTTCCTCGACGATCCTGTCGATGAGGGCCTGGCGGCTTCGCGATTCCTCGACCGAGGCGAGCGCGTCCTCCCCCTCGGCCAAAGCGTTGAGAAGCGCCTTGCGGTAGAGCTCGACGCTTTCGTGCTGCGCGGCGGTCGCGGAATAGAGGCGCCCGTTGAGTCGGCCGCGGTCGAAGATCGGGGCGAGAAGGCCGGCGCCGATCGAGAGCGTCGCGCCGATCGGCCCGCTCAGGGTAGCGGCCTGGCCGAGCGCGCTCGCGCTGAGCCTGAGGCTCGGCAGGAAGGCACGGCGGGCCTGCTGGATGTCGCCCGACGCGGCGGCGATCCGCGCCTCGGCGGCCTGGATGTCGGGGCGGCGGACGAGGAGCTCGGCGGGCTGGACCGGAGCGACGTCCGGAGTCGCCACCGAATCGAGGCTCGACGGCGGCAGGCGGAAGAGCGGCGCTTCCTCGCCGACCAGGACGGCGAGAGCGTTTCGGGTCCGCGCCAGGGCGCCGACCAGCCGGAGCCGGTCGGCCTCGAGCTGGCGCACGTCGATGGCCTGGAGGCCGGTTTCGACCCGGGTCGCGGCGCCTTCGCGCAGGCGCACGTTGATGATCCGCTCGAGCTCGCGGCCGTTGGCGATGTTCCGATCGAGCAGGGCGATGCGGTCGGTCAGCGCCGAATGCTGGACATAGGCGCGGGCGACCTCGGCCTCGACGACCAGGGCCGCCGCGTTGCGATCGTAGACGGAGGCGCGGAGCCGCTCGCGGGCCGCGCGCTTGCCGGCGCGGGCGGCGCCGAACAGATCGACATCGTAGCTGATATCGACCCCGGCAAAGCCCTCGCTGAAGCTGAAGGTGGAGGCGGCCTTGTCGTCGGTGCGAGTAGAGTTGAGGCCCGCCGAGGCGGAGACCACCGGTAGCATGTCGGCCTTTGCGATCCCGAGCTCGGCGCGGGCGCGCTCGATCCGGGTGGCGGCGATGGCGATATCGGCATTGGCGGCGAGCGCCCTGGCGATGAGCGCCGAAAGCTCGGGCGAGCGAAGCGATTCGGACAGGCCAGCGCGCGGCGCGGGCAAAGCGGGTCCGGGCGCCGGCGCCGCGACTTCCTGCTGCTGCCAGCGCTGCGAGCGAAGCTCGGGCGTCGAGGCCCATTCGACATGCGGCGCGCAGCCCGCGGAAAGCGGGCAGAGGATCAGCGCGAAGGCGCGAAGCGGGCGGCGGGCTTGGGCGTGTCGGTCCATCCGGCCCCTCTAATCCAATGAGGTAAACCGAAGGCTAAGCAGCGACTCGCGCCGCTGAAGCCGCGAGATGCAGTTGAGCGCGACTTAACCGTCTTTTCAGCCATTTCCGGTAGCGGCGAGTGGAGAGAGGCGGACCGGCAGGCCAGATGACAGTACAGCTCTTCCGCCAGGAAGTGATCGAAGCGGGCCGCGAGCGGCTGTCGGGGACGGTCGTCGCCGCCACGCCGCCGAAGGCGCGGCTCTACGTGCTGCTTCTTCTCGCGGCCGCGGCGGGCATGGCCGCGCTCCTGGTCTTCGGACAATATGCCAGCCGGGCTCAGGTGAAGGGCGTCCTCGCCTTCGACTCCGGAATCGCCCGGGTCTATCCGGGCACTCCGGCCGAGATCCGCGCCTTCCACGTGCGCGAAGGCGTGAAGGTGGCCGCGGGCGCGCCTCTCGTCACCCTCTCGATCTCGCAGGGCCAGGGCGGCGTTCGAGGCCAGCTCGACCAGCTCTCCGCGCAGGACAATGAGCTCGGCCGGCAGCAGGATTTTGCGATCCAGCTCGGAGCGACCGAGAGCGACGCTCTCGCCAAGCAGAAGACCAGTCTCGCCGAGGGCATCGCCTCGCTCGAGCGGCAGCGAAGCTTCGCTCTCGACCAGGCGCGGCTCGCCGAAGCCGCGACCAGGCGAGCCTCGAGGCTCGCGGCCGAGGGCGCTGGAACTCAGCGCCAGGTCGAGGACAGCCGGTCGGCCATGCTCGCGAGGCGCTCCGAGATCGAGAGCATCACCGAGCGGCTGGTCGCGCAGCGCGAGACCCTGCGCTCGATCGACGCCCAGATCGCCCAGCGCACCATCGAAGCGAGGCGAAGCGGCGCCGAGATCGGCGCCCAGCGCGCAGCGCTCGCCGAGCAGCGCGCCGCTTTGTCTCGGCTCGACCAGATCGTGCTGACCGCGCCGGTGGCCGGCGAGGTCGGCGACATCAGCGGCGAGGTCGGCCAGCGCGCCCGCCCCGATTCCTCCCTCGTCACGATCGTTCCGCACGGAAGCCGGCTCGAAGTCTGGCTCTATGCGCCGTCGCGGGCGATCGGATTCGTGAGGCCCGGACAGGAGGTCCGGCTCCATTTCGACGCCTTCCCATATCAGAAATACGGCGCCGGGCGCGGGCGGGTGACCGCCATTTCGCGCGTTCCGATCGAGCCGAGCGCGCTCGATTCCGCGCTCGGGATCGAGGAGCCGGTCTTCCGGGTCCGGGTCGCGATCGACGAAGCGGTTCCCCAGCTCGGCGGCAGCGCCGCGCCGCTGATGCGGCCCGGAATGACCCTTTCGGCCAATCTCGTGCTCGAGCGCCGGAGCCTCTGGGAGGTGCTGTTCAACCCCGTGAAGACGGCCTTCGCCAAATGAGCATGGAATGGCCCTGGTCGCAGAAGGTCAAGCCGCTGCTCCAGTCCGAAGCGGCGGAATGCGGCCTGGCCTGCGTCGCGATGGTCGCGGCCCATCACGGCCACAAGGTCAATCTCGCCGGATTGAGGCACCGTTATCCGACCTCGATCAAGGGCGCGACCATGGCCGAGCTGGTCGCGATCGCGGCCGATCTCGAGCTTGCGCCGAGGGCGCTTCGGCTCGAGATCGACGAGATCGACAAGCTCCAGACTCCGGCCATCCTGCACTGGGACCTCAACCATTATGTCGTCCTGGAAAAAGCCGACCGGCGAGGCGCGACCATCCTCGATCCGGCGACCGGCCGGCGGATCGTCTCGCACGCCGAGCTGAGCCGCCATTTCACCGGAGTGGCGCTGGAGCTGGCGCCGACGATGAACTTCGTTCCGGTCGAGGCGCGGGTCAGGACCCGGCTTCGCGACCTGTGGAGCAGGCTGGTCAATTATCGCGGCGCCACCGTCCAGGTGATGATCCTGTCGCTTCTGCTCCAGGTCACGGCCCTGATCATGCCCTTCTTCCTCCAGCTGACCGTCGACGAGGCGATCGGCCAGGGCGATTCGAACCTGCTCCTGCTGCTGCTGGTCGGGTTCGGCCTGGTCCACCTGCTCAACGCCCTGATCCGATCGCTTCGATCCTGGGTGGTGCTGACGCTGGGCCAGTCGCTCTCGTACCAGCTCGGCGGGAACGTGGTCCGGCACCTCCTTCGCCTGCCGCTCGGATTCTTCGAGCGGCGCCATGTCGGCGACCTGCTTTCGCGGGTCGGCTCGATCGGACCGATCCAGTCGATCCTGACCCAGGGCATCGTCAACGTGCTGATCGATTCGGCGCTTGCGATCACCACCCTGATCGTCATGGCCCTGATCAGCCCGCTTCTGATGGCGATCGTGGTGGGCACGACCCTGCTCTACATAATCTACGGGCAGCTGCTCTTCCCGGGGCTCAGGCGGCGATCCGAGGAGGAGATCATCGCCCGCGCCAACGAAGAGACCTATTTGATGGAATCGCTGAGGGCGATGCGGGCGATCAAGCTCCACAGCCACGAGGCGATGCGGGAGAACGGCTGGCGCAACCGCTATGCCGACGTGATCTCGGCCGCCTACAAGAGCCGGATCTACGACATCCAGCTGAGCCTGGGCGAGAATCTGCTGTTCAGCGCCCAGATGCTGCTCGCTGTCTATTTCGGAGCGCTGGCGGTGCTCGGCGGATCGATGACCGTCGGTCTTCTCTTCGCCTTCCTCTCCTACCGGAGCAGCTTCACATCGAGCGCCACCGCGCTCGTCGACCAGGCGCAGAAATGGCGGCTCGTCGGGCTCCATCTCGAGCGCCTTTCCGACATCGTCGGCCAGAAGAAGGAGGAGGTAAGGCTGACTCCGAGGCCGCATCTGATGCCGCCGCCGTCGATCAGGCTCGACGGCCTGTGCTTCTCCTACGGCCCGACCGAGGCTCCGCTCATCGATCAGATGCAGCTGGAAATTCCCAAGGGCGGCTATGTCGCCATCGTCGGCCCTTCAGGAACCGGCAAGACGACGTTGATGCGGCTGATGCTGGGATTGCTCCAGCCCACCGGCGGCCAGATCGTGATCGACGGAGTACCGCTGGGACCCGCCACGGCCGGGGCCTGGCGCGCCCGGCTCGGAGCGGTCCTTCAGGACGACATATTGCTGACCGGCACCCTCGCCGACAACATAGCCTTCTTCGATCCGAGGCTCGACCAGGAAAGGGTCGAGCTCGCCTCGAAGCTGGCCCGGATCCACGACGACATCATGAAGATGCCGATGGCGTATCAAAGCCTGATCGGAGACATGGGCGCCGCCCTGTCGGGCGGCCAGCGCCAGCGGATCATGCTCGCCCGCGCCCTTTATCGCGACCCCGACGTCCTGTTCCTCGACGAGGGCACGGCCAATCTCGACAGCGAGAACGAGCGGCTGATCGCCGACATGATCACCCGGCTTCCGGTCACTAGGATCGTGATCTCGCACAGGCCGGCTCTGATCGAGCGGGCGGATACGGTCTATCTGCTCGAGGGTGGGAAGCTCACCAGGACCGATCAGCGGATTGCGGAGCGGGTGCGCTAGACGACAGCCTGTCGCGGTGCAGGCCGGAGCCTGGCATCTCACGCCTCGTCGTTTTCCGAAATTTGGACTGGCCCCCTGCTTGCGCAGGGGAACAGGGAGGTCAGTCCGACCAGTCCGTCGTGGTCCAGCTGCGCATCTTGAATTCGACCTCGACCGCCGTCTCCATCGGGCGGACCTTGAGGCGCTTGCCGAGCTTCGGGTTGAAGAAGTCGCGGAGCATGGGCGGGCGAGCGGCGCGGAAATAGAATTCCGGCTCCTCGGCCACGGCCGTGCAGGCGGCGATGCGAAGCTCGTCCTTGCGGGTGACGGTCTCGACGATCGCCGGAGCGTGGGTGATCCCGAGCGCACGGAGCGCATAGGCGCGGTGGTAGCCGTTGTGGAGGACCATCCTGTTGTCGCTTTTGATCACCGAAAGGAAATTGGAGCCGAAGCCGACCATCAGGCCGATCACGCCGGCAATCGGGCCGAAGCTGCTCAAATTGGCGATCTGGTCTGGGCGGAGCAGGCAGGGCTCGTGCGCGCGCAGATCGGTCGAGGGCGAGGAGAAGATGAAGCGGTCCGAGGAAATCCGCTGGATCCTGACCGGCGGAAGGGTCCGCTCGAGCGGAAGGCAGAATCGGAACAAGCTGACCGGGTCCGGATCCGGACCGAGGCCGCGCGCCCGAGCCTCCGAAAATCGGCTTGCGACATGGGTCTGCGAGACGATCACCTTGTCGAGCTCGATCATCCGGACGTCGGTCGGAAGAGTATCGAAGGTCTCGCGGAAATAGGGATCGGCCTTCAGCTCGGCCGCGAGCTTGCGCATCTTCGGCGGCAAGGGAAGGCATTGCGCCGCGTCGGCGGCGCCCGCCTCGCTCTGCTCGAGCTCGTAATAATGCTCGTTCGCCTCGCGCCATTCGTCGGCGAGCAGCGCCTGATCGAGATCACCGCCTCCGACCACCTTGTGCTTCACGAAGTCGAGATAGTCGCCGAGATGCGGCTGGCCGAGAAGCCAGAGCAGTTCCGAATTATGATCCTGGGTGGCCGCGGCGGCCTCGAATTCCTCGGCGGATATCTTGCGCATGTCGCCCCCAATGAAAGCCGGCGTTACGGTCCCGACCTCCTATCGCCTGCAACGGTGAAGATAGAATTGAGGCCGCGGAGCGGAGGTGCGGATCCCCCGTTCGCGCGGCCCCTGATTCGAAGCCCGGATCGCTCCGGCGCTTCTCGCGTAAAGCGTTGCGGGCTTAGCTGCTGCCGCCCTTGCCGCAGCGTCCGCGGCTGCCGCGGCTTCCGCTGCCCTTGCTCCTGCTGCGGCTGCCGTGCTTGCGGCTGCCCGAGCTGCCGCCCTTGCACTTGGACTTCTTGGGCGGCTTGCACTTGCTGCTGCCGCCGGCTCCGTAGACGAAACCCAGCTCCTGGGTGGAAAGATCGCGCATCTGATTGCCTCCTGTTCACCTGGCCATCCGCCCAAGGGGAATCGGATGCCGATCACGCACATTATGCATCGCCGGATGCCGCGCCAGACGGCAAAATCGGCTGTTCCGATTCGGAACGTTCCAGCCGAATGTGCTAAGGACCTGGTTTCAGGCCGCTCGGCGGCCCGCTTCCCCCTTTCGGCTTGAAAATGCGGAGAGTCGCTGCTAACGGGCCCACCGACGGCGCGGGAAGGCTCTCGCGACGACCCTGCTTTTATGCTATTTGCTTTTGTTTCGGGCGGCCCTGCCGTCCGGCTCATGAACCGGAGAGTGACGGCACTTTATGCAAATCCTCGTTCGCGACAATAATGTCGATCAGGCGCTTCGCGCGCTCAAGAAGAAGCTCCAGCGCGAAGGCGTCTACCGCGAGATGAAGCTGCGCCGTCATTACGAGAAGCCGTCCGAGAAGCGTGCCCGCGAGCGCGCCGCCGCCATCCGCCGCGCCCGCAAGCTCGAGCGCAAGCGCATGGAGCGCGACGGAATCCGCTAGGAGCGGCCCAACGGCTTGGCTTGGACACCGGGCGGCGATACACATCGCCGCCCGTCTTCGTTTACGGGCCCCTTCCCAAGGAAAAATCCAATGTCCGTAACCGCAGTCCCGATCCAGCCGCTCAGGAAGGGCAGCGTCGTGAAGCTCTGGCTCGGCCTGGCCCTGCTCGCCTTCGCGGCCGCTGCCGCCGCCTGGTACGGGACCCGCCCGTTCCGGCCGATCGTCACCGAATCGGGCGTGAAGCTGCGCGTGGTCAAGGAAGGTACGGGCCCGAAGATCGGCAACGAGGACGTCGCCGCGCTCCGCTACAAGCTCCATGTCGGGAGCGAGGATTCGGCGGTGATCCAGGACAGCGACCAGACCGGCCAGCCGTTCGTAACCACGCCCGACGGTGTCTATCCCGGCTTCGGCGAGGGCATGAAGATGATGCGCCAGGGCGGCCAGTACGTCCTGTGGGTTCCGCCCGGCCAGCACGTCCAGGGCCAGATCCCGCCGGGGACCCCCTTCCAGGCCAGCGACACCCTGGTCTTCGAGATCGAGGTGATGCAGGTCGCCGCGGGCATGGCCCAGCAGTTCAAGGCGCAACAGCAGGAGCAGATGCGCCGACAGCTCGAGCAGCTCCAGCCGCCGCCTGGCGGCGAAGGGGGCGACGACGCCGGCGGCGCGGGACGCCCGAAGGCGCGCTGAGGCACGGCGGCCGGCTCGCCGCCTCGGCCAAAGGCGGGCCGTCAGGAATCTCCGGCTCGATCCAATTCCGGCGTCCTCCGCTGTAACTAATTGAAAATTCGCGGCTTTGCTTGGCCTGCCAAGCCGTGTCTGCTATGAACCCCAGATCTCGTGTGGGGACCTGATCAGGCACATGCAGTCCATGAACAACGATCCCGCGGCCGGCGGGCCGGTTTCCGGCGCGTCCGACGCCATGGCCTCGGCGATCGTCGGGACCGGCGATCGGGACATCATCGAGGGAACCGAGAATGCCGATGAGATATACGGCGGCGGCGGGGACGACTCGATCCACGGCAATGGCGGCAACGATCTCCTCCATGGCGAGGACGGGACAGACTCGCTCGAGGGCGGGCTCGGCAACGACGTCCTCCATGGCGGCGCCGAAAGGGATTATCTCGACGGCGGCCTCGGCGACGACGTGGCCTATGGCGGCGAAGGCAACGACTTCATCGACCTCGACGCGAGCTCGGCCACCGCGGCTCAGCATGACGAAGCCTATGGCGAGGGCGGCGACGACCTGATCCAGGTCTCCTACACGGTCCCGCCCCATGGCGGCCTGATCCTGGACGGCGGGGACGGCAACGACTGGATCCAGTTCGATACCTGGCAGATCGACCACGACCTGACGATCCGGGGCGGCGCCGGCAACGACTTCATTCTCTTCTACCGCTCGCAATCGGCGGTCGTGGACGCCGGCAGCGGCGACGACGTGCTCAAGTTCATGCACAGCTTCCGTGCCGACCGATATGAGATCAGCCTCGGCGCCGGGCGCGACAAGGTGATCCTGTTGACGGCCGAAAGCTATCCCGATCCATCCCCCGGGGCGACGACGACCGTCCATTTCACCGATTTCCAGACGGGCGCGCTCGGCGATCGCATCTTTCTCGAATCCTATCTTCCGCGAATCTCCGATCCCAACTCCAACCCGTTCGCGGCCGGCCAGATCGCTCTGGTCCAGAGCGGCGCCGACACGATCCTGAGGGCCAATTTCGAGGGCGGCGACGGCTGGATCGATTGGATCGTCTTCGAAGGCGCCCTCGCCTCCTCCTTCACCCACGAAAATCTGGGCTTCGCCACGAACGGAGGCGCAACCCCCGCCCTCGTCGAGGATGGCGGTGCCGCAAACGACACCCTGCTCGGCGGCGGGGGCGGCGATACGCTTCGCGGCTTCGCCGGCGCCGACCGCATTTATGGCGGGCGCGGCGACGACCGGATCGAAGGCGGCGAGGGCAATGACGAGATCTGGTCAGGCTGGGGCGACGACGTCGTCCTGGGCGAGGGCGGAGACGACACGATCCGCGACTGGAACGGCGGCAATGACGAATTTTACGGCGGCGACGGACACGATCTCCTCGATATCGGCCGCGGCGCTCTGGAGCCCGCTTTCACCGTGCTTCTCGACGGCGGCGCTGGCAACGACGAGCTGCGCTATTGGGCGACCGCATCGGGCCGCGGCCGGATCGACACGGTCACGTTCATCGGCGGAGCTGGAAACGACTATATCTCGACCGGCGGAACCGCGGTCGCGACGATCGACGCGGGCGAAGGCAACGACTCGCTCTATCTGTACGGCGCGGGCACGGCCTATACGATCACTCTCGGAGCCGGCGCCGACAGGCTCTCGCTCGATTCCGGGCGATCGCCGCAGGGTCAGATCATCGTCTCGGACTTCCAGACCGGCGACAGCGGCGACTCGATCGACGTGGACCAATATCTCGGCCAGGCGCTGACCGGCTGGGTTCCGCAGTCCAACCCCTATGAGGAAGGCTTCCTTCAGCTGATCCAGCGCGGCGCCGACGCGGTGCTCCAGATGGATCGGGACGGCGCGGGCACGGCCTCAGCCTTCGCCGACCTGATCGTCTTCCAGAACACGACCGCCTCCACCTTCACCAGCCACAATCTCGGCGGCTTCTCGACGGTTCACGGCACCGAGGGCGACGATACGCTGACCGGCGACGACGGGCGCAACAGCCTGTACGGCCATGGCGGCGACGACACATTGATCGGAAATTACAACGCCGACGGACTCCATGGCGGCGAAGGCGAGGATTCGCTCGACGGAGGCCAGGGGGACGACAAGCTCGACGGCGGCGCCGGCGCGGATGTGATGGCCGGCGGCATGGGGGACGATATCTACATCGTCGACGATGCCGGCGACGCCATCGTCGAAGGACCGGAATCGTGGGACGGCCGGGACGAGGTGTGGACCGGGCTGGCCGTCTACACGCTTCCCGTCAATATCGAGCAGTTGAGGGGTACCTCAAGCTCGGGGCAGGAACTGATCGCGACCGGAGGATTCCAGGCGATCAGCGGCGGCTCGGGCGACGACCTGGTCCGCACCTTGGGCGGTTCGTTTTACGGCCATGGCGGCGAGGGCGAGGACGAGATCCAGGGCGGGGCCGGCAAGGACGGTCTCAACGGCGGCCGCGGCGACGACCATGTTTACGGCCATGGCGGCAACGACGACCTTTACGGCGAAGGTTTCTCCGAACTCGGCGGCGGAAACGACTGGCTCGACGGCGGCGAAGGCAATGACAGCCTGACGAGCGGCGACGGCAACGACATGCTGCTCGGCGGCGCCGGCAACGACACGCTGATGGATACCCTGAACGGCACCGACTTCCTCTACGGGGGAAGCGGCGACGACCAGCTGTACGTGAAGCGGTTCTCCACCTTGGCCGACACCACCTCTTCGATGTTCGGCGAGGCCGGAAACGACTGGATCTCGCTGAGCTCGGGACAGAACAGCAGCATCTTCATCGCCGACGGGGGCGAGGGCAACGACAGGCTGACCTTCTACGATTTCGGAGCCACCGCGCAGCTAACTTTGGGAAGCGGCGGCGACATCATCGAGTTCGACGCGGGAAGCTTTTATTGGCCGCATATCCAGATCGGCGGAGAGATCATCGTCGCCGACTTCGATTCGGGCGAAGGCGACCGGATCGAATGGACGGCCTATCTGGGCCGCCACCTCTACGGCTGGGACAAGGTCTCGAACATCTTCCAGACCGGCCATTTGCGGCTGATCCAGGATGGCGCCGACACCTTGATCCAGATCGATCAGGACGGAGGCGGCAGCCAGTTCGGCTTCGTCACTTTCATGGTCCTCGAGAACCACCGGGCGATCGATCTCGATGCGGGAAGCCTGGACGGCTTCTCGCTGCCCGGCGCTACGTTCAACGGCAGCGGCGTGCCCGATTCGCTGGTCGGAACGATGGGCAACGACACGCTTCGCGGCATGGGCGCCAACGACGTGCTGGACGGCGCCGGCGGGATCGACACGCTGCTGGGCGGAGACGGCAACGACCTGCTCGACGGCGGCAACGGCGCCGATGCGATGACGGGCGGCCTCGGCCATGACACCTATGCGGTCGACAATGTCGGCGACATGATCGCCGAGGCGGCGGGAGGCGGCAACGACAGCGTCCAGGCCTCGGTCAGCTACACGCTCGGCGCCAATCTGGAATATCTGACCCTGACCGGCACCGGCGCGATCAACGGCACGGGCAACGCGCTCAACAACATCCTCAACGGCAACGATGCCGCGAACCTGCTGAACGGAGGTCTCGGCGCGGACTTCATGGCCGGCGGGCTCGGCGACGATGTCTATGTCGTCGACAGCGGCGGCGACCGGGTCACCGAGGCCGCGGGCGGCGGCAACGACACGGTCCGGTCGGGCATCAGCTATAGGCTTGGCACCGAGGTCGACAATCTGGTGCTGACCGGAGCGGCCGCTCTGGCCGGCTTCGGCAACGATCTCGCCAACGTCATCACCGGCAATGCCGCCGCCAATATCCTCGACGGCGGCTTCGGCGCCGACACGATGCAGGGCGGCCTCGGCAACGACACCTACATCGTCGACAATATCGCCGACGTCGCCACCGACACCGGCGGCGTCGACACGGTGCAGAGTTCGGTCACATTCTTCCTCCACGCCAGCATCGACAACCTCATCCTGACCGGCGCCGACAGCATCAACGGTTACGGCAACGATCTGTGGAACGTGATGACCGGCAACTCGGCGGCCAACACGTTGGACGGCGGCAACGGGAACGACGTGCTGAACGGCGGCCTCGGCGCCGACATCCTGATCGGCGGGGCCGGCCACGACACCTATTATGTCGACAATGTGGGCGACCAGGTGATCGACACGGGCGGCGGCAACGATCATGTCCATTCGCCGATCGACCATGTGCTTGGAGCCGACCTCGAATATCTGACCCTCACCGGCACGACCAACATCAACGGCACGGGCAATGGTCTGAACAATCTCCTCTACGGCAACGCCGGCAATAACGTCATCGACGGCGGGCTTGGCGCCGACTTCATGGTCGGCGGCAATGGCGACGACGTCTATTATGTCGAGAACGGCTCGGACCAGATCACCGAGCATCTCAATCAGGGCAACGACACGGTGATGAGCTCGGTTCACCATGCGCTGAGGGGCAATATCGAGAACCTGACCCTGATCGGCACCAATGCCGTCTCGGCGACGGGCAACGAGCTCGCCAACGTCATCATCGGCAACAGCGCGAGCAATGTCATCAGCGGAGGCCTCGGCGCCGACACGCTGTCGGGCGGCGGCGGCAACGATATCTACCAGTACAGGTTCGTCACCGAATCCACCGCGGCCTCGAAGGACCAGATCAATGCCTTCAACGCGGGCGACAGGATCAACCTGTCGATCCTCGACGCCAATACCGGGACCAGCGCCAACAACGATGCGTTCACGTTCATCGGCAGCAATGCGTTCGGCAATGTCGCCGGCGAGCTCCGGGCCACCGAGACCGGCGGGGTGTGGACGATCGAGGCCGATGTGAACGGCGATGGCCTCGCGGATCTCACCATCGGGCTCACCACCGAGGGCGGCTATCTGATCGGTGCGAACGACTTCGTCCTCTAACCGAATTCCGGCCCGTTATGGGACAGCCGGATTGGCCGCCTTGCGGAAAAATCCTGATTTGTTAACGCTTTAGGCTCGTCGTTCTGGCGCTGCGCCGGCGGCTCGACCGCCGTCGGGGCTGCGCGCGACGCGGCCGGAACGCGCCGCCGCGCTTTCTCGCTGACAGGAGATGAGGGAGAGCGCGCATGGCCTATCAGCACAAAGGCGAGGAGATCCTGGTCAATACGACAACGGAGCGCAGCCAAGGCGTATCGAAGATCATCACGCTCGAGTCCGGAAATTATCTCGTCCTCTGGCAAGACGACGCATTGGGTCCGCGCGGCCAGCTGTTCGATCCCGACGGCGTCAAGATCGGCTCGGAATTCTCGACGGAGGCCACGCTCGCCGCCTCTCTGCCAGATGGCGGCTTCGTCACCGTATGGAGCGCCTATCCCGATGTGTTCGCGCAGCTCCACGATTCCTCCGGCGCGCCGGTCGGGGCTTCCTTCTTGGTCAATACGACCATGGGCTACCAATATCCCGAATCGATCGCGTCGCTCGAATCCGGCGGATTCGTCATCACCTGGGCCGATCTCTCCTCCCCGACGAACAGCCATGTCGACCTGCGTGCTCAGATGTTCGACTCGGACGGATCCAGGGTCGGAACGGAATTCGTCGTCAACAACGATGCCGGGTCGGGCTTCAATGTGAACTCGGAGGTCAAGGGTCTCGCGGGCGGCGGGTTCGTCGTCACGTGGCAGACCGAGGATCATGTCGTCATGGCCCAGGTCTACACGTCCGAGGGCGCGAGGGTCGGCGGCGAGTTCGAGGTCGACAGCACGACAGGAAAGATGACCAATCCACAGCTCGCGGCCCTGGCGGGGGGCGGGTTCGCGATCGTATGGACGCAGGACATGCAATCGGGCTCGGACGGGCCCGAGCCATTCCAGGGCATCTACGCCCAGATTTTCGACGCGGATGGCGGACGGGTCGGTGACAGGCGCCTGATCTTCCAGGAAGGGCCCGGATCGTTCGACGTCGCCGCATTGGCCACGGGCGGCTTCGTCATCACCTGGTCAACCCACTTCGGCCCTGTCAGCGACGGAAGCGGCACCCTCGTCAAGGCGCAGGTGATCGATGACCTGGGCAACGAGGTTGGCGGCGAGCTCGTCGTGAACAGCACCACTGACGGAGACCAGATCATTCCTGTGGTCGCAGGCCTTCCTTCGGGCGATTTCGTCATAAGCTGGACCGACCTCAGCGGATCGGGCGGCGATACGGACGGCATGGCCGTGAGGTCCCAGCTGTTTCAACAGGCCGACTCGATCGATGGGACCAATGGGGACGATTGTCTGCAGGGCACCCCGAGCAGCGACGAAATGTTCGGCCTCGCGGGCGACGACGAGCTGAACGGCGGGGACGGCGCGGACCGGCTGGATGGCGGTGCGGGAGATGACCTCGTCCGGGGCGGAGCGGGCGTCGACACCCTCATCGTCACCGGCGCCGGCAACGACCGGGCGCACGGCGGAAGCGGCTCGGACACGCTCGTGGTCGACTACAGCGATTCATCGGACGGGATAGAGATCCTCGCCGGGCTCAGGTGGAACAACCATCTCGGCGGCATCGACGGCGCCTATGGCGACAGAAATGGGCATCGGATTGCTTTCACGTCGATAGAGCAATTCGTCGTCACCGGGGGAAGCGGAGACGATGAAATCGCGACCGGAGGTGGAGACGATTCCATTTCCGGCGGCGGCGGAAACGATGCGCTCGACGGCGCCGGCGGAGACGACATTCTGGATGGCGGTCGCGGCCGTGACTGGATGTCCGGCGGCACTGGAGACGATCTCTATATCGTGGACAATAAGGGCGACACCCTGGCCGAGGAATATGGAGCCGGCACCGACACTGTGCACAGCTCGATCGACTATGTGTTGGGCGACAATCTGGAGAACCTGGTACTGCTGGCGGGCGCCATCAGCGGCACCGGCAATGCCCTCAACAACGCGATCACGGGCAACAATTCCAACAACAAATTGGCCGGGGGGGCGGGTATCGACTGGATGTCGGGCGGAGCGGGCCATGATTCCTATGTCGTCGACCATATCCACGACCTGGTGGTCGAAGGCCTGAACGGCGGCAACGACCTCGTCCTGAGCGAGGTGACCTACACGCTCGGCGCCAATGTCGAATATCTGACATTGATGGGATTTGCCGCGATCGACGGCACCGGCAATGCGCTCAACAACATCATCAACGGCAATGCGGCCGGCAACATATTGGATGGCGGCCTCGGCGCCGACTTCATGAGCGGCGGGGACGGCCACGATACCTATGTAGTCGACAACGGCAGCGACAAGGTCGTCGAGCAGGCCGGCGGCGGCATCGATACGATCGTGAGCTCGATCAGCCTGACGCTGGGCGCCGAGGTCGAGCGGCTCTGGCTGCTCGGCACCGCGGCGCTCAAGGGCACGGGAAACGATCTCGACAACGTCATCACCGGCAATGCCGGTGCCAATGTCCTCGACGGGGGACTGGGCGCGGACACGATGGCCGGCGGCCTCGGCAACGACATCTTCATCGTCGACAACGAAGGCGACTCGCTTTCCGATGTGGGCGGACTCGATACGGTTCGCAGCTCGGTCAGCTTCACGCTGGCAAACACGATCGACAATCTGATCCTGACCGGCGCTGCGGCGATCAACGGGACCGGCAACGATCTCTGGAACGTGATGACCGGCAATTCGGCGGCCAACACGCTCGACGGCGGCAACGGCAACGACGTGCTGAACGGCGGGCTGGGAGCGGACAGGCTGATCGGCGGCGCCGGCCACGACACCTATTATGTCGACAATGTGGGCGACCAGGTAATCGATACCGGCGGCGGCAACGACCATGTCCATTCATCGATCACCTACACGCTCGGCGCGACGATCGAATATCTGACGCTCACGGGCACGGCCGCGATCAACGGCACCGGCAACAATCTCAACAACCTCATCTACGGCAATGCCGGCAACAATATCATCGACGGCAAGCTCGGCGCCGACTTCATGGTCGGAGGAGCAGGCAACGACATCTATTATGTCGACAACGGCTCCGACCAGATCACCGAGCATCTGGGCCAGGGCAATGACACGGTGATGAGCTCGGTCCACCATGCGCTCAGGGGCAATATCGAGAACCTGATCCTGACCGGCACCGCCGCCGTCTCGGCGACGGGCAACGAGCTCGCCAACGTCATCACCGGCAACAGCGCGAACAATGTGATCAGCGGAGGCCTTGGCGCCGACAGTCTCTCGGGCGGTGGCGGCAACGACGTCTACCAGTACCGGTTCACGACCGACTCCACCGCCGCCTCAAAGGACCAGATCAGCGGCTTCAACGCCGGCGACAAGATCAACCTCTCGGCCATCGACGCGATCTCGTCGACCAGCGCCAACAACGACGCGTTCACGTTTATCGGCAGCAATGCGTTCAGCAACACGGCCGGGGAGCTGAGAGCGGCCCAGTCGGGCGGCGTCTGGACCATCCAGGCCGACGTCAACGGCGACGGCCTTGCCGATCTCGTCATCGGACTGACCAGCGACGCGGGGTACGTGATCGGTGCCGGCGACTTCATACTGTAGGACTGGACGCTTTCTCCGCGATTTGGCGGACGGTCCTGCAAGGCGCAAGCGAGACTATCCTTCGCAATCAATCCCTTGTAGCGTCGCGATTCGATGCCGCGCATCCGCGGCCAAATGGGGGAGCGAAACATGGCTGCAGTGATCGTCGGCAATTTTGCGAAGCTTGCCTTGGCGGTGGGCGTAGTGCTTGGCGGGGCCATGATCGGACAGGAGATGAGTCCATCCGTAGCCGCCAATGCGAAGACCAAGGCCGGTGGCAAAGGCCCAAAGCGCGTATGCCGGATCGTTACCCCCACCGGATCGCGGCTGGTCGAGCGCATCTGCCGCACCCAGGAGGAGTGGGACTATAATGAGAAGAAAGCGCAGGACGCGCTTCTAAAATCGCAAATGGACGACCAGGTCCGTCCGGTTCCGCCTGCGATTTAATTGGGGCTCTCAAGGGCACGGACCGGCCTCGGAGGCCGCAGTGAATCGAGCGAATTGCAAGGGAGGATTACAGGATGGGCCTCAAGTCGATCGTAAGCGTGTCCGCAGTGGCAATGTCGGTTTGTGCTCTCGTGGCGGTTCCGGCCGTCGTTCAGGCAGGGCCGAAGACGAGGGTGGGCGGGGATCCGTCCAAGCGGGTCTGCAAGACGGTGATGCCGACCGGCTCGCGCCTGGTCGAGCGCGTGTGCCGGACCAAGGAAGAATGGGACTATAATCGGAAGAAGGCCCAGGAAAGCCTCTTCCAGCAACAGCTCGACGGATCGATCCGTCCCGTTCCCGATGCGAACGCGCCGGGAATCGACCGCAAGCCAGGCGGCGCGAGCGGCTGATCCCAGAATCTCGACTGGCGCTTCAGCTTAGTGTCGACGCATCGTTTTCGCGGGAATCCTCCGGCCCCCATGCCCCCGGTCATGGCGACGCGAAGAGGGACGCGGGGTCATTCCCCCAGGATCGTCGTGACTCCGCGATAGAGCGCGGTCGACATCAGAGCGCGAAGCGACTGAAGGTCCACCGACGGCTTCTCGCCCTGCTGGATACAGGGCGGCAAATGATCGGACAGCTTCGCGGCCGCCTGCATTTCGGCGGCGCTTCCCGGCTCGCTCAACGCCAGATCGCGCGCAGCCGCGGGATTGCGGACCGCGACGCAGAGGGCGAAATCCTCCGAGACGTTCAACGGCGTGATCGTCGCGAGCGCCCCGGTCAGGCTCGAGAAGTCGGCCCTCTGAATATCGCTGCGCAGGAAATGCTCGGCGAGCCCGCCGACCAGGCCCGAGGTGCGGAAGGTGACCTCGGTCTCATTCTTGACGCATGCGTCGTACCCGCGGAGCGCCTGCGCGGCGACCCTCGCCTGATCGTCGCTGAGATAGGGATGGGCCAGGGTCTGACGCGCCCACCTCGGGCGGCTCTCGGCGAGGCAGGCGGAGAGATTCCGAAGCGTCTGCAATTCCTCCGCGGAGTCGATGTTCGGGCCGATCCGGACGGTGGGCTGGGCCTGCACGGCCGAAGCGCCGAGCGCGAGCAATGCCAATAAAGCGAATCTGGTCATGAGCGGGCCTCCCCAAAGCACGATTCTCGCACGATGATGCGCGCTTGCAGGCTGAAACGAAAGGGGAAATCGAAAGCGTGCATATCGGCATATTTCGGCCGAGGCGCGTGCCGGCCTACAATTCCGGCTTTCGCTTCTTCTTGTCCGGGTCCGGGCCGCGGCGGCGCGGGCCCCCGTCCTGCGAGTGGCGCTCGAGGGCGACCTTGACCATGGCGACGATGGGATCGGCCAGAGCAAGGCCCATGATCCCGAACAGGGCTCCGAACAGCAATTGCGCTCCGAGGACGAGCGCCGGCGCGAGATCGACCGTGCGGCGCGCGACATAGGGGACGATCAGATAGCCGTCGACGGTCTGGACGATGAAATAGACCGCAATCGCCCAAAGGCCCTCGTTCACGCCGATGCTGAAGCCGGCGAGCACAATCAGGACGCCGGAGACGATCGCGCCGATATTGGGGATGAAGGCGAGAAGGCCGGTGAGCAGCCCGAGCAGCGCGGCCATCGGAACGCCGCCGAGCATGAGCAGGAGCCAGGTGCCGATGCCTTCCACAAGCATTCCGACCATCCGGCCGGCCATCAGCCGGCGCAGCGTGAAGCCCATGTCGGACGCCGTCTCGTAAAAGCCCTCGCGGCTGCGCATCGGCAGCATCCAGGCGATCCCGCGCTCGTAAAGCCGGGGCTCGACCGCGATGAAGATTCCGATGACGATGATCATCACCATCGACGTGATCGCGCCCAGAGCGCTGCTGACCGCGGAGCCGAGCCGACCGAGCGAGCCCATGATCTGGCCGCTCAGCTGATCGACCTTGACCCCGCCCTGGACCAGTCCGAGATTGTTCGCCCAGCTCAGCACCTTGTCGGCCTGGAGGGTGACGACCTCGCGGAGCCTTTCGGCCTGCTCGGCGAGGGTGACGCCCGCGAAATAGAAGGTCCACACCACGAACCCGAGGCCGGCGACGGTGACGATGGCGAGTCGCCAGCCCCGCGCGATCGGGAGCACCCGGCCGAGCAGGCGCGTGCCCCCATCGAGGATCGAGGCGAAGACGATCCCGGCGAGGATGAGCAGAAGCGGCTGGGCGAGGAAGAAGATCGCCAGAAGCGCGACGATCATTCCGAGCCAGACCGCCGCCTTCTTCATCTCCTGGCGGACGAGCGGATCGCGGAACTCGGTCGGTCCGCGCTCCTCGACGTGAGGCTCCTCCGCCATGATCCGTCTATTCCGACCTGGCGGGCGGCGACGGTTCACGCGCCGGATGGAGCGAGGTGCCAGCCCGTCCGCCGCGCAGCGCGCTGAACCAGCTGATCGGGTTCAGCCACTGGGTCGAGCCGTCATAGGAGAAAGTGATGAACTCGGCGCGGCCGCCGACATTCTCGAGCGGGACCGCGCCGTCGAGACCGGATCCGGATGCGGGCACGCGACTGTCCGCCGACTGGTCGCGATTGTCGCCCATCACGAAGACATGGCCCTGCGGGACGACATAGGGAGGATAATCGTCCGGGCCGAAGCGAATATAGCCGAGATCGATCGTGTCGTAGCTGCGGCCCTCGGGCAGGGTCTCGCGGACCACGGGCAGCTCGCAATAGCCCGAACCGTCCGGCCCGGGCACCCTGTAGCCGTCGGGACAGGAAATGTTCGGATCAAGCGGGATCATTGTGTTGGGCCGAGCCTCGCGCTTGACCGGCGTGCCGTTGATGTAGAGCTCGCCGCGGCGCATCTCGATCGTGTCGCCGGGCAGGCCGATGACCCGCTTGATATAATCGGTCTTCTCGCCACGCGGAGTCAGGATGACGACGTCGCCGCGCTCGGGCGTGCGGCCGAACAGCTTGCCGCCCATCTCGGGCCAGACGTGGAAGCTGGGGCTGACCCACGACCAGCCATAGGGATATTTGCTCACCACCAGCCGGTCGCCCTTCAGGAGGATCGGCATCATCGATTCCGACGGGATGTAGAAGGGCTTGGCGACGAAGCTGTGAAAGGCGAGCACTGCCAGGATCAGCCAGAAGATGGCCTTCACCTCGCCCCACCAGTCGGTCGGCGGCTTCTCGGCCTTCACGGCCACGGGCTGATCGGGGCCCGTTGCTTGGAGATCGTCGGTCATTACCAGTGCGGGGTCGCTGATGCTCACCCTTTACTCCCTCTATTCGGCTCGGCGGAGATGATGACGAATGCCTGAGCGAAAGGATAGTCGTCGGTCATCGTCAAAAATATGCGCGCGGACTGTCCTTCCGGGACCATCGCGTCAAGCCTCTCTTTCGCTCCGCCGGTCAGGTGGAGGGTCGGCTCGCCCGACGGACGGTTGACCACGCCGATGTCGCGCATGAAGACTCCGCGCTTGAATCCGGTGCCGACCGCCTTTGAGAAAGCCTCCTTGGCGGCGAATCTCTTGGCATAGGTTCCAGCGCGGGTGAGCGGACGCCCCTCCGCCTTGGCGCGCTCCACTTCGGTGAAGACCCGGCTGGTGAAACGCTCGCCGAACCGGTCCAGCGAGGACTGGATCCGGTCGATGTTGCACAGGTCGGAGCCGATTCCGATGATCACGACGGCTCCCCCAAGCCGTCGCCCCGGCCCTTCGACGCCGCCTGCGGCGTCGCTCTGGATAAACTGCGGCCGGGGTCTCGTGGAGACCCGCCGTGACCTTCTGGCCTGAGATCCCGGCCTTCGCCGGGATGACGATCTAACGCCTCTCTCCTCATCCCCGCGCCTCGTCCATCAGCTCGCGCATTCGGCGGACGCTTGCCTCGAAGCCGGTGAAGATGGCCTCGCCGACCAGGAAGTGGCCGATATTGAGCTCGGCGAGATGGGGAATGGCGGCGATCGGCGCGACATTGTCGAAGGTGAGGCCGTGGCCGGCATGGGGCTCGATCCCGTTCTTCGCGGCCAAAGCGGCGGCTTCGGCGATTCGGCGAAGCTCAACGGTCCGGGCCTCCCCCTCGAGATGGGCATAGCGGCCGGTGTGGAATTCGACGACGGGGGCCTTGAGGCGGATTGCCGCCTCGATCTGGCGGGCATCGGGCTCGATGAACAGGCTGACCCGGATATTGGCCTGCGAAAGGCGCGCGACGAAGGGCAGGAGATGATTGTCCTGGCCGGCGGCGTCGAGACCGCCCTCGGTGGTTCGCTCCTCGCGCTTCTCCGGGACGATGCACGCGGCCCTGGGCCGGTGGCGGAGAGCGATCTCGAGCATCTCCTCGGTCGCCGCCATCTCGAGGTTCAGGGGAATATTGAGGTGCGCCATAAGCTCGGCGATATCCTCGTCGCGTATGTGGCGGCGGTCCTCGCGGAGGTGCGCGGTGATTCCGTCGGCGCCGGCCGAGGCGGCTGCGAATGCCGCGCGGACCGGGTCCGGATGATCGCCGCCGCGCGCGTTCCTGATGGTCGCGACGTGATCGATGTTGACGCCGAGGCGCAGATGACTTGCCAAAACGGTCAAGCCGCCTTGCGGCTGCCGGGCTTCTCGGCCGGGATGGCCGCCAGCTCGGGCGGGAGCGAATCCGCTTCATAGACCGGGACGGTCAGGCGAATCAGCGGGAAGAAGGGCACTCCGAGATCGGCGGTGCCGCCTGAGCGGTCGACCAGAGCGGCAGCAGCGATCACCTCCCCGCCCGCGTCGGAGACCGCCTGAATCGCCTCGCGCGAGCTGAGGCCAGTGGTCACGACATCCTCCATCAGGAGCACCTTCTGGCCCTCGCGGAGCCGGAAACCGCGCCGGAGCTCGAACCTGCCCGAGGGCCGCTCGACGAAGATCGCGTCTACTCCGAGCGCTCGGCCCATCTCATGGCCGGCAATCACGCCCCCCATGGCCGGCGAGACGACGATCTCGATCGCCGTGCGGACCTCGCGCGGCATCGAAGCGACCAGGGCCGAGGCGAGCCGCGAGGCGCGCATGGGATCCATCAGCACCCGGGCGCATTGGAGATAGGAAGGGCTGTGGAGGCCCGAGGAGAGGATGAAATGGCCTTCCAGAAGCGCATCCGCGGCTCGAAACTCGGCGAAAATATCGTCTTCGGTCATAAGCGAAAATCGGCTCCCGGTGGCTTGCCAGCCTGATAGGGCTGGACCATTGGACCATCAAGCGCGCGGACGCTTGAGGAGCGGTGGCCGCCTGCCTATAAGGCGCCGCGTCACGCCGCCCGGCGCCGCAATTTCCGCCACCTCCAGGCGGCCTACAGGGGTTTCGATGAAGACGATTTTCAGGATCTTCGCCATTGCCGCGGCCTTCGGCCTGGCACCGGCCGCGGCCTTCGCCCAGGCCTCCGCGCCCGCTCCGGCGGCCGAGAAAGCGGCGCCGGCCTCCGATTCGGTCAGCGCCGCCTCCCAGGCCGCGCCCGCCCAGCCCGCCCAGGTTTCCGATCCGGCGATCGCCAATATCGGCACCGAGGAGCCGAGCGACGCGACCGTCGCCAATGCGACGATGGCGAGCCGCGCCACGCCCACCCCCGGAATCGGCCAGCCCGACGGACGAATGGGCTTCCAGGACCAGGTGACCGACATCGGCGAGAGGGCCGCCTGGTTCCACAACTGGATCCTGCTTCCGATCATCACGATCATTTCGGTCTTCGTTCTGCTCCTGCTCCTTTACGTGATCGTCCGGTTCCGCCGGGGCGCCCACCCGGTGCCTTCGCGAACCACCCACAACACCTTCCTCGAGGTCGTCTGGACCCTGGTCCCGGTGCTGATCCTGGTGGCGATCGCGATCCCGTCGATCGGCCTCATTCGCGCCAAATATTCGACTCCCAAGCCGGACGTGACGATCAAGGTGACCGGCAACCAATGGTATTGGACCTACGCATATCCCGACCATGGCGATTTCGAGATCGTCTCCAACATGCTTTCGGAAAAGGATTCCAAGGCGCGGGGCGAGCCGCGGCTGCTCGCGGTCGACGAGCGAATGGTCGTCCCGGTCAACAGGAACGTGAAGGTGATCATCACCGCGGCCGACGTGATCCACAGCTGGGGCATCCCGGCATTCTGGGTGAAGCTCGACGCGGTTCCGGGCAGGCTCAACGAGACCTGGTTCCGGGCCAAGAAGCCCGGCCTCTATTACGGCCAGTGCTTCGAGCTGTGCGGAGCCCGCCACGCCTACATGCCGATCGCGGTCGAGGTGGTGACCGAGGAACAGTTCGCAGCCTGGATCGCCTCCAAGGGCGGGACGATGCCGGGCGCGGCGAAGCCCACCTCGCCCGACGCGACGGTCAACTCGCCGGTCAGCAACCCAGCCGCCGCGCCCGCGACCGGCGGCACGGAAGCCACGCCCGAACCCAAGACAACGCCTGGCACCGCGACTCCGGCGGTCACCAATCAGAGCGCAGCAACCAGCCGCGAAGGCAGCAACTGACATGACCGACACGACCGCAAACGCCGCCCATTTCGAGGCCGGACACGCGCATGACGCCCATCACGACGCCGACCACAAGCCCGGCTTCTTCGTGCGCTGGTTCATGTCGACCAACCACAAGGATATCGGCACCCTCTACCTGATCTTCGCCATCACCGCGGGGATCATCGGCGGCACCGTTTCGGGCCTGATGCGCTGGGAGCTTGCGCAGCCCGGAATCCAGTATCTCGAGGCCTGGGCCGGAGCGGGCGCCACGCTCGACGAGGCCAGCCATCTCTGGAACGTACTGATCACCGCGCACGGCCTGGTCATGGTCTTCTTCATGGTCATGCCGGCGATGATCGGCGGATTCGGCAACTGGTTCGTGCCGCTGATGATCGGGGCGCCGGACATGGCGTTCCCGCGCATGAACAATATCAGCTTCTGGCTGCTCGTTCCCGCCTTCGCCCTGCTACTCGGATCGGCCTTCGTTCCGGGCGGGACCGGCGACGGCGCCGGCACCGGCTGGACCGTCTACGCCCCGCTATCGACGAGCGGCCACCAGGGGCCGGCGGTCGACATGGCGATCTTCGCGCTCCACCTCGCCGGCGCTTCGTCGATCCTGGGAGCCATCAATTTCATCACGACCATATTCAACATGCGCGCGCCGGGCATGACCCTGCACAAAATGCCGCTGTTCGTCTGGTCGATCCTGGTCACCGCCTTCCTTCTGCTCCTCGCCCTTCCGGTGCTCGCGGGCGCGATCACCATGCTCCTGACCGACCGCAATTTCGGGACCCATTTCTTCGACGCGGCGGGCGGCGGCGATCCGATCCTCTACCAGCATCTGTTCTGGTTCTTCGGCCATCCCGAGGTCTACATCATGATCCTTCCGGGCTTCGGAATGGTCAGCCAGGTGATCGCCACGTTCAGCCGGAAGCCGGTCTTCGGCTATCTCGGGATGGCCTATGCGATGGTTGCGATCGGAGTGATCGGCTTCGTCGTCTGGGCGCACCACATGTTCACGATCGGAATGGACGTGAACACCAAGATGTATTTCACCGCGGCGACGATGGTGATCGCGGTTCCGACCGGGATCAAGATCTTCTCGTGGATCGCGACCATGTGGGGCGGATCGCTGACCTTCCCGACGCCAATGCTCTGGGCCCTTGGCTTCATCTTCATGTTCACGGTCGGCGGCGTGACCGGAGTGGTGCTCGCCAACGGCGGAATCGACGACAATGTCCACGACACCTATTATGTCGTCGCCCACTTCCACTACGTGCTGTCGCTCGGCGCCGTCTTCTCGCTGTTCGCGGGCTGGTATTACTGGTTCGCGAAGATGTTCGGGAAGATGTACAACGAGCTGATGGGCCAGCTCCATTTCTGGCTCTTCTTCATCGGCGTGAACCTGCTCTTCTTCCCGATGCACTTCCTCGGGCTGGACGGAATGCAGCGGCGGGTCGCGGACTATGCCGATGCCTATGCCGGCTGGAATCACCTCGCGACCTACGGCTTCTACCTGGTGATGGCCGGAATGTTCTTCTTCTTCCTGAACATCGTCTGGTCGCTGGTGGCCGGACGGAAGGCCGAGCCCAATTATTGGGGCGAAGGCGCGACGACGCTCGAATGGACCCTGTCGAGCCCGCCGCCCTTCCACCAGTTCTCGACCCTGCCGAAGATCGACTAGGACGCGCACGTCATCCCGGCGAAGGCCGGGATCTCGTGTCGATACGCCACGGAACCCACGATGAGACCCCGGCCTTCGCCGGGGTGACGAAAAGATGACGAGCACGACCATCACGACTCCGACGATCGCCGACTGGCGCGATATCCTGGCCTTGACCAAGCCGAGGGTGATGAGCCTCGTCGTCTTCACCGGGCTCGCGGGGATGCTGGCGGCGCCCGTCCCGATCCACCCGGTGCTCGGATTCTCGGCGATCCTGTGCATCGCGCTCGGCGCGGGCGCGGCGGCCGCGCTCAACATGTGGTACGAGGCGGATATCGACGCACTGATGAAGAGGACGGCGTCGAGGCCGCTGCCGGCGGGGCGGATGGACCGGGAGAGCGCGCTCCATTTCGGAGTCGGGCTGAGCTTCTTCTCGGTGCTCCTGATGGGCCTCGCGGCCAACTGGCTGGCGGCCGGGATCCTGGCCTTGTCGATCCTCTTCTACGTGCTGGTCTATACGGTCTGGCTGAAGCGGCGGACTCCGCAGAATATCGTCATCGGCGGAGCGGCCGGAGCCTTCCCGCCGGTGATCGGCTGGGCGGCGGCGACGGGCGACGTGACCCTTCTCCCGATCCTCCTGTTCGCGACCATCTTCCTTTGGACTCCGCCGCATTTCTGGGCGCTCTCGCTGTTCGTGCGCTCTGACTATGCGAGCGCGGGCGTCCCGATGCTCCCGGTCGTGGCCGGCGAGGCAGCGACCCGGCGCCAGATCTTCCTCTATACGCTGCCGATGGTCGCGGTGAGCGTCGCACCCTGGCCGCTCGGACTGACCGGCGCCCTGTACGGAATCGCCGCCGCCGGCCTCGGACTCGCCTTCCTGTTCCTCGCAATGCTCGTCCTGGGCAATCGATCGGTCGAGCCGGCGGGGATGAAGCCCGAGAAGAAACTGTTCGCTTTCTCGATCCTCTATCTTTTCGTTCTGTTCGGAGCGGTCGCGGTCGACCGCTTTCTGCCGCTATGAGCCCCGAAGAGCAAGAAATCCGCCGCCGGCAGAAGAGCCGAGCGATGATCATGGGCGTGCTTCTCGCCGCCTTCGCGGTTCTGGTCTACGCGATCACCATCGCCAAGCTGGGGCTGTTGCAATGACCAGGAAGGGCCGAACCGCTCTGCTCGCGGTCCTTCTCGTGTTCGGGATGACCGGCCTCGCCTTCGCCAGCGTGCCTCTCTACCGGATCTTCTGCCAGGTGACGGGCTTCGACGGGACGACGATGCGCGCCGAATCGGACAGGGCGCCCGGCGCGGTCGACGGCAAGAGCATGTCGATCCGCTTCGACGCCAACACCTCCTCGGCCTTGCCCTGGACGTTCGAGCCCGTGAAAAGGACCGAGACGGTGACGATCGGCGAGCGCGAGATCGCCCATTATTCGGCGAAGAACCTTTCCGGCCGGGCGGTGACCGGGACCGCCAGCTTCAACGTCACTCCGGTCGCGGCGGGCAAATATTTCACCAAGATCCAGTGCTTCTGCTTCGAGCGCCAGACGCTGAAAGCGGGCGAGGAGGTGCAGATGCCGGTCGTCTATTATGTCGACCCGAAGATCCTGGCCGATCCCGCGGCGAGGGACATCAATGAGATCACCCTGAGCTACACTTTTTACCCCGTGGACGAGCCCGGGCCACAGGAGGGTTCCCGATGACCGCATTTTCCGAGTCGCCGGGGTTTCATCCCGACTTGGAAATGCTCTAGAGGACCCGCCAAAGCTAAGAGGACGACAAATGGCCGCAGCGCAGAACCACGACTATCATCTGGTGCAGCCGAGCATCTGGCCGCTGGTCGGCGCGCTTTCCGCCTTCATCATGTTCCTCGGCACCGCTTTCTGGATGCACGATTACGGCTTCTGGTCGGTGCCCGAGCAGGGCCTGAGCTTCGGGCCGCAGCCGGACGCCGAGGGCGCCAGGCTCTGGCTCGGATCGGGCCTGATCATCGGCCTCGGACTGATCGGAGTGCTCTTCACCATGTTCGCCTGGTGGGTCGACGTGATCCGCGAGGCGCATGGCGGCGACCATACGCCGATCGTCCAGCTCCACCTGCGCTACGGGATGATCCTGTTCATCGCCTCGGAGGTGATGTTCTTCGTCGCCTGGTTCTGGGCCTATTTCAACGCCGCGCTTTTCCCGCCCGCGGTCGACGCGATCGGCGGAGTCTGGCCGCCCAAGGGCATGGCGGTGCTCGATCCGTTCGGCTGGCCGCTGCTCAACACGTTGATCCTCCTCTGCTCGGGAACGACGGTGACCTGGGCGCACCACGCCCTGATCAACGGCGACCGCAACGGGCTGATCAAGGGCCTTTGGGCGACGATCCTGCTCGGACTGCTGTTCACCAGCATCCAGGCCTATGAATATGCTCACGCGCCGTTCGGCTTCAAGGACAATATCTACACCTCGACCTTCTTCATGGCGACGGGCTTCCACGGCTTCCACGTGATCGTCGGAACCATCTTCCTGATCATCTGCCTGATCCGGTCCTACAAAGGCCATTTCAAGCCCGACCAGCATTTCGGGTTCGAGGCGGCGGCCTGGTACTGGCATTTCGTCGACGTCGTCTGGCTGTTCCTGTTCATCTGCATCTATGTGTGGGGCGGCTGGGGCGCCGAATATCACGGCTGATTCCAGCCCGCCCATGAACGCTGCCCCGGCTCCGCTCCAGGCCGCACTTCGGGGCCTGTGCCCGCGCTGCGGCGCTCGTTCCCTGTTCGGCGCATTGACCGGATTCGCGCCGCGATGCCGGGCCTGCGGGCTCGACTTCGAGGCGTTCAACGTTGGCGACGGTCCGGCGGCCTTCCTGATCCTGATCGTAGGGGCCCTGATCACGGCCTCGGCCATCGCGGTCGAGCTGGCCTTCGAGCCGCCTTTCTGGGTCCATGCCCTGCTCTGGGTGCCGGCCGCGACCGCGGCGGTGATCCTGTCGCTGCGCGCCGGCAAGGGCCTACTGCTCGCGCTCGAATATCGGCACCGCGCGGCCGAAGGGCGGATCGCGGAATGAAGCTGCCCTTCATCCCGACCGCGATCGTCGCGGCAGCGGTCGCGACCATGATCGGGCTCGGAATCTGGCAGCTCCAGCGGGCCGAATGGAAGAAGGGCATGATCGCCCAATATCAAGCCAATGCCTCGCTTCCGCCCGTCGCCTGGCCGGCTGTGCCGCCGGCCGACGAGAGCCTGCTCTACCGCCGGGCGAGCGGATTCTGCCTTGAGCCGACGGCTTGGCGCGCGGTCGCCGGGCGCAACCGCAAAGACGAGCCGGGCTGGGCCCATATCGCCGCCTGCCGGACCGGCGCCGAGGGGCCGGGAATGCAGGTCGACGTGGGCTGGTCGAAGTCGAGCGACAACCCCGCCTGGCGGGGCGGGGCGGTGAGCGGGCTGATCGTGCCGGACCGCAAGCATATGATCCGGCTGGTGGCCGACGAAGCGGCGCCGGGGCTCGAGCCGAGCAAGCGCCCCTCCCCGGCCGACACTCCGAACAACCATATGATGTACGCGCTTCAGTGGTTCTTCTTCGCGCTCGCGGCGGCGGCGATCTACGTGCTGGCGCTGTGGAGCCGGCAGCGGAAGACGGCGGGCGGGACGGAGCAGGCCCCGCCTTCGACCCCGCCTCCGCCGTCACCCTGAACTCGTTTCAGGGTCCAGCTGGTCGACCTCTCGGGAGGCGAGATACTGGATGCTGAAACAAGCTCAGCATGACGGTTGGAACGGCGCGGAACTTGCCGCTTATCTCCAGAGTCCCTATCCGCCGCTGCGATGAAGCTCACCACCCTTTCCAACGGCCTGCGCGTGGCGAGCCGCGAGATGCCGGGCATCGAGACCGCCGCGGTCGGGCTCTATGCCGATACCGGCTCGCGCTTCGAGAGCGAGCGGCTGAACGGGATCGCCCATCTGTTCGAGCATATGGTGTTCAAGGGCGCGGGCGGACGGTCGGCGCGGGAGATCAGCGAGGCGATCGAGGACGTGGGCGGCGACCTCAACGCAGCGACCGACCGCGATTCGACCAGCTTCACCGCCTCGGTGATGGCCGAGCATATCCCGCTCGGAGTCGAATTGATCGCCGACCTGATCCTGAAGCCGCATTTCGCCGAGCCCGAGCTCGAGCGCGAGAAGCAGGTCGTTCTCCAGGAGCTGGGCGAGGCCCGGGACACGCCGAGCGACCTGATCTTCGAGGAATTGCAGGCCGCCGCCTTCACCGACCAGCCGCTCGGCCGATCGATCCTGGGAAGCGAGGAGAGCATCGAGGCGATCGCGGTCGAGGATCTGCACGCTTGGCGCGAAACCCAGTATCGCGGCGGCACATTGTCACTGGTCGCGGCGGGCAAGGTCGACCACGACCAGCTGGTCGCTCTTGCCGAGAAGCATCTCGGAGCGCTTCCCTCCGGAATTTGCGACCCGCCGGTTCCATCGACCTTCACCGGCGGCGACCGGGTCGGCCGGACGGCGAGCGACCAGGCGCATCTTGCCCTGGGCTATGGCGGCCCTGGACAGCTCGACGAGGATTATTATGCGGCGCGGCTGTTCAGCGACGCGGTGGGCGGCGGCATGTCGTCGCGGCTGTTCCAGCAGCTGCGCGAGGACAAGGGGCTGGCCTACACCATCTATGCGATGCTGATGCCCTGGCGCGATTGCGGCATGTTCGCCGTCTATGCGGCGACGGCGCGGCGCGAATCGACCGCGGCCGCCGTCCTGGTGGAGGAGGTGCTCACCCAGGCGGCGACCGACATGAGCCAGCGCGAGCTCGACCGGGTCCGCACCCAGGCGCGGGCCGGCCTGCTCATGTCGCTCGAAAGCTCGTGGGGGCAGGCTCATTATGTCGCCCGGATGCTCTCGCTTCACGGCCGGCTGGTCGAGCCTAAGGAAGTGATCGCCGAGCTCGACTCAGTGACCCTCGATCAGGCGCGGGCGGCCGGCGCGAAGATGCTCGCGGGACCGCGCGCGCGGTCCACGATCGGGTTCCCGGCCGTCCGGGCGGCGTGACGGCTCCCACAAGCCGTCACCCCGGCGAAAGCCGGGGTCTCGTGGTGGAGGGCCGTGACCTCCTTTCGGGAGATTCCTGCCCGCGCCAGGGTGTCGAATAATGTCTCTGTCCACGATCATCGCCGAGCCCTGGACAGACTATGGGCTCCTGGACTGCGGAAACGGACGGAAGCTCGAGCGGTATGGCCCGCACCGGTTCATCCGCCCCGAGCCGCAGGCGATGTGGGCGCCGGCCCAGGCCGACTGGGATTTTGACGGCGAGTTCGTGCCGGGATCCGACGAGGAAGGCGGAGGACGCTGGACCTTCGATCGGCCCGTACCGCCCGAAGGCTGGGAGCTGGGCTGGGAGGAATTGCGGTTTCGGGCGCAATGCACGCCGTTCCGCCATCTCGCTTTCTTCCCCGACATGGCGCCGGTCTGGACGTGGATGCGGGAGCGGATCGGGCCGGGGAGCGAGGCGCTCAACCTGTTCGGCTATACCGGGGTCGGGACGCTGGCCCTGGCCGCCAGGGGCGCGAGCCTGGTCCATGTCGACGCATCGAAGAAGAGCGTCGAGGCGGGCAAGGAGAATGCGCGCCTGTCTGGGCTCGAGGACAGGCCGATCCGATGGATGGTCGACGATGCCGCCAAGTTCGCAGCGCGCGAGGTGCGCCGGGGCCGCCGCTACGACGGGATCATCCTCGATCCGCCCAAGTTCGGGCGCGGCCCGGCGGGCGAGATCTGGAGGCTCGAAGAGGGTCTCCCGGGACTGATCGCCGACTGCCGGAGGCTGATCGACGCGGACAGCAAATTCCTCGTCCTCACCGTCTATGCGGTCCGGATGTCGGCGCTCGCGATCGGCGAGCTGCTTCGGCAGGCGACCGCCGACCTGGGCGGCAAGGTCGAGATGGGCGACATGGCGGTGCGCGAGGAAGCGCGCGGGCTGCTCCTTCCGACGGCGATCTTCGCTCGGTGGAGCCGGGACTGAGCTGGATTCCACGTCCCCCACCCCTCCCCTAAAGGGGAGGGGCTTTTCTATTGGCGGGCGGCGCGGATGGCGGCGCCGGCGGCGAAGGGGGCTACGGCGACGAGGAAGAGGGAGAGCGCGGCGAGCAATTTGAGGGCGCCGCCTTCATTGCCGTCGGCGGCGAGGCCGGCGCCGAAGATCAGGATGGGGACGGCGACCGGGAGCATGAGCAGGCCGGCCAGGGCGCCGGTGCCGCGGAGGCCGGCGGTCAAAGCGGCGACGATCAGGGTCAGAGCGGCGAGGCCCGGCGTTCCGGCGAGCAGTCCGAGCTCGAGCCGGAGCAGGGCCTCGCGGGGGAGGCCGAGCAGGGCCGAGGCGGGCAGTGCGGCGAGCATCAAGGGCGGGCCGAAGCTCAGCCAGTGGCCGGCGAGCTTGGCGAGCGCGACGAACTCCTCGCCGACGTCGCGGAGGGCGAGCTGATCGAGAACGCCCTGGGCCCGGTCCTGCTCGACCAGGCGGTCTACGGGCAGGACCGCGGCGAGCAGGGCGGCCATCCACATCGCGCCGCCGCCGGTGCGGGCGAGCAAGGGCGCGTCGGGGCCGACCGCGAACGGGAAGAGCGAGGCAACGAGCAGGAAGAAGATGAGCGGCAGGAGGAAGCTGCCCCCGGCAGCCGCCATTCGAAGCTCGCGCCAGATGAGCGCCCTCATGCCAGCTCGACCCGATGCGCGTCTTCGAGCCGGAGCGGGAGATGCGAGGCGGCGAGCAGAGCGCCGCCGCGCGCGCGGTGGGCGGCGATAAGCGCGTCCAGCCGCTCGACGCCTTCCGAATCGAGGCCGTTGGCGGGCTCGTCGAGAAGCCAGAGCATCGCGCCCGAGCAGGCGACGCGCGCCAGGGATGCGCGCTTGCGCTGGCCGGTGGAGAGCATCCGCACGGGCACCGAGGCGAGATGGGAGAGACCCATCGCCTCCATGCCCGGGCCGACCCGGGTGCGGTCGAGCCGCGCCCAGAAGGCGAGCGCTCGCTCGAGGCTCAGCCTTTCGTCGAGCGCGAGCATATCGTCGGCGAGCGCGGCCGGGCAGCCGCGCTCCACCTTTCCGGCGGCCTGGCGGAGAAGTCCGGCGGCGAGGCGGATCAGGGAGGATTTGCCGACTCCGTTCGGGCCCGCGACCAGGGCCGCCTCCCCTTCCGCCAGCGCCAGGCTGAGATTTTCGAACAGGAGCCGGCCGCCGCGGACGCAGGCGACCCTGTCGAGCCTGAGCAGGCTCACCCGGCCGCGCCTTCCTCGATCGCGTGCATGTCGGCGTCGGAGAAGCCGAAATGGTGGCCGACCTCGTGGACTATGACGTGGGCGACCAATTCCTCGAGGCTGACTCCGGTCTCGGCCCATTCCTCGAGCAAGGGGCGGCGATAGAGGTGGATCATCGCGGGCAGCTCGCCCGAGAGCATCGAGCTCTGCTGGCCGATCGGGCGGCCCGAATAGAGGCCGGTCAGGTCGAACGCATCCTCGATTCCGAGCTCGTCGAGCACCTCGTCCTCGGCGAAATCGTCTATCCGCAGGACGACGCCTTCGAGATGGCGGCGGAAATGCTCGGGCATGCGGGCGATCGCCTGCTCGGCCAGCCGCTCGATCTCGGCCGCACTCGGCGCGAAGGTTTGACGCTCGCTCATCGCAAGGGACATAAAGGCGAAGCGCGGAGCGCGCCAGCAAGGGCTTTTTGGGCCGGCAAGGGGATATGGGATGAAGCTTTCAGCCGAGCAGATCGAGGCCGCGGTCGCCGCCTTGCCGGGCTGGGCCTATGACTCGGAAGGCGGCGGTGGCGGCGGAGCGCTCGCCCGAAGCTTTCGATTCCGCGATTTCGCCCAGGCCTTCGCCTTCATGACCCAGGTGGCGCTCGCCGCGGAGAAGGCCGATCACCATCCCGACTGGTCGAACAGCTGGAACCGGGTCGACATCTCGCTGACCACCCACAGCGAAGGGGGGGTCTCCCGCCGCGACATCGACCTGGCGATCGCCATCGACTCCATCGCGGCGTCGCTTGCCCTCCCGGAAACAGCCCATTAGAGGGCGCTTCTTCCAGGACATGCGGAGCGGTGGCCGAGTGGTCGAAGGCGCTCGCCTGGAAAGTGAGTATACGCCAAAAGCGTATCGAGGGTTCGAATCCCTCCCGCTCCGCCATTCATAGCCGCCGCCGAAGCGCGGCGGCGGGAATGCCGCATCGGGAGGTGCCCAAGAAGCCTCCGTGTTCGAGCCGCAGCCGCGCAAGGCGCGGCGGAGACGGGCGCGCGAAGCGCGTCCGATCCCTCCCGTTCCGCGCTCAATTAAGTATAGTGTCCCCGCAAATACCCGCGCCGCCGCGGACCTAGTGAACATGGTGGGGTCGCAATGTAGAGGCGCGTGTTTCGTGTATTTAGTAAACTAACACCATAATGAACGTAATAAAAAAGAGTGGTCGCTTGACTCGATGACCTGTACATTTATAACGCACGTTAATAACGCTTGTTAAGCTGTTACCTGGGCCCGCAGAAATGCTCGGCTGCCGATTATTCGGGCGAATCTCGCTATCTAGTCGCGCATATAAGCGCGGATCGCGTCAGCGTACCTGAAACGACCATTTCCAAAAGACGGGCATGGCGAGTTGCTCGACGGAGCAACTCGACCTGAATCTCACGGTCCAAATCTATCATTCTGTTTCGGTTCAACCCAAGGAGATGACGATCATGGAAAGCAATCCGCACGCCGGCACCGGCGAATTCAGTGGTGGCTTGACGAATACCGCCCCGGAGCCACAGGCTCGCGCAATCGGCCAGTTCAAGCTCAAGTTGGCACGGAATGGAATCCACATCGGATGGGTCGGGCTAGGGGGCTCCGAAGCTATGTGGATGGAAGTGGTCCCCGATGAAAAAGACGCGACAACCTGGGAATGGTATAATGATACGTCAGGCGACTATCTCAAGAACCCTGCGTGGGTAAGTGGCTACGGAACCTGGAGTACCAGTCTCGCCGGGGCCCCATGCGCATGCAATAACTGGCTTCATGCCGGCACATGGAAACTGAAGGGCGGTCATTTGGTCGCAGGGAATGGGAATACGGTGGGTCAGTATAAAACCGATTTGCCATGGCTCTATGCAAATTCCAACTATACTCCTCTTGAAGTAACTGCGGTTTGAACGACTGTTCACTCCGGCTCGCCTCGCCGTCCCGGCCTCCTTCGATCTGAGGGAAAGCGACTGAGGCGGAAGGACAGTGAAGGCGACCTTCGCTCTGTGTAGGCGCGAAGGTCGCCGCAGGCCGGACAAGTGTCTTGTGGGCTCCTAGTCCAGAGCATCGGACGCAATTCCTGAATCGCGCCGCTGCCCTAAACTCTTGTTGTCACATCGTCTAAGCGGAAAACCGGTTCCACTTTTCCGCACGATGCTCTGGAGCGGTTTGCGATCTGATTGCATCAGATAGACCGCTCTAAGCCTTTAGTTTGCCGCGATTTTCCGAGTCGTCGAACGATTCCGTTCGACCAGAAATCGCTTTAATGCAGCGGAAGGAGGAGCGTGGTACGGAAGCGCTCTTCCAGCTGCACGAAACTGATTTCGCCGCGGTGCAAGCGGACGATCGAATTGACCAAGGCGAGCCCCAACCCCCAGCCTTCGGCCCCGTCGCCTCGGGGTATTCGCGAGAATCGCTGAAGCGCGCGCTGCTGGTGCTCCGGCGCGATGCCCGGACCGGGATCCTCGACGCCACACGCAACATGGTCCGGCATACGGCGCGCGAAGATGACCACCTTCCCCGGCCAGGCATGTTTCAATGCGTTTTCCACCAGATTCCCGATTGCGCGGGTGATGAGGTCCGGTTGCACGCAAGCGAAAGTCCATGGCTGGACGTCGAGCACCAGCTCCCGTCCCGACGCTTCGGCGAGGGGTTCGTAGAGCTCGGCGATCTCGCCGAGGATGATGCTGAGATCCACCGATTCGAAGCGGGCGGATCCGGCCCCGCCTTCGGCCTGGCCGATCTCGAGCAAGGTCGACAGCAATTTGATGACGCTGTCGGCGTCGCGCGCCGCGCCGGCCAGGGCCGAGCGCAAGGCTTCTTCTCCGCCCCGTCCGGCCGCGTCCTCCAGGCGGTTGCGAAGCCGGCTCATCGGCGACTTCAGATCGTGCGCGACGAGGTCCAGCACCAGCCTCGTATTCTTCTTCTGCTCGTCGGCCGCGCCGAGGAGGGTGTCGACGACCGAAGCGGCCGGACGGGTCAGCAGGCCGGCCCTTGCAGCGAGCGCTCCCCCTTCCCGCCCTCCGCTCAGGCGGCCCAGCGCCTCAGCGCCGATCCGGTAGATCGAGGAATCGAGCCTCCGAACGACGACCAGGGCCACGCCCAATGCGACGATCGCCGCAACGAGGGTCGCCAGGGCAAACAGGAAACCGAACGACCGGAGCAGGGGATCGCTCTCGCTCCCATCCCGAGCGACCAGCAGCCGACGTCCGTCCGGAAGGGACGTCGCCATCATGAGGCTGTCCGACTGCATTCTTCCCCGGGTCTCGAGATCGCCGCTGAAGATGTGTCCGTCGCGCAGAACGACCGCGGGCCAGCTGTCCGCGGTGCCGAAAAGGCGCTCGCCGGCAGAGTCGACCAGGAGATAGGAACTGGCCGGCTGCTCCCGCATCGCCGCGCCCGAGGACAGAGTCGCCGGCGCGGCGGCAATCAGCGCCGCGCGCGCGTGCAACTCGGATTCCAGCGCGGCCGCTCGCTCGGTCTGCAGAAGCTCGATCGTTCTCGCCTGGAAGAGAAACAGCAAGGCGGCCGCCAGAACGACAAGGCCGGCGAAGATGAAGAATGCGAGCTGGGCGACCCTCAGCATCGGCGCGAAGACGATCTGTCAGCGGAGTCGATCGCTCCCAGGCAATAGCCCTCGCCCTTGATCGTATGCAGCAGCGACCGGTCGAAGCCGCGGTCGATCTTCTGCCTCAACCGCGAAATGTGCACTTCGATCACATTGGTTTGCGGGTCGAAACGAAGGCCCCAGACGCATTCGAGAAGCATTGCGCGAGTCACCGTTTCGTGGGCGTGGCGCATCAGATATTCGAGCAGGGCGAACTCCCGGCGCGACAGATCGATCTCGAGCCCGTCCCGCTCCACCGTTCGCGTGAGGAGATCGATCGTGAGGCCGTCGGCGCCCAATCGGGTTTCTTCGGATCGCGAATTCGAGCCGCCGCGCCGCAGCAGCGCCTCGACGCGCGCGAGCAGCTCCGAAATGGCAAAGGGCTTTGCCAGATAGTCGTCCGAGCCGGCGTTGAGCCCGCTGACCCGCTCGTCGGTCGAGCTGATCGCCGACAGGAGCAGGATCGGCGTGGGGATCCGCGCCGCGCGTACGGCCTTCACCAATGCGATTCCGCCGACATGATCGACGACCCGGTCGAGGATGATCGCGTCGACGTCCGGCCCGAGCGCCAGCTCGAGCCCGGCACGTCCGTCCGCAGCGCGCAACACGGCGAACCCTGCTTCCCCCAGCGCCCGGCCGATATAATCGGCGGTGGAATCGTCATCCTCGACGAGGAGGATCTTCGCCCGCGCTTCGCAATGCGCCGCCGGCCGGGCCAATGAAAATGCGGGCGCCGCCGTCCCAATCATCGACTTTCCCCGCTCAGGTTCGACGAAGGCCGATGGTCGTATCATGCATGCGCCGATCGTCATGTGGCCTCCCGCAGGCTTTCCAGAGAAACTGTGCTCATCGAGCGGATCGCCGGAACGGAGCCGGACAGGGCCCCGAGCAAGAGCCCGTAAGCGAGCCCGACGACGTAGATGGACAGCGAGAACTCCATTCGAAAGAAGCTGGCCGCCCCGGAAGCGTTACCGAGGGTCGTGGAGACCTCATGTCCGTCGAGCAGGATCGCGGCCGCCGCCGCGGCGGCGATCCCGCCCGCCAGCCCCAGAGTCGCCGCCTGGACGATTTCCGCGATGACGATCACGCCGCGGCCGAAACCCATCGTGTAAAGCGTCGCCAGCTCCTTGCGGCGCCTGGCGAGCATCGTCAGGCAGAGGTTCAGGATCGACATCGAAATCGCAAAGCCGGTGATGGCTGCGAGCGGATAGGCAAGCACATGGAGGAAGGACGAAAAGCCGGCGGCGGCGCGCGCGTAATAATCCTGCTCGGCGATCAGCTCGTAATCGGTTCTCGTCTCCTCCGACAGACGTGCGTCGAGCATTTCGGGAGTCACGCCCGGCGCGAGGGCGACGCGAACGAGCTGATGGACCGGAGGCTGTCCGAGCTCTGCGTTGATCATCGCGCCATGGCCGATAATCTCCGACTCCTGCGAGGGAATGTCCGCCGAGAAGATGCCGACCACCGTCCAGCGCGCGGAATCGATCTCGATGGCTTCGCCGACCTTCACAAGGGGCTCGCGCCGGGCGAGAGTCGACCCGACGATCAACTCTCGCCGCCCGGAGCGTGGAAGCGCCCCGGCCTCCATATTCACCCCGATCGGGACGCCGCGAAAGCCGTCCAGGCCGCGCAGCACCGCCTTGAAGGCATGGCCGGCGGCCGACGCTTCGACGGTGATCGAGACTTCCGCCTGGGCCGCTTCGATCAGGCCGGGCCTCTCCAGCAGCAGGCGGTCGGCCTCCCCCCTGGCGATTGCGCTCCGCGCCTCCGACGTGGCGCCCGCCGAGAGGATCACGGCCCGGCGTTCGCCCGAAGCGGGCTGCATCGACTGTGCGTAGCCCTGCGACAGAGCAAGCAAGGTCATCACCGCCAGGGTCACCCCGGCGAGGCTGGCCACGACGATGGCGGTTGCCAGCCCCGACCGAAACAGGCTTCTGAGCCCTACCGACGAGACGGCGCGGATCTGCAACAGCATCTCAGGCGCTCCTCAGCGTTTCCACGACGGAGACGCGGGAGGCCCAATGCGCCGGAAGCAGGCCGATCGCCGCGCCCACCATGGCGCCGACCGTCACCGCTTCGATGAGCAGAAGCGGAGCGTTCACGGAGAAGGGGAACATGCCGTTGATCGTGTCCTGCGCCAAGTGAAGGACAAGCAGGGCGCAGCCGGCGCCCGCCGCGGCGCCGCCGACCAGCAGGAAGACGGTTTCCCCAAGCACCATCGCGATGAGGTGGCGCGACGTGTAGCCGAGAGTTTTCAGAGTCGCATATTCCTTCACGCGGCTGCGGATCGACAAGGCGACGCCATTGATCAGAACCACGGAGAGGACCGCAAGCGCATAGGCCAGGACGTAGAAAGTGATCTGGCGCAGGTTGCCGAACTCTTCGATCTGGCCGCGAACGAAGGAATCCTCGTCCGCCGCGCGAACCGGCGGCGCGTGGAACTGAAGCGCCTTCTCGATTCGTTCGCCCAGGCCGTCCGAGCCGATCCGCCCGCTGCCGCGCACCCCCAGCATGTCATAGCGGCGGCCCTGCCCGAGGCGCGCGTCGGTCACATAATCTATGCGCGCCAGGAAGGCTTGCTCGGCGATGCTGCCGGAGTCCGCCTCGAACTCGCCCGCGACCACGAACCGCCAGTCGCTCGCTCCGTCGCGGCGGACGATGTTGAGGCTCTCCAGAGTCACCAGATCGCCCGTCCGCCATCCTTTTGCCCGAGCGAGCTCGGCCCCGACGAGGATCGACCGCTTTTCGGCGCGCCAGCGCGCCAGCAGATCTTCGTCGATGTTGGCGTCCTGGTAGACGGCGGTGTAGGTTTCGGGGTCGACCGCGAGACCGAAAATCTGTCCGCTGCCGCGGGGAGGCCGGCCGATGAAGAAGGACACCGGAGTCGCCGACGCGACATCCTGGACCTGCCGCACCACGGCGAGATGCGCCTCCGGCAAGCCGCCGAACAGCGACGTCCGGTTCGTCACCATCAGCCGAGCGTCCGTTCCCGCGGCCGGCGGCGCATCCACGATCCCGGACAAGGCGCGAATGACGACATACAGGAAGAAGGTCAGCATGACCGCGACGAACGATACGTTCGCGCGCAGACCGTCGCGGAACATGTTCTTGCGAACGAAGGCGATCATCGTCACCGTCCGCGTGCCTACTCGATGACGCCCTTGCGAATGCGGATCACGCGGTCGACATAACCGCGCACCTCCGGATCGTGGGTGGCGATGAGGACGAGCTTGCCCGACGACTTCGCCAGCAGGCGAAGCATCGACAGCACCTGGTCGGCGGTCACGCGATCGAGGTCGCCGGTCGGTTCGTCGCAGGCGAGGATCTCGGGATCCGCCACCACGGCGCGCGCCAGGGCTACCCGCTGCTGCTGTCCGCCGGAGAGCTGCGCCGGACGATGATCGAGCCGGTCGCTCATTCCGACGAGATCGAGCGCCGTGCGCACCAGCTGCTCGCGCACCGGCCCGGAAAGCCGGGTGGTGAGAAGCGGAAGCTCGACATTCTCGTAGGCGGTCAGGATCGGGAAAAGATTATAGAATTGGAATACATAGCCGACCGTCCCGCGACGCCAGCGGGTGACCTCGCCCTCGCTCATGGCAGCGACGTTCGCGCCACCGACGCGGATCTCGCCGGTGCTGGGCCGTTCAAGCCCCGCCACCATGTTGAGAAGAGTCGTTTTTCCAGATCCCGAGGGACCCATAAGAGCGATGAACTCGCCGCGCTGCGCCGTCAGGTTCAGCGACCGGACGGCGACGACTTCCTCCGACTGCAGCCTGTAGCTCTTTGATACCCCGCGCATGTCGAGATAAGGCAGCGCCCGAACGACGCTTTCCTCGAGGCCGTCGGCTCCGTTGAAGGTTTTCAGCATCACCGCTTCCCCAGAAAATCGACCTGGGCGCGCATGTTCGGCAAGATCCGGACATTGTCATGGCCAAGCAGCCGAACCCAGATGCTGATCGTGCCGCTGTCGCGATTGACCTCCGGCTTGATCGTTCCGACCTCACCCCTGAACGAGCGGCCCGGATAGGCGGGAATGGTGATCCGCACCGGATGGCCGACGGAGATCTGCCCGAGATGCTGCTCAGGAATTTCGGTCTTGACGCCGAGCGAGTCCATGTCGGCGATGGTCGCGATCCCGGTCCGAACGAAGCCGCCGCCCGCCGAGATCGGAGAGACGATCTCGCCGACGCTCGCCGACAGATCGGTGATCGTGCCGGAGAATGGCGCGCGCACCAGATACATGTCGACCTGGCGGTCGGACCGGCTGGCGCGAAGCTGCGCGGTGGCCTGCTCCGATTGAAGCTGACGGAGACGCGCGCTGCTGACCGCGACGGCGGTTTCCCGCTCTTCGACGGCTGCCTTCGTGACGAAATCGCTGCTCACCGACCGAATGCGCGCCAGCGCCGCCTGCGCGGCGCCGAGGCGCGCGCTCTCTTCGGCGATCCGGCTTCCAACGGCTCCGACTTCGCTGCGGGCGATCCGGTTGTCGGCCGCCGCGAGATCGGTATCGAGCCGAGCGAGCATCTGACCAGCCTCGACCCGGGCGCCCTGCTCCACGGAAAGCGAAACGATCCGGCCGGTGACCTGGGCCGACACAGTGGCGACCCGGCCGGGCTCGATATAGCCGACCGCGTTCAGAAGGACCTGGGGCTCCCCGGTCGTGCCCGGCACCGGTGCCGCGGCCGCACCCGCCACTGCCGCCGTCGGCGCCGGTTCGGAGCGCAAAGCGAGCCCGAGCACGGTCGCCGCGAACAGGAGCGCCGCAAGCAATCCCCCAAGTACCAGCCGCTTCCCCTTCTGCCCGGCAGCGGCCGGTTTCGCGAAGCGATCGAGCGCCTGCGCCGTGCCTCCCTGGTGCAAGGTTTTCAGCGCGGATAGCCGCTCCGCGATCAGCGTGTCGGCCTCGGGGGAACGGACATCGTCGATGGTGGCATTCATGAGCATGACATTCTCACTGCGAGGCGAAGGAGCGGAGCCGCGGCTCCGGCCGATCCTGCTGGGGCATTGGGCGATTGGATTGACTCGCCCAATGCTCCCTATGTTTTTGCGGTCGCGTTCCTTTTTGCGAAAAGCCGGCTTTTCGCGGAACGCTCTAGAAGGCGCCGAAGGCGATCGCGCCGACCAGGATCAACGCGATCAGGCCCAGCCAGATCTTGTTGCTCGCCGAGCGCTTCAGCATCGCGTCGACGCGGTCGTTCATGCGACCCGATACGGCCCAGACCAGGGTGGCGACCCAGGCCGGCCATGACGCTCCCGCGATCAAATTGACGGCCGCGATCTTGCGGAACTGGGTCGGGTTGTAGAACAAGGCCAGGATGCTCGGAGAGATATAGATGACGAGCACCGTCACCAGCAGCAAGGCGGTCACCGCGGCAGGCAGGCTCGCGATATAGTTTTGTATCTGTTCCATCATTCGCTCCTTGTTCTTGACTCGGGCGGCAATGCTTTCACGCGGAGACGGCCAAAGCTCCGGTCTTGCGGGCACGGTTCACCAGCAGCCGCAGGATGAAGACGGCCGCGACCGCCCACGACGCCGCAAGCGCGGGCGCCCACATCGACATTCCGGCCTCCGGCTGGCAGCTGAACGCGGCCCGAAGGCCACCGACGGCCGCGCCGGCGGAGTCGCGGCTGAGCGCGCCCGTGCCGAAGACGAGGACCGGCAGCAGAAGGAAGGCGCCCAGACCCGCGAGGATGCGCGCGCGCGGCGCCATCAGCGAAGCGCCCGTCGTCACCAGCCCGACCCCGAAGGCGCCGATCAGGAGCGTCGCCGCCGGCACCGCCATGCTTCCGCATAGCGGCGGGCGAAGCGACAGAAGCGCGGAAGCGGCGCCCGCGAGAAGCAGTCCGTAGACGAGGCCGGTCAGGCCGTGGACCAGAACGCGCACCGCGATGATCGCCCACAAAGGCGGCACGGCCAGCGCGATGCTGCCGAGAAGATGGTTCTGGGCGTCGTCCTGGACGTCGCTCGCACCGGCGGCCATGAGGCCGGTGACAGTCATCCACAGCACGAAGC
>DATDAS010000069.1:0-37645 GCA_036525315.1 Allosphingosinicella sp.
GGTCGACCGGTACCTCACGCTGGCGGCGGAGGCGCCCGACGCGCGCCGCACGCACCCGCTGTTCGGTGCGATCGACGCGGAGCAGTGGTCGCGCACGCACTACAAGCACGTGCGCCACCACTTCACGCAGTTCGGGCTCTATCCGGACGAGCCCGCCTGACGCGTCAGCCGCGCGGGTTCAGCGCGGCCTTTCCGACGAAGCGCGCCATGGGGCCGAGCTCCTCCTCGATGCGCAGCAGCTGGTTGTACTTCGCGATGCGATCGCTGCGCGAGGCGGAGCCGGTCTTGATCTGGCCGCAGTTGGTGGCGACCGCGAGGTCGGCGATGGTCGTGTCCTCGGTCTCGCCGGAGCGGTGGGACATGACCGCGGTATAGCCCGCGCGCTGCGCGGCGGAGACCGCCTCAAGGGTCTCGGTCAGGGTGCCGATCTGGTTGACCTTGACCAGGAGCGAATTGGCCAGACCCTTCTCGATTCCCATGGCGAGCCGCTTGGGGTTGGTGACGAAGAGATCGTCGCCGACCAGCTGGACCTCCCCGCCGATCCGGTCGGTGAGCAGTTTCCAGCCGGGGAAATCGTCCTCGGCCATTCCGTCCTCGATCGACCGGATCGGATAGTCGCGGGCCAGCTCGGCGAGAAAATCCGCCATCTCGGCCGGCGAGAAGGTCCGCCCCTCCCCTTCCATCCGATAGGCGCCGTCCCGGAAATATTCGGTCGCGGCGCAGTCGAGCGCGAGGACGACATTGTCGCCCGGCTTGTAGCCGGCCTGCTCGATCGACTTCATGATGAAGTCGAGGGCGTCGCGAGTCGAGGCGAGCGCGGGCGCGAAGCCGCCTTCGTCGCCGACCGCGGTCGACAGGCCCGCCTCATGAAGCCCCTTCTTGAGGGTATGGAAGATCTCGGCGCCGCAGCGCACGGCCTCGGCCAGGCTGTCGGCGCCGACCGGCATGACCATGAATTCCTGGAAGTCGATGGGATTGTCGGCATGCTCGCCGCCGTTGATGATGTTCATCATCGGAACGGGCAGGAGGTGGGCGGCGACTCCGCCGACATAGCGGTAGAGCGGAAGGCCGCGCGCGTCGGCGGCCGCCTTGGCGACGGCCAGGCTGACCCCGAGGATCGCATTGGCGCCGAGCCTCGACTTGTTCTCGGTCCCGTCGAGATCGATCAGGAGCGCGTCGATCTCGGCCTGGTCCTCGGCCTCCAGGCCGGCGATGGCCTCGAATATCTCGCCTCGGACCGAATCCACCGCCTGGGTGACGCCCTTGCCGAGATAGCGGCTCTTGTCCCCGTCTCTTTTCTCCACCGCTTCGTGAGCGCCGGTCGACGCGCCCGAGGGCACCGCCGCCCGGCCGCTGCTTCCGTCCTCGAGCATCACCTCGACCTCGACGGTCGGATTGCCTCGGCTGTCGAGGATCTGGCGGGCGTGGACGTCGAGGATCGCAGTCATTGTTACGGGCTCGTTTCAACTTATATGAAGAGGCAGAGGCGGCTTATCGGCGCGGCCCCGGCGACGCAACTTTCGTGGCGAGGCGCCGGAACGGGAGTGCCGGTTCGCCGGTTCTGTCCGGTAAGCATCAACCTGTCCAAGCTGGAGAAAATATCATGCCGTCCCCCAAGTCCGAGCTGCCCGAAGGCACCGATCACATCATCAACGGCGCCATGGAGACGGGCGGAAGCGGCGGCGAGGACCGCGATGAGACGATCGACGGCGGCGAAACCGGCGCCGGCTTCATCGGAAGCGGCGCGGGCGACGATACCGGAGGCACCAGCGGAGGAGGAACGGCGATGGCGAAGAAGAGCTCAGGCGGCGACGGTAGCGCCGTCGGCAACGGCGTGGTCGACCAGCTCAAATCGCGCGCCTCCGATCTTCGTGGCCAGGCCGGCGGCCGTGTCCGCGAGTTCGCCGAGGGCGGCAAGAACCGCGCGACCGACGCGCTCGATGAGCTGTCCAAGGTCGTCGCCGACACAGCCGAGTCGATCGATCAGCGGCTCGGCGGCGATTATGGCGAATATGCCCGCCGGGCCTCGGACGCGGTTGCCGGATTCGCCGACACCCTTCGCCAGAAGGACGTCGACGAGGTTTACGACAATGTCCGCGACGCGGTCCGGAAGAGCCCGGGAGTCGCGGTCGGAATCGCCGCGGTGGTCGGCTTCACCCTCGTCCGCCTGGTCAAGGCGGGCCTCGAGGACGGCCGCGAAAGCGGCGGCCGGTCGAACCGGGACGCCTGACCTTGGCGCCGCGGGAGGGGAATGACGAGACGTCGATCGGCGATCTGTTCGGGCGCCTGGCCGAGGACGGCCGGGCCTTCGTCCGGGCCGAGGCCGGGGTCTACAAGGCGATCGCCGCGCGCCGCGCCGGCAAGGCCAGGAACGGCGCGATCGCCGTCGCAATCGCCTTCCTCCTCGGCCTGGGCGCGGTCGTCACCCTCCTGGTCATGGCCGCGATCGCTCTGGCCCTCCACGTCGGTCCGCTGCTCGCCGGCTTGATCGTCGCCGCGGCCGCCTCGATCCTCGCTTTCCTCCTCGTCCGCTACGGCGCGGAGAGGCTAAAGGCGCTCGGCGGCGACGCCGAGGAGAAGGCGGCGCTCGCCGCCGCCGAGAGGAAGCCATGACCGCCGATCTGACCCGGGCGAGGCTCGAGGCCGATGCGGCGCGCACCCGATTCTTCGCCACCGCGTCCGAGCTTCAGGAGCGCCTTCGGCCCGGAAACCTGGCGAGCAACGCCTGGGAGGGAGTCAAGGACAAGAGCGGCGAGCTTGCCGACGACGCAATGCAGGCGGCGAAGAGCCGCCCGGTCGCGGTCTCGGCCGTCCTCGCCGCCTTCACCCTGTTCCTGGCCCGGGCACCGATCAAATCGGCCGTGACGAGCCTGATTTCGGGTGGGAACGACGAAGATCCGGAGCCAGCCGAGGTTCCGCGAGTTGAACCGCAAAAGCCGGCGCGCCGCCGCCGGACCAGAAAGAACGAGGAGTAAGACGATGGCAACCAGCACCGAAGGCGAAACCGGAACGGCCGCCAAGCCAGGCAGCAGCGGCTCGAGCGACCGTTCGAGACTCGCCTCAGTCGGCGCCGGCGCCGCCGACGCCTATCGCACCGCGCGCGAGCGCACCGCCACGGCTTATGAGGAGGCCCGCGCCGGCGCGCTTACCGCCGGCCGCAAGACTTTGGACGGAATCGAGGCCAATCCGGTCGCCGCGGTCGTAGGCGGCCTCGCGCTCGGCGCCCTTGCCGCGGCCCTTCTGCCCAAGACCCGCCGCGAGGAGGAATTGCTCGGCGACGTCGGCCGGCGTCTCAACGAAACCGCGCGTGACGCCGCCCGGACCGCGACCGAGCGCGGCCGCGAGCAGATCGTCGATCTCGGCCTCAACCGCGAAGGAGTCCGGCGCAAGCTGGACGAGTTCACCGACCGGGCGATCGGAGCCGTCACCGCCAAGGGCAAGGCCGGAGGCACCAAGAAGGACAAATGAGCAGGCTTCATCTCGTGTTCGGAGGCCGCGTCAAGGATCCGCGCGGCCTCGATTTCGACCTGGCCACGACCCATGTCGTCGGCCTCTATCCCGATTATGCCAGCGCCCTCGACGCCTGGCGCGGCGCGGCGCAGCGCACGGTGGACGATGCCGAGATGAAATATGTCGTCGTCCACCTCCATCGACTGCTCGAGCCCGAGCTGGAAGGCGAAGGCACCCCGTCCTGAAGGGTTCCGTCATCCTGGCGAAAGCCAGAATCTCACTTCTTTAAGATCAGGGAGATTCCAGCTTTCGCTGGAATGACGTTCTAGGCTTAAGCCCCGCGCCACTTCCAGAGCAGCAACGGCCTGGCGAGCAGCAGACCGGCCACGAAGCCGCCGACATTGGCGGCGACGCCCAGCGCGGCCGCGACCGCTGCCACCCGCCCTGCAGCGACCGGCGCCATGGTCCAGGCAAAGAGCGTCTGGAGGGCGATCCAGGTGACGCCCAGCCACAGGACGTTGACCGCCCGCGCGGCCGCCTGGTTCTTCAGCTTCGCCCGAAGCCGTCCCGCGAGCATCGCGTATGCGCCGAGGATCGCTCCGATCGCGCCGCCCGATCCGAGCAGCAGGGCAGTTCCGTGCGGGTCTACGGCAAAATGCAGGCCGGCGGCCGCATAGGCGCCGACGAGATAGAGGAGAAGCAATCCGCCGCCGCCCACGATCGTCTCGACGATCCGTCCGCAGACGATCAGCACGAGCAGGTTGAAGGCGAGCTGAAGCACGCTCGGATGGACGAGAGTCAGGGTCAGCGGCTCGAGGAGCACGATCCAGGCATCGCCCGAGGCCATGCCGTCCTGCGCGAGGAACAGGCTCACCCGCTCCGAAATGAAGCCGCCCCAACCGGCGGCATGGGCGGTCATCCCGCTCGCCCACAGGAAGAACCAGGCGGCGGCGATGACGATCGCGATTCCGGAGGTGAAGCGCGCGCTCCGCCAGTCCGGCTTCGACTCGGCGGACCGAGCGCTGCCCCAGCTCCGGCGGCCGTTCATGACGGCGTCCGGATCAGATGAACTCGATCTTCTTGATCTCGTAATATTTGTCGCCCGACGGGGCCGAGACCTCGACGTCGTCGCCGACCGAGCGGCCGATCAGGGCGCGGCCGAGCGGCGAGGAATAGGAGATCCGGCCGATCTTGGCGTCCGCCTCGGTCTGGCCGACGACCTGGTAGGTCACGGTCTTGCCGTCCTCGTCCTTCAGCCGGACGGTGGCGCCAAAGATCACCTTGTCGCCGCTCAGCGACTTGGGATCGACCACCATCGCCCGGCTGAGGCGGTCCTCCATCTCGGCGATCTGCGCCTCGACATGGCCCTGCCTTTCCTTGGCGGCATGGTATTCGGCATTTTCCGAAAGGTCGCCATGACCCCGAGCGACCTCGATCGCTTCGATGATCGCGATTCGTTCGACGGACTTGAGGTGACGGACCTCGTTGGTGAGCCTTTCATAGCCCTCTGCCAGCATCGGCATCTTGTCCACCGTCGCCATTTCTACTGCCTTTCGTCAAAACTTCACTAGGCCGCCTGCAGGGAGAGGCTGCCTGATCCCAATTCAATTGTGAAGGATCATGATCTGGAAGCGGAATAATAGTCCTGCAGCGAGCGGACTTCAAGGCTGCTGCCCCGCCGTGCCGCGATCGCGCGCACCACGGCCACGCTCGACGCCGCCGTGGTGAAATAGGGAACCTTGTTCATCAGGGCCGATGCGCGGATCGAAGCGCTGTCCTTGTGGCTCTGCCAGCCCTCGGTCGTGTTGAAGATGATGTCGATTTCGCCGTCCTTGATCCTGTCGACGATATGCGGGCGTCCCTGGGCGACCTTGTTGACCCGCTCGACCTTCAGTCCCTCGCCGAGCAGATAGTCGGCCGTGCCGCCGGTCGCGACCGCGTCAAAGCCGAGCTCGAGCAGGGCCCGCACCGCCGGCACGACGAGGGGCTTGTCGCTGTCCTTGACCGACACGAACAGAGTGCCCGAATCCGGAAGCTCGATCCCGCTGGCGAGCTGGGACTTGAGGAATGCGATGGCGAAATCGTCGGCGATCCCCATCACTTCGCCGGTCGACTTCATCTCGGGCGAGAGGACCGGATCGATTCCGGGAAAGCGCGCGAACGGGAAGACCGCCTCCTTGACGGCGATATGCTTCATGGTCCGCTGGATCGGGAGGAAGTTCATCAGCGGCTCGCCCGCCATCACCCGGGCCGCGATCTTGGCGATGGGCGCGCCGATCGCCTTGGCGACGAAGGGGACGGTCCGGCTTGCGCGGGGATTGACCTCGATCAGATAGACCACTCCGTCCTTGACCGCGAACTGGACGTTCATCAGCCCGACGACCCCGAGCGCCAGCGCGAGCGCGCGCGCCTGCTTCTCGATCTCCTCGATGATGTCGGGCTCGAGGCTGTAGGGCGGAAGCGAGCAGGCGCTGTCGCCCGAATGGACCCCGGCCTCCTCGATATGCTGCATCACTCCGGCGATGCAGACGTCCTTGCCGTCGGAGATGGCGTCGACGTCCACTTCGATCGCGTCGCGCAGATAGCGGTCGATCAGGACCGGGCTGTCGCCCGACACCTGGACCGCGGTGTGGATATAATCGTCGAGCTGGGCGGGCCCGTCGACCACCTCCATCGCCCGGCCTCCGAGCACGTAGCTCGGCCGGGTCAGGACCGGATAGCCGATCCGCTCGGCGACCGCGATCGCCTCGTCGCGGCTCCGGGCGATCCCGTTCTCCGGCTGCCTGAGACCGAGCCTGTTGACCAGAGCGGCGAAGCGTTCGCGGTCCTCGGCCAGGTCGATCGCGTCGGGCGACGTGCCGAGAATCGGGATCCCGGCCTTCGCCAAGGCGGCCGCGAGCTTGAGCGGGGTCTGCCCGCCGAACTGGACGATCACTCCGACCAGCTCGCCCTTGCTCGCCTCGACATGGAGGATTTCGAGCACGTCCTCGATCGTCAGAGGCTCGAAATAGAGCCGGTCCGACGTATCGTAATCGGTCGAGACCGTCTCCGGATTGCAGTTGATCATGATCGTCTCGAAGCCGGCCTCGTCCAGAGCGTAGCAGGCGTGGCAGCAGCAATAATCGAACTCTATCCCCTGCCCGATCCGGTTCGGGCCGCCGCCCAGGATGACGATCTTTCGCCTGTCGGTCGGCTGGCTCTCGTCCTCGGGCTCGCCGAAGCTCGGCGCCTCGTAGGTCGAGTACATGTAGGGCGTCTTCGCCTCGAACTCGGCCGCGCAGGTGTCGATGCGCTTGAACACCGGCCGCACTCCGAGCTTGTGGCGAAGCGCTCGCACCTCGTCCTCGGTGGTCGCCCCGATCATCGCCTTGACCGCGTCGTGGATCAGGCCGTGGCTCCGCGCCCGGGTCTTGACCCCCTCGCCCCTGATATGGACGGACTTGAGCGCGAGCTCGGCCAGCCGCCGGTCCGAGAAGCCCATCGCCTTGAGCGCGCGCAGGCCCTGCGCGTCGCGCGGTATGCCGTCGGTACAGATCCCTTCCTCGGCCTCGACGATCTCCCGGATCCGCTCGAGGAACCAGGGATCGTAATGGGTGATCGCGTGGATCTCCTCGACCGTGAAGCCCTCGCGAAGCGCCTGGGCGGCGACGAGCAGCCGGTCCGGAGTCGGCCGGGCGAGCGCAGCCTCGATCTCGACCCGCGGAGCACCGTAGAGCGGTCTGATTCCGTCCAGCCCGATCAGCCCGGTCTCGAGCCCGCGAAGCGCCTTCTGAAGGCTTTCGTGGAAGTTGCGTCCGATCGCCATCACCTCGCCGACCGACTTCATCGCGGTCGAGAGCAAAGGCTCGGCACCTCGGAACTTCTCGAAGGTGAAGCGCGGTATCTTGGTGACGACATAGTCGATCGTCGGCTCGAACGAGGCCGGGGTCGCGCCCGTGATGTCGTTGGTGATCTCGTCGAGGGTGTAGCCGACCGCGAGCTTGGCCGCGACCTTGGCGATCGGGAATCCGGTCGCCTTCGACGCCAGGGCCGAGGAACGCGACACGCGCGGGTTCATCTCGATGACGACGAGCCGCCCGTCCTTCGGATTGACCGCGAACTGGACGTTCGAGCCGCCCGTCTCGACTCCGATCTCGCGCAGGCAAGCGATGCTCGCGTTGCGCATGATCTGATATTCCTTGTCGGTCAGGGTCAGCGCCGGAGCGACCGTGATCGAATCGCCGGTGTGGATGCCCATCGGATCCACATTCTCGATCGAGCAGATGATGATGGCGTTGTCGTTCCGGTCCCGGACGACCTCCATCTCATATTCCTTCCAGCCGAGCACCGATTCCTCGATCAGGACCTCGGTGGTCGGGCTGGCATCGAGGCCGCTGCCGACGATCGCGACGAACTCCTCACGATTGTAGGCGATTCCGCCTCCGGTGCCGCCAAGGGTGAAGCTCGGACGGATGATCGCGGGCAAACCGACGAAATCGAGCGCGGCGACCGCCTCCTCGAGGCTGTGCGCGATCTGCGAGCGCGGGCTTTCGAGCCCGATCCGGCTCATCGCCTCGCGGAACTTCAGCCTGTCCTCGGCCATCTCGATCGCCTCGGCGTCGGCGCCGATCATGATCACGCCATTGGCCTCGAGCGTACCGTCCTTCCACAGCGCCAAAGCGGTATTGAGCGCCGTCTGGCCGCCCATGGTCGGAAGCACCGCGTCGGGCTTCTCCTTCTCGATGATCGCGCGGACGTAATCGGGCGTGATCGGCTCGACATAGGTCGCGTCGGCGAGGTCGGGATCGGTCATGATCGTCGCCGGGTTCGAATTGACCAGGACGATCCGATACCCCTCCTCCTTCAGCGCCTTGATCGCCTGCGTTCCCGAATAATCGAACTCGCAGGCCTGCCCGATGACGATCGGCCCGGCGCCGATGACGAGGATCGAGGATATGTCGGTGCGGCGGGGCATCAGTTTCGGTCACCCAGGAAAGCAGGATCCACAATGGGGCGCGGTGGCGGCGCCTCATTCGCCCGAATGTCGATACGATCGAAACGCCGGGATCTGCGGAGTGCACCGACGACACAGTCGATGTCGGGCTTAGCGAGCCCGCGACCCAATATCATGGGGGTTTGGGACTCGCCATTCATCGTGAGCGCGGAATCGGGCACATCACAGATCGCTCTGATGCGCGCGAAGAACAATCCTATGTCGCTGTCCGGCTCGAAACCCACGGAGCCAAGGCCGAGAGTCGGCTCCAGGCCCTTCCTCTTGAGGCTGACCTGATAACAGTCGAGCTTGTCCTCTATTCCAGGCTCCGCAGAGTCGAAGTGGAGCGCGTAGGGGGTTTGGTCTGGGGAATTGCTGGGCGCGACAGCAAAAGTCTGGATGTCGCAGCCGCGGGCAGCTTCTTGCATTTGGGACGGCCGCGCATCCGCCCGGCCGCAGGCCGCGAGCATGGCCGAGCCGGCGCCTATGACGAGGATGGAGGATATGTCGGTGCGGCGGGGCATTGATCAGAAGGCTTTCGTTGCATACAATGATTGCACTGAAATCACTGGAGACGGTGTGTGGCGAGCCTGACGATCCGCAACATTCCCGAGGATGCGAAACGCCGCTTTCGCGAGGTCGCCGCGGCCCATGGCCGGTCGATGGAGGAGCATCTGCGCCAGCTGATCATCGGGGAAGTCGAGGGAGCATCCTCGGTCTCGGTGCGGGAAAGAAGGACCGACTACGTGTCGCCGGCACCCTCGAACCTCGCGGAAGACGAAGAATGGGTCGACGAGCTGGTCCGGATCGCCAACGGCGCGGGCGAAGGCGTGTTCGACCGGGAGCCACAGCAACTGCGCGAGTTCGACCTTTGATCGCGGTGGACACGAACGTCCTGAGCGAAACGAGCCGGAAGAGCCCAGATCCTGAAGTGACGGGATGGCTCGCGCGGAACCGCCGGCGGCTGCGGATGCCGGCAATCGTCCTCGCCGAGCTTCGCTACGGCGTCGAAAAGCTGCCGCCATCCGCTCAACGGATCGAGCTGGAGCGATGGCTGGCAAACCTGACCGCCGGCTTCGAAGGCCGGATTCTTCCGTTCGATGCAAAGGCGGCCGAGGCGCATGGCCGCTTGCGCGCCCGCTTGAAGCTGCAAGGAAAGCCGATGGATGCGCCCGACAGCTATCTCGCCGCGATCGCCTTGTCGTTGGGAATCGCGGTGGCGTCACGCAACCTGAAGCATTTCCAACATGCCGGCGTCGAGCTGATCGATCCCTGGACTGGCTGAGGAAAAGAAATCCCTCAATTCCCGGATGCGTGAAAGCGGCGCCGATGACGAGAATCGAGGAGATGTCGGTGCGGTGGAGCATCAGTCGGATTTTACCAGCGCTATCAGGGCAATAATCAAAGCACTCAGGGCCACGACAAAGTTGGCGATACTGACAATTCGCTGGGACCGGTCACTCTCAATTCTTTTAATGATCGAATAGGTTTGTCTATCCTCCTCGATCCGACGCCCCTCCCCGAAGCCCTCCCAAGTTATGGCAACGTGGTCATGAGTAAGAGTATTAACTTCATGTGCAAACCCTTTGCTAACAAGGTCGTGCACTATTCTTTGCCCCCACCCGTCAGGATATTTGCCCGCCAGCAGTTCAAAGATGCGATGGACCTCGACCTCCCGGAACGGACTAATCTGGTGTTGACGAACCGCCGCGATTAGGAAATCCTCAAAAAACTCCAAATAATTGGGTTCAAGATCTTTACTCATCCGACCATCGCCACAAATTTCTCGAACAGATAAACACTGTCCTGCGGACCGGGGCTCGCCTCGGGATGATATTGGACGCTGAACGCAGGCTTGTCGGTCAGCTCAAGCCCGCACAGGCTGCCGTCAAACAGGCTGATATGGGTCGGGCGGGCATTGTCCGGCAGGCTGTCGGCGTCGACGGCGAAGCCGTGGTTCATGCTGGTGATCTCGACACGGCCGTCGGCGAGGCGCTTGACCGGGTGGTTCGCGCCGCGATGGCCCTGATGCATCTTCGACGTCGTCCCGCCGACCGCCAGGCCGAGCAATTGGTGACCCAGGCAGATGCCGAACAGCGGCTTGCCGGTCTCGAGCAGCTTCCGGATCACCGGGACCGCATACTCGCCGGTCGCGGCCGGATCGCCGGGGCCGTTGGAGAGGAAGATGCCGTCCGGCGCATGCGCCATCACGTCCTTATAGGAGGCGGTGGCGGGTAGGACGGTCACCCGGGCGCCGGCATCGGCGAGGTTGCGGAAGATGTTGCGCTTGGAGCCGTAGTCGATCGCGACGACGTGGGGCCGCCTTTCATCCGCCTCATGCTCGCCATAGCCGCTTCCCAGCGCCCAGCGGCCGCCCGACCAGCGGAACATCTGGCGGCACGACACCTCCTTCGCGAGGTCCATGCCCTCGAGCCCCGGCCAGGCCCGCGCCTTTTCCAGCAGCGCGTCCACGTCGAAGCGTCCCGCCGAATCGTGGGCGATCACGCCGTTGGGGGCGCCCTGGAGCCTGATCCGCCGAGTCAGCGCCCGCGTGTCCACGCCGGCCAGCCCGATCCGCCCGTTCGCCTTCATCCAGGCGTCGAAGCCCTGGACGGCCCGGAAATTGCTCGGCGCGGTAACCTCCTCGCGCACCACGCAGCCGAGCGCCCAAGGATTGTCGGCTTCCACGTCGTCGTAATTGGCGCCGACGTTGCCGATGTGGGGAAAGGTGAAGGCGACGATCTGGGAGGCGTAGGAGGGATCGGTCATCACCTCCTGGTAGCCGGTCATCGCGGTGTTGAAGCAGACCTCGCCGACCGCCTCGCCTTCCGAGCCGAAGCCCCGTCCCCAGATCACCGTCCCGTCCGCCAGGACCAATACGCCCGTTGCCCCTTTCGGCGCAGGCGTATGTTTGGCGTCGGCCATGCTGGCGGGCACTCCTCGATCTCGAACGATGTCGCTAAGCGACCGTCGCTAGAGGCGGCTCGGGGCAGCGTCAATCTGTTAAAAGGCGGCCCGACCGGCTATCGGGCCGGTTTCCCGGAAGGACCGCATTCGAACCATGATTCGCGACACCATCAAAGCCGATCTGATCGCCGCCATGAAAGGCGGAGACAAGGCCCGAACCGCGGCGATCCGCCTCATCCAGTCGCAGCTCAAGAATCGCGACATCGAGCTTCGGACGTCGGCGAACAAGCCCGAGGACGACGCGATCGTGACCGAGGTCCTCCAGAAGATGATCAAGCAGCGCCGCGAATCGATCGACCTTTACGAAAAGGGTGGCCGGGCCGAGCTGGCCGACGTCGAGCGGGCCGAGGTAGCGGTGATCGAGGGCTTCCTTCCCCGCCAGATGAGCGAGGACGAGACGAAGGCCGCGATCGACGCGATCGTCGCCGAGACGGGCGCCGCCTCGGTCAAGGATATGGGCCGGGTCATGGCCCTGCTCAAGGAACGGCACGCCACCTCGCTCGACATGTCGAAGGCGAGCGGCCTCGTGAAGGCGGCGCTGGGCTGATCCCGAGGCGCGATTGACCCGCCGCCGGCATCGGCCTAGTCGTTACGGTGCAGTAACTGGGGGCCTGCACTACAGCAAATTGAGAGAGTCGCCGGTTGTTGCGTTGCTAACCAACGGGAGGGCGAAGCTTATGGACATGTTAGTGCTTTTCATCGTCGGATATTTCGGGTCGGTCTGGTGGCCGGGAATCGAAGTCGACGCGCCTCCCCCCGGCGGGGGCGACTGGTGGTGGCGCGGGCTGCTGCTCGGAATAGTCGGCGGCGCTTCCGCGATATTGATCGCAAGCGTCGCGAAGCTGGACATGGCCAGCATGGTCGGCCTCACGGTTGCGCTCGCTTCCGGACGGGTCGGTGCCGGAATCGTCGGCTCGGTGCTTCGGGCCGGCAAACGCTGAGAACGGGAATCCGGCCGCCGACCGGCGGCCGGATTTCAATATCCGTACCGCGTCCGCATTGAGGTGACGCGCCGATCCGGTTAGCGTCCCCGGAGTGACCCTTTCCCCCAATGGCTCGACGAGCCGGCGCGGCTTTCTGGCTACCTGCTGCTTGCGGCTTTGGCTCGCAAGTGCGACACGTTAGATTCGCCCGCCCCGGAGCCTAAATTAGGACATTGCGCGGGCCGGGAGGCAGTTCTGGGTGTGCAAGTTCTACTGTGCGAGCGGCTCTACTACGGCTGACGTCGCTCGTCATGCTCACCTGAGTGATTCTTCCCCGTCCAACGAACCTTCAGGAAATGTGCGGTGAGTCTGAGCCCACAATTCTTGGATGAACTGCGATCGCGAACACTATTATCCGCGCTGATCGGCCGTAAGGTAAAGCTCCAGAAAGCTGGGCGAGAGTGGAAAGCCTGCTGTCCCTTCCACAATGAGAAGACGCCAAGCTTCTACGTCAATGACGACAAGGGGTTTTATCATTGTTTTGGGTGTCAAGCGCACGGCGACGCCATCCGATTCTTGACCGATGCGCAGGGCCTCTCATTCATTGACGCGGTTAAGGAGCTGGCCGATGCGGCGGGCCTCCAAATGCCGGCCCAGGACCCTCGGTCGCAAGAGAAAGCTGAACGCGCTGCGGGGCTGTACGAAGTTATGGCCGCCGCCGCGCGATGGTTTAGGGATCAGTTGTCCACCAATGAGGGCGCGGATGCCAGAGCCTACCTGATCAAGAGAGGTCTGAGCGAAAAAACGATCGCGAAGTTCGGATTGGGATATGCCCCCGATTCTCATGGAAAGCTGAAAGAGGCTCTAAGAGAATTTGGAGAACCTTCCCTCGTTGAAGCTGGCCTCGTGATTGCGCCAGGCGAAAACCGCCGAACCTATGATCGTTTCCGCGGAAGACTGATGATTCCAATCAGAGACAATCGGGGTCGGGTGATAGCGTTCGGTGGGCGAATTCTTGGAAGCGGTGAACCGAAGTATCTTAACTCTCCGGACACTCCACTCTTTGATAAGGGGCGGACCCTCTTCAACTTGGATTTCGCTGGGCCAGCTAGTCGGGAAGCCAAGCGGCTGATCGTAGTTGAAGGGTACATGGATGTTTTCGCCCTCGATCAGGTCGGCCTGAGCGAAACTGTTGCTCCTTTGGGAACAGCAATTACCGAATCTCAAATCCAACGACTCTGGCAGCTGACTGACAAACCTCTCCTTTGCTTCGATGGCGATACTGCAGGGCAAAACGCCGCCACGCGGGCAGCGTGGCGCGCACTTCCCTTGGCAGAATTCGGCCGAACCTTAGGTTTCGTCACTCTACCTCCAGGCCAAGACCCGGATGATTTGGTTCAATCGGGCGGTACTGCAGCGCTTAAGATGTTTTTGACCAAGGCCGAACCCTTGGCACAAAAGGTGTGGCGGACAGAACTTGATAAGACGGAGTTTAAGAACCCGGAGAGTCGAGCAGGTTTGCTCAAGCGGCTCCTTGATCTCGCGGAATCAATCCAAAACCCACTTGTTCGTGAGGAGTATAAACGAACTTTCAAGGATACGTTTTATTCTACCTTCGGGTGGAAAAAGGGCGAAATCCAAGGCGCGCGAGCGGCCATTGCCGAGTCCCGACCCAAAGGCCAAACTAAGGGGGACTTCGTACTGAAGCGAGCGGTCCTGCTAGGCTTGAGCCGCTATCCGGAAGTCCTACGAGAAAATCTGGAGCTTGCGGCTGCCCTTGAGTTCAAACACCCTAAGCTCAAAAGGTGGTTTGACATCTTGGTGGGCGCCGTGATGGAGCGGCCACTACTTGAGGAAGACCTTGTTGAGGCGATCTTAGATTCATCGGACATCGCTCCTGTTGAGAAAAGGGATCTCAGTCGAGATCTGGGTTTCTCATTCTTCCGACGCCGCCACCCAGAGCGCGCCAAAACAGACCTCCGAGAAGTGATAGGTACTTTGGTCGCAGAACGGCGCGTCGAGGAGGCGCTGGAAGCGTCCCACCAGCGGCTGATGGAAGCCACCGGAGATGTCGAATGGGAGGAGCAGAAGCGCCTACTCAATGCCAAAAATGAACTGACGGCGAAACTCAGTGAATTTGCCGAAAATGCAACAAATTCCGAGGCGGCGTGAGTCGGCGGCGCGTTGAATGTGCCAAGCTTTGACCCACTTCTCGCTCCTCGACGCGGCCCTCTCGCACGGCGAACTTGATCAGGAGCGCCTAAATACCATATTGGCCCCCAGCGGCGCGGCGCCTCTGGCCGAAGCGTTGCGCAGCGAACGAGGACTGGCTTTTTCCTTCACCCGCCGCGATGCCGATCCGGAACGCGCTCAACGCGATCTCGTTCTGGTCATCGACACATTGGCGGCTCAGCCGAGACTATATGCGGCGCTGGAGGCCGCGACCGCTCGGCTGAAGGAGAATGGCGACGAAGCCGCATTCGAGGAGCAGCAGCGGCTCCGGGCGGCACGGGATGAGGCGGACAGGCAGCTTGCATCGCTTATCGAGGGCGATTCGGGCTGAGGCAGGAACAAGGTTTTAAATGGCGAAGACGAACACGGCGATCGACGCCGACGACAAGCAGGAAGGCGGCGACGCCCCCCTCATCGATCTCAACGAGGCATCGCTCAAGAAGCTGATCGCCCGCGCCAAGAAGCGCGGCTACATCACCTATGACGAGCTCAACGCCGCGATGCCGCAGGACCAGATGTCCACGGACCAGATCGAGGACGTCATGTCCTCTCTGTCCGAGATGGGCGTCAACATCGTCGAGAATGAGGAAGCCGACGAGGACGAGGCCGAGGCCGAGCCCGAAGGCGCGCTCGACGAGGCCGAAGGCACCGAGAACGAGCGCTTCATCGTCGAGAAGAAGAAGGAAACCATCGACCGGACCGACGATCCGGTGCGCATGTATCTGCGCGAGATGGGCGCGGTCGAATTGCTCTCCCGCGAGGGCGAGATCGCAATCGCCAAGCGGATCGAGGCCGGCCGCGACACGATGATCTGGGGGCTTTGCGAGAGCCCGATCACTTTCAACGCGATCATCCACTGGTCGAACGCCCTCAACAATGGCGAGATGCAGCTTCGCGAGATCCTCGATCTCGACGCGATGCTCTCCAAGGATCCGACGCCCGAGCAGGTCGAGGAAGGCGGCGAGGCCGCCGACGGCGAGATCAGCGAAAAGACCGCCGGCCCCTCCTTCAAGGAGGAGGAGGATGTCGAGGAAGAGGAGATCGTCGAGGAGGACGAGGAGGACGGCCTCGTCGAGCGCCGCGCCCAGCGCCAGACGGACGACGACGACGAGGACAATACGCTGTCGCTCGCCGCGATGGAGGAATTGCTCAAGCCGCAGGCGCTCGAGAAGTTCGCCACGATCACCGCTTTGTTCAAGAAATTCTCGAAGCTCCAGGGCTCGCGCCTCGACTCGCTCGGCGCCGGCCAGGAATTCCCGAAGTCGGAAGAGAATAAGTATCAGAAGCTCCGCGAGCAGCTGACCGCGGAGGTGGAGAGCGTCCAGTTCCACGGCGCCAAGATCGAATATCTGGTCGACCAGCTCTACAGCTACAACCGGCGTCTCACCGCTCTCGGCGGCCAGATGCTTCGCCTCGCCGAGCGCCACAAGGTGCCGCGCAAGGCCTTCCTCGATTCCTACATGGGCCACGAGCTCGACGACGGCTGGTCCGACCGGGTCTGCGGGATCGACAAGAAGTGGACCGCCTTCTGCACCCAGGAAGCGGCCGCGATCGACCGGATCCGCGCCGAGATCGCCGAGATCGCCCAGGCGACCGGAATGTCGCTCCCCGAGTTCCGCCGTATCGTCAACCAGGTCCAGAAGGGCGAGCGCGAGGCCCGGATCGCCAAGAAAGAGATGGTCGAGGCCAACCTTCGCCTCGTCATCTCGATCGCCAAGAAATATACGAACCGTGGCCTGCAATTCCTTGATCTCATTCAGGAAGGCAATATCGGCCTGATGAAGGCGGTCGATAAGTTCGAATATCGCCGCGGCTACAAATTCTCGACCTACGCGACCTGGTGGATCCGGCAGGCGATCACCCGCTCGATCGCCGACCAGGCCCGGACCATCCGGATCCCGGTCCACATGATCGAGACGATCAACAAATTGGTCCGCACCAGCCGCCAGATCCTGCACGAGATCGGCCGCGAGCCGACTCCCGAGGAGCTTGCCGAGCGCCTTTCCATGCCGCTCGAGAAGGTCCGCAAGGTGATGAAGATCGCCAAGGAGCCGATCAGCCTCGAGACCCCGATCGGCGACGAGGAGGACAGCCATCTCGGCGACTTCATCGAGGACAAGAATGCCGTCATCCCGGTCGACGCCGCGATCCAGGCCAATCTCAAGGAAACGGTCACCCGGGTCCTCGCCAGCCTGACCCCGCGCGAGGAGCGTGTGCTCCGTATGCGGTTCGGGATCGGAATGAACACCGATCACACGCTCGAGGAAGTCGGCCAGCAGTTCAGCGTGACCCGCGAGCGAATCCGGCAGATCGAGGCGAAGGCGCTGAGGAAGCTCAAGCATCCGAGCCGTTCGCGGAAGATGCGCAGCTTCCTGGATCAGTGAAACCCTCCCCTCCCTTCAAGGGAGGGGATCAAGGGGTGGGTGGCGATTGAGCCTGCTCGATGCAGGCGAAGGCGCCATGGAGCGCTCGGGCGGCCCTTCGACGCCGCCTGCGGCGTCGCTCAGGACAGGGCCGCCCTCGCACTCACCCACCCCCACCCCCTCCCTTGCAGGGAGGTGCGAGATCAGAGTGGGCTCGCAGGCCCCACTGATTTCCCGGTCGCCTTAGGCACTTTGCCCGATGGCGCTCGCTTCCCGGTCAACGGATTCCCGACTCCTCACGAGGGTTTAATTGCCCGGATCGAGGACAAAGCCATGATATTCCCTATCAGAGTCCTTGCGCTGACGTTGCTGCTGGCGGCGCCGCCGCTGGCGGCGCATCAGGTCGAGAAGGTGTCCGCGTCGAGCCCCGACGCCGAGAAGCTCCCCGAGGATCTGTTCGCTTTGCCGCCCGGCGTCTGGGCCTTCGGCAGGCATTTGTGGCAGGGCGACGAGCCCTGCGCCGCCGACGGCTGCGAGGCCGGCTACACCGCGGGCGACCTCGTCGTCAGCGTCGAGCGCGAAAAGAAGAACGTCCGGATCCTTGCCGGATTCCGCAACTGCGGAAGCCGCGCCTGGAACTATCATGAGATAGGCGACAAGGCGTCGGGCCGGGACACCAAGGCGATCGCCAAAAGCATCAGGAAGGCGGTCAAGACGTCCGCCAAATATTGCAAGGTCGCGGCGCCGACGGTCGCCGAGCTCGACTCGCGCCTGCTCTATCCGCCTGCGCCGCAACCGGCGCCCTGATCGCGCGTCGGCGAGCGTTCAGCCGTTTTCGCCGAGAATTTCGGGCGGAGGCGGCGGAGGCGGCGGCGCCTGCAACTGCGGCTGCACGCAATAGCCGTCCTCGCGCATGATCGTGCCGGCGGGGCAGTCCTCGATCACCTGCTGAGGCTGCTGCACAACCACGACTTCGCGATCATGATGACGATGGCTCGATTCGATCGCGGCTCCGACCGCCACTCCGAGCAGGCCGACGCCGATCGCCCACCCGGCGCCGCGGCCATAATAACCATAGCCGTAATAGCCGGGATAGCCGTAGCCATAGTCGTAATAGGCCGGATAGCCGTAACCGTAGCCGTAATAAGCGGGATAGCCGTAGCCGTATCCATATCCGCGATATCCGCCATAACCGTAGCGGCCATAGCCGCGGCCGGCATAGCCGTAGCCGCCTCGATAACCGCCGCGACCATAGCCGCCGCCATAGCCGCGATAACCGCTCTGGTAGCGGCCGCCCCCGCCGCCGCGATAGCCGCCGTAGCCGCCGCCCTGCGAGCCTCTATACGCTCCGCCGCCACGTCCGCCGCCGCCGCCGCTATATCCGCCGCCGCCGCCACGTCCGCCTCTGGTATACCCCCCGCCGCCGCCGCCGCCGCCGCCGCCTCTGGTATATCCGCCGCCGCCGCCGCCCCCGCCGCCTCTGCTGTAGCCGCCCCCTCCGCCTCCGCCGCCCCCTCCGCCGCCTCTGCGCTGCGCCTCGGCCGGGATCGAGGCGATGAGTGCGCCGAGCATCAGGACGGCAGCGGCTTTGGTGAACTTACTCGCCATTTTCAGTCTCCTCGGGCGGGAGAGGGCATTGGCCGAAGGGCGCTTCCCGCCGCGGCCGTTCGTTCAGCGGCCTGAGCCGAGAGAGCATAAAGCAAGATTCCGACGCGCATCATCCGGAGAACACCCGAGATTCCCGAACAGGATCAGCACCCTGAGCATTCGGCTGCGTGACGGCCCATGCCCCGGATTTCGGACCGGGAGGCGAAGGAAAGCCACCCGCTTCCCCCTTGAAGCCGAGGCCGAAAGCTTGACTCGCGCCCAACCGCACCGCCTTCCTCCACGATGCGCCCGCTCACTTGGATCCCGCGCCTGATCGCCTTCCTGTGGAGCTTCTCCCGCCGCTCCTGGATCGACGTCGGAATGGGCCTTCGGCCGCGCAGCGGCTCGTCGGCGCTGGTGCTGTTCCTGTTCCTGGTCTTCTTCCTGATCGGCTTGGTTCTGATGCTCCTCGGGTTCAGCCTCGGCGATCTCGACAACTGGCTAGACGCCAATGCCGGCTCGCTCGACGCGATCGCCTCGCTGATGTTCAGGGCTTTGTGCGGACTGATCCTGCTTGTCTGCGCCCTGACCGTGGGCATGGTCCTGTTCGACCGGAAGAGCCCGGACCGGTTGGGCTGGGGCTATGCTGCCGGCGCACTCGTCATCGGATATTTCGCGTGGTTCGGACTCATAGGCGACTGACCGATCGGTGAGCTCGCAGCAAAGGCACTGGCGCCGGATGAAGCGGCGGAGGTAGACGCGTAAGCGCAGGGGCCTCGGATGCGTTAATCCCCGAGCAACCCCTTTTGTCGTGCCATCCTGGCCGGGTCGGCAATCACGCGATGCCGCGCCTCGATGAGGCTGAATAGCCCGAACAGCATCAGGCCGAACGCCACGACCAGCCGGAACGTATCCGGAAGCGAGGCAAGAGCCGCGTCCATTCCGCCCGCCTCGCTGGCGCGCTCGTGCCAGGCCGCCCGGCCGATGAACCAGGCCACGATCAGGAAGACGATTCCCCGGGACGCATAGCCGATGCGACCGCTGAGCCTGGCCCAGTCGGCGCCGGCCGCGCGCGAGTCGAGGTGCTTGAGGAACGAGGCCCTTGCCGCCTTGATCAGCTGCACTCCCCCGACGACGAGCAGGCAGAGCGAGGCCGCGATCACCAGGGTCCAGCCGCCGGGCAGGGTCATCGCGGTGGCCGCCCCTTCGCGGGCGCTGTCGCCCCCGCCCTCGCCGCCGCCGTCGCCGAACAGGAGCCGCACCGAATAGGTGAAGAAGCCGAGGTGGATGAGGCCGCTGGCGGCGCCGCCGGCGCGCACCGCTTTGCCCTTCGGGTCGGAGCCGTGCCCGTCGCCGTCCACCCATGCATTCGCCAGCCGCCACAGGCCGTAGAACAGGAACCCGACGGCCATAAGGGCGAGGAGCGGCTTGCTCGCGCCGTCGTTCAGATATTCGAGCGCGCCCTTCGCGTCCTCGGAGCGGCCCGCCATCAAGGCGAGCCAGCCGATGACGATGTACATCAGCCCTCGCGCGGCGAAGCCGAGGCGGGTGAGCAATTCCAGCTTTCCACGATTCATGTCCGCCCCCAGGGTGCAGATCGCAAACGAGCCTTCCGGCCGGTCCGTTCCATTGCCGGAGCGGCGTCCGTTGGCGGGCGAGATCGGGAGCTCGACCGGGGGATGCTCGCGATAGCCGCCCACCCGCCGCCAGGGTTCTAAGGATCGCCAGGGCGGCGTCGACGGCGAGCCTCGATCCGAAGTCGGGCAGGCCCGGCCCTCCGACAGCCTTTCCTCTCCTCTAACGCGGCGTAAACTTCCTTTTTACGGCATTGATGTAGAGCAAGCCTTCAGACCGGCCGCGCGCGGCCTCGGGAGGGCGTATGGCGTCGACTTCGGCAGAGACTGCAAGGCAGCCAGGCGCGGGACAGCAGCTGCTCGCGTCCGTCTCCGAGCAGGGAAGTATCGGCCACCCCTACGTCCATAGCGACGCCTTGCTTCAGGGCCCCGAATCGGCCCGCAATCTTGCCGATCTGATCCACTATCTCTGCACTCTTCACGGCCGTTATCCGGGCGTGATCGATCATGCCGCCGCCCGAGTCGTCGAGCCCGGGCCGCGCGCCTGGCTCGCCAATGCAAGCCACGCCTTCGCCGGCGAGCGCGCCTATCTGGCCCGCCTGGCGGTCGCCGCGGGGCCCGTCCCGAGCACGCCGGGCGCCGGAGACAGCGACGCCACCGTCCTGGCCCAGCGCCACGCCATCGAGATGCTCGCCCAGTCCGAGCGCAACGGCTGCGCGATCGGCGCCGCAATGGCGGTCTATCTGGACTGGTCCGCGATACGCGCCGTGCTCGACACCGCCGCCCGCCGGTTCGGAATCGAGACCCCGAAGTTCGCGGCGGGAGAGGCCGAGGCGGTCGCCTCGGTCGCCGACGAATTCGCCGAGGCCGTCCCGCTCCGGCGCGCGCTCCACTTCGGCGCGCAGCAGATCCTGATCCAGCACCAGGGGCTTTGGGATTTGCTGGAGGCGAGACAGCAGGCACGAGCGATCTGACCCTCGCCGTTATTCCAGCGAAAGCTGGAATCTCATTTTCCTTTTCTGAGCATGAGGCCGGCACCGGAAAGGCGAAGGGAGATCCCAGCTTTCGCTGGGATGACGGCTCGGCCGACTTGCCTCTCAGCGCCCCCTCCCCTATCCGGCCGTCACCTTACGTGAACGGAAAGTCGATGCGGTTCGAAGGCACCCAATCCTATGTCGCCACCGAGGATCTGAAGGTCGCCGTCAATGCGGCCGTCACGCTTCGCCGCCCGCTTCTCGTCAAGGGCGAGCCGGGCACCGGCAAGACCGTCCTGGCCCACGAGGTCGCGGCGGCGATCGGCGCGCCCCTGATCGAATGGCACGTCAAGTCGACCACCAAGGCGCATCAGGGCCTCTACGAATATGACGCGGTCGCGCGCCTCCGCGACGGCCAGCTCGGCGACGAGCGGGTCCACGACATTTCGAACTACATCAGGCGCGGCAAATTGTGGGAGGCCTTCACCAGCCCCGAGCTCCCAGTCCTGCTGATCGACGAGATCGACAAGGCCGACATCGAATTCCCCAACGATCTCCTCCAGGAGCTCGATCGGATGGAGTTCCACGTCTACGAGACGAAGGAGACGGTTCGGGCGAAGGAGAGGCCGATCGTCGTCATCACCTCGAACAACGAGAAGGAGCTTCCCGACGCCTTCCTTCGGCGCTGCTTCTTTCACTACATCAAGTTCCCCGACCGGGAGACGATGCAGGCGATCATCGACGTCCATTTCCCCGGAATCCAGACCATGCTGGTCCAGAAGGCGATGGATATCTTCTACCAGGTCCGGGAGGTCCCCGGACTCAAGAAGAAGCCCTCCACCAGCGAGCTGATCGACTGGCTCAAGCTCCTTCTGCACGAGGATCTGCCGCTGGAGGTGCTCCAGTCGCGCGACACCGCCAAGGCGATTCCGCCTTTGCACGGCGCTTTGCTCAAGAACGAGCAGGACGTGATGCTGTTCGAGCGGCTGGCCTTCATGACCCGCCGCCAGGGGAGCTGAGGAACTTCACACCGCCTTCGCGGCATCGGACACGGACCCCCCCGGCTCGATGCCGCGGCGCATTGCCCTTTACCCGCGGGCATGGCACCCTTCTTTGAAAATCAGATGCTTGCGCGAAGCGGCGTCGAAAAAGGGGGAGCTCGATCATGCGTTTCATATTGGCTCTGACCGCTCTTCTGCTCGGCCTCGCCGGCCCGTTGCAGGCGCAGAGCTCACCTGCTTGGTCGAGGTCGAAGGAAAGAATAACGGTCACCCGCGCCGGAATCAGCTTTCCCATTCGCGCCGGCACGCTCAGCGTGACCGAAACGAAGGAGTTCAGCCATCAGGGCGAAAGCCTCGACATCATTGCCCAATATCGGTCTTCGGATCAGGAAGTATTGGCTACCGTCTACGTCTATTATCCGGGGATCGCGCATGCAGGCCTCGCCGCTCTCGCCACGGACGAGGCGATCCGCCTCAACTCGAGCAACCCGCCCGGCTCGACCGGGCCGAAATTGACGGCGGCGGCCGGCAAGCAGGCAGTCGGAATCCGCACCGATTATACCCGATACAGGGGCGATTGGGCGAGCAGCGCGGCCTTCATCAAGGCGGGGCGCTGGATCGTGAAGCTGAGGGTTTCAGGCCCCGAGGCGCGCGCCGACGAAGTGAAGGCGGCGATGTCCGACCTCCTGGCCAAAACAAGGTTCGAAGGCGCCGCGACGCCTCGACCGGCGGCCATCCTGACTCCGGCGGCCTGTCCCGATGACCGGTCCGCGGACGCGGCCCTCGTCGCCGACGATCCCGCCGGCAACGGGGCCGTCGCCATCATGATAAGTGCGTTCGACCCTGTCGCGCCGTCGGCGACCGATCGCGACTCGGGCACCAAAAAGGATCTTCCGTCGAGGATCGGAGAGCAATGGTGCCGTTCGGTGGTTCAAGTCGGCCAGAGCAAAGTCCCGCTGCTGCGTGCGACCGATCCGCAGAACGACAAGGCCATCGAAGGCAAATCCATGCTGCTAGCGTTGTACAGCGATGCGGGCGGGCTTCTCGAGGTCGTGCGCCTGCGCAAAGCCGGCAGATATCTTCTGATGAACCACCAAATCGGCGCGACCAGCGTGCTCGGCACTTTCGCCGCCATGCCGAGCGACCGTCAGATCGCCGAAATATTGGCGGGCAGGGGCGACGCCGGACGCATTCGATCGCGGATCAACCTCAAGAGCGACGGGAGTGTCGATGTCGAGGTCGAGTCGCCCCCGGTCTCGCCGACGACCTAGGGGCGTTCCGCGAAAAGGAACGGGACCGCAAAAGGATAGAGAGCATCGGGCGATTCAATCCGATCGCCCAATGCTCTAGCCCCGCATCTCCTCGTCGCGATATGCGAGCTCGAAATTGCCCCAGCGTCGGCCGCAGATGTGGAGCGGCACGAACACATTCTTGACCGCCAGATAGCGGCCCTCGCCCAGGTCCATCCCGTAGGTGGCGAGCATCGCCTCCTTCTCGCTCGCAATGGCCCGTCGGGTGACGTCGTCGATGAAGTTGCGCCGGTTGCGGCAATGCTCGGCATTCCATTTGGGGTCGTCGCTCTGCGGCTGCGAGCGTGCGCTGATATGGGTGGGAAGATAGCCGTTGATGTCGGTGATCGCTCCCGCGATCAGCCGCGGCTCCTCGCTCATCACCCGATCCAGGATCGGGCGGATATGCGCGTCGGCGAAGGCGCAGAAGCGCGTCTCGTACTGGGTCGGGTTGGTGCCCGGCATCGGAACGTAATGGGTGTCGAACACATCCTCTTCGCTCACCTCGCCGCGCTCGATCCCGTTTTCGATCACTCCGCGGATCTCGCGCATCGTGCGCTGGCCGAACTCGATGAAGGGCGTGTCGTCGATCCGGACTCCGCAGCTTGCGAGCCGGTCGAGCATTCCGTTGGCGAGGGTCTCGAGCGTTGAGAGGCGGGTATGAACCTGCTGCAGCTCGCCGCCATTTTCGCGGGCGTCGGCGGCGAAGCTGGAGAGGCCGCCCTTCACGCTGTCGACGCTCTGCTGGATCATCGCGGTCGACTGGGCGATCCCGTCGGTCTGGCGGTCGACCATCGCGACGATGTCGGCTACGTCTCGGACGGTGCCGGTGATCGTCGCGAGGCCGCTCTGGGCGACCCGGCTCCGGTCGACTCCGGTGGCGATCTCCGAGGTGACCGCCTCCGCCTCGCGGGTCAGCGAGGCGATCGTGGAAGCGATCTCGCTGGTCGCGGCGCGCGTGTCGTGGGCGAGCTTCTTCACCTCGGCGGCGACGACCGCGAAGGAGCGGCCGGCCTCCCCTGCCCTCGCCGCCTCGATGGTTGCGTTCAATGCGAGCATGTTGGTCTTCGAAGCGATGCTCTCGATGCTGCTCGAGACGTTCTGGACCCGGCTCATCGCGTCGGCGAAGCCGGCCATTCGCTCGCCCAGCTGGACGACGAGCTCGGTCAGCCCGCTAAAGATATTGATCGTGTCCTCGATCGCGGCCCGGCCCTGGCCGAGCTTCTCGCGCGCCTGCTCGGCGAGGATCCGCGCCTCGTCGGTGGATTCGGCCACCCGCGCCTGGTCGAGAAGCAGTCGGCTGGTCACATCCTCGAGATTGTCGAGGATCTTGAGGTTGGAGGAGATCCTGTCGGAGACTCCGGAGACGTAGCCGGACACGTCGCTGCACTCGATCGCAAGCGATCCGCAATTGCGCGCGACGATGTTGATCGCGCTTCCGTCCGGCTGCTCGGTCGCTGAACTTGCCACGCCTGCCCCTCTATCCCGTGTTGCAGAGTGACTAGGGGGAAATGGTTGAAAGCTCGTTAACCACGCACGCGCCGCGGGGGTGCCCGGCGAGGGCCGGGGTCCAGCCGCGGGCGTGCCCCGGCGCAGGTCGGGGCCCAGCAAATCATCGTCATCCCGGCCCTTCGACGCCGCCTGCGGCGTCGCTCTGGATAAACTGCGGCCGGGATCTCAGGTCGAGAGGTCACGGCGCGTCTCTACGAGACCGCAATGGGGGCCCCAACGCGCCGTCCGGGGGACGGCGCAGCCCCATTACCCTCCGCCGGGGTGACGGCCTGGCTGTAATGACTTACAGCCAGGCCGTCATGTTCTTCTCCTTCGTCGACGAATTGCGCGCGGCCGGAATCCCGGCGTCGATGAAGGAGCATCTGACGCTGCTCGAGGCGCTCGACGCGGAGGTGATCGGCTCGACCCCGGAGCAATTCTACTATCTCGCCCGAGCCACCTTCGTGAAGGACGAGGGGCTTCTCGACCGCTTCGACCAGGTGTTCGGCAAGGTCTTCAAGGGCATCGAGACCGAATATGGCACCGACGCCGTGCCGATCCCCGAGGATTGGCTGAAGAAGGTCGCCGAGCTCTATCTCACCCCCGAGCAGATGGAGGAGATCAAGGCGCTCGGATCCTGGGAAGAGATCATGGAGACGCTGAAGAAACGCCTCGAGGAGCAGCAGGGGCGCCACCAGGGCGGAAGCAAGTGGATCGGCACGGCCGGGACATCGCCGTTCGGCGCCTACGGCTACAATCCCGAGGGAATCAGGATCGGCCAGGAAGGCGGCCGCAACCGCAGCGCGATCAAGGTCTGGGACAAGAGGGAGTTCCAGAATCTCGACAGCCAGCGCGAGCTCGGCACTCGTAACATCAAGGTCGCGCTTCGCCGCCTGCGCCGTTTCGCCCGCGAAGGCGCGGCCGAGGAGCTGGACATCGACGAGACGATCGACGGAACCGCGCGAAAGGGCTGGCTCGACATCCGCATGCGGCCCGAACGGCACAATGCGGTCAAGCTGCTGCTCTTCCTCGATATCGGCGGATCGATGGATCCACACATCCGGATCTGCGAGGAGCTTTTCTCGGCCGCGACCTCGGAGTTCAAGAATCTCGAATTCTTCTACTTCCACAACTGCCCCTATGAGGGTCTGTGGAAGGACAATCGCCGCCGCTTCACCGAGCGCACCCCGACCTGGGACGTGCTCCACAAATATGGCCACGACTACAAATTGGTCTTCGTCGGCGACGCCTCGATGAGCCCCTACGAGATCACCCATCCGGGCGGATCGGTCGAGCATTTCAACGAGGAGGCCGGCGCGGTCTGGATGCAGCGCCTCGCCAACACCTATCCGAGCGCGGTCTGGCTCAATCCCACGCCCGAGCAGTATTGGGGCTATTCCGCCTCGACCCAGATCGTCCGGGAGCTGATGCACGACCGCATGTATCCGCTCACCCTGGAAGGCCTGGACGATGCGATGCGCACTCTGAGTCGGAAGGTCTGAGATCGGCCGTCATCCCGGCGGAGGCCGGGATCTCAGCCCGGAACAGGCGCCGAAGCTAATCTCCACGAGATCCCGGCCTCCGCCGGGATGACGTAGTATGGTCAGTACAGCAGAAACGGCCCGCGCTCTTCGAGCCAGGTCTGCTCGTCCGGAACCGTCAGCGCGTCGAGGTCCCCCGGCTCGGCTGCCGGATCGTCGACCCATTCGCGCAGTCCCGGCCCGCCGTTGATGACGTCGATGGCGAGCTTTCCGAACTCATATTCGTAGGCGAAATCGCGCCACAGATCGTAATCGGGCTGAAGACGGCGGATCGCCTTGAAGGCGAGCGCCTGGAGCCGCCACGGCCGGAATGCGTCGTGATCGTAGAAAGGCGCTTCGGCATGGACATGGACGCCGCTGCACATCTTGCCGGCATGCTTGTGGAAGGTGGGCTCGAACGTGCATTCGCGCAGCGCGCAGCCGTTCAGCCATTGCGGCGCCAGCCGCCGCATCTCGGCGAGCACCGCTGCGCCATCCAGGTCGGGCGCCCCGAATATCTCGAGCGGCCGGGTCGTCCCGCGTCCTTCCGAAAGAGTCGTCCCCTCGAGCATCACGGTGCCGGCGTAAGCCCGCGCCATCCACAAATTGGGCGCGTTGGGGCTCGGATTGATCCAGACGCGCTCGCCGAGCGGCCAGCCATGACCCGGCGCCGCGGCTGGATCGTAGCCCGCCATCTCGATCGCACGATAATCGACGTCGATCTTCATCGCATCGACGAACCATGAACCGAGCTCGCCCAGCGTGAGCCCGTGGCGCATCGGCAGGGGTCCGGCGCCGACGAAGCTTTCCCACCCCGGCCGCAGAGTGAGCCCTTCGATCGGCCGTCCCGCCGGATTGGGCCGGTCCAGCACCCAAACCTGCTTGCCGTGCTTCGCCGCCGCTTCGAGCACGTAGAGAAGGGTGGTGATGAAGGTGTAGATGCGGCAGCCCAGATCCTGGAGGTCGACCAGGAGCACGTCGAAGGTTCCCATCGACTGGCCGGTCGGGCGCCGAACCTCGCCGTAGAGGCTGAACACGGGCACGCCGTGGACGGGATCGGTGAAATCCTCGGATTCCACCATATTGTCCTGCTTGTCGCCGCGTAGCCCGTGCTGCGGCCCGAAGGCCGCGGTCACCCGAAGGCCGCTCGCGACCAGAGCGTCGAGGCTGTGGGTGAGATCCGCCGTGACCGAGGCGGGATGGGCGAGGATTGCGACGCGCTTACCTTCGAGCGGGGCACGCAGCTCGGGCTCGGACAGGAGCCGGTCGATACCGAATTTCATGCGCGCTTCGGTGCCGGGAGTTCGATCCCAAAGCAATCCTCGCGATGGAAATCGGGCACGGCGCCCTGATGATAGGCTGCCCAGTAGGATTTCATGCCGGCACCTTCCTCGATCACGGCGCACAGATTGAGACGGCAGGCCTCCGCCGCGGCATCCAGAGAGATCGTAGCGGTCAGCTCCAACCCGGCCGAGTGGCGGCTCAATTCGATCTCCGGCGGGCCCGCGAGCGACGCCTGGACCATCCCGTGGCGATACGCGGAAAAATCATAAGCGGCCCATTGCGAAGACGGCGAGAAATTCAGCTCGAGATATCCCGGATGGCCTTCACAGGACAGGAAGGCTTCGAAGCACGTGCTTTCCCAGAGATTGTTTGTCCGAATGGAGGGGGCGGGCTCCGGGATGATCAGCCCACCGATATCGCCGCTGACCTGCCAGCGGAACCTGAGCAATGTCGGCGACAGCCGCTCGACCGAAGCGACAATTTCATCCACGGCGGCACTTCCGGCGGCGGGATGCGTCCACAGAGTGATTTGCATCCCATCCTCCTAAGGCTAAGCAGCGCCCGATGACCAGCTACCGCTCCGATCTCCTTCGCCTGCTCGACGAGCGGGGCTACATCCACCAGGTCACCGACCCGGAAGGGCTCGATTCGCTCGCGGCGAAGCAAATCGTTCCCGGCTACATAGGGTTCGACGCGACCGCGCCTTCGCTCCACGTCGGGAGCCTCGTCCAGATCATGCTCCTGCGCCGCCTCCAGCAGGCCGGCCACAAGCCGATCGTCCTGATGGGCGGCGGGACGACCAAGATCGGCGACCCTTCCGGCAAGGACGAGAGCCGCCAGCTCCTCACCGAGGAAGTGATCGATTCCAACATCGCGTCGATCCGGCGCGTGTTCGAGCATTTCCTGACCTTCGGCGACGGACCGACCGACGCGGTGCTGGTCAACAATGCCGACTGGCTCGACAAGCTCGACTACATCCCGCTGCTCCGCGACATAGGCCCGCATTTCACGATCAACCGGATGCTGACCTTCGACAGCGTCAGGCTCCGGCTCGACCGCGAGCAGCCGCTGACCTTTCTCGAATTCAACTACATGATCCTGCAGGCCTACGACTTCCTCGAGCTTTCGCGGCGGGCGGGCTGCCGGCTCCAGCTCGGCGGCTCGGACCAATGGGGCAATATCGTCAACGGCGTGGAGCTGGGGCGGCGGGTCGACGGCACCCAGCTTTACGGCCTGACCACCCCGCTCATGACCACGTCGGACGGCCGGAAGATGGGCAAGACCGCCGAGGGCGCCATCTGGCTCAACCCGGACATGCTCAGCCCCTACGATTATTGGCAGTTCTGGCGGAACAAGACGGACGCCGACGTCGGCCGATTCCTGCGCCGGTTCACCGATCTTCCGCTCGACGAGATCGAGCGCCTGGAAGCGCTCCAGGGCAGCGAGATCAACGAGGCGAAGAAGGCCCTCGCCGACGCCGCGACGGCGATGGCGCATGGCGACGAAGCGTCGCGCGGCGCTGCCGAGACGGCACGGCGCACCTTCGAGGAAGGCGCTTCGGGCGAGGCGCTGCCGACCCTCAAGGTCTCCGGGCAGATCGGGCTGGTCGACGCCCTGATCGGCCTCGGCCTGTGCGCCTCCAAGAACGAGGCGCGGCGCCTGATCGCCGGAGGAGGGGCGCGGGTGAACAATATCCGGGCCGACGACGATGTCTTGATCGAGGTGGTCGACGACGTTCGGGTCTCGGCCGGCAAGAAGAAGCACGGGATTCTTCAGCCCTAGATCCTCCCCGGGACGGGGAGGGGGACCGCGACGCGCAGCGTCGTGGTGGAGGGGGCTCAGCGCCAAGTCCGAGCCGCCCCCTCCACCATGCTACGCATGGTCCCCCTCCCCGTACCGGGGAGGATCTTATCCGCTCCGCAACAACCCCACAGCCGCATCCCTCTCGAACAGATAGAGCAGGATCCGCGCCGCCTGCCCTCTTGGCCCTTCCAGCCCGCCGTCGCGATCCACGAGCAGCCGCGCATCGTCCATCGCGGTCTGCGCGAGCGCCTGCTGCTGCTCGGGCGAGGCGATCCGGAACTGCGCCTCGCCGGACTGGCGCGTGCCCAATATCTCGCCGGCGCCGCGAAGCCTCAGATCCTCCTCGGCGATCCGGAACCCGTCGTTGGTGTCGCGCATCAGGGTCAGGCGCTGGCGCGCCGTCTCGGTCAGCGTGTTGCCGCGCAGGAAGAGGCAGATCGAATGGCCCTCCCCTCGCCCGACCCGGCCGCGAAGCTGGTGGAGCTGAGCGAGGCCGAACCGCTCGGCGCCTTCCACGATCATCAGAGTCGCCTCGGGCACGTCGACTCCCACCTCGATCACCGTGGTCGCGACCAGGATCGAGAGCGCGCCCTGCTGGAAGGCCGCCATCACCTCGTCTTTCTCCGGGCCCTTCATCCGCCCGTGCACGAGCCCGACCTTCTCCCCGAATCGAAGGCGAAGCACGCGCGCCCTCTCCTCGGCGGCGGCCTGGTCGAGAGTCTCGCTTTCTTCGACCAGAGGGCAGACCCAATAAGCCTGGCCGCCGCGCCCGACGTGCCGGGCGAGCCCGTCGATCACTTCCGCGAGGCGATCGCAGCTCAGGACCCGCGTCTCGATCGGCTGGCGGCCCGGGGGCATCTCGTCGAGCCGGCTCACGTCCATCTCGCCATAATGGGTGAGCGTGAGGGTTCGCGGAATCGGAGTCGCGGTCATGACCAGCAGATGCGGCGGCCGCTCCGCTTTCTGGGCGAGCATCATGCGCTGGGCGACTCCGAACCGGTGCTGCTCGTCCACCACCGCCAGGCCGAGCCTCTTGTAGGTCACTGCCTGCTGGAAGATGGCGTGGGTGCCGACGAGTATGTCGATCGAGCCGTCGGCAAGCCCCATCAATGTGGCTTCGCGCGCCTTGCCCTTCTCCCGGCCCGTGAGGATTGCGACAGTGACTCCGATGCCCTCGAGCTGGCGCCGCAGCGTCTCGTAATGCTGGCGCGCGAGTATCTCGGTCGGCGCGAGCAGGGCACCCTGCGCGCCCGCCTCGACCGCGATCAGAAGTGCGTTCAGCGCCACCAGCGTCTTGCCCGAGCCGACGTCGCCCTGCAGCAGGCGAAGCATCGGCGTCTCCTGCTGAAGGTCGCCCTCGATCTCGGCGCCCGCGCGCTGCTGAGCGCCCGTAGGCTCGTAAGGAAGCTTCAGCGCCGAGCGAAGCCGCGCGTCGCCCTTGAGCGGAACGCCCTTGCGGCGGCGCGAGGAGGCGCGAACCAGGGTCAAAGCGAGCTGGTTGGCGAAAATTTCGTCATAGGCGAGCCTCTCGCGCGCCTCGGCGCCGGCCCGGCTGCCATGGGCCGTTTCAAGCGCGGCGCCCCAGCCCGGCCAGGCGCGGCGCTCGATGAGGCTCGGCTCGATCCACTCGGCCAGGGCCGGTACCCTGGCCAGCGCCTGGCCGGCAAGCTGGCCGAGCCGATGGTTGGTCAGTCCCTCCGACAGCGAATAAACGGGCTCGGTCTCGGGGATTGACGAGGCCTCGCCGGGCGGCAGCACAAAATCGGGGTGAACGATCTGGAGCTCCTGCCCGTATCGATCGAGCTTGCCGGAGACGATTCGCGGCGCGTCCAGGGGGAACTGCTTCTTCGCCCAGCCCGGATTGTTGAAATAGGTCAGGGTCAGATGATTGCCGTCGCGGTCGTTGGCATGGACCCGGAACGGGCCGCGCGCTCCGCCCTGCCGGTAATCCACCGCCACCACCTCGACGGTGACGATCCGGCCGAGGTCCCCCTCGTCGAGGCGGGCGACCTTCTTGCGATCGATCCAGCCGACCGGGAGGTGGAAAAGCAGGTCGACGATCCGCTCCAGCCCGAGCCGCTTGAGCGGCTTGGCGAGCTGCGGCCCGATGCCCTTGAGCACCTCCACCTCGGCGAACAGCGGATTGAGAATGTCGGGGCGCATGACTATCTCGCCGATTACTGAAAGCCGCCTGGTTTCACCAGCGCGGCCATCCCTGCATGGAAAGACATGGACCGCGACGACCGCCTCAAGAGACTGCGTTTTCGCGCACACCATCGCGGCACGCGCGAGGCCGATATGATGATCGGCGGCTTTTGCGCCGATCAATCCGACTCGTGGAGCGAAGCCGAGATGGACTGGTTCGAGCGGCTTCTGGAGGAGCAGGACGTCGACATCATGGCCTGGGGGATCGGAACCGCTGAGCCTCCCGAGCGCTTCGAAGGTCCGATGATGGAGCGGTTCCGGGCACTCAACTATATCAAGCACCACGAATAAGTGACTGATCTCAAGAAAATCCTCTCGGCCACCAGGCCGGTCACGCTCGCCGGCGCGCCCCAGGGCTTCATCCCCTGGCTGGCGGCCGACCTCGCGCGCTCGGCCGCTGTCGGAAAGGGCCGCGCCGTCTTCATCGCGCCCGACGAGGCGGCGATGCGCCACATCGTCGATGCGGCCCATTATTTCGCGCCCGAGCTCGAAACCCTAAGCTTCCCGGCCTGGGATTGTCTTCCCTACGACCGCTCCTCCCCGTCCCTGCGTTCGACTGCGGAACGCCTCGCGACTCTGCACGCTTTGCAGAACCCGCCGGCGAAGCCGCAGCTGCTCGTCACCACGGTCAATGCGGCGACCCAGCGCACCTTGACCCCTTTCCGGATCCGCCAGCTCGTCGCCCGCCTCGCGCCGGGCGAGCGAATCGACCGCGACCGGCTGGCCGAGCTGCTCCAGGCCAACGGCTACGCGCGCACCGACACGGTCGCCGATGCCGGCGAATATGCGGTGCGGGGCGGCCTCGTCGATCTCTTCCCCTCGGGCGAGACCGAGGCCCTGCGCATGGATTTCTTCGGCGACGAGATCGAGAGCGTCCGGCGATTCGATCCGAGCACCCAGCGCACGACCGGGAACGTCGGCGGATTCACCCTCCTTCCCGCCTCAGAGACCCTGCTCGACGAGGACAGCATCAAACGCTTCCGCTCGCGCTATCGCGAGAAGTTCGGAGCGACGGCGACCGGCGATCCGCTCTACCAGGCGGTCTCGGAAGGGCGGCGCCTTTCGGGGATCGACCATTGGCTGCCGCTCTTCGAGGAAAAGCTCGCCACCCTGTTCGACCATCTCGGCGACAAGGACGTCATCGTCCGCGACTCGGGCGATGCGGGCGCCGCCGATGCCCGCTTCGATGCGATCGCCGATTATCATGAGAATCGAGTCAGGGCGCTCTCGGCCGATCCCGGAAGCTACCGGCCGCTCGAGCCCGATTCGCTCTATCTGACCCGCGAGGAATGGGAGAGCCTGATCGAGGATCGGCCGCTCCACCTCGCCACGCCCTATCACGAGCCCGAAAGCGCGAGGGTGCTGGATTTCGAGGTCGATGGGCCCCGCGACTTCGCGCCGGAGCGCTCGGCAAATGCCAATGTCTACGAGGCGGTCGTCGCCCATGTCGCCGATCTTCGCCGCAAGAAGCACAAGATCGTCCTCGCCAGCTACTCGGGCGGCGCGCGCGAGCGGCTGAAGGGCCTGCTCGCCGACCACGGCCTGACGAAGATCGCCGAGGTCGACAGCTGGCAGGAAGCGCTCGGCGCGGCGGCCAAGGGCCAGACCGCGCTCGCGATCATCCAGCTCGACCATGGATTCACGTCGAGCGACGTCGCACTCCTCACCGAGCAGGACATGCTCGGCGACCGCCTCGTCCGCCGCCGCAAGCGGCGCAAGAGCGCGGACGCCTTCCTGTCCGAGCTCGCGACCCTCAGCCCCGGCGACCTCGTCGTCCATGCCGATCACGGCATCGGCCGTTACGAGGGGCTGACCCAGATACCGGTCGGAACGTCGCCGCACGATTGCGTCGCTCTCGAATATGCCGGCGGCGACAAGCTCTACGTGCCAGTCGAGAATATCGACGTCCTGTCACGCTACGGAAGCGGCGGGGACAATGTGACTCTCGACCGGCTCGGCGGCGAGGCCTGGCAGCGCCGCAAGTCGCGGATGAAGGAGCGAATCCGCGAGATCGCCGGCGAGCTGATCAAGACCGCGGCCGAGCGCGCCACGCGTCCGGGCGCGGTCATCGAGCCCGACACCAGCCTAGCCGCCTTCGTCGACCGCTTCCCTTATGAGGAAACCGAGGACCAGGACCGGGCGATCGCCGACGTGATCGACGATCTCGGCGCCGGCCGGCCGATGGATCGGCTTGTCTGCGGCGACGTCGGCTTCGGCAAGACCGAGGTGGCGCTTCGCGCGGCCTTCGTCGCCGCCATGGCCGGGTTTCAGGTCGCCCTGATCAGCCCGACCACCCTTCTCGCCCGCCAGCATCACGCCATCTTCAAGGAACGCTTCCAGGGCTTCCCGATCGAGATCGGACGACTCTCGCGGCTCGTTCCGCCCAGGGAAGCGAAGGAGGTGCGCGAGGGCCTGGCGGCGGGCAAGATCGACATCGTCATCGGCACTCATGCCGTCCTCGCCAAGCAGGTCGAGTTCAGGAAGCTCGGCCTCGTCATCGTCGACGAGGAGCAGCATTTCGGAGTCGCTCACAAGGAAAGGCTGAAATCGCTCAAGGCCGACGTCCACGTCCTCACGCTCACCGCCACTCCGATCCCGCGCACCCTTCAGATGGCGATGTCGGGACTTCGCGAGCTGTCGGTGATCCAGACTCCGCCCGTCGACCGGCTCGCGGTGCGCACCTACGTCATGCCCTGGGATCCGGTCGTGGTGCGCGAGGCCCTGCTCCGCGAGCATTATCGCGGCGGCCAGACCTTCTTCGTCGCGCCCCGGATCGCCGATCTGCCCGATCTGGAGCAATATCTGCGCGAGGAGGTGCCCGAGATCCGCGCCGTCACCGCGCACGGACAGATGGCGCCGACCGAGGTCGAGGAGCGCATGTCCGCCTTCTACGACCGCAAATATGACGTCCTGCTCTCGACCACGATCATCGAGAGCGGCCTCGACATTCCATCGGCCAACACCCTGATCGTCCACCGCGCCGACCGCTTCGGCCTCGCCCAGCTCTACCAGCTTCGAGGCCGGGTCGGCCGCTCGAAGACCCGTGCTTACGCTTACATGACCACGCCCCCCAACCGCGCCCTCACCGAGACGGCCGACAAGCGCCTCCAGGTCCTGGCCAACCTCGATTCGCTCGGAGCGGGCTTCCAGCTCGCGAGCCACGATCTCGACATCAGGGGCGCGGGAAACCTTCTCGGCGACGAGCAGTCCGGACACATCAAGGAGGTCGGGTTCGAGCTCTACCAGTCGATGCTCGAGGACGCGATCCTCGAGGCCAAGGCCGGCGGCGCCGCCAAGGCGCCGGGCGATTTCTCGCCGCAGATCACGGTCGACGCGCCGATCCTCATCTCGGAGGATTATGTGCCCGACCTCGACCTGCGAATGGGCCTCTACCGCCGAATGAACGAGCTCGAGACTCCGGCCGAGATCGAGCCGTTCGCGGCCGAGATGATCGACCGCTTCGGCAAGCTCCCGCCGGAGACGGACAATCTGCTCAAGGTCATCGAGATGAAGCTCAATTGCCGAGCCGCCCACGTGGCCAAGCTCGACGTCGGCCCGAAGGGCGCGCTCGTCCACTTCCACAACGACCATTTCCCGGACCTGGAAGGCCTTCTCGCCTATGTCGGGAAGCTGAAAGGCACGGCCAGGCTTCGCCCCGACAGCAAGCTCGTCATCACCCGCGCCTGGCCCGACGCGGCCTCGCGGATCAACGGTGCTCTGCAACTGTCGAAGGGGTTGGCGCGGATCGCGGCCTGAGCGGACCGTGCGAACTGCGTCAAAAGCCTAGAGGATAGCCGGCTCTACCCGACGGACGGCTCGATCGAGCCGCACGCGCTGCCACACGGGATCGTCGGGAGGCCCGGAACGCGCTTCGAAACGCCATTTGGCCCGGATCGTCGATTCAATGGCCGGCAGGAACTGGGCATTTCCTCCTTCGTCGACGATCAGCGCCCTTACGATTTGCCCGTCGGATCGAACCAGGGCGCAGAGATAAAGGCCGTCCAATTTGTCGGACTTGAAGACGGCGGTCGGGAGATAGCTTTCCGCCACGAGCGGCAAATGGGTCTCGAACTGCTTTTGGCCCGGACAGAGCGGCTCGACCAGAAACAACGGCTCGTTCCAACTGCTCCCCCGTGTTGGAGAGAGAAAGAGCAGGCTTGGCACGTTTCGCCCGCCCGTGGCGGCCCAGCCGATTGGCGGGTGAGCCAGAAGGAATGCACTTCCCGGCAGGGCCAGTCCGAGGATCGAACCCAACAAGCCAAAGAGCCGTTTGCTGCTCATTCAGTCATGTTATTACATCACCTTGCAGAGGTCAAGAGTTCTGCTTCCCAGCCTTCATCCCCGTTTACGTCGTGGCGTCCCGCACAAGGAGCTCGAGCGTCTTCGAATCTACTGGCGGCGAGCACAAAAATCCCTGGTAAAGTCCGCAGCCTTCGCGGGCGAGCAGGGAGAGCTGCTCCTCCGTTTCGACGCCCTCGGCGATCACCTCGAGGCCGAGGGAGCGCGCCATGTCGATCACGCTCCTCACCACGATCCGGTCTCGGGCCGAGCCGGTAATGTCCTCGCACAGCCTCTTGTCGATCTTGAGATAATCGAGCGGCAGCGCCTTGAGATAGGCGAGGCTCGAATAGCCGGTCCCGAAATCGTCGATTGCGACTCGAAGGCCTCCTTCGCGCAGGTCCGCGAGCAGCCTTGCAGCGGCCGACAAATCCTCGATCAGCCCGCTCTCCGTTACCTCGACCGTGAGCCGGCCCGGGTCGAAGCCGCACTCCCGGACCCGGTCGAGGAAATGCGCGGCGAAGCCGGGCCGGACGATGTCGGCGGCGGTCACGTTCACCGCGAGGCGCAGCCCGCCGAGCGTCTCGGGCCAGGCGGCGGCGGCGAGGATCGCCTTGGCCTGCACATGGTCGGACAGCTGGATCAGATAATCGGAGCGCTCGGCGACGTTGAACAAGGTGACCGCGCTCAATTCCCCGAATTTCGGATGGGCCCACCGGGCCAGGGCCTCGACCCCGACGATCCGTCCGCTGGTCACCGAAACCTGCGGCTGGAAGAGGATGTCGATCTCGTCGCGGTCGAGCGCCCGGCGAAGGTCGACGTCGAGCTGGTCCTCGAGCGCGCTCTCCTCGGCGGCGCCCGCCTCGACCACCCGGACGTTTCCGCTCTCGGAGGCCTTTGCCTCGGCCAATGCGACGCTCGCGCGGCGAAGCAGTCCGGCGACATCGTCGCCAGGCTCCGACGCGGCCACTCCGGCGCGCGCGGCGAGCGCGATGACGTGGTCGCCCGACATGAAGGGCCGGCCGATCGCTTCGGCGAGCTGTCCGGCGAGGAACCGGCCCTCGGCAAGGCTGGTTGGCGAAGCGAGCAGGATCGCGAACTCGGCGCCGGCGAGGCGGGCGACCATCCTCTTTCGGCCGTCGGCGTCGACCAGCCGCTCCATCCGCCGCGCCGCGGCCTGGAGGACGGAATCGCCGGTCGCCCGGCCGAAGGCGGCATTGATCGCGTCGAAGCGGCTGATCGCGACGAGGATCGCGACGAGAGCGGGTTCGCCGCCCGCGGCGATGCCGAGATGGGCGGCGATCCAGGACCGCGCCGAACGCGCGTCGCGAACGCCGGTGATCGGATCGCGCGACGGTCCCTCGTCGTCGGCGACGATCTCCTCGGTCCGCCCGAGCACGGCTCCATCTTCCTCGTCGATGCGCAGATGATGGGCCACCCGCCTGCCCTGCCGCCTGGCTCCGGCGTGGGCGAAGGCCGTGGTCCGGCCGGTCTCGAGCAGCCGGTCCACGGCTTCGCGCGCGGCCCGCCGGCCGTCGGGATCGAGCTTCCGGAACAGTTCGATCAGGCTGACCCGCCCTTCCTCCTTCGCCGGAAAGCCGGCCTGGCGCGCCAGGGCCGGGCTGAGCTCGACCGAGGAGGAGCCCTTCCGCCAGCGCCACGAAGCCGCCGCCTCGCGCCCGCTTTCCTCGCCCCGCCGGGTGGCGCGGCGGCCGCCGACCCTTTCGGAATG
>DATDAS010000070.1:0-10467 GCA_036525315.1 Allosphingosinicella sp.
CAAGGAAAGCGAGTGCGGCTGGTGCAAGGACCGCTGGGGCCTTTCCTGGCAGATCACTCCGAAGCGGCTGATGGAGCTGAACTCCGATCCCGACAGGGACAAAGCGCGGCGGTCGATGGAGGCGATGCTCAAGATGCGCAAGATCGACATCGCCGAGATCGAGCGCGCGGCCGACGGGGGCTGAGCGCGTACCAGGACAACCACCGTTCGGGCTGAGCTTGTCGAAGCCCTCTACTGCTTGATGAATCTGAAAGGAAGGAAAGCCCTTCGACAGGCTCAGGGCGAACGGTCTTTTGTGTGCCTACCCCGCCGAGGCGATGCGGACCCGGCGCGCCTCGGCCAGGGTTTCCTTGATGAGGGCGTCGAGCTCGTCGAGGCTGAACGGCTTTTCGAGCACCGGCGCGCCGTCGGCGGCGTGGCGCAGGGCCCGCAGAGCGGCGTGGCCGGTCGAGAAGATGATCGGCATGTCCGGCGCGATCCGCGCGATCTCGCGGGCCGTCTCGGCGCCGTCGAGCCCGGGCATGACATAATCTAGGATGACCAGCTGCGGCTCCTCCCGACCCAATATGGCGAGCGCCTCCAGCCCGCTTTCCGCCTCGCGGACGCGGTAGCCGAGCGCCTCGAGGCCGCGCCCGATGGTGGCGCGGACCTGGGCATCGTCATCGACGAGCAGGATCATTGGAAGGTCCGGACATGTACGCGGCTGTCTGAACTGGCCGCCGCCGCTCCCGGTTCCATTCAGGCCGCTTCGGCGCTGGCCGGACCGGATCGGTCCGAGCAGCGAAGAAGGTCGAACAAATCGGGATAGCCGTAATCGACCACCGCCCGCCGGCGCCAGGACGCGCCGGGCGACGGCCGGGCCGGCGGAACCGGGATCGGCGGAAGCGCGAGCGGGCCGGCGCCGCGCCTTTCGACCACCATCTCCTTGAACCATTCGCCGACATAGGAGCCGTCGAAGCGGTGGACCCGCGATCCGATGATGCGGCCGAGCGGACGCCCATCGAGATCGTGGATGAAATTCTCGTAGAGGAAGCCGACCGGCTCGCCGCCGGTGCTATAGACATACATCGCCATTTACGCACCCCGCCCTTGATACTCGCCACCGAAACTGCCTGTGGCGCCTGTATCGTGGATGAACTGGCGGCCGATCGGGAAGTGGCCGGCGAGGTGAGGGCGCCGGACCGGTGGAACCGCGCGACGAACCCCCACCGCCCTCGCGGATTTGACTTTCGTTACGCCGGCGAATATTGGCCCGCGCCCTGCGGCAATGGTGCCGCACGACGGAGAGAAGCGATGCACGATCGCATTCCATGCGCGGATATTCATCCCGCCTCCGTCCGGATCCCGCCCAAGCGTTAGCAGCGCGCGGCCGGGCCCGGACCCGGCGGCAGACTTATCCAGAACCACTTTTGAGAACGGCTCCGGCCGCGCCAATCCGCGCGTCCGGGGCTGACGGATAGATCATGGGCGAGAAGCTTTTGGCGCAGCGCATCCTGACGCTGCTGCGCGATATTCACGGCTGTCAAAGCCGTGTCTCTCAGGTCCTGCTTGAATGGGCAGGCGACCAGCGCGACTGGCTGTGGCCGGGGCGCAAATGGAACGATGGGTCCGGCGCGAATGATAGCGAGCGGCGAAAGAAGCCGCGCGCCCGCAAACGTCTCGACTGGAAGAACCTTCCGGCGCTGATCGAACGCATCGACGCGGAGGAGCCTGAGCCCCTGGTGCTCGGCTGCGTGGATGCCATCGGCGAGCTTTTGGGACTCCAATCGTTCGATCGGGAAGTCCTTCGGATCACCGTAGCTTTCAACTTGCTGCCGCGGCTCGACGGCCTGCGGCGCAAGCTCAGCAGAGCCGGCGAGGATATGACTGCACTCGCTGGGCGGCTCGCGGGGGCCGGTGCGCTCGAGGCCGCCACCAAGGTGCGCCGGTCCGATCCGGTCGCGCTCGGCTTCGTCTGTGTCGATTCCGACAGCTACAACGGGATCAACCTCGAACTCGACTGGCGCCTTGCCGAGCTTCTCGACGGCGGTCCGCTCGATGAGGCGCGGCTGATCGACAGGCTGGCCGGATTGCGTCAGTCCGCGTCGCTTCGGCCCGAGGATTTCGCCGAGCACGAATCGGCCTTCGACCTGCTGCGGAGGTTGGTCGCGGGTGCGCTCGATCGCAGCGCTTGCGGCATCAACATCCTGATCCACGGACCGCCGGGCACAGGCAAGACGGAACTGGCGCGGACCCTCGCCGAGTCTGCCGGCGGCGAGCTCTTCGCGGTCGGCGAGTCGGACAGCGGCGGCGAGGAGCCCAACCGTCGAGTGCGGCTGCAAGCGATGACTCGCGCTCAGCGGCTTCTGTCGCGCCGGCCGCGCTCACTGATCCTGTTCGACGAGATGGAGGATCTGTTCGCGGAGGCCGACTGGTCGGCAAGCGGCGGACGAAGGTCGGGTTCCAAGATCTTCGTCAACCGAATGCTCGAGACCAACAAGGTGCCGACAATCTGGACGACCAATGCGATCGAGGACCTGGACCCGGCGCATCTGCGCCGGCTGAGCTACGTGCTCCGAATGGATCACCCGTCGCCCAGGGCGCGGGCGCGGATCGTCGCGCGCGCGGCGGAGGCGGCGGGCGCGGCCGAGGCCGCGGCCGGGCTCGGCTCGCTGATCGCTCGGGATTGCGAGGCGGCGAGCATCGCGAGCGCCGCGCTTCGAAGCGCCAGCCTGGCCGGCGGCGGCGCGGCCGATGCGGAAGCGGCCGGGCGCTCGCTTCTGCTCGGGCTTCGCGGCGGGCGGGCGCTTGCGCCCGCGCCGTGCGCGGGCGGGCTCGATCTCGGGCTTTACGAGAGCGATCCGCCGATCGGCCCTCTGGTCGGGAAGCTGTGCGAGCGCGGTGCGCCGAGCGACTTCTCGCTGCTTCTGACCGGCCCGCCCGGGACCGGGAAGACGGCGCTCGCAGCCTTTGTCGCCGAGCGGCTCGACCGGCCGCTGCAGGTGAAGCGCGCTTCCGATCTTCTTTCCAAATGGGTCGGAGGAACCGAGGCGAACATCGCCGATGCCTTCGCCCAGGCACGGGACGAGGGATCGGTGCTTCTGCTCGACGAGGTGGATTCGCTGCTCCTCGACCGAAGCGACGCGCGCCAGAGCTGGGAGGTGACCCAGGTCAACGAGCTACTGACCTGGATGGATTCGCATCCCCTCCCCTTCATCGCGGCGACCAACTGGGCGCGCCGGCTCGATCCCGCGGCGTTGCGCCGCTTCGTCTTCAAGATCGAGCTTGCCACGCTCTCGGGCGAGGCGGCGGGTCGCGCGTGGCGCCGTTTCTTCGACACCGCGCCGCCGTCCGGGCTTTCGCGGACCCTGGGCCTCACGCCCGGAGACTTCGCCGTCGTCGCGCGCCAGCTTCGCTACCGCCCCGAGGCGGAGGCCGAGGCCGTCCTGGCAATGCTCGCGGCCGAGGCCAGGTCGCGGCCGGACATGGCCTCCAGGATCGGCTTCTGACTCTCCGGCGGACGAGGCCGGCCCGAGGGACGAGCGGCCGAACGGCGATATTCCGTCATGAAGTCATGGAGATCGAGAAGAAGCCATATTGCAAAATCCGTTTCGTGCGGCTTTCTTGCACTTCCTGGTCAACGAGTCGTGGGGGCGAGCCGATATGAAAGCGAAACATTATGGCGTGATGCTGCTGGCGATCGGCGGCGCCATGACCGCGAGCGCGACGTTGGCGAAAACCGACGCGCGGCCGGGAATGAAGGGGAAATCGGTCGTTACCCCCGGATCGAGGCCGGTGCGCGATTCGCGCGGAAACATCGTGATCTCGGACCCCGCCGTCACGCCTCGGGGAGCGAACGAACCCGTGGGCTCCCAGACCGGGGTCAGCCGCGATCCCAAGGTGGTCTTCGCGCCCCAGGCGTCCACTGAGGAATATCAGGTCTGCTCGAAGACGGTGACGGACAATTGCGTGCAGGTCTGGGAGCCTCCGAGGCGGCTGCCCGAGTGTCCGGGCGATCCGGACTGTCCGACCTGATCGCGGCATGCCAGAGCGCTGAAGCGACCGATCCGATTCGATCGGATCGTACATCGCTCTAGACCATATCTGAGAGCCTGATTCACGACTTAGGTGGAACCGCGAGCAGCGGTTCAACCTAAGACGATCAGGCTCTATAAAAAGGGCGTGCCGGTCACCGTCGGATTCTCGCAGTTGATCGATTGCCAGCCGACCTTGCGCAGGTGCTCGGCGTTTATCGACGCGATCGGACATGTGATCGTGCGCGTGCCGTCGGCATAGAGCTTCAGCTCTACGCCGACCTTGCGGGAACGGGCCTGGAGCGCGGCCACGGCCTGATCGAACGACGCGAAATCGGCGCAGCCCGGCTCGTCCCGGCAGAACATCCTGAACGAATAATAATAAGCGTGAGCCCCGCCTCCGGGGATGACGACGACGTCATCGCTCAGCTCGGAGATCGCCATCCTCTTGAAGAAGTGACAGCGGCGTCCCTGCACGCAATGCACCTTGCTCTGCTCGGGATCGTCCTCGTCGTTGAAAACCGGACTGACCATGGTCGCGTACGGAATGCGCGGATTATCGCCGAAGGGCTGGAGAGTCGCGTCGACGATCACGTCGTTATAGGACGAGGCCTTGTTGACGATCGGAAGCCTCAACGCGGCGTAAAGCACCGCGCGGTTGGGCAATCCTCCACGGTAGAAGATGACCTGCTGGGGAGGCAGGACGTCGATCTCGGGGCCGAGGAGGAACTGGACGAAGCTTCCGCCGGCGATGCTCAGTGAGAGGACGAAGGCCGCTCCGCCGATCGTCACTTCCGACAGCCAATTCAATTGAAGAGCCTTGATCGCCGCGCGCGACGTCCTGCGTTCCCGAGCCTCGGCGCGCTCGACGGCCTCCGATTCACTGCCGGTCTGTCTGGACCCTCTTTTCGCCACTGTCAGAGCATCCTTCCTTGACGGGAAAGCGCGATTTCGCGGCAACCATAAAGGCTCGGACGCGGCGCGCCAGCAAGAGCCGGAAATTAATGTCGCCGATCCGGACCGATCGGCCCTCGCGCTCGAACGAGCGAAGACAGCAAGAGCCGCCGAACCGGCCGGAGCGGACAGGCTGGGGCGGCCAGCGCATCGGGCTTCCGCTCCGGGCCCTCGTTCAGCCGCCGCTCAGCCCGCCCGCCGGAAACAGCTTCGGGAAGGAGCCCCGAATGGCCTCGATCGCGCCCTTGTTGCTGTTCCTCGCCGCGCCGGCCGCCGATTCGTCTCCGGGCCTCGACTCCTGGCAATGGCACAGGCGGCTGAGCGAGATTTCGGCGCCGTGCACGGATCCCGTCCTCGACATCCCGATACCGCGCGGAATGGATCATGCGCGCGACGCCCGCCGGCTGATCGACGCCATGCTTCGGACGGATCCGGTCAAATGCCCGGGCATAGCCCAGGCGGCGGTCGCCGAGCTTAGGGCCGCTTTGGGCGAGGTCGAGCGCGGCGAGGTCGACCTCGAGCTTCTCTTTTATGCCTGGCGCTCGGCGGAGCGGGGCCAGGGCATGGCGCCCGATCCGGCCCTGGCCGACCGTTACGGGCGAATGCTGTGGCTGTTCGGCGATCGGCCGCCGGAACTGCCGCGCTGGATTCCGGCCGAGCGCGAAGCCTGGCTTCAGCGCCCCGAGACCGTGGCCCTGCTGCGCGCGCGCAACGCGGACGGGATGCTTCGAACCGGCCGCTCGCTCGAGGCGCTCGGCGGCCTGCTTCTTCGCCGCGACCTTCCCTATTACGCGCCGGCCGAGGCGATCGCGCTGCTCGAGGACGGCCGGCTGTTCACCAATCTGAAGAACCGCTTGCGGATCAGCAGGCTTCTCACCGACGGCACCCACGTGCCGCCGGACTATGGCCGGGCGGCGCGGCCGTTCCTGAGCGTCGCGGCCGTGGACGCGGATTTCTCCTCGGGATACCAGCAGGAGCTGCTTCGGATAGGCTACCTCGCCTCGGTGGCCGCGCGCACGCCTGCCGAACGCGCCGACGCGCTTCGGATCGTCTCGGCGGCGGCGCTCGACGGGCGTTTCGACAGCAGGGAGGTGAGGGCCAGGCTATTGAGCGGGCTCGGGCAGATCGGGCAGGCCTCGCTCTCCGATTCCGACCAGGCGGGCATTGAAAAAGCGCTCGACTGGCAGATGGCCTGGGCCCTGCCCGGAACCGAGGGCCTCGAGGGCAGGCTTCGCCCGATCGTGATCCGCGGGCTGGTCGGCCCGAACGGGAGGGTGATCGCCGCGGAGATCAAGGACTCCAGCGGCTCGGCCCGCCACGACCGCGCGGCCCTGGGGGTGTGGAGCGAATATCCTGACCGCGTGGAACTGGGCGCGGTCTCCCGCGGGGGCTTCGTCTGGGTCGAGCTGCCGCCGGTCGATCCCTACATGACCACGAGCGATGCCTGGGTGAAGCACAACAGCCCCCCGCCTCCGAACCCCGAAAGTCGGTCTTCACGGCCAGCCGGATAGACCGGGCTTGGGGCGCCCTGCCGGCCCGAGCGCGGCCTCGGATCGATGCGATGCTCGCCAGGGCCGCCGAAGATCGTCGAGGTCGCTCGCACCGGCATTTCGCGGGACCGCGACGCGGGCTAGGATGCAGCCATGCCCGTGGTGACCCTGGCGCACGATCGCGATTTCGCCGGATGGCGCAATGCCGCGCGCTCGCTGGCTCTGAAGGGAGTCGCTCCGGCAGACGTCGAGTGGCGGATCGGGCTTCCGGCGAGCGAAGCCAGGCCGCCGGGCGATGCGATCTTCCACGTGCCGCGCGCCTTCATCGATCTCGCCCGCTCGGCCATCCAGTCGGACGACCCCGAGCGCTTCTCGCTGCTCTACGCGCTTCTCGTCCGGGTGCGCGACGAGCCGGGGCTGGTCGAGGCGGGCAAGGATCCTCTGGTGGCGAGGCTCAGGGCGATAGCCGACGCCCCGGCCGGAAATAAGAGTGAGACCGGCGCGTTATTCGGGGCGATGGCAAATCCGCGCGCGAGGATCGGCGGCAATGCGCAGGCGGCATGGGAGGCGGTTCGCGCCGACGCCATGTCGTGCACGCGATGCCACCTCTACCAATGCGGCACCCAGACCGTGTTCGGCGAAGGCCCGGTCGACGCGCCCCTGATGTTCGTCGGAGAGCAGCCCGGCGACCAGGAGGATCTGGCCGGGCGCCCGTTCGTCGGACCCGCCGGGCAATTGTGGAACCGGGCGATGGGCGATGCCGGAATCGACCGGAGCCAGGCCTACGTCACCAACGCGGTCAAGCATTTCAAGTTCGAGCGCCGGGGCAAGCGCCGGATCCACCAGAAGCCCGAGGCACCCGAAATCCAGGCCTGCCATTACTGGCTCGATCAGGAGCAGGCGATCCTCAAGCCGGTTATCACTGTGGCGCTGGGCGCGACGGCCGCGCGGTCCCTGTTTGGACGCGTGGTGACGATCTCGGCGACACGCGGGAAGGCGCACGTCATGGAGAGTGGCGGCGAGGCCTGGGTGACGGTGCACCCGAGCTTCCTGCTCCGCGTGCGGGACGATCGGGAAGCGGAATATGCGCGCTTCGTCGAGGATCTGGTCCGGGTGAAAAAGAGGCTGAAGGAACTGACGTGACGCAAGGCACTTCACCCTGAACTTGTTTCAGGGTCCAGTTCTCCGCTCCCGCTGCGGCTCGTCGCTGGATTCTGAAACAAGTTCAGCATGACGAATTTGGAGGCCTCGTTTCGCTCGCCACCCACCCCCAAGCCCCTCCCTTGAAGGGAGGGGAGATTTAGAGGCCCCTCCTCAGAACAGGAGGGATTGGAAGCTCACAGCCTGACCAGCATCTTGCCCATGTTGGCGCCCGAGAAGAGGTCGAGGAAGGCTTGGGGCGTCGACTCCAGGCCGTCGCGGATCGTCTCCCTCGACTTCATCTTCCCCGATCCGATCCAGCTGCCCATGTCGCGGTAGAAATCGGGCATTTCGGACAGATAGTCGGTGTAGATGAAGCCCTTCATCATGATCCGGGCGGCGATCACCCGCATGATGTAGCGGAAGCTGGGCGGCGCGCCCGCATTGTAGCCTTCGATCATTCCGCAGATTGCGAAGCGCGCATTCTGGCGGGCGGCGGCGAAGGCGGCGTCCAGATGGTCGCCGCCGACATTGTCGAAATAGACGTCGATGCCCTTCGGAGCGGCCTCCATCAGGCCCTTGACCACCGGCTGCGCCTTGTAATCGATCGCGGCGTCGGCTCCGAGCTCGCGGACCCAGGCGCATTTTTCGGCGCCGCCGGCCGAACCGATCACGGTCATTCCCCTCGCCTTGGCGATCTGGACGACCGCCGAGCCGACCGCTCCCGCGGCGGCGGAGACGAAGACGATGTCCCCCTCCTTCGCCTCGGCGACCCGGAGCAGGCCGAAATAAGCGGTGGCTCCGGTGAGGCCGAGATTCCCGAGCCATTGGTGGTCCTCGACCGGCATCGCAGGCACCTTGTTGAACATCGCGGCGGGTCCGGTCGCGGCCTCGCGCCAACCGGCCATGTGGAAGACGGTGTCGCCCTCGGCCAGGTCCGGCGAGCGGGATTCGACGACCTTGCCGACCGCGCCGCCCTGGAGCGGCTCGCCGATCTGGAAGGGCGGCACATAGGATTTCACGTCGTTCATTCGGCCGCGCATGTAGGGATCGACCGAGAGCCACTTGTTCTCGACCCGGACCCAGCCGTCCTCGAGATCGGGGAGGGCGGTCTCCTTGAGATCGAAGTTGGACATGTCGGGCAGGCCGGACGGCCGCGATGCGAGGTGCCAGGCGCGGGTGGTGGCCATATCGATCGTCCCCTTCTCTCTTCGTCATTCCCGCGAAAGCGGGAATCCAGACTGACTCGGCGCGGTTCCCGAATCCCGACTGGATTCCCGCTTACGCGGGAATGACGAGGGATACAAAAAGGCCCGGCCGACTCCCCGCCGGCCGGGCCACCACGAGTCTCAGGCGCGGCTGGATCGGCAAGCGCGATCATGGATCACGCTTGCCGTTCCAGATCATTCGTGCCGCATCGTCATTGCGGAAACCGGTTCCCACTTTTCCGCACGATGCTTCAGTCGTTGCGGCCGCCATAGGTGCCCGAGAAGCTTCGGTTGAGCACGTGCGGGCCTTCGCTTCCGCTATTCTCGCGCTCGAACAAGGCGCGGCTATTCTCCTCGTTGCGCCATTCGTTGCGGGCGTCGTCGCAGCTTCGGTTCAAGGTGACCTTGTCCTCGACCGTCTCGACCCAGGAGCATGGGATGGAGCGGTGCACTCCGCCCGATTCCTCGCTGTCCTTGGTCAGGATGATCCGGTCGCCGCGCACCTTGTCGACGGTTCCGAGCTTCTCGCCGTCCGAGCCGAGCACTTCCATATGCTCGGTGACCCGGCCGAGCGCCTGGCGCTGGCCCTGGCGCTTCGAGCGCCAGTCGCCGAACTCGCGCTCGAAGCGCGACTGATGCTCGCGGCGATATTCGTCATAATCGCGGTCGAGATCCTCGATCTGGCGGCTTCGCCATTCCGAATAATGGGGATCGTGGATGCCGCCCGCGCCCGAGCGGCTGGCCGCGAACATGCGCGCGGTGCTGCTCGAGGCGCCGAAGCCGCCGCCGACCGGCGCCGACATGGGATGGGCGCCGTGGGTGCCGACGCTGCCCGGATCGATCCGGTCGAACCGCCGGCCGTGATCGGGATAACCGCCGAAGCCGGAGGTGCCGCCTTGGATCCGGCCGTCGCCGAACGTCTCCTCGCCGCCGCCGCGCCATTCGGAGCCGGCGCCGAAACCGGTGCCGAAGCCCGACGTGCCGAGATCGTAGGCGCCCGGACGCTCGCGATGCCAGCTCTCGCCGCTCTGGTTGCCCCAGCCGCGGCCGGCCGTCTCGCCATAGGCATTGTCCCGTTGGCCGGTCATGGCGCGCTCGCGCTCCCAGCGGCGCTCGTCCGCCTCGCGCCGCCGCTCGGCCTCCTCGTCGCCGAACCAGGAACGGAGCTCGTCTCCGGCCCGCTCGAGGAATCCGCGGTCGTCGCCGCCGCGCCCGTAGGAGCGTCCATAGTCGCGCCCGAAATCGCGCCCGTAGGAGCCGCGCTCGTCACGGTCGCGCCATCGGTCGCCGCCATAATCTCTGTCGCTGCCACGATAGCCCATCTCACTCTCCTTCATCTGGTTGGTCGCACGTACAGGCGCGGCCGATCCGCGCTTGCGATCCAGGGAGTAAAACGAGGGGCCGCGGGCGCCCGTTCCGGGGCGAGGGGCAGTCCGTTGCGCCAATTCGGCGAATGGAATCCGGGGCTTGGGAGAGGCGATTTGCCGCATTGCGAAGGCGCTTCGCCCCGGCTATTGGGGGCGCCTTCGCCGCCAGGCGCGGGGCTGTAGCTCAGATGGGAGAGCGCTGCAATCGCACTGCAGAGGTCAGGGGTTCGATTCCCCTCAGCTCCACCAGCCTACGCCCTGTCGGGCTTCGGCTGGCAAGCCAGCCGGGGCCAGG
>DATDAS010000071.1:0-41288 GCA_036525315.1 Allosphingosinicella sp.
GGAGGGAGAGGCGGCCCGTGGCGGGCATCGGGCGGAGTGATTTTCCGAGAGGGCGCCGGCGGGATTGCATCGCCCGCCGCCCGTCGCTATCTGGGCGCCTCCGAAGGCGCGGGGCTGTAGCTCAGATGGGAGAGCGCTGCACTCGCACTGCAGAGGTCAGGGGTTCGATTCCCCTCAGCTCCACCCGCCTACGCCCTGGCGGGCTTCGGCTGGCAAGCCAGCCGGGGCCAGGCAGGGCGTAGGCTGCCCGCCATAGCCTTGGCGACGGCGGGCCTGGCAAGCCTCCCATCGGAAGCCTCATCGCAAGCCAACGCCACGGCGCCGTCGGAACGACGCCGATGAACTATGTCTATATCCTTCAAAGCCTGAGCCATCCGGAGCAGACCTATACCGGACTTTGCACGGACGTTGCGGGCCGGCTCGCGGCGCACAATACCGGCCAATCGCCCCACACGTCGAAGTACAGGCCCTGGAGGCTGCTCTCTTATCACTATTTCGAGAGGTCGGAGACGGCCGCCGCATTCGAGCGGTACTTGAAAAGTGGCTCTGGTCGCGCATTCTGGCAAAAACGACTGCGCTGAGCCGGTACACGGATCGCGATCGGTGTAAGGCGCGTCCACAAACGGGGGCCACTGATGCTGTATCGATATTGCTTACCCTTCCTGGCGCTCGCCGCATCCGCGTGCGCTTCCTCCTCCGCTCCCGTCGACAGCCGACTGGCCGCGGCACCGGTCATCGCGGCGGAGCTGGCGTTCGCCGCCAGGCACCAGCAGGTCAGCGTCAAGAAGAGCTTTCTGGAATATGCGGCGCCCGACGGGGTGCTGATGACCCCGAACGGACCGCGCAACGCACGCGAGTTCATCGCAACCTGGCCGGACGCCGACGACACCGGGCTGATCAAATGGTGGCCGCGCTTCGCGGGTGTTGCGCGGTCGGGCGATATCGGCTTCACGACCGGGCCGGCCGACTTCGGCGGCGGCAAGCGCTTCACCAATTATTTCACGATCTGGAAGAAGCAGCCCAACGGCAGCTGGAAATGGGCGATAGACCTTGGAACGAAGAGGGGCGCCCGACCGTCGTCGAGCCCCGGCGCTCCGGTCGAGGTCGTTCCCGTCTCGGATGTCGCGCCGATGCCGCAAATGGCGGCTTGGGCCGAGCTGTTCGCGCTCGACACCGCGCTCGGCGCCGCCTCAGCGACCGACTCGAAGGCGCTCGCCCCGCGCTTCGCGCCCGAGGCGCAGGCGGTGGGCTGGACCGAGACTGTGTTGATCGGATTCGAAGCGATCGCGGAATCGCTGGCCGGGCGTCCGCCGATCGCGATGAAGCCGGAAGGGGGCGGAATGTCCTCGGCGGGCGACATGGGCTGGACCTACGGCCACGCGACCTGGACCGAGGGCGGCCACGCAAAGCGCGGCCCCTATCTCCGCGCCTGGCAGCGCCGCGCCGGGGGCTGGTTCATCGTCATGGACAATATCCACGCCTACTGACCTTTCGCACGGCAGGCGGGACGCTTAAGCCCGCATCGATGTCCGACGATCTCCCGGAGGCGATTCCCGCCGCGACCTTGATCCTGATGCGGCCGGCCGCATCCGGACCGCCCGAATTGCTGATGATGGAGCGGGCCGAGACGATGGCCTTCGCCGCGGGAGCGCTCGTCTTCCCCGGCGGGCGGATCGACCCGGACGATCATGAGATAGGCCGGCGCCACCGCTCCTATTCGGACGCGGCCGCGCGGATCGCGGCGATCCGCGAGACGATCGAGGAGACCGGGATCGCCCCGGCGCTCAGGCCCGATCCCGCCGCCGAGGCGGTAGACCAGCTTCGAGCCGCCTTGGCGGACGGCTTCACCTTCTCGCAATTGCTCGATTTGACCGGCCTCGAGCTGGACCTCGACGCCTTGGTTCCCTTCGCGCGCTGGTGCCCCAATTTCCGCGAGACCCGCCGATTCGACACCCTCTTCTACGTCGCCGAGGCGCCCGCCGACGCGCAGGCCGGAAGCGCCGACGAGACCGAATCCGTCCACACCCTCTGGGTCACGGCCGCGGACATATTGGCCGAGATCGACTCGGGCGGCGCCCATGCCATCTTCCCGACCCGCCGAAACCTGGAGCGGCTGGCCCGCTTCGCCTCGATCGAGGACGCGCGGGCCGACGCCGCCCGCCATCCCGTGGAGAAGATCACGCCCTGGGTCGAGGAAAGAGAAGGCAGGCACTGGGTCTGCATCCCCGAGGGGATTGGCTATCCGGTGACGGCGGAGCCGCTCGAGACCGCGCGGCGCCGATAGATCGCAATGCTCCGCCGGTTGAAGCTGCTCCTTTTTCTGGCTTTGCTCGGATTCGCGGGCCTGCTTCTCTACGGCCATGCCCGGAGGCATCCCGAGGACGTGCCCTGGACCAGGCTCGATCTCGGCCAGCCCGTCGGCCTGTTCACCGGCCGGAAGCTGGCCGCCCTCGGCGGCGAGCCTTCCAATTGCCGGGCCATGCTGACCAGGGCGGGGATCAGGTTCACCGCCCTCCCCGCCCGAAGCGCGGGCCCGCAATGCGGCTATGGCGAAGCGATCCGCTTCCGCGGCGGCGGCGCGCTGACGATCGGCTGGCGGCCCGCCGATCTCGGCACCAGCTGCCCGGTCGCGGCGGGCCTGGCCCTTTGGGAATGGCATGTGGTCCAGCCCGCGGCGCTCGAGCATTTCGGTGCCCGGGTCGCCTCGATCGACCATTATGGAAGCTATAGCTGCCGTCGCCTTTACGGCCGCGAGAGCGGCGGCTGGAGCGAGCATTCCACCGCAAATGCCGTGGACGTAGCGGCGTTCAGGCTCGAGGACGGGCGGCGGATCTCCATCGCCGCGGACTGGAAGGGGGGCGGCGCGAAGACCCGATTCCTGCGCGAGGTGCGCGACGGAGCGTGCAGGTTGTTCGCCACGACCCTGTCGCCGGACTATAATGCGGCGCATCGCGATCATTTGCATCTCGACCAGGCCGGCCGCGGGTCGATGGGCTGGCGCGCCTGCCGCTGAGAAGGGGCAGGAAGACCGGGGCGGATTGACGGCCTCGGTCCGCTGCCCCTAGCGCCGGGCCATGGACGAGACCGACCGTCTGCTCGAGCGGGTAAGAAGAGAGGCGCATGGCAAGCTGGGCCCGGCGGCCTATCGGCGGCTGTACGAGAGCGCTGCGGCGATCGGCGGCGGGACGATCGTCGAGATCGGGACCTCGCAGGGGGCGGCGACGATCGCCATGGCCCTCGGAGCGAAGGCGGCGGGCCTGGACTTCCGGATCGTCACGCTCGACGCCCATTTCATCGGAACGCGTCCGCGCGGTTCGAGCGAGAGCGAGAAGAAGGCGATCGTCCGGCGCGGCTTCGAAGCGTTCGGAGTCTCGGGGCGGATCGACATGGTGATCGGCAAGGTGGAGGCGCTGGTCGCGACCGCCGATCCGGAAGACATTTCGATGCTGCTGATCGACGCCGACGGCCGGATCGACCGCGACCTCGCCGCCTTGTGGCAGCGGCTAAGACCGGGCTGCGCGATCGTGATCGACGACACGGACGACCAGGTCTACGCCCACCGGCGCGGCCGCCGGCTTCTCATCGACCAGAAGCATCGAATCACCCACAGGCTGATCGCCGCCCTCGTCGAAGCCGGGCTGCTGGTTCCGGGCGGCGCGGTCGGCCAGACCTCCTGGTTCCGGAAGGGCGAGGCGCCGGGCGGGGCGCAGGAGATCGAGCGGCTGGCGCTGCCCGCCTATCGCGATCTGGTTTTCGTCGAGATCGGCGCGGGCACGTTGAGCGTGAAGCGCGCGCTTTATGGACTTGCCGCTTCGCGGACCCCCTGGCTGGTCCAGGCGTGGCATGGATTCCGGAAGCGCTGAAAGACACAGTAGAAGACCGGGCCGAGCCCTCATCGACCCGGCCCAGGACAGGCTTCGCCGGGAATCAGGGCTAGTCCCCAAAGCAAATCGGCCCCGCCCGTAGGGCGAGGCCGATCCGTCTGGCGTTCGGGCCGAAGCCCGGGCGCCGAACCTTATTTCAGGTGGCGGGACAGATGCTTGTTCATCTCGAACATGGAGCATTTGTCGGTGCCGAAGATCTTCTTCAGCTTGTCGTCCGCGAGGATCTCGCGCTTGTTGTTCGGATTCTGAAGATTGTTCTTGCGGATGTGATCCCACATCTTGCTGACGACGGCGCTGCGCGGAAGCGGATCCGAACCCGTGATCGCGGCGAGCTCCGGCGACGGCGTAACCGGCCTAGAAAGTCCACCCGTACCTTTTGCCATAATTCCCTCCTGTGATTCCCCTTTTGATAAGCCTCAAACGCGCGCCGAGTGCAAGGGGTTCGGGCCTCAAAATGGCTCCATCGTCGCCACGGACCGCCCCAACGCGATTTTGATGTGGATTACTTTGCTAAATTTGCGATTCAGCAGGCCGGATCGAGACCGCCACCCAGAGGCCGAGAAGGAGCAGACCGGCCGCCGCGGGGCTGAACAAAGGGATGAAGCGCCCCGATTCGGCCGGCGAGAAGCGCGCGAGAAGGACGAACGCGACGATCGCGGCGCCCGTGGCGCACATTTCGGCGGCGAAGCGGGTCCATGCCGCGCGGCGGGCGGCGGCGAGCTTCCGCTCGGCGAGGACCGCGCGCATCACGCGGTCGGCGAAGGCCGGATCGGGCTCGCTTTTCGGCAAGGCGAGCAAAGACGCCAGCTTCAGGTCCATGTCTTCGCTCATTGGGCTTCTCCTTCGAGGTGGCGGATCAGTTGCGCTTTGGCCCGCGCCACCAGGGATTTCAGGGTTCCGAGCGGTACGCCCATTATTTCCGCCGCCTCGCCGTGCGAGTAACCTTCGCCGAGGCACAGGGTCGCGGCCGCGCGCTCGCGGTCGCCGAGCCGGTCGAGCGCCCGGTTGACGTCGATCGCCGCGTCCGGATTGGCCTCCGCGCCGCCGAGGTGCGCCTCCTCCAGCTCGTCATGCTCGCGCCGGCCGCGCCGGTCGCTGAGGAAGGTCCGCCAGGCGATCCGGAGAAGCCAGCCTTCATAGCTGCCCTCGCCGCGCCACCCCGAAGCCATTCGCCACGCCTTGACGAAGGTCTCCTGGGCGAGGTCGTCGGCGAGATGTGAATCGCCGCGGCAGAGGCGGGCGAGGAAGGCGCGCACCCTCCCCTCGTGGCGCCGGACGAGCGCGGCGAAGGCGCCGGCGTCTCCGCCGGCGGCCTCGCGCGCGAGCTGGAGGTCTTCCTGCCCACTCAGCTGACCGCTCCCCGCCTGGCGAGATACCAGATCCGCCCGAGCAGAGCGGCGCCGACGAAGAGCGGGAAGACCGCGATCGAGGCGAGGTTGCGGATGTCGTCGGAATCGCCCTGGATCAGGCCGTAGGCGAAAAGGGCCGCGGCGAGAGCGACAAGGACGAGGCCCAGCCGCGTGTCGCCGAAGCCTCCATTCTTCTCCTGCTCGATCCGATCGAGAAGCTCCGGAGTGAGGTTGCTGTCCCGGCTCAGCGCCTCGCGGATCGTCATGTGCATCGCCCTGGCGCGCAGGATCCTGCCGACTTGATTGAAGATGAGGACGATGCCGCTGACCAGCGCGACGCTGATTACGATGTCTGCTTCCATTGCCTTTTGCCCTTCGAATGATTTGCTTACGTCTCACCAGACGCAGCGATGGGCGGCTTTGGATGAGCGGATCACAAAAATAATTCCGCCGGCTCAAATGCTTCCGAACGGCACCACCCTGTTTCCATCGTCATGGCCGATGTCGGCGCCGCCGAGCCAGGCGATCCCGGCGCGATCGCACCAGTAGCGCATCACCTCCTCCTCGCTCTGGCCGAAATCGGGGTCGTTGGGAGGGATCGGCGCGCAGCGGCCGAGGCGGATCCCGGCGACCCGGCGGACATTCGCGTTGCCGCTGATGTGGAACATGGTCCGGTCGATCCGGTACATATGCTCCTCCACCTCCTCGAGCATGAGGACGTGGCCGGTCAGATCCGGCTCCAGCGCGGTACCGAGCAGCTGGCTGAAGACGATCATGTTGAACGCGGCCGCCTTGCCGCCCGCCGAAAGGCTCGGCTCCAGGCAATCCGGTTCGCGGCGCGCCAGCCAGCGCAGGGCGCGCTCGACCGGCTCCGGGCCGCGCCGGAGATCGCCCGGCATCGGCCCGTGAGCGACCGTGCCGATGCCGCGCCGATAGAGTCCGGCGAGAAGGTAACCGGCATCGCTGTAGCCGAGATAGGTCTTTGCGGCCGCGGCCGGGCCGAGCCGGGCGAGAACCGCCTCGGCGATCCGGCAGGTGCCGTAGCCGCCCCGGCCGAACCAGATCGAGTCCAGCCCGGGATCGTTGGCATATTGGACGAAGGCATCCTCGCGGACGCGATCGGTGCCGGCGAAATGGCCGTGGCTTTCGAAGCATTGATCGTGGAAGCTGATGTCGATCGCCGGATCCACGGCCTCGGCGAGCGCGCGCAAAGGCTCGACCAGCGCGCGGGACAATGGCCCGCCGGTCGCAACCACGCCTATCCGCATCGACGCTCCTTCCTCCCCTCCCTGAATACAGGGAGGGGCCGGGGGTGGGTTCGGGCTCGGAGACTCACTGCCGGCGGAGACCCACCCACCCCTAACCCCTCCCTGGACTCAGGGAGGGGGATTTCGGCGTCAACAGAGTTGACACCCCTCCGCCCCTCAATAGGGCGCTGCCATGGCAGGCACCAAATCCTATTTCTTCTGCGGGATCGGAGGCAGCGGAATGCTTCCGCTCGCTTCGATCCTGCGCGGCCGCGGCTTCGACGTCGCGGGCTCCGACCGGTCGCGCGACCAGGGCAGGATCGGCGCGAAGTTCGACTGGCTGACGGCGCAGGGCATCGCCTTGTTCCCGCAGGACGGGAGCGGAGTGACGGGCGCCGAGCAGTTGCTGGTCACCTCCGCCGCGGTGGAGGAGACGATAGAAGACGTCCAGGCCGCGCTCCGGGTCGGGGCGTCGCGAATCACCAGGCCGCAATTGCTGGCCGAGCTGTTCAACGCGGCGCCGCTGGCGATCGGGGTCGGCGGGACCAGCGGCAAATCCACCGTGACGGGGATGATCGGCTGGATCCTCGACCAGGCCGGGCGCGATCCGGTGGTGATGAACGGCGCGGTGATGAAGAATTACGTCACGCCCGAGACGCCTTTCGCGAGCGCCCTCGTCGGCAAGGGCGACGCCTTCGCCAGCGAGGTGGACGAGAGCGACGGATCGATCGCGCTTTATCGGCCGAAGGTGGCGGTGCTCACCAACGTGACGCTCGATCACAAGGAGATGGACGAGCTCCGGGCCTTGTTCCGGACCTTCGTCGGCAAGGCGGAGACGGCGATCCTCAACCTCGACGACGAGGAGACACGCCTGCTTTCGGCGGATGGCCTGCCGAAGCGGACCAGGACCTACAGCCTGACCGATCCCGCGGCGGACTTGCGCGCCGAGGATGTCGAGGAGGAGCCGCTGGCGATCTCCTTCACGGCGGCCGAGCGGGACGGCGGACGCTCCCGGGTGCGCCTTCAGGTGCCTGGACGGCACAATGTTTCCAACGCCCTGGCGGCGATCGCGGCGGCCCGGGCCTGCGGGATCGGGCTGGCCGAGGCCGCGGAGGCTCTGGGCGGGTTCAGGGGGCTCAAGCGGCGATTCGACATCGTCGGCACCGCGAAGGGAGTCACGCTGATCGACGATTTCGGGCACAATCCCGACAAGATCGCGGCGACCCTGGCGACTCTCCACGCCTTTCCCGGGCGGCTTCTGCTCTTCTTCCAGCCGCACGGTTACGGGCCGCTCAAGGTGATGGGCGATGCCCTGATCGAGACGTTCGCAAAAGGGATGGGCGCCGAGGACGTGCTGATCATGCCCGACCCCGTTTATTATGGCGGCACCGTCGCGCGGGAGGTGGGGAGCGAGGACATCGTCGCGGGCGTGAAGGCGGCCGGGCGAAACGCCGAGCATTTTCCCGAGCGCGCGGAGTGCGGAAACCGGCTCGTCGAGCTTGCCCGCCCGGGCGACCGGATCGTCGTGATGGGCGCCCGGGACGATACGCTCAGCGAGTTCGCGGGGGAGATCCTGGGGCGGATCTCAGCCTAAGTTCCTCCCCTCGATTTCGAGGGGAGGGGGACCATGCGAAGCATGGTGGAGGGGCCACTCACGCCGCAAGAAGCCCCTCCACCGCCTTGCAGGCGGCCCCCCTCCCCTGCAAATGCAGGGGAGGAACCAAGAAAAACGGCGGACCCGAAGGCCCGCCGTTTCATGTGCGAGGTAGGAAGCTCAGCCGGCGACGGTGACGTCGACCTTCTCCACCCATTCCGGGAAGAAGACCGGCTCGCGGTTCGACCAGCCCGGCGCGGTCGCGGCGGCTTCGCTGATAGACTGGAGCAGGGTGCGGCGGCGCTCAGGGTGAAGGTGCGGCAAAGCGGCGGCGGCGCAGAAGGCGCCGGGCAGCCAGGCCCGAACGGCGGCGCCGATCAGACGCTCGTAGAGGAAGCGGTAGGACGCGAAATCGGGAAGCCGGTCCTGGCCGAGATCGAAGGCGGTCATGGTGACGAGCGGCCCCATCAAGGGTTCCATCTCGTCGAGGCCGCTGTCGTCCGGAACATTGGCCCGGATATGGTCGAGCCGGCGGTAGATGCGCTCCTGGGCGCGGATGCTGGCGGCCTCGCCGACGTCGCGGGACCAGCGACGCATGGCGTCGCGGCGGCCGAGACCGATGTCGAGCGAACGTCGGATGTAACGCTGGGTCGCGGCCGAGAAGCCGGCAAATTCCTTCATCTCGACCAAAGTCAGCGCACCGTCCGCTGGCTTCGTATTCGTGGCCATGAACCCCACTCCTTCTACCCCTGTGGAGAACATGCGCCGGAAACGGTTACCGACCGCTTAACCAGAACCCCACTCCCCGTTCATAATTTGAATCAGAGTTCGACTCCGGCGGCAATCGCCAAAAGGAGGCGGCTGCGCATTGCGGCCGGACTGTGCTGTCGGAGCAACAGCCAAGCCGAGGAAATCCGCCGGATTCAGTGCGTTGCGGCGCCGTAACGAGATTTCCCGAAAGGTTTTGCTAACCGCGATCGCGCGCCGGAGCCGGCCAACTCGCTGATTCGAATCTGGAAAACTTGGAGTGGGACCCACGAATTTGTGGCGCAACAGCCGGCCGGCAGCCTCAGCTGATCCGCTCGACCGCGACGCTCTGGCTGTTGAGGTTCGCGGTTCCGAAGATGGTCATGAAGCTGATGTCGGTGGCGTCGCGGCCGACCGCGATCCGGACCAGGCCCTCGACCGGGGCGAGCCCGGTCGGGTCGACCAGGTACCAGCCGCCGTCCAGATAGACTTCGACCACGGCGTGGAAATCGGGCGGGGCGAGGTTCCAGGCATAGGCGCTGACCATCCGCGCGGGGATGTCGAGCGCTCTTGCGAAGCTGATCAGCACATGTGCGAAATCGCGGCAGATGCCCTGCTTCTGCTCGAACGTGTCGAGAGCGTTGGTCTGCTCGTTGCTGCAGCCGCGGACATAGGAAAGATTGGCCTTTGTCCATTCGGCCATGGCGGCGATCCGGGCGCCGCCTTCGAGCGCCCCGAACTTCTCCGCGGCGAAATCCTTCAGCCGGTCGGGAAAGCAATAGCGGCTCGGCCAGAGATAGTGGATGGCGCGGCCGGGAAGGTCGGCGAGCGGCACGGCGCGAACGCCGGACAGCTCGGTGACCTCGCGCATCACCTCGACGGTCGCTTCGTAGCGAACGGTGAAGGTCCCCTCGCCCCGGGTCCAGATCCGCCGGCCTATGCCCTGGTGGCCCGCGACTGGAGTTAGAGGAGTCGCCGTCCCGACCAGCAATTTGTCTGCGACCAGCTGCTGGTCGGGCATCTGCGCGACCTCGAGCGCGAGAAGCACGTCGGCCGGCTGCGGGAAGTGATAGTCCAGATTTGCTTCGACTCTGAGGCGCATTCCCCCCTCCTAGACCATGATCGCCTCAGGCTGAATCAGCCTGAGGCGTGAATCATGGTCTCACCATATTCGAGAGCCTGATTCACGACTTAGGTGGAACCGCGAGCAGCGGTTCAACCTAAGACGATCAGGCTCTAGACGCCGAACCGAGTCGCCGCGACTCCGTTCCGCGCGGACGCAATTCACGTCGCTTTTTCGACAAACGGGCCCCTCGCTTCTACAAAGCGCAGGCGAGGCCGCCCGCCGGCGGCCGCGAGGGACTAAGAAGGGTCATGGACACTGCCACCATGAGCGGGCCGCGCGCGCGCCTGCCCGATCTCAACCTCGCTCTGTCGCTGATCGGCGGCTTCTGGCTCTTCTATTTCGCGACGATCGTGGTCCGGATGACCTTGCTCGGCGAGGATCTGGCCGACGTGCCGGTGCGATTCGCCGGATGTGTGTTCGGCGCCGTCCTCACCTTCATGCTCTACCTCGTGCTTCGCCGCTCGGCGGAGGAGAGCATCCGAATCCGGGTGATCGCCGCGGCTCTGGCCTGCCTTCCGGCGGCCGCGGTGTTCGCGACGTTCAACCTCGCCTTCTACGTTCATCAGCCGATCGAGGCACCCAACGTGTCCGTGAGCCAGCGGATGGTGGACGGTCGGCCGGCCGGCCCGATCGTCATCCGGCGTACCCTGCCGAGCGAGGCCGGGCTTTCGGCCGCGGCGAGGCGCGAGAATACCCTCCGGCTGATCGCCGACGGGCTGGTCACCTGGTATTTCTTCTTCGGCGCCTGGGCTTCGCTCTATCTCGCGATCAGCGCCGCGACCCAGCTTCGAACCGCCGAACGGCGCGCGTCCAAGGCCGAGCGCGACGCCCAGGACGCGCAGTTGAAGGCCCTCCGATACCAGGTGAACCCCCATTTCCTGTTCAACACGCTCAACTCGCTTTCGTCGCTGATGATGGCGGGGCGCGCCGAGGAAGCCGAGACGATGATCGTCAATCTTTCGACCTTCTTCCGCTCGAGCCTGGCGCTCGATCCGGCCGAGGACGTGACCCTGGCCGACGAAATTCGGTTCCAGAGGCTCTATCTCGACATAGAGAAGGTGCGGTTCCCGAACCGGCTCAAGGTCGAGACCGACATACCCGAAGCCCTCCAATCGGTCATGGTGCCCCCGCTCCTACTCCAGCCGATCGTCGAGAATGCGATCAAGCACGGGGTCGCCCGAAGCAGCGCGCCGGTCACGGTCTCGATCAGGGCCCGCGAGTCGGCCGGAAAGCTGGTCCTGACCGTCGAGAATGACGGACAGGCCGCGGATATGGCGGGAGACCATCGCGGCACCGGCGTCGGAATGATCAACGTCCGCGAGCGGCTCGCGGCCCGCTACGGCGAACTCGGCGATTGCGAGCACGGGCCGGTCGGGGGTGGCGGCTATCGCGTGACGGTCACCCTTCCGGCCGAGCTTTCGGCACGGCCCGCGCCGCGCAGGAGGGCGCCGCTGCGCAGCCGCCGCAAGGTGCCGGTGGCGGCCAATGGAGCCTGATCACTCACGTCCAGTCCGATTCCTGGTGGTCGACGACGAGCCGCTCGCGGTCGAGCGGCTTCAGATTCTGCTGGCCCGAATCGACGGGGTGAGCGTTGCCGGAACCGCCTCGGACGGAGCGGCGGCGCTTCGGCTGGTCGAGGCGACCGCGCCCGACGCATTGCTTCTCGACATCGCGATGCCGGGCATGGACGGGATCGACGTCGCGCGGGCGCTCGGCGCCTTCCCCGATCCGCCCGTCGTGATCTTCGTCACCGCCTTCGACACGTTCGCGGTCGCCGCCTTCGACATCGAGGCGGTCGACTATGTGATGAAGCCGGTGGCCCAGGACAGGCTGGCCCGCGCCGTGGAGAGGGCGCGCGAGCGGCTGGCGAGCCGGGGCGAGCCCGGCGACAGGAGCCCGCGCCCCAGGCATATCGAGGAATTCTGGGTCTCCGAGGCCCGGGGCCTGGTTCGGCTTGCCGCGGCCGACGTCGACCGGATCAGCGCCGAGCGCGATTACATGCGGCTCCACGTCGGCAGGCGGAGCTGGCTGATCAACCATACGATCGGCAAGCTCGAGGCCGAGCTCGATCCCGAGCGGTTCGTCAGAATCCACCGCTCGGCGATCGTCAGGCGCGATTTCGTCACCGGGCTCAGGCGCGACGAGGGCGGCCGCTGGCACGCGCGGCTCGCCGACGGCGAGGAGCAGAAGATCGGGCGTCTCTATCTGGCCAATGCCAAGGGGTTGGCGGGGAGATAGGCTGGGGATTGGGGTTTGGGGCGAGAGTCTCGGCCCCTTGTTCGTCACCCCAGCGAAGGCTGGGGTCCAAGCGGACTTGGACGTCAAAAGCCGTGCCACTCGAATTCAGCATGGACGCCGGCCTGCGCTGAGGTGACCGTAAAAAAGGGCCCGCCGGTGCCGCCGGCGGGCCCTCGGGGGCTGCGGATCGGGATCAGCGGCGGCGGGCGAAGGCGAGGGCCTGACGCGCGCCGGTGGAACCCTGGGCGAGCACGGTCCGGGCGCTCGAGCTCACCTCGTCCTGGCAGTCCGCGACCTGCCTGCGCATGTTGAGATCGGCCGTCACGGTGCCGCAGATCGATCGGGCGGCGGCGCGCACCCGGCGGTCGAAGCTGGCGGCGCCCTCGGCGGTGGAAAGATCGACATCGCCGATTGCGATCGTGACCACGTCCTCGTCCGCCGGAGCGGCATGGATGGGTGTCGCCAGGGCGAGGGTCGCGGCGGTCAGGCCGGCGGCTGCGAGTGCGGAGAGTGTACGGGCAAACATCGATCGGCTCCTTCGGTCTGGCGCGGCGCAGGTCCCTTCCCGAGGGATGAGTGCGGGTCGGGCCCTGCGTCGCTGGAGCCTGGATAGAGAGGGATGCCGAGCCGCGCGCGCCGCGTTCGACATGGGCGCGCGGGCATTCTGCGAAACGCCCGCGCGTCCGACGAAAGGCACGATCGCGCCGACGAACGTCGTGAACATGTTCGGCCGCGAGGGCGTTTCCCCCGCGAAGGAGACGAAGAATGCACGACAATAGCGGCCAGGGCGACAGCTCGAACAACAACCGCAACCCGACCCTGCGCGATCACGAGCGCGCCCAAGGCACGTCGGGCGAGGCGATCCACGGCGAGAAGAAGCAGTCGACCGGCGCCGACCGGACCAGCCCGAGGAAGCAGGGCGCCGACGCGGGCTGAACCGCTCGGCGAGCTCCGGGAAAAGGCCCGGCCGCTAAGAAATGATTAGCAGTCTGGCTGGTATCCCCAGGGTGCCGGCGTGGGGGCTGCCGCCTGTGGAGCTCGAATGGCGCTGTACAAATATTCCAACTACCTCGGGGTCAGCAAGAACGGCTCGTTCGACCTTCCGATGACTCCGGGCGCTCCGGTGCCGTGCGGCGGCATTTACCGCTGCACGGGCTGCGGAACCGAGATCGCGCTCGAAGGGATCGGGCTACTTCCCGACCGGAGCCACCACAAGCACATGCCCAGGCAGGGGAATATCGAGTGGCAGCTCGTCGTCGCGACGGTCGCGACCCATCCTCTGCCCTATCTGCACGGGGCGGCCTGAAGCCTGGAGCTCCCCGAAACGGACCGGATCTCTTCCCCGGAGTGTGGAAGAGTGTCCCGGCGAAAGCTCGGCTTTGCGTTGCAAGAGAGGGAATCCACTCATAGCGTGAGCATTCCGTCGGGGGTAGGCAGATCAAATGCTGGTCAAGGAAATCATCGGTTACGTCCTGATCCTGCTCATCGCCGCCGGCCTGATCGCGGCGTGGCGCCTGACCGCGAGGAAGCGCCGGCGCGAGCGCTCTTCCAGCCGGATCAACCTGATCGATTGAACCGGGACCAGGTCCCCGCGAGGTTCAGGGCCCGATATCGTCGACCTTCTGCCGGATCCGGCGCCGGACCTGCTTGCCCAGGCCAAGCGCCTCGGCGAGCTTGTCGTCCCAGCCATAGGGATCGGTCCGGAACAGGATCCGGGAACCGTCCCAATAGGCCGAATGGTAAAGGAGCCGGACCGGGATCTTCTGCTTGAGATCGATCCCCGTCTCCTTGCCGCTTGCGAGACCTTCCTCGAAATCCTCGGTCAGCCCCTGATCGGCAGCGAGCATTCGGGCGAAGCCGACCGCATCCTCGACCCGGCTGCAGCCATGGCTGGCATGGCGCTCGTTCGACGCGAACAAGGCCTTGGCGGGCGTGTCGTGAAGATAGATCTGGTGCTTGTTGGCCATGTCGAACTTGACGAGACCGAGCGCCGATTTCGGACCGGGCTCCTGGACCAGGCGCCCGTTCTTCATCACGATATTCTCTTTCGCCATATAGGCCGCGCCCTTGGGCAGAATCTCCTCCTCGGCGATCGATTCCGGGACCGTCCAGGGCGGGTTCGCGACCAGACGGGTGATCGGAGAGCCGAGCTCGGGAGTCTCCCAGTCCGGCTGGCCGACGACGACTCGCGCCTGGTGCGCCTGGGCGCCGTCGCGCCAGTAGGTGAGAAAGGCGGCCGCGGTGTTGACGTCGATCCGGGTCTGGGGCGGGGTTCGCTCGAGCCAGCGGCGCCGCTCCAGATTCACAGCGAGGATCCGGGCGCGGTCGGCGGGGCCGATGCTCAGGGCCTCGATCGTATCGTCGCCGATGATCCCGTCGGGCTTGATCCCGTAATCCTGCTGGAGCTTCGAGACCGCCGAGGCGAGCTCCGCGGTGTAGAGGTCGGATGGCCGCGCCGCCGCTTTGGGAGGCTGCTTCTGCTTGGCGTCCGCGGCCGGCGGGGGCGCCGGCTGATAATAGCCGTTGGCGCGCAGCGCCTCGACGATCAGCGGGACTCGCGGATCGCGGTCGCCCTTCTCGATCTTGCCGCCGAATTCGATCGGCGTGACCGGCTTCGCGCTCGCCGCTGAGCGCCGGTAGCTCAGATAGGCGTCCGACAAAGCGCGATATTCGGGATCGGAGGGCGCGAGGCCGGCGAGCCAGGCCGGAACGCCACCGCTTTCGACCGCTCCGGCAAACCCGGCGGCGAGATGATCGACCTTGGGCCGGGGCACCTCATAGACTTCGTAAATCTTCGCGGGATCGACGATCCCGCCGGCCAGGGCGCCGGCATAATCGAGGACCGCCCGGGTGAGGCCGGCCTCGCGCTCGGCGGGAGTGGCGCCGTCGGACGCGAGCTTGCGGTAGGCGGCGGGATTGATTGCGTGGCGTTCGGCCTCGGCGAAGGCCGGCTCGAGGCTTTGCGCCAGTTCCTCGGTCCAGACCGGCTGCCAGCCGCGCTTGGCGTAGAAGGCCTTGACCCTTTCATCGGAGACTGCGGCCTTCAGATCCTCCGGAGTGACCCGGCCCTTGTCGATGCTTGCGGCCTCGACCGCCCCTCCGGCCTCTCCGCCGCGATTTTCTCCGCAACCGGCGACGAGCAGGGCCGCCAGTGAAACGCTCAACAGTAAATGACGCATGTACAAGGCCCTAAGCTAGAGTTCGGTGCTGAACGTTCCCGGCGCGGTTAACGATCCGAAGAAAATGACGAGGGGGCTTTCCCATCTCGTCATCGCGGACTTGATCCGCGATCCATGAACGCGAGCGTAGCCCAAGAAGCTCGACCGCCGCGCCCTTCTGCAACGGATCGCGTTCATGGATCCCGGGGCAAGCCCGGGATGACGGAGGATTAGGGTTTCTCCGGACACTGTTCCGTTGCGGGACATCGGAAATCGGGGGGGCGCGCAGACGCGCTTTATGTGTTCAGAGCAGCCTTGGGGCGCTCTTGAGTTGGCGGTGACTTCTTCGTGAAGGTTTTGAAAAACAGAGATTATCCCAGGCTCCGCACCCTCGCGGGAGCGCTCAAGCGCGAGATTTGCTGCCTGGCACTCCTGGTGACGAGCGCTTCCTGCGTCCCTCTGAACGCGTCGCCGCCGCCGCCCGAGCGGATGAATCTCGCGACCCTTTCCGCCGAGGAGATGATCCCCTCCTCCGCCTTCGCGGCCGAAGCCGGCGAAGCCCCCATCGCCGAGCCGATGCTCCTCCAGCCGATCCCACAGACCGAGGCGGCGCGAATCAACGCCGCCATCCCGATCTCCTCGCTGCCCAATCCGGTTGCTATGCCTTTGCTCGCCCGCGCCGCGAGCTTCTGGGACAAGGAGCGCTCGCTCCGCTGCCTCGCCGAGGCGATCTATTACGAGGCCCGCTCGGAGACCGAGGACGGCCAGCGCGCGGTCGCCCAGGTGGTGCTCAACCGCGTTCGAAGCCCTGCCTATCCGGGAAGCGTGTGCGGAGTGGTCTATCAGGGGCCGATGAGGGCCGGCGGCGGGTGCCAGTTCACCTTCACCTGCGACGGATCGCTCGCGTCCCTGCCCTCGGGGGAGTCCTGGCTTCGCGCCAAGCGCCTTGCCGCGGCGGCGCTTGCCGGCGAAGTCTACAAGCCGGTCGGCCTCGCCACCCATTATCATACCCAGCAGGTCGTCCCGACCTGGGCGTTCAAGCTGGTCAAATCGGCGGTCATCGGATCGCACAGCTTCTACCGGATGCAGGGCCTGTGGGGCGGCCCGGGCGGATTCACCCAGCGTTATGCTGGGCGCGAGCCGACCCCGGCCTCATTGATGGCGACCCGGCTTCCGGTGAACCTGGGTCCGGCCCCGGCGGGGAGTCCGGCACTGGCGTCGGCGAGCCTTCCGGCAGCCTTCTACACGCCGTCCGCCGCGCGGATGCCCGAGGTGACGGCGCCGCCGGTCAACGACCGGCTGCCGCAGTCGACGGTACGCGCGGAATATCAGAACAGCGGCCGCATTCGCGAGGATCTGGCGCCGGTCCGGTAATTTCCCGTCATTCCAGCGAAAGCTGGAATCTCATTGTCTTTTCGGCGTTTGTCCGGCCACTGCTGCTGGAAGAAAAGTGAGATTCCAGCTTTCGCTGGAATGACGGATTCGAGTTAGTCGCGCGCCGCCGCCGATTGCTCGCGGACCGCCCTGAACTCCGAGCCTTGCTTCCACTCGGGCCAGCGGCGGCCGAAGGCCAGCTCCCGGCCGATCGCGTAGACGAGGCCGACGTCCTGGACCGCGCCGCTGAGATCCCAGTCGGCGCTCCAGGTGTCGCAGGTCTGGTGGTAGCAATTGGCGGTATATTCGGCGACCCAGCCGTCTCCGGCGGCTCGGCCGCCGTTCACCAGATCCACTCCTCCGCCGAGCGCCATGAGCAGGAGGACGGGCACGCCCCGCTTGGCCATCGGGAAATGATCGGCGCGGTAGAACAGGCCGCGCTCGGGGCGCGCGTCGGGGGTGACCGTCCGGCCCTGCGCCGCGGCCGCCCGGGCGAGCATGTCCTCGAGATCGGACTGGCCGCTCCCGATCAGAACGACGTCCCGGGCCGGGCCATTGGGCTGGAGCACGTCCAGGGTCAGGTTCGCGACAATCTTCTCGGCGGGGTGAAGCGGGTTGGCGGCATAATATTCGGAGCCGAGCAGCCCGCGCTCCTCGGCGGTCCAGGCGGCGAAGATCAGGCTTCGCTTGGGAGTCGGTCCGGCCTTGAAGGCTCGGGCGATCTCGAGAAGGCCGGCGATCCCGATCGCATCGTCGAGCGCGCCCGGGCGGGCCCGGCGCCCCTGGGCGTCCGGAGCGCCCATGCCGTAGGCGTCCCAATGCCCGCCGAACATGATCGCCTCGTCGGGATGCTCCGAGCCGCTGATCTTCGCGACGACGTTGTGGCTCTCGACCCGGACCGTCTCGACCGCGAAATCGGCGGAGAGCCGCGCGCCGAGATCGACCGGGCGGAAGTCCGAGCCGCGCGCGCGAAGCTTCGCCGCTTCGAAATCCAGGCCGGCGCGCCGGAACAGGTCCTCGGTGACTCCGCGCTGGAGCCAGCCCTGGAGAAGGACGGGCTCGCGCGCGCCGGGCGGAAGGACGATGTTGTAATTCTCGCCGCCGGGCGCCTGGACGGTGTTCCAGCCATAGCCGGCCCCCGGGGTCTCATGGACGACGAGGGCCCCGATCGCGCCCCGGCGGGCCGCCTCCTCGAACTTGTAGGTCCAGCGGCCGTAATAGGTCATGGCCTGGCCGCCGAACCGGCCCGCGACCGGATCGCCCGGAGCGGCCTCGAAATCGGGATCGTTGACCAGGAAGAGGGCTATCTTGCCCTGGAGGTCGACGCCCTTGAAATCGTCCCAGCCGCGTTCGGGCGCGTTCACGCCATAGCCGACGAAGACGATCGGGGCGTCCGTGATCCGGGCGCGCTCCACCGGCCGGACCGTGCTGAGATAGATGTCGTCCGGGAAGCGGAGCGGGAGAGCCGCGCCCCGTCCGGTCACCGAGACCCGGCCGGGCTTCGCCAGCTGGGTGCGGATGAGCGGGACGGCCTGGGTCCAGCCGCCATTCTCGCCCCCCGGCTCCAGGCTGAGTTGGCGGAACTGCTCGCTGAGATAGGCGATCGTTCGCGCCTCGCCCGGCGTACCCGGGCCCCTTCCCTCGAACTCGTCGGAGGCGAGGGTCCTGGTGACGATCGAGAGACGATTGACGTCGATCGCAGCGACCGCCCCCTTTTCCGGCCGATCGGTGGCACAGCCTGCCAGGAGGGCGGCGGTCAGCAGGACGAGGGATTTGAGATGCATGACGCGCTCCGGGACGGGTGAGTCCGAGTGCTGCCAATGACCGCGCGCCCGCATGGTTGCAAGCCGGGCGCAAGGGCGGCTTGACAGCGATGCCCGCGCTGCTCGACCATCCGCTCCTGGCCAGGCCTCGGGGGGAACGGACATGCGCAAGACCATCTGCCTCGCTCTGATGCTTCTCGCCGCGCCTCTGCCCTCCGCGGCGCAGGACATGAATGCCAGCGAGGTGATCGTCACCGCCAACCGGCGCCAGAGCAGCGATTACGAGAGGATGCCGCTGATCGGGCTCAGGCGGACCGCCGACTTCGCCGTCCAATATGTCTCGGTTGCCGGCGACACGCGCGAGACCGAGCCTCGCCGCGAGGAGATATTCGCGATGGTTCGCGGCGCCATCGCAATGGCGAATGCGCGCGGAGTCGAGCTTTCGACCGGAACCCTCGTCGTCGAACCTCTGACCCTCGCCAATTATCGCGACCTGCCCCTGCTCAACGACGGCCGCCCGGACAGCGAGCGGGTCAATTTCCTGATCAAGACCAGCCTGAAGGGCAGCGACAACAAGGCCGCGCTCGAGCGTATCGAGGCCTTCATCAAGGCGGTGCCGACCGTCGGCCGGGCGCAGATGCAGAAAGGCGGCGGGCTGACATTGTCGGTGGTCGGGCCAGATCAGTATCGCGGCCAGATCATCGACCTCGTCTCCGCCGATGCGCGGGCGACCGCGGCGCGGCTCGGCCCCGATTATGCGGTGACCGCGACCGGGCTCGACCGGCCGGTCGAATGGGCGCGCGCGACCCTGACCGAGGTCTTCCTCTACGTGCCCTACAATTACACGATCGTTCCGAAGCGATAGGAGGCGGGGATGCGATCCATGCTTCTCAAGGTCTGCCTTCCCGCGCTTCTGCTCGGGTTGGCGGCGCCGGTGGCAGCGCAGAACCTGGGAGAGAGCGAAATCCTGGTTACCGGCTCGCGCATCCCGCAAGCCAATCTCACATCCACGTCACCCGTAAGCGTCCTCGGCTATTCGAGGCCTCCGGCGATCGGTCTCAAGCGGACTGCCGATTTCGCCGTCCAGTTCGTGACCATCACCGGCGACACGCGCGACGAGCAGAAGAGGCGCGACGAGATTTTCGACATGGTGAAGCGCGCGATCGAGCTTGCCGGCCGCCGCGACGGGATCGAGCTTTCGACCGGCACTCTGGTCGTCGAGCCGCTCACGCTCGGAAACTATCGCAACCTGCCGCTCGGCGACGAGGATGAGGACGAGGATTATCGGCCCGATACGGACAGCGTCAGCTTCATCGTCAAGACGCCCCTCTCCGCAGGAACCGACTCCAAGGCCGCGCTCGAGCGGATCAACGCCTTCATCAAGGCGGTTCCGGCGGTCGGCCGGGCCGAGCTGAATACGAATGGCGACCTCACCTTGTCGGTGGTCGGGCCGGACAAATATCGCGGCGAGATCATCGACAAGGTCGCCGCCGACGCGCGGGCCACGGCGGCCCGGCTCGGTCCGAGCTATGCGGTGGTCGCGAACGGGCTCGACCGTCCGGTGGAATGGACAAGGGCGAGCCTGACCGAAGTCTATCTCTACGTACCTTATTCCTACTCGGTGACCCCGGTCATCCCCTGAAAGCAGGCACAGCGGAGGCGGCAATGGAAACCAGGATCGACTCGATCGGCGACGGCATCTACCGGCTCTCCACCTTCATCCCGGAGGTGGCGGCGCCGGCCGGCTTCACCTTCAACCAGTTCCTGATCGCGGCGGAGCAGCCCCTGCTCTACCATTGCGGACCGCGCGGGCTGTTCGCGTCCGTGTCGGCCGCGATCGCCCGGGTGATGCCGGTGGAGAGCCTGCGCTGGATCAGCTTCGGCCATGTCGAGGCCGACGAATGCGGTGCGATGAACCTGTGGCTCGAGGCGGCTCCGCAGGCGCAGGTGGTCTACAGCCGGCTCGGCGCGGACATCAGCGTCAACGACATGGCGGACCGGCCGCCGCGCATTCTCGACGAGGGCGAGACCCTCGACCTCGGCGGCAAGAGGATCAGGCTGATCCCGACCCCGCACGTGCCGCACGGCTGGGAGGCCCAGGCGCTCTACGAGGAGACGACCGGGACCCTGTTCTGCGGCGACCTGCTCACCCATCCGGGCGCCTCGGAGCCGCTGACCGAGGAGGATGTGGTCGACGCGGCGATGGCCTCCGAGGACATGTTCGGCGCGACCAGCCTCGGCCCGCACACCGCGCCGGCGATCCGCAAGCTCGCCGCGCTCGAGCCGAAGACGCTGGCGATCATGCATGGGGCGTCGTTCCGGGGCGACGGAGGGGAGGCGCTCGAGCGGCTGGCGGACCGCTATGAGGCGCGGCTGAGGGCGGCGGTGAACGCGCCCATTCCCGCTTAGGCCTCAGCTTCCTCGTCATTCCAGCGCAAGCTGGAATCTCCCTGCCTTTCCGGCGTTTGAGAAGAACAAGTGAGATTCCAGCTTCCGCTGGAATGACGGGTTGGGGTCAGTGGCACCTGTTCCAGCCCGGCCCCTTCACGAACCGGCCCGGAGTGGCGCCGGTATGTTCGCCGTCGCGGAGAACCTGGACGCCGTTGACGAAGACGTGGCGCATTCCGGTGGCGTATTGCTGGGGCCGCGCGAAGGTGGCGTTGTCGCGGATGGTCGCCGGATCGAAGATTGCGAGATCGGCGTGGAAGCCGGGCTTCAGCGCGCCGCGGTCCTTGAGGCCGAGATTGGATGCGGGAAAGCTCGAGAGGCGGCGGACCGCGTCCTGCAGGGTGAGCACTTTCTCGTCGCGGGCATATTTGCCGAGGACCCTTGCGAAATTGCCGTAGGCGCGCGGGTGGGTCGAGGATTTGAGGAACACGCCCTCGGGCGCGAGCGATGCCGCGTCCGAGCCGAAGCTGACCCAGGGCAGGGCCACTTCGCGGCGGACATTGTCCTCGCTCATGCCGAAGTAAGCGACCTGGATCCGGCTATTGTCCTCGACGATCAGGTCGGCGGCGGTCTCCTCGGGCGACTTGCCGCGCTCGCGGGCGACGTCGGCGAGGGTGCGGCCCGTCAGTGGCTTCAGGCGCTCGGTCTTGAAGGCGAGGAGGAGCACCTTGTCGGGCTCCTGGACGACCAGCTTCATATTCTCCGAGCCGCGGCCGCTCCGCATCTCGGCGAGCAGACGCGCGCGGGTCGCCGGATCCTTGAGGCGGGCGACCCAGCGGTCGATCCCGCCTTCCTGGACCCAGAGCGGCATCGCCGCGTCGAAGCCGGTCGAGCTGGCCGGATAGGTGTACATGTCGGCGGTGATCCGCAGGCCGCGGGCGCGCGCCGCCTCGATCCGCACCAGGGCCGCGTCGATCGTCCCCCAATTCTCGCGGCCGGATTGCTTGATATGGTAGATTTCAGCGGGGCCGCCCGAGCCTTCGGCGATCGCGATGAGCTCGTCGATCGCCTCGATCAGGCGCGGCCCTTCGTCCCTGATGTGGCTGATGTAGAGACCGCCGCATTTCGCGGATTCGGTGGCGAGCGCGATCAGCTCGGGGGTCTCGGCGAAGAATGCCGGAGCGTAGATGAGCGAGGAGCCGACGCCCATCGCGCCCTCGTTCATCGCCTGGCGGACGAGCGCGCGCATCCGGCCGAGCTGGGCGGGATCGGGATCGACGTCGCCCTCGCCAAGCTCATGGACCCTGACCGTGGTGGCGCCGACGAAGCTGGCGACGTTGGTCGAGACTCCCTTGCGCTCGAGGAAGGCCAGATATTCGCCGAGGCTGGTCCATTGGATCGGATAGCGTATGTCGCCCTGCGCCTTGAGCTCGCGGGCCTTCATCTCCTCGCTCCATGGGCCCATCGACTCGCCCTCGCCCATCACCTCGAGGGTGACGCCCTGGCGGATGTCGCTCTGGCTCTTTCCGTCCTCGATCAGGGATTCGGTCGCCCAGCTCAGCATGTTGATGAAGCCGGGGCGACGGCGAGGCCGGTGGCGTCGATCTCGGCCTCGCCGCGGCCGGCGATGCGCGGAGCGACCGCGGCGATCCGGTCCCCCTCGATCGCGACGTCGCCGGTGAACGGCGCGCCGCCGCTGCCGTCATAGATGGTGCCGCCGCGGAGGACGGTGTCGTAGGTGGGCTCGGCCGGCGCGGTGGCGCAGCTTGCCAGGAGCAAGCAGGCGGCAAGCTTCAAGGCAATGATGCGCGTCATGGCTCCCCCTTCGAACAGAGGGTGAGCCTAGACGAGGATTAGGAGGGTGCAACAGTCCCCTCTTCGCCGCGCATCCTCTCTCCCCGACGGGGAGTGCTTCACAATTAGAGAAGTCCCTCTCAATCCGTTCGGGCTGAGCCTGTCGAAGCCCACTACTTTCCTTGAATCAAAGAAGACAGGAAAGGCCTTCGACAAGCTCAGGCCGAACGGTGAGGGCTTTGCAACGCTCTCCTACGGGAGAGGGTAGGATGAGGGGGAGCGAGCGACAGCGAGCGGCGATCGGGGGAGACTGTTCTCCGAGTCAGGACCCCCTCACCCCTCCATGCGGCGCGACTAAGGCCGGTCCGGGGGACCGGCCAGCGCCGCATCCCGCTGGGGAGAAGGCGATCAGGAGCGGGAGATGGCCCAGCCTCAGTGGCGTCCTTCGCGCATCTTCTCGGCGTCGCGGCGCATGTTCTCGGCGCCGCGGCGAAGGTCCTCGGCGCCATTGCGGAGCTTCGGGATGAGGGCGAGCAGCTCGGCGTCGGTCACCTTCTCGCCGCGGCGGGCGGCCTTGGCGATCTGCTCCGCGCGATAGGCGGGGGAGCGAAGCCGGTCGGCCTCGGCTTCCATTCCGCGAGCGCCCTGCTCCATGCCCCGGGCGCCTTGGGCCATTCCGGCGGCTCCGGCGGCGATCCCGCGCCGGGCGGCCTCGCGGGCATGGGCCGCGACCATCCGGGCATCGCGGCCGGCGGCGTGCGCCTGGACCCTGACCCGGGCGGCCGCGCGGGCGGTCTCCCGGCCCGCCTCGGCCGCGTCGCGGGCCGCGTCGGCCATGACTTCCCTTATCTCGCGGTCGATCTCGGCGCTGTCGACCAGGCCTTCGACATCGACATCGACATCGACGTCATAATCATGGTCGCCGTCATCGTCGGCATGGCGGCGCGGCGCGGGAGGCGCGGGCGGCGCCGGCGGGGCCTGGTGAAGCATTGCGAAGGGACGGGGCGGGCGCGGCGGCAGCGGCGCCGCGGCCGGCAAGGGCGCCGGAGCGGACTGGATGCCCGTGATCAAGGCGAGCGGCGCCGGAAGAGCGGCCGGCGCGGCCGGCGCCGAGGGTGCCGACGGGGACGGCGCGGACATCGAGGCGGGCGGGACGACGGGGACGGCGGGCGCAGCCGGCGCAGCCGGTGCCGCGGGCGCGGCCTCGGGCTCTGCGGCGACCGGCTTGAGAGCGGCGACCGGCGCCGCGAAGAGGATGCAGAGCATCGCAGCCGCCCAGGCGCGGCCGCGGCTTCCGCCGCCGTCGCGCACCTTGCCTTCGAGCACGGCCCTCACCCTTCGGGCGAGGCCGCTGTCGGCGATCGCGGTGGCGGGCAGGCCCGGAAGATGGCGGGCGCAGCTCAGCAGGGTCTGGGCATAGCGGGCCGGCTCGACCCGGGCCAAGGCGCGGGCGTCGGCGGCCTGCTCGCCTTCGTCGACCAGGTGACGCTCGAGAAGCCACATCAGGGGATTGAACCAGAAGATTGCGACGGCGATCCGGGCGAGGATCATGACCAGCCAGTCGCGGCGCTCGACATGGGCGAGCTCGTGGGCGAGCACCGCTTCCGCCTCGCCGGGATCGCGGATCGTGTCGCGGTCGATCAGGATGACCGGATTCAGCCAGCCCCAGCCCAAAGGCGAGGGAACGTCGGCGACGAGTAGCCGGACTCCCCGTGCCGCGGGCGCCTGCCCGCCGAGCGTCTCGAACGTCTCGAGCCACTCGGGGCATTCGATCTCGCTGGCGGTCCGGGTCCAGCGGCGAAGGGTCCACAGCCCGGCGAGAAGCCGGAAGCCGACCATCGCCATTCCGCCGAGCCAGGCGAAGAGGATGAGCGAGGTCGGGTCGTCCCGGACGACGGACGCGGTTGCGGACTCGGCCGGAGCGGCCGCCATAAAGGCGAGCATCTCCGGGGTGAGGGCCGCGGGCGCGGCGGGCTCCGGCGCCGCGGAGGTGACGATCTCGAGAGCCGGAAGAAGCCAGGCCAGGACCGGAAGCATCAGGATCAGTGCGATCGCGGTGCGGAGCACGGCGGCACGCTCGTTGGGAGAGCGGGACTTGAGCAGGGCCGCGATGGCGAGCGCGCCGGCGGCGATCAGGGCGGATTTCCAGGCCATCTCGGCGAGAAACTCGATGCTCATTTCCCACGCTCCTTCACATCGTCGATCGCCCTCTGAAGGGCCTCGATCTCTTCTGGTTTCAGGCTTTTCGAAAGTCCGAGCAGAGCGGTCGCGGCGTTGGCGGCCGATCCGTCGAAGAATGTCTTCACCATCTGGCGAAGCGCCGATTCCCGCACCTTGGCCGGCTGCGGGACGCTCCGATAGACGTAGCTCTGCTCGTCGAGCCGATGGCGGAGAAGCCCCTTGGCCTCGAGCCTGGCGAGCAGGGTGCGGACGGCTGAATGGCTGGGTGGATCGCTCATCGCCGCCCGCACCGCCGCCGCGGTCGCCTCCCCGGCGCTGCACACGATCTCGAATATCTCGCGCTCCCGGCGGGGCAGCGTCTCGATCGCCTGTGCGCTCATTCTCTTTTCTCCCGAGCAGGCCCGAATCGGGTTGCTACATCTGTAGCATGCCACAAATGTAGCGGGGCGCAAGTGCGTTCGTCGAACCGGGGCGGCGGTTGGTCGAAAGGAAGGATGGTTTCACGCAGAGGCGCAGAGTTTCACAGAGACGCAGAGACTCCGAACAGGTCTTCATGGCGGCGTGCAGCCGACTGATTTCGTGCTGCCCCTTCGAGATATGGCGCTGCGCGCGGATGGGGCACGTCGTCTCTGCGTCTCTGCGTCTCTGCGTCTCTGCGCGAAATATTCGGGCCGGGATCGAGACGCCGGCGGTGATTGTTTTCCGCTGTCGACGTTCATGGATCCTGAAATAAATTCAGGATGACGGCTTGGGGGAGCCGTCAATTCCGGATGACGGCTTGGGGGGGCCAGACGGTCCTTCGATACGGGCCTTCGCCAGGCTCAGTCCCTACTCAGGATGAGCGGGTAAGTTGAGGAGCTGCATCCTACCGCGCCGGCTTGCGGAACTTGTACATGAAGCGGTCGGTGCGGCCTCGGATCGAGGGGTCGAAGACGTTCTTCGAGCGATCGTCCTCGGGGTTGCGGAGCATGTCCGACTGGGCCTCGAGGACGAAGCCGGCGCGCTCGAAATCGGCGCGGACGACGGCCGGATCGATCCTGTGGAGCTTGTCGACCACCGAGCGCGTGTCGCCGCCGCCGGCCGGGGCGATGTGATCGATCACCGCCACGGTGCCGCCCGGCCTGACCGCGTCCCAGATCGCCTTGACCACCGTGCTGGGGTCGATGCGCGGCAGGCCGAACTGCTCGCTCTCCCAATAAGCGTCGTGATAGACGAGATGGAGCATGGCGAAATCCACGCTGTTCGGCGCGAACGAGATGGCCGTCGTCGGGGTCGAATAGAAAGCGGTGTTGGGCGTCCGCTCGCGGATCCCCTTGATCGCCTTGACCACCGCTTCGCGGCGCCCGAAGCCCGACGCGTTCCAGCCGACGACATGGCCCCGCGGTCCGACCGCCTTTGCCATGATCTCGGCATAATAGCCGGTGCCGGTGAAGTAATCGAGGACCCGGTCGCCGCGCTTGAGGCCCATGAAGCGGAGCACCTCGACCGGCTTGCGCACGGCGTCGAGATCGGTCGCTTCCTTGGGGCGGCCCGGCGAGGCGACCGCGGCCGCGACGTCCGCCGGGGCGGCCGTGGGCCTGGCGAACAGGATTGGCGCCGAAGCCAGCAGGGCCGCCGCGATCAGGATCTTCGTCCGCATGTTCGTCCTCCCCTTTTGCGGGGAGATTACAGGAGGCGGAGGGCGGAGGCCAGATGGGGGTGGGGGGGTGGGGCTACTTAACCGTCATCCCAGCGAAAGCTGGGATCTCACTGCCTTTTGTGCCTTCGCGAAGAAAAAGTGAGATTCCAGCTTTCGCTGGAATGACGAGAAACTCACGTTACCCGTCCCCGCCTCCCGCTCTCGCTGGAATGACGAGAAGGATGGGCTCGCTTCGCTCGCACCCCTCACCCAACTACGACTAGGCGGCAAGCCGCCAAGTCTTCGTATCCCTCCCCCGCAAGGGGGGAGGGTGTTCTTGGTCGCCTAGAGGATGAAGTCGCTTGCGGTGATCGGGTCGGGAGGGCTGATCACCAGGACAATCTCAAAGTCGGACACGCCGTTGCCGTCGGTGTCGCCCTGCACCAGCCAGATCGGGCCGCCCAGGGAGATATTCTCGAAGCGCAGCTCGCCGGCATTGTTGCCGAAGGCGGCACTGCCGATGAAGTTGAACGCCTGGTCCCCTGCGAGCAGGACATTGGCGTCGATCCTCGATACGTCGATCAGGTCGCCGCTGTTGAAATCCTGGATGCCGTCGCGCTCCGTCGAGTTCGACTCCGCCACCGAATTGTAACGGAAGACGTCGTTGCCGGCCCCGCCGGTCAGGGTGTCGCCCCTGAGGCCGCCGTAGATCAGGTCGGCCCCGGCGCCGCCGGTCAGCACGTCATTGCCCGCGCCGCCGAACAGGCGGAAGATTCCGTCCGATTCATCGGACCCGTTGAATGCAAGCGATTCCTCCGACCCCAGCAAGCCGCCATTGATCGTCATCGTCTGGCCGGCGGCGAGCAGATCGCCGTCCCAGGTGATGCTGTAATCGAACTCGGTTCCGCCGCCGCGGGCGTAGCGCGCGTCGCTCGCCCCGGAGACCGTCAAACTCTCCATGTTGGTGAGCGCGCCGGCAAAGCCGGCCTGGGTGAAGTCGATCGTGTAATTGCCGCGCAGGATCAGGCCGTCATAGCCGTCGCCGCCGTCGACGACGTCGCCCGCTGCGAAGCGTCCGCCATCGGCGAAGAAGAAGATGTCGGTGTTGTCGCCGCCGGTCAGATCATCCGTCCCCTTCCCACCGTAGATCAGGAACTTCGCATCCGTTTCGGCCGATCCGTCGAACGTCAGATCCTCGCCAGCGAGCAGGTTCGCGCCGTTGATCTTGGCCACGATTCCGGCCGCGAAATTGGCGTCGTCGATGGTGATGTCGTAATCGTAGAGGTTGGTCCCCGGATCCCCGAAGGCGGTGTTGCTTCCGGCGAGAAACGAGATGGCCTCGATCTCGGTGACCGAGCCGTCGAGCGTGAGTCCGGCGCTATAATCGCCCTGAAGGACGATCGTGTCGGTGCCCGGACCGCCGGTCACGGTATCCGCCGCGGTCAAAGCTCCGCCGAAATAGAAGATGTCGTTTCCGGCGAGCCCGTCCACATTGTCGTCGCCGCCCTGGCTCATGTCGAAGAAGTCCGCCTGCGGAGTTCCGACGAGGGTCTCGGACAGGCTTCGGAAGTCGAACGAGGCGACGGCCGGATCATGGTCGGACAGAGCCGGGCTCGCATTCGCGCCGGTGCCGAAGCTGCTGTAGCCGGTGCTGACGTGGACCACGTCATATTGGGCGACCCCGCTGAGCATCCCGTTGACGATGACATGGTCGAGAGTCTGGCTTCGGCCGTCGAACGTGTAGCTGTAGCGCTCCGCCTCGCTGAGCTCGGTGACGGTGAGATTGTCGAACCGGGCTCCGCCGACCCGGGCGGTGCCGTCGGGCAGGACGTAGCCGGTGGCGACCTCCAGCGGGCGGTAGAAGTAGAAGTCGTTATAGTCGCCGCCGCTGACGACGCCCGCGCCGGCCGCCGCGTTGGTCTGGATGTAGTTGAGCATCGTGTAGACGTCGTTCGCCACCGCGTTGCGCTGAGCGAAATCGCTGTTGGCGGGCTGGCCGGATTCGAGATTCTGGTTGAGCTGCCAGAAGCTGCCCGAGCCCGACTTGGCTGGAAAGTGGTTGGCGGTGACGAACACGGTCTGGCCGTGGAAGGTGAACTGGGCGAGCAGCGACTTGCGGGTCCCCGACCAGTCGGCCGCGTTGATCTCGGCGGCGATCATGTCGTCGGAGAAGAGGATCTGGTCGCCGGGGTCGCGGACACCGTCGCCGACCCGGTCGGTGAACTGGCGGCGCTCGGCGATGGTCGCGTCGGCGGCGAGGTCGCCGAGCTGGACCCGGTTGGTGTCGTAGAGGAAGCCGACCCGGATGTTGCCGCCCGGCTCGCCGCCCTCGGCGCCGGGCACCGGCTCCTGGTCGACCCACTGATAGGCGGCGCCCGGAACCAGCGCGTTGAGAGCGTCGACCAGCATCTGCCAGCCCACCGAGGCGTCTGCGCCTCCCGTCGAGACGGCGCCGTTATTGTCCTGCATCTCCTCGATGATGATGATGTCCGGGGAGTTCAGGTTGGTGGCGATGACGCCCGCAAGCGCCGCGAAGCGGGCCGCGCCGTCGCCCGGATCGAGATTCTCGACGTTGAAGGTCGCGACCGTGAGCGCGCGATCGTCGTTCCCGAGAGTCGTCGTCTCGTGCGCCGGGACGGTGTCCTGATAGGCTGCCGGGTTGATGTCGGTGACGAACAGCTTCCGGTCGGTGAAGTCGAAGTCGACGATCCCGGTGACGTCGCCGAGGCCGTCGCCCATCGACATCTTGTCGAGCTGTCCGGCCGGATAGGAGGTGGCGAAGCCGGAGAAATCGAGCTCGATCACGTCCGGATTGGTGTCGCCGTCATGGACGTGGCGGCCGCCGTAGATCGTGCCGTCGTCGGTGTCCGCCGTGTCCGGCGGTGAAAGCGGCGGATCGCCGGCGATGGTGTAGCCGCCGCGCGAGTTGATCTGATCGCTGTCCGCATGGACCCGCGAATAGGCCTGGAAGATCGGGTCTCCGCCCGAGGTCGAGACGAAGCCGTCGGCGACGACCATGTCCGGGATCGTGACCAGCATCCCCTCGACGGTCTCGAAGTAGGACAAGGCGTAAAGGCTGGCGTCGAAACTGTCCCCGGCATCGTCCGAGTAATCGGTATAATCGGGCGTGACTCCGGTCAGGATCGAGTTCGGAATCGGCCGGCCGGCGTCGAGCAGAAGGACCGGAAGCACGTTGCCGCTGCTGATGATGGACAGGCCGGTCGAGTTGACCAGGACGGTTCGCGGCATGCTCTGGAACGCCTGATATTCCATGACGTTGGCGGACAGCTCGACGAGGTCGCCGACGCTCACGCCCGACACGACGGTGCCGACTCCGGCATCGTTCCGGGTCATCACGAAAATGCCCTCCGACGTGAACGAATTGCCGTCCCAGTCGGTAACTTCCTCGCTGACGTAATAGCCCTGGCGCGGTCCCTCATTGTCGACCGCGGTGACGACCGCCCGGATCGTGACGACGGTCGTCGAGGCAATGTTGAAGGCGGTCGTGCCTTCGGCGAACAGGATCGGGCTGAAGTAGGACGTGCCCTGGATCTGGTGGATGTAGAGCAGGTCGTCATTGGCGATGGTGCCGGTGCCGCTGGTGTCGGCGATGACCGCGAAACCGGTCGGGTTGGAGAGCAGGACCGAGAAGGTCTCGGCAAATTCGCCCTCGGTATCGCCGTTGACCGTGACGTCGATCGTCTTGCTGTTCTCCCCGGCGGCGAAGCTCAGGGTTCCCGACGTGGCGACATAGTCGCTGCCCGCGCTCGCGCTGCCCGGAGCGGTGGAATAGTCGACGGTGAAGGCGCCGGTGCCGCCGGTGCGGGTGACGGTGAAGGAAAAGACGGTCGGGCCGGCATTGCCCTCGGCCTGGCTGACGTCGGCGATCGTAACGAGCGGCGGCGCGCCGTCGTCGTTGACGATGGTTCCGGTCGCCGAAGAGTCGACGAGCGTGGCGCCGCTCGCGTTGGAAAGCGCGATCGTAAAGCCTTCGTCGGCCTCGGGATCGGAATCGGTGAGCAGGTCCAGAGTGATCGTCTGGCTGGTCTCGCCGGCGGCGAAGCTGACTTGGCCGGTCAGCGGCTCGGCGGGGGCGAAATCGCCGGCGCTCGCGCTGTAGCTTCCGCTGCCGAGCGCCACGGCCCAGTCGGCGGTCGAGGCGCCCGACGTGTCGCCGGTGCGGGTGACGGTGAAGGTGATGGCGTTCGATCCGCCGGTGCCTTCATAGACGGCGGTGTCGGCGATCGACAGGCCGGCGCCCGCGGACAGGCTCGAGACGATTATATCGTCGATCCCGACCCACTCGTCGCTTCCGCCCGCATTGGTGGTGAGGATCCGGATCTCGAGCTTGGACGCATTGTCGGCGCCCGAGGGCAGGACGACGTCGAGCGCGGTCGTCTGGGTGGCGCTTCCGGCGGTCGTCACGTCGGTGAAGTGGGCGCCCGGGACGTTGATCCACGAGCCGGTCGGGCTGGTCCGATACTGGACGTTGATCTGCTGAGTGGCATTGTCGCCGCTGGGGTCGAGGTCGCGCAGGGTCGCCTGGAGACGGACGTCGCTTCGCCCGGTCGAATCCATGTAGAGGACGATGCTCGGCGCGTCAGCGGTGCCCGAACCCTGTATTCCGATGGTCGGGTTGGCGATCTGGAACTCCGCGACTCCGCCGGAGGTGCTGCCGGTCGTGTTCTGGTTGGCGATGACGTCGACCGCGCCGAGCGCGGGTCCGGTTACCGTCGTGGCGTTGACGTCGGCCGGCGATGCGGGGTCGATGTCGCCGAGATAACCGATGATGAACGGCACGCCGCTCCAATCGTCATTGGCGGTGATCAGCCCGGTATTGCTCCAATCCTGCGCGAAGCTGCCCGAAGCCAAGGAGTAATAACCGGCGCCGTCATTGTCGGTGATCGTGGCGGTGCCGCTCGCGTCGCCGAGAGTGGCGCCGCTGGGATTGGAGAGGGTCAGCGTAAAGGCCTCTGCGCTCTCCGGGCGGGTGTCGGCGATGACGGGGACGGTGACGGTCTTCGAGGTCTCGCCCGCGGCGAAGCTGATCTGGCCGCTGCTCGCGACATAATCGGAGCCCGCGAGAGCGGTGCCGTCGGCCGTGCTGTAGTCGATCGTGACCGGTCCGGTCGGGGCGAAGGACAGGCTGACCGTGAAGCTGACGTAGCTGACTCCGCTGTCGCCCTCGGTGATCGCGGCGTCTCCGACCGAGGCGACCGGGGTCGGCGGCTGGTCGTTGTTGACGATCGTTCCGCTGCCCTGGCCGTCGCCGACCGTGGCGTTGGCGACGTTGGTGACGTTGACGAGGAACAGCTCGTCGGGCTCGACGGCGGTGTCGCCGTTGACGGTGACGTCGAAAGTGTAGGTGGTGAGTCCGGCGTCGATCGTCTGGCCGGTCAGGCTGACACCGACATAGTCGCCGTCCGCCGTGGTCGCGCTGTCGTCGGCGGTCGCGATGTCGAAGGTAACTCCGCCTGTCGGCGCGGGCCGATCGAGGCTTACCGTGAAGCTGTAGGTGACGGTGCCCGAATCGCCTTCGGTCATCGAGACGTTGTCGATCGACAGGACCGGCGTGTCGTCATTGGTGATCGTTCCGGTCGCGACCGCATCGCCCAGGGTGGCGCCGCCGCCCGGGGCCGACAGGGTGATGGTGAAGGTCTCGTTGCCCTCGAGGTCGTTATCGCCATTGATGGCGATGTCGATCGTCTCGCTGGTGTCGCCGTCGGCGAAGTTCACCGTTCCGGTGAGGACCTGGGCCGGGCCGAGATCGGCCCCGTCGGCCGTGTCGGCGGGCTCGAAGGTGATCGTCCATGTCGCGCTGACCGCGCCCGACGAGCCGTTGTCGCGAGTCACGGTGAAGCTGAGATTGGTCGTGCCAGTATCGCCTTCGGTGACGCTATTGTCGGCGATCGAGAGCTCGCCCGGCCCCGAGACCACCGCTGCATCGCTTGTCACGGATATGTCGTCGATCCCGACCCATTCATCATTACCCACGGCGTTCGTGGTGATCACCCGAACCTCGAGATCGGCGGCCCCGTTTGCCGCTGCGGGCAGGGTCACGCTGACAAGCGTATCGGGGCCAAGGGTGCTCGGACCCGTGGTCGCGTCGGCGATATAGCCCGCGGGAATGTCGATCCAGGCGCCGGCGCCGCCGACGCGATACTGGACAGCCACCTGCATGATGGCGTTGTCGGCGGAGCCGTCCAGGTCCCGCGCGCGAAACGAGAAGACGATATTTTCGCGTCCGGTGGCGTCGAGATAGATGACGAGATGGGGTGCATCCGCGGTGCCCGATCCCTGCAGTGCGACGACCGGATCGGTTATCTCGAATTCGGCCACGCCGCCATTGGTGATGGCGGTATTGGTCTGATTGGCGATGACGTCGAGATCGTTAAGGGCAGCCGAGCTCGTCGTCAGGGTTCGCGGGTCGGTGCCGGTCGAGGTGGTGATGTCCTGGCCGAGATATCCGACGATGCTGGGAACGAGGCTCCAATTATCATTGGCCGTGATCAGCCCGGTGTTGGACCAGTTCTGAAGGAAATTGCCGCTGCTCAGGACGTGCTTGGTCGTGCTCATTCTTACCCCCCATGGTCCCGGCGGCGGCGGCTCCTCATGGGCTCCGCTCTTCTGACCGCCGTCGCTTTCTGATTCCGTTTTACCGCAAAGGCTTGGCGCGACTCGCCGGCCCTTCGGTTAATGATTCGTCAGGCATATCCTTAGGCGGGCCCCGTGACAATTCGGAGTCTTCGAGCCTTTGGACACGGTCCGGCGCGGGGCGGCGTCGCCGGAAGCGTTCAGAAAGTTCGGAAAGTTCGGCTGACGGGGGTTCGAAACGTCCCTCACCGCTGCAGATCGGCCTCGCGCCGGACCAGAGCGCTCGGGCACCGTAATCACCGTAAGTTACGGTGAATTACGGTGCCTTGTCCCGCGACGATCCGCCAGCCGGGCGGGATGAAGCGAAATTCCGGCGCGGCCGGCGGGACGCTCCAGCACTCCAATGCGGCTGGTTGGCGTCCCAAAGTTTACAAAGTTTACGACCACGTCGGTTTTAAAAAATGTCCGGCCTCGCCCGAAAGGGCATGGAGGCGCCGGCGACTCACCGGGGTTGGCCGCGGCCACCGCGCTCCACAAGGGAAGCACCGGGCTCCGGCTCCGCCCTCGCGCTTTGCGCCTTGCGGACAAGCCGAAAGGTGAGGCGAAAGGTAAGGAAGGTAAGCACCACGTACCCCCGCAAATTGAAATTCAGGACGGGTAGCGATCGTGCGGGCACGCTTGCGCCGGCGACTCCCCAGGGGTTGGTCGCGGCATCGCCGCTGCCGTAGGTCAAATCCTGCTCACGATGTCAAAGAACCGATTCGGACGATAAGAACATAGCAGGAACATTCCAACAAGTCTCCAACAATCCTGCTTCGCTGAAGCTTCGCAGGACCAGGTCCTGAGACGCCAGAGCGGCAGCCTTAAAGCGCGAAGACCATCCGGCCGGCTTTCCGGGCATTGCCGGCGGAGTCGATCCGCGCGGGGGCGATTCTGCACAGCTCGCGGCCGCCGCAGCGCAGCGTGAAGCCCAGGCTTCCGCCGGGACTCCCGACGAAGGCGTAGAGAAGGCTGTGGCTCGAGCCGTCGCCGCTCCGGCCTTCGCAGCGGACCGAGCCGCGGTGGCGCGAGTCGGTGGTCACCGCGATGCCGTCGACGAACAGACTATATTGGGTCACGCCCGCGCCGGGCCGCGCCACCACTTCGAGCTTCGCCATCGCCGTCTCCCCAGGAGCCGGCACGACCGTGCCCGCCGGGACGCGGAAGCGATGTGACAAAGGTCACACCGGGCGACCGTCCGCGTTCGGTCCGGCGAATCCTGCTCAGGTGCGACGCGAGGTTTCCCCGGCGTGACGAAGTCGACCGGAGGTCAAGGCCGGGGTCCGGCGCCGCCGCGGAAAGGTCCGGATCCCGGCCTGCGCCGGGAAACAGGCACGAGCCTGCTCATTCCGGATATTTTTCGTCCATGCGCGCGAGGGTTTCGACGATCAGCTGCTCGAGCACGGCCCGGTCCACGTCGTCGAGCGACTTGATGTAGAGGCAGGACTTGCCGGTCCTGTGCTTGCCGAGCCGGTCCATAAGCGACCGGTAGCGCGGATAATCGTCCGAGAGGTAGAGCACCAATTCCTTCGCGCGTGGAGAGAAGCCGATGCGCGGGGCATCGCCTTCGCGGCCGCTCTCATATTTGTAGTGATAGCTTCCGAAGCCGACGATCGTGGGCCCCCACATGTAGGGCGAACGGCCGCTGAGCCGCTCCATCAGGGCGGCCACCTCCTTGCCGTCGGAGCGGCGCTTCGGATCGGGCACCGAGTCGAGGAATGCGCCGACGTCCACGCCGGTGGGCTTGGTCTTGTTCTCAGCCATCCCTGCTCCCCTTCTCTATCCTGGTCAGCCGCCGCTGGATCGCCGCCAGTGCTTTTTTCGTCGCCGCTTCGCGCTCCTGGCGCGCCATCACTACCCGGATCGCGCGCGCGATCGGATCGGCGATCTCTTCGAGCACCTCGCGCTCGTCGGCGCCGAGGCGGGTTCCGTCCGGGCGGGGTCCGACCAGCAAAGCCCCGACCTCGGAGCCGGCATGGCCGACGCGCAGGGGAACGGAGACCGGGAACAGGCCCGCGTCCAGATCCTTTCCCTCGATGCCGCGCACGGCCGCGAGCCTGCCGTCGATGGTCACCGCCGACCGGACCGCGCGCGCGCCGGCCTCGACCCGGGCAAGCACCTCGTCGAGCAATTGGCCCAGGCTCGCGGTCTCGCGCAAATCGTCGACGCAGGCGGGAAGGTCGCGCCGCAGGTGCAGCAGCGCCTTCTGGAACCGCCGCTCGGCCCAGTCCTGGATGCGCCTGTGCAGCGGCGTGATCAGGGCCACCGCCAGGCCGGCGCCCAGCGCTCCGGGGAGCATTCCCGCATCCCGCCCGAAGGTCGATTCGAAGAAGGTTTCGAGCAATTTGGCGCTGGCGGCGAAGACCGCCCCCAGAGTCAGGGTCAGCAGGGCATAGCCGGCCGAACGGCTGATCGCCGCCTCGGCATCGTAGAGCCGGTAGCGCAGCAGCGAGACGAGCAGGCCGCCGGCGATGAACAGGGTCACGAGCATTTGCAGCAGGACGCCGGCCAGGGAAGCCCAGATCAGCGCAAGCTCGTCGGTGCTCCGCGCGAAAGCCGCGGTCACCATGAGATAAGCGAAGGACGATGTCGCGGCGAGCGCGAAACCGTGCAGCGCCCATCGCACCTGCTGCCGCTCCATGCCCGGCGGCAGCCGCCGAAAGCGGATCAGGACCGTCGCCAGGCACAAGAGGAACAGGGCCGCGCTGACGACATTCTTGAGCATCGTCGAGAGCTCCCGCGGTCCGTAATCGGCGAAATGGACGAGCGTCCACAGGAGGACCGGGATCGGCAGCCATCTGCTCCACCGGGGCTCGAACCGGCCTTGCGGGAACACAAGCATTCCGAGAGTGAGCGCGCCGATGCCCGTCCAGAACAGGATCGCGCCGATAGCGCCCGCGCCGAGCGCGAACCAGGTGACCACGGCGACATGCGCGCTGGCGGCCTGGCAGAGCAGGCCGAATGAAAAGAGGGCGACGACGGGGTCGCGCGGGCGTCGAAGCGTCAGCAACACGGCGGCGAAGATCGCAATCGCCGCCGTCAAAAGGCCGATCGCCATGAACAGCAGCCGCCGTTGCTCGCGGCTGATCCCCGATCCTTCGTAATGCCTCGCCCATGCCTGCTTGTCTCTCGTGAGCAAATGCCGGCGCACCTCGCCCTCCGGCGTGCGCGTGACCAGGCGTACCTGCGGCCCCGCCGCGGCCAGCCGGGACGCAATCTCACGGCGCGAGGATCCGGGCGGAACTGGCGTGCCGTCGATCGCGAGCAAGGTCGCACCGCGGACGATCCCCGTCCGCTTTGCCTCGACCCCGAACGGCTGGCCGAGGAGCGAGCCGGTCACCTGCCCGCGCAGCCCGAATTCCCGGAACGGGTTGTAATGGAGGCGGTCCTCCACATCGCTGAAGTGCAGCGCCCCGGCCAGCGGCACGACCAGCGCCAGCATCAAGACCGCGCCCCACGCCAGCCGGAATGCGAGAAGGCCACGGCCGGCGAGCTGCGGCAATGTTGTCGGCAGTCTCATGCCTGCGGCCATCGATCCCCCGGAGCGACGAGCCTGGTTCTTCTCCCCGTCGGCGTCACACCCTATCGATGTCCCGCCTTGCGTTCCACCCAGGGTCAAGACCAGAGCGGCGGAAAGGGGAACGGTCGTGGTGGTGCGCGACGAGTCGCTCAAATCATTAGCTCAGCCGCCGGGACGCCCCTGCGCATTCGTGACGGTTCCCTGGGTGTTGCCGGCCGTGTTTCCGGTGCTGATGCGCGACGTGTTCGTCGAGCTCATGTTCGTTGTCGTCGTGCTCGAATTCGCGGTGTTCGAGCTGGCCCCGTTTCCGTCCTCGGAGTCGGGCGGCACGCAGATGGCGCCGGCGAACGAACCGGCCATCCAGAGCAGGAGAATGCCGCCGACGGAAAGCGCGATCCAGGCGGGCGCCTTGGCCAAAGCGTCGATCAGGCCCTTGAGGGCGTCGACGAGCTTTGCCGGATCGGGGAGGACTTGCCGCTGACCAGATCGGGTCCGCCTCCCTTTTGCGATTTGGCCGCCTGTTGAAGGGCAACGATGCTGCTCGCGATGCCGAGCAGAAGCGCCACGCCCAGGAACGCGATGGCTAGCCAAAGCACAGTCTGTCCGTAATTCGTGCAGAAGTCAGCGACCCATTTGGCCGGGTCGGCCGCGGCGGTCACGGTGGCATCCGCAGCGTTGACGCTAGCCGTCGCATTGGTGGCGGCGGAGTTCGCCATCGTTCCCCCCTCTCGACTGGAGCGCAGGATAGCGCGAAGCGGAGCGGGCGAGAAGCCGGGCGAGGCGGGCGTGAACCCGCCTCGCGACCCAAGGGTCAGTTGTCGGCGGAGGTGTTGGCGGCCGAGCTGTTGCCCCCTGCCTGGCGGTCGGGTTTCTCCGGGACGCATTTCTGGCCGGCGGGGCATTCCTCCGCCGGCGGCTTGCAGATTTCGGGAATCACATTGCCCGCCATCCACAGCAGGAGGACTCCGCCTCCGAAAAGAGCGAGCCAGGTCGGCAGGCTCGACAGCGCCTGGATGAACGCCTTCAGCGAGTCGAGGATCGCGGTTGGAGCCGGCGGGGCCCGCAGCTCGGCATTCCCGCCGCTCTCGGCCGGCTTCTTGCGAAGCTCGACGATCACCGCCGCGATCGCAAGAGCGGCCCCGAGAAGAACAGCGACGATCAGGATCCCCCTGCCCCAATCGAACAGGAACAAGGTGTAATCCTTGCAGAAGGCCGCAACCCATTCGGGCGGGGGCGGCGCGGGCAAAGTCGTGTTTATCATTCCTCTCACCTCCATCGAGGGGGAGGTTGCTCGATTTTTCACGCTGATACGCGTGACGCCCGTCACACGGCCTACGACGCCCGAGCTTGCGCGCGCATGTCCTGGCTGTCCCGCGAAGATCTAGCCCCGAGCGATTCTCGCGCCTTCGGACGGAGCCCGTTCCCAGGGTCGCCGTCGGCAGACTGCCGTCCGGAAGCGAAAGCTAGCGAGTGGTAAGGACCGGCGGAAGGGGGGACGACACGACCGAGCGCCGATCAAGGTTCGAGGTAGTTGCTGCAGTCGGGCAAAGGAGCGTCAGGGACGTAGCGACCCAGAGCATCGTCGAAATAAAAGCTGCGCGTGTAGGTGCATGCCGGATCGCGGACTTCATCGTCCAGGGTCCGCTCCACCGGTCCTCGGCGGACAGGACGGCCGCCGATACGGGTCCGCAAGCCGGGCGTGGTCGAGGCCGTCGCGACCATGATGAGGTTGGGCGGCTCCACGGGCGCGACCGACGGGATCAGGGTGAACAGGGTATCGAAGTCGAAACGGTCCATGCAGTCTTTTGGGCGGTCGCGCTGGTCCGTGGCGGAGATGCAGACGGGCTGGTCGACGACACCGCTGAGCGGAGCCTCGAGCACGGGAACCGGCGCTCCGCCAGATTCCTTCGGCACCCGCAGCAGGAGCAGGCGTCTCTGAAAGGAACGAAAGCCCCCGCGTCGGCCCGTTTCCCGCCCGAAATCCAGGCCGATCAACGCGGCGCCGCGGGGCTCCCGGACGATCTCGTTCCAAACGCCGAAGTTGCGCCCGGGGCCGCAGCAAAGATCCGTCGGCAGCCTGTAGTAATATTCCCTCGAAACTACACCATCGCGCGCCACGACATGAAGCGTCCAGTGCCCTTCCGGCTGCTCCCGACGGAGGTCGGCGCACCACAGCCGATCCTCGGTGCAGTTGCGATAATCCTCGATGGTGCGGCGATCGGTAACATAGGGTGTGGGCGTCTGCCGAAAGGGTTCAATGCGATTGCCCCGATGATCTTCGGCAGTGGGAAGGGCCGTGGCTGCGGTCGCCGCCCCGGTCGCCAGAATTGCCAGAGTCCAGATCCGCGAATTCATCGCCCGCCTTCAATCGTTGATGCCTAACGCGCCGCCGCATCGGTCAGTAGCGGCCGAGCCGGAGTGCGACCACAATCTTGTCGCCTTTTGGAGCGCCGGTGAGCGGATCCTCGCCATGTGTGTAAGTCACTCCGATGCCGGCCCGGAAGTCGCTCTCCCCGATTTTCGGCCGAATAAAATAATAAGTTCCGGAGATCTCGAATCGCTCGGCCGAACGCTCGATCGAGGGCCTCCGAGAATCGGATGCGAGTAGCCGTTGGCGCAATTGTGCCGACGCCTGAATCTCCCAGCCCCGATTAATGAAGCTGTCCGAGAGATTCACCGCCAACCCGCCGAGGGCCGACAGATAGCCACCGTGCTCGGCGATTCCGGTGTCGACGTTCACTGGACTGTTTAGCAGCAGGTCGTGGTCAACTCCGAACTTGGGCTGGACCGAAAAGACCAGTCCCGTTCGTTGATCGAGATTTTCGAGACCGGCATTGAAGAGAGTCATTGCCAAGCCTGTTCGAAGGCTCTCGCTGAACTGAGTCGTGCACTGCGGCAGCGCTGGTGTGGCCACGCAGACTGGCGTCGAGAGATCGGGATATGTGGCTTTTCTCGCATAGCCGGCTGAGGACCGCACTGCGACATCCCATTGCCGCTCCCTGGCATCGGCTAAGCGGGCCAGCTGTTCGCGCGGCAGGCGAAGGTCCGCTGGTTCGAGGTTCAGCAACCGTCCGATGTCATACCCGGCCTCGAGGCCCAAACCTGCTTCGAAATTGTTCTGCGGATCGCTACCGGTTTCTCGGTTCCAGCGGACATAGCCGCTAACCTTGCCGTCGCGGCCCCGAGTCAGCGCGAAATTGCGAGCCGCCTCTAGATTGACCTGAGCGCTGAATTGGTCAGGACCATCAGGGTCGATCGTCAGTGAGATCCTCGCGGGATCCTCCCACGCCTTGCTATCCGGCTCGGGAGCCTCGGTCAGACTAAGATCCCAGCCCTCCTGCGCCGAGGCGACTGTAGGCAACACAAGCAGCCCGACGACTGCAGCGCCGAAGGCGGCGCGAACGAAGTTAGCAAACATGGCCAATCACCTCACTGATCTTCGTCGCCGGCTTCACTCCCGGGTCGATCGCCGGGCGCCCCGTCGACACGCGATGCTTGTTGATCCACGTGGTCAGCATGGCGCATTTGCGGGGTCCGATGCCGCATTGCTCCATCGTTTCGCTGACGGGGATATGTTCGACCAGCAGGCGGCGGTTGACGTCGAGCACGTCGAGAGCGAACACCGCCCTGAGCTCGCATTCTTGTACCGCTTCGTCGGTATAGTTTATCATGATTGCCTCCGTTGACGGGGCCACCATCGATTGATCGGGCCAGGCAAGCGCGTGATCGCCGTCACGCTGCCGTGAAAAATCAACCTTGTCTTCGGGCCTCCGCAAACCCATCTCGCTCGCCTCGCGTTGACGCCTGGCGCGCGCTCCATTAGTTTAGAACAAATCTGGAACAGCCAAGCTTATGCTGACTCACATATCCGTCCGCGGCGCGCGCGAGCATAATCTCAAGGGGATCGACGTCGACATCCCCCGGGAGACGCTGACGGTCATCACCGGGCTGTCGGGATCGGGGAAATCCAGCCTCGCCTTCGACACCATCTATGCCGAGGGGCAGCGCCGATACGTCGAGTCGCTTTCGGCCTATGCGCGCCAGTTCCTCGAGCTGATGCAGAAGCCCGACGTCGACCATATCGAGGGCCTGTCGCCGGCCATCTCGATCGAGCAGAAGACGACCAGCCGAAACCCGCGCTCCACGGTCGCGACCGTCACCGAGATTTACGATTACATGCGCCTGCTCTGGGCTCGGGTCGGAGTGCCCTACAGCCCGGCCACAGGCCTTCCGATCGCGGCGCAGACCGTGTCGCAGATGGTCGACCGGGTGATGCTCCTGCCCGAGGGCACGCGGCTCTATCTGCTCGCCCCGGTCGTTCGCGGCCGCAAGGGCGAGTATCGGCGAGAACTCGCCGAATGGCAGAAGTCCGGCTTCACCCGGGTGCGGATCGACGGCCAGTTTTACGACATCGAGGACGCGCCCGCGCTCGACAAGAAATACAAGCACGACATCGAGGTGGTGGTCGACCGGCTGGTCGTGCGCGAGGGGATCGAGACGCGGCTTGCGGACAGCCTGGAGACGGCGCTGAAGCTGGCCGAGGGGCTGGTGTTTCTGGATCCTGCGGATCCTCCCCGGGCCGGGGAGGGGGACCAGCCGAAGGCTGGTGGAGGGGGTTGCGAGGTCTGACTCAGTGCCGCCCCCCCCACCACCCGTCGGCTGGTGCCCCACCCC
>DATDAS010000072.1:0-3704 GCA_036525315.1 Allosphingosinicella sp.
GGCCTTGCTGAGTAACGAGCCTATAGCTCCAGGATGGGCACGACCCGTCCGCCCCGTGTGGTCGAGGTCATGACCTCGACCACACGGACAAAGCGCATCACATCACGCGCCTGTCCTCAATCCAATATGCAAGGATGAGCGATGTGTTAAATCCCTCCCGCTCATCCTGAGTAGGGACTGAGCTTGGCGAAGGCCCGTATCGAAGGACCAGTCGTTCATTTTCTCCGGCCATGCAGGAATCTTGCCAGTTGAGGCAGGCTCCGCCTTCGCCTAAGTCTTTGAGCGGGAAGAGGGCGGAGATGAACGACAGCGCTTTGATCGAGAGGCCTGACGAAGCGGCGGTGCTCGCGCTCGCCGGCAGCGGGCTGTCGGTCGTCTCGATCGCCAAATCCTACGACAAGAAGGTCGTCCTGAAGGACGTCTCGCTTCACGTCGAGAGCGGCGAGGTGGTCGGGCTCCTCGGGCCGAACGGGGCCGGCAAGACGACCTGCTTCTATTCGATCATGGGGCTGGTGAAGCCCGACAGCGGCCGGATCCTGCTAGACGGCGCCGACATTACCGGCCTCCCGATGTACCGGCGCGCGATCCTCGGCCTCGGCTATCTGCCCCAGGAGACTTCGATCTTCCGCGGCCTCACCGTCGCCCAGAACATCATGGCGGTCCTCGAGGTCGCCGAGCCCGACCGCCAGGTTCGGCGGGACCGGCTCGAGACCCTGCTCGCCGAGTTCCACATCGCCCATCTCCGCGACGCCCCGGCCATGGCGCTTTCGGGCGGCGAGCGGCGGCGCTGCGAGATCGCCCGGGCGCTCGCCGCCGACCCCACGATCATGCTCCTCGACGAGCCCTTCGCGGGCATCGATCCCATCTCCATCGCAGACATCCGCGACCTGGTGATCGAGCTGAAGAAGCGCGACATCGGGGTCCTGATCACCGATCATAACGTCCGCGAGACGCTCGACATCGTCGACCGCGCCTGCATCATCTATGACGGCCAGGTCCTGTTCGCCGGAAGCCCGGCCGATCTCGTCGCCGACCCGAACGTGCGCCGCCTCTATCTCGGCGAGAGCTTCGAGCTTTGAGATGGCGCCCGATCTCAATCTACCGTTCGCCCTGAGCCTGTCGAAGGGCTTCCTTCTCTCTTTCCCGAAAGGGGAAGTGGAGGGCTTCGACAATGATGGGGCCCCCGTCGCGCTGTCCGGGGGACAGCGCGGCCCCATCATCAGCCCGAACGGGAATTAGGGCGCGTATAATGTCGATCGGCCCGCGCCTCGATCTTCGGCAGAGCCAGTCGCTGGTCATGACTCCCCAGCTCCAGCAGGCGATCCGGCTGCTGGCCCTGTCCAACCTCGAGATCGAGAGCTTCATCGCCGAGGAGCTCGAGAAGAATCCGCTTCTGGACACCGGCGGAGGCGATGAGGAGGCCCATTCCGAGCCGGGGGAGCCAGCCGATGCGCCGGCCGCGGATCCCCAGACCCTCGACGAGCTCGTGATGAGCGGTGCCGGCGACCCGCAGCTCGACATGGATCCGTCGAACGAGAATCTCCACCAGGACAGCGCCGCCGACCGGATGGAGAGCGGCGGGCCCGAGGGCGGGCTCGGACTCGACGGGATCCATTCCTCCTCGGGCGAGGGCGCCGATTTCGACAGCTTCGCCGAAGGCAGCGTCTCGCTCCACGACCATCTGCTCGCCCAGGCCGGCGAGGTGCTTTCGGGCACCGACCTGATCGTCGCCACCCAGATCATCGAGCAGATCGACGAGACCGGCTATTTCCTCGCCTCGTTGCTCGACATCGCCAACCGGCTCGAGATTCCGGTCCGCGAGGCCGAGCGCGTGCTCGCCACCGTCCAGACCTTCGATCCTTCCGGAGTCGGCGCTCGATCACTCTCCGAATGCCTCGCCATCCAGGCACGGGACGTCGACCGCTACGATCCGGCCATGGCCCGGCTGATCGACAATCTCGACTATCTCGCCAAGGGCAATGTCGGCGCTCTCAAGCGCATCTGCGGAGTCGACGACGAGGACATGAGCGACATGATCCGCGAGCTGAGGGGCTACGACCCCAAGCCCGGTTGCAAGTTCGCCCAGGGGGAGCGGATCGAGAGCGTGATTCCCGACGTCTTCGTCGCGCGGCGATCGAGCGGCTGGGCGATCGAGCTCAATTCGGCGACCCTTCCGCGTCTGCTCGTCAACCGGACCTATTATTCGGAGCTCGCCAACGGTGCCCAGGACAAGGAATCCAGGGCCTGGCTCTCCGAATGCCTGGCGAGCGCCAACTGGCTGATGAAGGCGCTCGACCAGAGGGCGCGGACGATCGTCAAGGTCGCGACCGAGATCGTGAAGCAGCAGGACGGATTCTTCCGGAGCGGGGTCGCCCATCTTCGGCCGCTCACGCTTCGAAACGTCGCCGAGGCGATCGGAATGCACGAATCGACGGTGAGCCGGGTCACCTCGAACAAATATCTGGCCTGCGACCGCGGCCTTTTCGAGCTCAAATATTTCTTCACCAGCGGAATCAGGGCGATGGGGGGCGCCGAAGGGGCCGAAGGCGGCGAGTCCGTCTCGGCGGAGGCGGTGAAGAGCCATATCAAGGCGCTGATCGCCGCCGAGAGCGGGCGCGACATATTGTCCGACGATCAGCTGGTCGACCTGCTCAGGGCCAAGGGCTTCGATATTGCGCGGCGTACGGTCGCGAAGTACCGGGAGGCGCTCGGGATCGGCTCGTCGGTCCAGCGCCGCCGTCAGAAGGCAATCGGATCCCATGCCGCCTGACCGGACGGCCGGGACCTTTCCTCCGGAACATGCTTTGAAAGCAGAGATGAGCTCCCAACCCCGCATTTTGGTCTTGGCCGGACGGCGCTCGGCCTCGCTCGATCCGCTCGCCGAGAAGTTCGGAGTGACCCATAAATGCCTGGTCCCGGTGGCGGGCGAAGCGATGGTCGGGCGCGTGCTTCGGATCGCCGACGAGGCCTTTCCCGACTCGCCGCTCTTCCTGTCGATCGAGGATTTCTCACTGGTCGCGGACGAGCCGACGGTGAAACGGCTGAGCTCGGCCGGCCGGCTCACGCCGATCGAGGCGGAATATGCGATCGTCGACAGCGTCGTCGCGGCGAGCCGGATCACCGGCTTCCCGCTTCTGATCACCACCGCGGACAATGTGCTGATGACCGCCGAAGGGATGCGGTCCCTCGCCGCCCTGGGGGCCGAGCCGGGGGTCGACGGCGTGGTGATGATGGCGGGCGAGACCGACATCGTCGCGGCGCATCCTGAAGGACAAAGGCGCTTCTACCGGTTCCGCGAAGGCGGCTATTCGAACTGCAACCTGTTCTGGCTGGGAAATGAGCAGGCGCTGAGGTCCACCGACAGCTTCCGGCTGGGCGGCCAGTTCGTCAAGAAGAAGGCCCGCGCCGTGCGCGCCCTCGGTCTCATCTCCCTGTTCATCTACATCTCGAAGCTCGGCACGCTCGACTTCATGATGCGCCACTTCTCGCGGCGGTTCCGGATCAGGATGGTCGCCCTGGTGACCCGCGACGGACGGCTGGCCATCGACGTCGACAATGAGCGGACTCACCGGGTCGCCGAGGAGATCCTCGCGCGCGAGGGCGCACGCGTGCCCGCAAGTCCCTGACCGCTCATCCTGAGTAGGAACTGAGCCGTGCGAAGCATGTCCTGAGCGACGCCGCAGGCGGCGTCGAAGGGGCCCGTA
>DATDAS010000073.1:0-38294 GCA_036525315.1 Allosphingosinicella sp.
GCCGTCCCGGTCAGGGTCAGATACTCGACATTGTCGCCCAGCGTGTAGGTGGTCGAGGCAAGCACCGTGTCGTTGCCGGCCGAGACGGCCTCCGTGACGAGGTCGCCCGCATTGTCGACATGATAGGTGTCGTGTCCCGTACCGCCGGCCATGGTATCGGCGCCGCCCATGCCGTTCAGCACATTGTTGAGGCCGTTGCCGGTGATGGAGTTGGCGAGGCCATTGCCGGTGCCGTTGAAGGCGCCCGTGAGAAGTATCAGGTTCTCGACATTGGCGCCGAGGGTAAAGCTCGCCGCAGCCGACTGAACCGAGTCCGTCCCCCCATTGGCTCCCTCGGTGACAAGATCGCTCCAGATGTCGACGAAGTAGATGTCGTCGCCAAGGCCGCCCGCCATATTGTCGACGCCACCCTTTCCGTCGAGCGTGTTGGCGAGGCCGTTTCCCGTCATCAAGTTGGCGAGGCCATTGCCCGTGCCGTTCACGGCACCCTCAAGCATGACCAAATTCTCGACCCAGTCACCGAGCGTGTGATCGCTCGAACTGCGCACCGTGTCGGTCCCTGCACCACTCTGCTCGCTTATGGAGTCTCCCACATTGTCGATGAGGTAGGTATCGTCTCCCAGGCCGCCAGCCATCAGGTCACTGCCGAGGCCTCCGTCCAGCAGGTTGTTGCCGGCATTGCCGGTGATGACGTTGTCGAGCTCGTTTCCGGTGCCCGAGACCGCCGTGCCGGTCAGCGTGAGCCTCTCGATCTCCGAGCCGATCGTGTAACTGATGCTGCTCTCGACGGTATCGGTTCCGCCGCCGGCCACCTCCACGATGGAGTCGCCTGCGTTGTCCAGCACATAAGTGTCGTTACCGCCAAGGCCCCGCATGACGTCAGACCCGCCTGCTCCGTCAATGCGATTCGCGCCGCTGGTGCCGGTAATGGAGTTGGCGAGACCATTGCCCGTGCCGTTGACCGCCTCTGCAAGCATCAGGAGGTTTTCGACATTGGCGGCCAACACATACGAGGCCATGCTCCGTACCGTATCGATTCCCGCATTTGCCGCTTCGACGATCACGTCCGCGGCGTTATCGACGTGATAGAGGTCGTTGCCGAGGCCGCCCGCCAATCTGTCGGCTCCCGAGGCCCCATCCAGCGTATCGTTGCCCGCACCCGCGACGATGACGTTCGCCTTGGCATTGCCGGTGAGCGTCTGGGCGGAAGCGGAGGTGCCAGTGAGATTCTCCACCTCTTCCCACACGGCAAGGCTGTAGGTGGAGAGGGCGGTACGTATCCCGTCCGTCCCCCAATTCACGCTCTCGACAACCAGGTCGGCAGCGTTGTCGACCATGTATATATCGTCGCCATCCCCGCCATACATCCGATCGGCCCCAAGCCCGCCGTCCAGGATGTCGTTGCCGTTCATGCCGGAAATGTCGTTGTTGCCCGCATTCCCCGTCAGCACCTGGTTCGACGAATCTCCACTGAGATTCTCGACATTGGTAACATTCGCTAGGCTGTAGGCTGCGAGTGTCGTGACGATCGTATCGGTGCCGCTGTACGGGCCGGCAAGTTCGACGACGACGTCGCCGACATTGTCGACGAAATATTCGTCGCCGTCATCGCCGCCAATCATCGTGTCGGCTCCGATACCGCCGTCCAGAATGTCGCGATACGCGCCCGCGGTAATGACGTTGTCGAGGCCGTTGCCGGTCAAGGTCATTGAGAAGCTCTTCCCGGTCAGCTTCTCGACATTGGCATAGCCAGCCAGGCTGAACGAACTGAGCCAGGTGCGAATTTCATCGCTGCCCGCGCCGGCGAGTTCGATGACCGTCTGACTGTTGTTGTCGACGACGTAGACATCGTCGCCAAGCCCGCCGCGCATCGTGTCGGCTCCGCTATATCCGTCAAGAATGTCGTTGCCGGCGCCGCCGACGATCACATTGACTCCCTCGTTGCCGGTCAGCGTCTGGCCCGCGTCGGACAGGCCGGTCAGATTTTCGATAAAGTATAGCGACTGAATGCTGTAGATGGCGGCCGTCGTCCGGATCTCGTCGCTGCCGCCGAACCCGTTTTCGTATACATAATCGTTCGCACCGATAATATAGACATCGCCGCCGTTACCCCCGCGAAGCTCATCTACGCCGCCACCGCCGTCCAGAACGTCGTTTCCCGATCCGCCGGTAATTATGTTGTTCAGGTCGTTGCCGATCAATGTCTGCCCCACGGCCGAGATGCCGGTGAGCTTCTCCACGAATTGGAAGCTGGATAGGTTCGTCACTGCGAAGCTCGAACGGATTTCGTCCTCGCCTTCTCCCGCGAGCTCCACGACGACATCGCCCGGATTGTCGACGAAATACACGTCGTTGCTGGCGCCGCCCCGCATTTCGTCTGCCCCGGCGCCGCCATTGAGTATGTTCCCGTTTCCGTTGCCGATCAGGAGATTGTCGAGCTCGTTGCCGGTGCCCTCATACACTCCCTCCATGAGCCTGAGCGCCTCGAGGTTGGCGCCGAGCACATAAGCGAAATTGACCTCGACCGTATCGAATCCGCCGTCCGCTTCCTCGACGATCGTATCGCCGGCGTCGATCTGATAGGTGTCGTTGCCGAGGCCGCCGATCAGCAGGTCGGCGCCCCCGCTGTTGTTGGCAAGGATCACATCGTTTCCGGAAGTGCCGCGTATCGTGTTGGCGAGATGGTTCCCGGTCAGGACGAGGCCGGTCGATCCGACCCCCGTCAGTAGTTCGACAGCATGAGGCAAAGTTAAGTTGACGCTGGTGCGAACCTCGTCAGCTGAACCTTCATCGATCTGTTCCCTGACCTGATCGGAAACGTTGTCGACATAATAGATGTCGCTGCCGTGACCGCCGACCATGATGTCCGCGCCTGCGCCGCCGTCGATCGTGTCGCTCTGATCGCTGATCGAGGTGCCGAGGATGACGTTGTCGGCGGCATTGCCGATCAGGGTCTGCCCGATGACCAAGCTCGTCGCATGCAGCTCCTCGACATGGTCGGGAAGGGCGTAGTAGGCCAGGCTGGTACGGACGATGTCGTTACCTTCTCCGGCCTGCTCGACAACTAGGTCGCCGGCGGAAATGAAATAGAGGTCGTTCCCACCGCCGCCGATCAGGGTGTCGGCGCCGCCGTTCGAAGTCAGCACATTGTCGCCGGCATTGCCGGTCAGGATTTGCTGGCTCGCATTGCCGATGATGATCTCGACACCCGTCGGGAGCGTGTAGGCGGCAATGCCGGTCTCGACAGTATCGGTACCCCAGGAGGCAAAATCCTCCTGTTCGATCCTGTCTCCGGCATTGTCGACGAAATACCGATCGTCCCCTTGAAAACCGATCATGATGTCGGCGCCGACTCCGCCGTCGATGACATCGTCGAACTGCGTGCCGGTGATCTCATTATCGAGATCGTTGCCGTTGATGACGCTCGCACTCGTCGCGGTCGAGGTTCCGATCTCGACGTTGGCCGGCAAGGTGTAGACGACCAGTCCGAACCGCACTTCGTCGATACCACCGTCGGTCGCCTCCACGACCGAGTCGGCGGCATTGTCGACGATGAAAATGTCGTCGCCGGCGCCGCCGGTCATCACGTCGATTCCAATCCCGCCGTCGAGCAGATCGTTGCCGGCGCCGCCGGTCATTATGTCGTTCCCAGAGTCGCCGAATAGCTGGTCGTTGCCGTCGTCGCCCTCCAGCACATCGTCCCCGGCATTACCTTGGGCGCGGTCGTTGCCGGGGCCGCCGATCAGATGATCGTTGCCATCTTCTCCGGTCAGCTCATCGTCGCCGCCGAGGCCCTCTATGCGGTCGTCGCCCGAGGTTCCGGCAAGGCTGTCATTATTTGGGGTACCGGTGATATTCATTTCGACCGCCAGCTATTGCGCGACACCACGGACGCGGCTGCTTCCAGGTAAATGATCGTAGAAGGGCGACTTTCCGGCAATCTCTGCTGCTCTGCGGTCGCGCATCCCAATGCATTTTCGACGGCCTCAATTCTCGACATTCGAAAAATCCTTATTTGTATAAGCTTGGCGACCACCGGCTGGGTGGCCCGACTAGAGCACGAAGTCACCCGCGCCGATGATGTAACCTCCCTCGGCGCTCAGCCCGATGACGAGATCGGCGATGCCGTCGCCGTTGACGTCGGCCTGGATCGTCCACACGCCGCCGCTCTCGGTGGCCCGGAGCTCACCGGCGGTGTTGCTGAACGCATTGGCGCCGATGAACGTGAACGCGTCATTGTTGGCGCTCGTGCCGGTATTGGCATCGAGGATCGACAGGTTGATCTTGTCGCCCGCGTTGAACCCGTTGATCTGGTCCTTCGAGGCCGCGGTGGATTCGGTGACGAACCGGTACTGGTAGACGTCGTTGCCGCCGCCGCCCGACAGCGTGTCGGCGCCCAGCGCGCCGCTGATCACATTGTTCGCGCTGTTGCCGGTGATGACGTTGGCGAGCTCGTTGCCCGTCGCCGAGACCGCATTGGTGCCGATCAGGGTGAGGTTCTCGATGTTTCCGCGCAGCGCATGGTGAACCGAGCTCATCACTGTGTCATTGCCCTGGTTCAGATGCTCGGTGATCTGGTCGGAGCCGTTCTCGACATAATAGATGTCGTCGCCCAGCCCCCCCACCATCGTGTCGGCGCCAAGGCCGCCGTCGATGACGTTGCTGCCGGCATTGCCGTAGAGGAGGTTGTTCTTGGCATTGCCGGTGGCGCTCGCCGCGGTGCCGGTCAGCGTCAGATATTCAAGGTCGGCGCCAAGCGTGTAGCTGATGCTGCTGTGGACATGGTCGTTGCCGCCGCCGGTGTCGATCACCTGGTCGCCCACATTGTCGACATGGTAGGTGTCGTGGCCCGCCCCGCCGATCAGCATGTCGGCGCCAAGCCCGCCGTTCAGGACGTCGTTGCCGACACCCCCGTCCAATGTGTTGGCGGCGCCGTTGCCGGTCATCACGTTCCACAGGCCGTTGCCGGTGCCGTCGATGGCATTGGCGCCGGTCAGGATCAGATTGTCGATGCTGGAATGGAGGGTGACGGTGACGCTGCTCTGGACCGTGTCGAGACCGCCGGTGTCGGTCGCGACGTCGCCCACATTGTCGACGATGTAGGTGTCGTTGCCGAGGCCGCCCTGCATCGTGTCTGCGCCGATCCCGCCGTCCAGCCGATTGGCCGACCCGTTGCCGGTGATGATGTTGGCAAGATCGTTGCCGATGCCCTGAAGCGAAGCGGTGCCGCCGAGAACCAGGCGCTCGACCTCGGCGCCGAGCGTGTAATTGACGGTGGAGTTGACGGTGTCGGTGCCGCCGCCCGCTGCTTCGGTCACCTGGTCGCTGGCATTGTCGACGAAATAGGTGTCGTCGCCGCCCGCTCCGGTCATGAAGTCCGCGCCCAGGCCGCCGACGATGAAGTTGGCGGAATTGTTGCCGTTGATGATGTTGTTGAGGCTGTTCCCTGTGCCGCTGATCGAGCCGGTGCCGGTCAACGTCAGGTATTCGACATTGTCGCCGAGCGTATAAGTTATCGAGCTCTGGACCGTATCGTTGCCGGCCGACGCACCCTCGGTGACCACATCGCCCACATTGTCGACGACATAGATGTCGTGGCCCGCGGCACCCGCCATCGTGTCTGCGCCCGCCATCCCATTCAGGACATTGTTGGCGCCGTTGCCGGTAATGGCGTTGGCAAGAGCATTGCCCGTGCCGTTGAGCGCACCTGCAAGCAGTATCAAATTCTCGACGTTGGCGCCGATCGTGTAGCTCGCCGCGGTCGAATGGGCGACGTCGAAGCCCGCGTCCACGCTCTCGAACAGCTGGTCCCCCACGTTATCGACGATATAGGTATCGTTGCCGAGGCCGCCGACCAGCCGATCCGCGCCGCCCTTGCCGTCGAGAATGTTCGCGCTCTCATTGCCGATGATCCAGTTTGCGAGACCGTTCCCAGTTCCGTTGACCGCCGGCGTTCCCGGGATGATCAGCTCCAGATTCTCCACCCAGTCCCCCAGCGTGTAGTCGATCGCGCTCCAGACCGTATCGTCTCCCCCGCCATTCTGCTCGCTGACCGTGTCGCCTGCGCTGTCTACCCAGAACAGGTCGTTACCCATTCCGCCGACCATCAGATCGCTGCCGATGCCGCCGTCGATTCTGTTGTTGCCCGCATTCCCGGTGATGATGTTGGCGAGACTATTGCCGATGCCATCGACCGATGCAGCACCGGTGAGCGTGAGGCGCTCGAGATTGTCGCCGAGAGTCAGAGTGATGCTGCTTTCGACCGTATCGGTGCCGCCACCCGCGGCCTCGACGATCGTGTCGCCGCCATTGTCGACGACAAAGATATCGCTGCCCAGTCCGCCGACCATCTGGTCGGCGCCCGAGCCGCCGTCGAGCCTGTCCCCGCCCGCGCCGCCGGTGACGATATTGGCAAGCGCATTGCCGGTGAGAAATTGGCCGTTGACGCCGGTCGCGGTCAGCAGCTCGACATGAGCAAAGCCGGCGATGCTGAAGGCGGCCAGGCTCGTGCGGACCTCGTCCATTCCCCCATCCGCATTCTCGGCGAACGTGTCACCCCCATCATCGGCAAGATAGATGTCGTCTCCCAGGCCGCCCGCCATCTGGTCCGCGCCCGCGCCGCCGTCGATCGCGTCGTTGCCGGAGCCGCCGACGATGACGTTGGCGAGCGCGTTGCCGGTCAGCGCCTGCCCGCCGCCCGGCGCATTGCCGTGCAGCCGCTCGAGATTGGCGCCGAGCGTGTAGGCGGCGAGGCTCGTCTCGACCGTGTCGGAGCCGCCGGAGGCGTCGATCTCGACGATCTGGTCACCGGCATTGTCGACGATGTACCGGTCGTTGCCGGCAAAACCGATCATGACGTCCGCTCCGGCGCCGCCGTCCAGATCGTCCGAGCCGGACGTGCCTTTCAGCACGTTGTCGAGATCGTTGCCGGTCAGAAAGGCTTGAGACAGCTCTGTCGCAGTCCCGTTCTCGACATTGCCGGGAAGCATGTAGGAGGCGACCATCACCCGCACCTCGTCGGTGCCGTCATTCGCGTTTTCGCTGATCGTCGAGCCGCTCTCCCTGACGACATAGATGTCGTCGCCGGCGTCACCCGACATGTGGTCGGGTCCGCCGTTGCCGTCGAGGAAGTCGTTGCCTGCGCCGCCGTTCAATGTGTCCAGGCCCGAACCGGTCCCAGTGATCACATTGTCCAGATCGTTGCCCGTCAGCGTCAGGTGTCCGAAGCCGCCGGTCCCGCGGAGATTCTCCAGGTTTGCGCCGAGCGTGTAGGAGCGACCGACCCTGACTTCGTCGATGCCCTCCCCGGCAAGCTCGACGATCGAGTCGGTGTCGACGTCCGTGAAATAGAGGTCGTCGCCGAGGCCGCCGACCATCGTGTCGGAGCCGCTCCCGCCGAAGAGGATATCGTCGCCCGCGCCGCCTTCGAGCTGGTCGTTGCCGGATCCGCCGTCGATTTCGTTCGCCACCGCGTTCCCGCGGATCACGTCGTCGCCGGCGCCACCTGTCGCATTCTCGATCGTCACCCCGAAGGCGATCGCGATGTTCTTCGTGAGGCCGCCGGCATCGCTGAACGCGCCGTGGTTGAGGTCGATCAGCGACGCGCTGGAATAGCCGGAGAGGTCGATCCGATCGAGCCCGCCCCCATCCCAGATCGCGACGACCGGCCCGGTGGTGACGGCGAAGTTGAATGGGGAATCGGCGCCGGTATTCGAGTTGAAGCCGTAGACGGTGTCCCCGGCGCGCGTCGCCATGTTTGGGGCGTAGAGGGACTGGAGCGCGAGAATGTCGTAGAGGAGCGGCGTCCGCGCCCCGTACAGGACGCTGCCGATCGTATGGTCCGCGCCCGTGAAGGACGCCGCGAAGTAGGACAAGACCGAATATTGGGTCGTGTCCTCGACGAACTCGGCATGGTCCGCATAGTTGAAGCCCTGGCCATTATAGTTGCCCGGGTGCGACAGACCCATGGCGTGCAGGACTTCGTGCAGCACGACGAACGAGGTGAAGTCCTGCCAGCCCTCATTGTTCTGCCGCTGTGCGATGCGCGCGTTGTTGAACCTGATGTCCGCACCGTGAATCGCGTCCGAACCCCCGAACTGGTAGGCATCCATGCTGCCCGAGTAGCTGAGCTCGACGCTGTTCGCGTAGAAGTTGATGCGCGGGTTGGTCGGCCCCGGCTGCTGCTGATTGTCGGCAACCTGGACGAAGGTCAGGTTCACGACCTCGGCGATCATCGCGAAGGCCCGCTCCACTGCCGCCCGCTGCGCGGCCGAGAGGACGCTCCATCCCGGCTCGTTCGGCAGATAGGCCGGCTGCTGCTCCAGGAACGCATATTGAATCGGGTTCTGAGGCGTGGCCCACACGCCTACCTGCACGAGCCGCGAGACATACTCTTCCCGAGTGATGTTCGGCTTGTCCGCCATGCCCGTTCCTCTCGGACGAAACATCACGGAATAATCCCGCCCGCGCAATCCCTTAACTTCCCCGCCTAGCTGAAGACGAGAATTGCGCCTGGGTCACGAGAGGCCGGCGATACGCCCCCTACTTCCTCCATGACGAGGGCCTCCACGACTTCCGTTTAAGGGATGAAGTCCGTTACCCCGATCAAATAGCCGCTCTCCATCGTAACGCGAGTACTCCACCCGGGCACCGCCAGGGAAAGAGGTTGGACTCATGGTTTTTACGATTTCTCGCCGATGCTTTTCCGAGCGGTGGCGGAAGCGCCGAAAGACGTCAGGACGGCCGCGCCACGTCAAACGCGACGGTGAGGCGCTCGCCCTCGGCGAAGGGCCTCGTGCCGTGCCACATGGTCGATGGGAAGAGGACCAGACGCCCGGGCCTTGGCTCGACGGTACGGAAGGGCGGGAGAGCGAGGCCGAGCTCCGCCTGCGGCTCGCCGAGGGTGAGCCAGCCGGCGGGGGGCGGGCCCCTCTCGGCCTCGTCCGGCAAGGCGACGTAGAGCGCCGAGCTGAACCAACCCGCCGGATGGATGTGATTGGCGTGGTGGCCGGCCGCGGTCAGGCGCACCGACCAGGAGCCGGAGAAGCGCACTCGCGCGTCGCGGCGGGGCGACAGGGTCGGGTGGTCCGGATCCGGTGGCGGAAGCTGGGCGATATGGCGCTCGACCGCCCCCACGACCGCGCTTCGCAGCGTCCGTATTTCCGGCTCTGTCCGTGCGAACAATATGCCGTCGGTCTGTGTACCGCCTCGCACCGATTGCTCGAGCGGCTGGCCGGTGGCGATGTGGAGGCCTCGAAGTCGGTCGGCCAGGGCGCCGAGCGGCGGAAGAGCATCGCCGAGGTCATAGACTCCCACCATCCTCTCATCGCCTTCAAGCCATTCCCAGCGGGAATCGCCCAGAAGCCGCCATGCCAGCGACAGATAGGGCCAGACCATGAAGCCGGCTTGGCCCTTCGAGATGGGCTCCGCCAGCTCGGCGGCCTCGCGGGCCCGGCCGGTGCGGAGGAAGTGGCGTATCCTGCGTACCGACAGATGGACGTCGTCGACAGCGGCGAGCGGAGCGAAGAGCCGGTCGGCCACTTCGCCGTGACCGAGCTCGGCATGGCAGACCGCCTCGTTCGCATCGAAGGCGAGATGCGGTCCCGCGGAGGTCCGCGCCCGGGAGACCGCCTCGAGCGCCTCCTCGTGGAGCCCCGCGTGCATGATCGTGGTGATGAGCTCGCGCCACAGATCGACATGTGCCGGAGCGGCCTCCAGGGCGCGCTCGAATAGGGAGGTGAACTCGCCGCGGCGGCCCGACATGTAGAGCAAGCGGGCGGCAAGAGCATGACCGGGCAGCCACCCGGGATGGATTCGAAGCTGCTCCTCGATGCCCTCGAGAGCCGCTTCGGGGCCGTTCTCGGCGAAGCGGGCGGCGGCGAGCCCGAGCAGGACGGAGCCGTCGAGCGGCGCGAGCCGGTGCGCATGCTCGAACAAGGCGGCCGCAGGCCTTCCCGCCTCGAGCGCGGCTCGGGCGTGGCCGTGGGCGATGAGAGGATCGAGCGGGGATAGACGGGCGGCCTTTTCGAAATGCGAGACCGCCGGGCCGAGATCGTCGAGCGAACGGTGAAGGAGCGCGGCGACCTGCCAAAGCCGCGCGTCGCGCGGATGGCGCGCGCGGGCGCGTTCGAGCAAAGCGAGTGCTTCCACCTCGCGGCCCGATTTCAGCGCGCCGAGACCGGCATTGTAGGCGGCATCGGCGTCGGCCGGATCGACAGCCAACGCCGGTTCGGCCTCGGCGAGATTCACAGCCCCTCTCCGGTTTCGGCGGAGGACGCCTCCATGCTCGCCGCGACGGCAAGGCGCTCGGCGCGCGAAAGGTCGGGATGCCAGGTGTCGACGATCAGTATCACCCGGAGCGCATCCGAAGTGTTCATGGCCTCGTGCTCGATCGTGTCGTCGAAGATCCAGGCCTGGCCGACCCGCCAGTCCCGGCGCTCGGCGCCGACCCGGAACCAGCATCCGGGCGGAACGATCAGCGGGAGGTGGCAAACCAGCCGGCTATTGGCGACTCCGTTGTGCGGCGGGATATGAGCGCCGGGCGCGAGCAATGAGAACATGGCGTTGGGCGAGCGGCCGGCCACCTCGGGCTGGTCGAGGCCGCCGAGCAGATCCATGACCGTGGGACAGTGGCGGGCATTGGCCTCGACCCGCACGCCGTTTCGGACGAGATGAATGGCGGTCCAGTCGCTCGAGCGGTTGAGCGCCGCCCATTGCCGGAGCGGAACGTCGTCCGGATAGTCGATATAGGGGACGAGCTCGGCGCGCTCGGCCGCCATGACCCGCTGGAAATCCTCCCTGACCGAGGCGGTGGCCGATTCCAGAGTAGCAAACCAGGGGAAGGGGGCGCGATCATGGAACTCACGCTCCCTGAGGCCCGGATAGTGGAAGTGGCTGGGCTCGCTATGGAAGGGACGAGTGGTGCGAAGGATGTTCGTGTTGAAGCGGCGGGCCCGCAAATATTCGTCTTCGCTCAATGCGCTCCGCAACGGCGCGAGCGCCGCTTCCAGCCGGCTTTCCCCCGCTTCGAGATGCTCGGCATGGCGTTTCTCCGCCAACGCAATCGCGGCCGCCATGCCGGGCGGAACCTGGGCGGGACGCTGCGCCAAGGCGTGGCCATAGGTCTCGCCCGCCTCGGCGGGCCGACCGACGGCGTCGAGAAGATTGGCCTTGAGCAGCAGGGGCAGGAAAGCGAGCGGATCGATCCGGAGAGCGCCGGACACCGCCGAGAGCGCAGCCTCGGGGTCGTTCAGCATGCGGCACATTGCCGCGAGCTTCAGCCAGGCATCGGCCCGGTCCGGCTCGGCCGCCACCACCCGTTCGAGGATGGCGCGCGCTTCCGCGGCATCGCCGCGCGCGGCCGCGCGATCCGCGTCCGCCTCGATGCTGCCCTCGGTATCCGGATCGTCCGCCATCTTCTTTGTCTAGACGCTCGGTCCCAAAAACAAAACGGCGGACCCGAAGGCCCGCCGTTCCGTTTCGCGAAGTCGCGTTCGGCTTAGAAGTCGAGCGTGACGCCGGCGAAGATGTAGCGGCCCATCGCGTCATACACCTGCGGATAGGTGTTGCCGCTGCCGAAGCCGGCCGGGAGCTGCGTTGCGATCGGGGGCTCCCGGTCGAAGATGTTATTTACACCGATACGGAAGTTGTAGTGATCGCCGATCTTCGCGGTCATGGTCAGATCGATATAGTTCTGAGCCTTGATCTCACGGTCGGCCGGACGGGTCGTGGTCGTTGCCAGATCGTCATCGGAGCTGAGCGTGTCACGCTTGACCGACGAGAAGTAGCGCCACGCCACCGACAGACCGATACCGTCCGGCGTGGTCAGGGACAGGCGGGTCTTGGCGCGCCACTCGGGAGTAGGCGTGCCGCAGGTGACGCCGTGGAAGCCGACGCAATTGTAGGCGGGATCGCCGACCGGGTCGACGAAGAGCGTGTCGAGCCAGGTTCCGACCGTGTTGAACGACAAGGTCCCGATGCCGCCGAGCGGATGCGAGTAGCTCATGCCCCAGTCGACGCCCTTGGTACGCAGCGTGCCCGAGTTCAGGTTCGTATCGATGACGAAGCCGTTATTGCTCCGCCACAGCGACCCCTGGGCGTCGCGGACGATCAGGTTGCAGAACTCACCCACGCTGACGCACTGATCGAGGATCAGGTCGGCGCCGATGATGCCGATCAGGTTGTTGATCTTGATGTCGAAGTAGTCGAGCGTCGCCGCGAAGCGCGGAAGGAAGCGCGGCTGGAACACGGCACCGAGCGTCTTGGTGGTGGCGATTTCCGGCTCGAGAGCCGGGTTGCCGCCCAGAAGGCCGTTATACTGGTCGGCCGGGTTCGCAACGATGTTGCCGAACTGGGCGGCGGTCACGCCGGTGAGGGCGCACTGGGCCGCGGTGAAGCCGTTGACCAGGGTCCCGACGGCCGGACCGGCGCACGGATCGGTCGAGCCGTCGAGCCCGACCGACTGCGTGACGAACAGCTCGGAGACGTTCGGAGCGCGAACGGCGCGGTTATAGCTGCCGCGGAAGCGGATGTCGCGAACCGGAGCCCAGTCGGCCTCGAACTTGTAGGTGTCGGTATTGAAGCTGTTCGCAGCCGTGGTGGCGGTCGCCGGTATCTCGTAATGCGAATAGCGGTAACCGGCGCCGAACGAGAGCTCGTGGAAGAAGGGCCGGTCGCTGACGACCGGGAAGCGGCCCTCGATGAAGGCCTCCCGGACGTCGAACGAACCCTGCACGCCGAGCGTGGCGCCGCCCTGGCCGGCAAGGTCGCCGGTCGAGAAGGCGGTGTCGGTGTTCAGCTCCAGCGATTCCTTGCGATACTCGACGCCGGCGTTGATACCGAAGCCCTCGGTGGCCCAGGGGCTCTGGAGACCATAATCGCCGCCGGCGAGGGTGACGTCGGCGTGAGCGATGCTCTCCTGCGTGTTGCCGCGGGCGAAGCCCGGGGTCTGCAGGTAGGCCAGCGCCGCATTGTTCACCGAATTGAGCGCGAAGATGTCGTAAGGCACGCAGTTCGGATCGCTTCCGTCCAGAACCGAGCGGCAGGTCGGATCGACGCCCGCGGTGGCCGGATTGTCGATGACGTCGAGCGCGCGGGTGAGACGGGTGACCGAGAAGTCGTTCAGATAGGTCTGGGCGTAGACGACCCGGCCATACTGATAATAAGCCTCGTAGGAGAGGCCCTTGGCGAAGTCGCCGCGCATGCCGGCCACGATCCGGTAGTCGGTGTGCTGGAGGTCGGACTGACGGCCGCCACCCTCGACGTTACGACGCAACGGCTGCAGGAAGCCCCGGAAATAGGGGTTGCCGGTGACCGTGTCGATGAACACCTGCGGGACGCCGCCGGTCGTGCCGCCGGCGTTGAGCAGATTGGCAGGGGCGCAGGCGATCGCGCGCTGCTGAGCCGACATGAGCGGGCTGTCGCAGTTGATCGAGAAGGTGTTGCCGAAATTGCCCGACGGAGCGATCTGGGCGACCGTGCGGTCGTCCATGAACATCGCCTCGAGGAAGGGCTTGAACGCCTCGCTGATCTCGTAGGTGGCGAAGGCGCCGGCCGTGTAGCGCTCGTCCGGGCGCTGGTAGTAGTTGTACGGCGCGAAGTTGAACGGCGTGAAGCCGGGGATGAAGGTCCGGTTCGGGCCGGTCTGGAAGGTGCCGCCGGCCAGGTTGGTGAAGAAGGTGCCGATATGCGAGGTGGCCGAGCCGCCGCAATCCTGCAGCCTGTTCGGGTTGCCGCCAGGCCCATTCACCTGCGGGTCGGTACGCGCGGTCAGTGCGCAGGTCGAATAATCGCGGTTGCCCTGAAGCACGGCGTTCAGCTTGCGATAGGTCGCATAGGCCATGACGTGGCCGCGGCCGTCGTCGAAGCCCGCGCCGATCGCCATCGAAAGATCGATCGTGCCGCCGTCGGCGACATTGTGACCCGGCCTTGCGAAATTGTCGCGCACGATCTCCTGGACGATCTGCTCGTCCGTATCGTTGACATGCTGATAGAAGCTGTACTGGCCGTCCAGGCGAATGCCTTCGAACTCAGTATCCATGATGAAGTTGACGACGCCCGAAACGGCGTCGGCGCCGTAGACCGACGAGGCGCCGCCCGTGAGGACGTCAACCCGGCGAACGATCGAGGCCGGGATGAAGTTGATGTCGGCGACCGGAACGGCCTGCGCGGGGTCGCCGGCCTGGAGGCGGCGGCCGTTGATCAGGACCAGGGTGCGCGAGGCGCCGAGGTTGCGGAGATCGACCGTGGCGGTGCCGGTGGCGCCGTTGGCGATGTTGCCGCCCTGGCCGGCGAAGGCCTGCGGAAGCGAGTTGACGATGTCCTCGGTGCGGGTCGTGCCCTGAAGCTTGATCTCGGCGCTGTTGAGGACGGTGACCGGGCTGGTCGAAGTCAGGTTCGGCTGAGGAATGCGCGAACCGGTGACGAGGATGTCGCCCTGGTCGGCGGCATCGGGGTCGCCGTCGGCGGACGCGTCGGGCGTCGCATTCTCGACGGGGCCGGTGCTCGGCTCCTGGGGATCTTCCTGCGCGAACGCGGGAGAGGCAAAGCTGATCGCCGCGCCACAAAACATGGTGGTCGCAAGCAGCTGGTTCAAAATCCGATTGGTCTTCATTTCAGTCCCCTTGTGACGGCCGCGGCCGTGAATTGCTCTCACCCTGAGCGCCGGCAGGAACCGGCAGTCCGCTGATCCGTTTACGGTATGTAATGAAAAAGGCGCAATCGTCTCTCTGAGCGCGCCCACCCAATTCTGTGCCGCGTGACAAAATTGTCACATGGCGGCCCGCCTTGCCATGCATTTCAGGATGCACCATCATCGGCCGGTCCGGCCGTTCGTCCGGGCGTGTCTGGACGAGAGGGTTTATGAGAGCGACGACTTCACTTCTTGCGCTTGCGGCGCTTGCGCTCCCGGCCGCGGCGATCGCCGCGCCCAAGGCGATGCAGAGGCGGCCGGAAGCGCTCGAGGCGGTTCTCCGCTGCCGGGCGATCGCGGACGAGAAGGCGAGGCTCGCCTGCTTCGACAGCGCGGTCGCGACCTTCGAGCAGGCGACTACGAGCCGCGAGGTGGTGGTGGTCGACAGGAAGCAGGTGCGCGACACCAAGCGCTCGCTGTTCGGCCTCGATCTGCCCGGGCTGAACATTTTCGGGGGCGGCCCCGACGACGAGGGAACCGAGGTCAACTCGATCGAGAGCGAGGTCGCCTCCGCCTTCCAGGACGGCGAAGGCCGCTGGGTGGTGACCCTCAAGGAAGGCGGCACCTGGCGCCAGATCAACGACATGCTCCTGGGGCGAAGACCGAAACCCGGATCGAAGGTCGAGATCAAGAAAGCGGCGATGGGCAGCTACATGATGCGGATCGACGGCCAGCCGGGGGTCAGGGCACGGCGCGAACGATAGCGCCTAAGGCAATGCCTGCCCGCTGACGAGGCGCTGGGGATCGATCCGCGCCTCGCCCCAGCGCATGCCCCAATGGAGGTGGGGGCCGGTGGCCCGGCCGCTCGCTCCGACCCGGCCGATGATCTCGCCCTGCCGCACCGGCTGACCCTGGCGCACCAGCGTCTGCGAAAGATGCAGGAAGGCGCTGGTCAGGCCCATTCCGTGGGCGACGATGACCAGATTGCCTTCGAGGCTGAAAGCGGGCGGCCCGGCGAGGACGACGATCCCGTCCGCCGGCGCGACCACCGGGGCCCCGGCGCCGGCGGCGACGTCGACGCCGTTATGGAAGGAGGCGGGCTCGCCGCGATAGACGCGTTGCGAGCCGAACACTCCGCTGATCCGGCCGCGCGCCGGCCAGACGAATGACTGGCGCCAGCCGTCCGACGCGGGGACCGATGCGCGGGCCGCTCCGATGCGGGCCAGCTCTCCCTCGCGCAGGCGAAGAAAATCGGCGGTCGGGCCGGAGGGGCGGCGGGCGATATTTATTTGCTCGATCTTCCACGCGCGCGGCGCGACCGCGATGGCGCGCGACAACGTCCGTCCGTCGGCGGACCGCGCTTCGAGCAGGGACGAAGCGGGATGGTCCCGATCGAACCCGAGCAGGAAGCGGCCGCCGGGCGCGAGCGGAACGGGGTTCCCGTCCAAAGCGAGCGAGGCCGCCCCGGTCGCGGTTCCGAACAGCAGTCCGCCCTGTACGGCCGCTCCCTCCAGAGCGAGATGGAAGGGCGCGGCGACGGGCGCCGGCCGCGGCGGCGGTGCCGGCGTTTCGGCTATCGCGATTGGCGACGGATCCGTTCCGCAGTCGGCCGCGATCAGGGCCAGGCCGAGAGCCAGCGCAGCGCTGGATAAGCGTGATTCCGAAGCCATCGCTCTAGCCGATCAGCCGCACCGCGGCGCGCTCGGCTTCGCTGAGCAGCGGGTTCCAGGCGTCGAGGATCAGGATGGCGCGCGGCTCGCCGCTCTGGTTCCAGGCCTCATGCTCGATCGTGTCGTCGAAGGCCCAGGCCTTGCCGACCTCCCAGGCGCGGGTCTCGGCGCCGACGCGGAATCCGCACCCTTGCGGGACGATGAGCGGAAGGTGGATCGTCGCGCGCACATTGTTCGACCCGGTGTGCGGCGGGATTCGCGTATTCGGCTCGAGGATCGAGAACATGGCGGTCGGGCCCTTCCCCGGCAGATCGAGCAAAGGTAGCGATTCCAGCAGCGAAGCGGTTCCCGGGCAGCGCCGGATATTCTCCTCGTGACGCTCGCCATCCTCCAGGAAGAAGAAGGCGCTCCACCGCCTGCTGTGGTTGAGCTCGGCCCATTGATTGACCGGCATGGTCGGATCGAAGCCGACATAGGGGCGGAAGGACTCGGCGCCGCCCTGTATGACCGCCAGAAGCTCCGCCGCGATCTCAGCCGTCTTCGCCTCGAGATCCCCGAGCCAGGGAAACAGATCGCGCGGAAAGAATTCGAGCGCGGGCAGATAGGGGAAATGGCCGCCGACGGGCTGCTGGACATAGATTCTGCGCCGGCCGGTCCTTTGTTCGGCATAGGCCCTGGCCCGGCTGAGATCGGCGCCGGGCCAGGCCGCCTGGACCGCGGCGAGCGGCGCTTCGAGCGCGGCGGCGCGGCTCTCGCCATCGGCCCGGACCCGCTCCCGGCCACGGGCGAAAGCCCGGACGACCGGCTCCGGCATGACATCGATCGGAGCGTCCGAGGCGATGAGGGCTCGAAACAGAGCGAGAGATTCGGGGCCTCGGCCGAGCCGCTCCAGCAGGTCCGCCTTCATGATGTTGGCGGGCAGATAATTCGGATCGGCGCACAAGGCCGCATCCAGCGCGGCCAGCGCACGCTCGGCCTCGCCGGCCCGGTCGAGCGCCTGGAACAGGTTGAAGCGGATCGGCGCCGTCTCCGGCGCGGCCGCCGCCGCCTGCTCGAGCCAGGATATCGCGTTGACGCAATCGCCCTTGTTGAGAGCGATCATGCCCAGAGTGTTGAGGGCGGCTGCGTGGCCCGGTTCGCGATCGACCAGCGCTCGGAGCAGCTTCGAGGCTTCGTCGGGCCGGCCGCGATGCCAGGCTTCCGAAGCCCGGGCGAAGAGCTCGGCCTCCCCCATCCTTCGCTCAGCGCCCGATGGCGATCATCCGCGCCCTTCGGCCTGAACCGAGGCCTCGGCATCGGCATAGGCTTCCTGCCGCTCGACGCTCCAGTAGCGCAGGGCTTCGAGCGGGATCGGCTTTCGCGTGACCGCGCAGAGCACATGATCGCCGGGGCTGAGCACCCGGAAGGTGCCCTGCATGTAGTGGAGGCGCGCCGGGCGGCCCTGGTTCGACATCAGCATGTGCGCATTCCTACAACAATTTGGGCTGATCGGCCCGGGCGGCGGAATAATTCCCCCGGCGCGGGCGCTCAAGAGGCGGCTTTGACGCCGGCGGCAAGGCCGCGTTTCCCACCGTCGCCTCGACCGGGCCGTCGGCGAAGACGAGCTTCAGCAGCTCGGCCTCGCGTGCCGCGGCGGCGGACATGAGGGTCCTGCCTTCACGGTCCTCGACCCGGGCATAGCCGCGCTCGAGCGGACGATTCGGATGGGCGAGCTGGGCGACTCGCCACAAAGCGTCGAGCCGCTCCCGGGCGCGGCGGTGAGCGGAGACCAGCAGTCCGGGGCGGAGAGCGCCGGCGGCATGGCCGAGCTCGCCGCGCGCCCGGTCGAGCCTGGCGCCCAGCGCGCGGGGCAGCCTTTCGCCCAACTCGTCGAGCCTCTGGCGCTGGGGCGCGAGAAGGGCCTCGCGCTCGGGCCAGCGCCGAAGCGCGTTTTCGAGCTGCTCGCAGCCGCGTTCGACCGCCCGGCGGGCGCAGCGCTCGAGCCGATGACCGGTCTCGCGCAGCTGGGAATGAAGATCGGCGCGGACCGGGACCGCGATCTCGGCGGCGGCTGTCGGAGTCGGGGCCCGGACGTCGGCCGCGAAATCGCTCAGCGACGTATCGGTCTCGTGGCCCACCGCCGAGATGATCGGGATGCCGGACTCAGCGATGGCCCGGACCACCTCCTCCTCGTTGAACGCCCACAGATCCTCGATCGAGCCGCCGCCGCGCGCGACGATGACCAGGTCGGGACGCGGAATCGGCCCGCCCGCGGCAAGTCCGTCGAAGCCCCGGATCGCCGCCGCGATCTTCGCTGCGGCGCCCTCGCCCTGGACCGGGACCGGCCAGACCAGGACGTGGCAGGGGCAGCGGTCCTCGAGGCGATGCAATATGTCGCGGATGACGGCGCCGGTCGGCGAGGTGACGACCCCGATGACTCGCGGAAGATAGGGAAGGGGCCTCTTGCGCCCGGCGTCGAAAAGCCCCTCCTCGGCGAGCGCCCGGCGGCGCTTGTCGAGCAGCGCCATGAGCGCGCCCTGGCCCGCCAGCTCGAGCCGGTCGATCACGATCTGGTAGCGCGAGCGGCCCGGATAGGTGGTGAGGCGGCCGGTGGCGACGACCTCGATCCCGTCCTCGGGCCGGAACCGGAGGCTCGAGGCCTGGCCCTTCCAGATCACGCCGTCGATCACCGCCTTGTCGTCCTTGAGGCAGAGATAGCAATGGCCCGACCCCGCCTGCTTCCATCCGCTGATCTCGCCGCGGACCCGGACGAAGCCGAACGCATCCTCGACGGTGCGCTTCAGCGCCATGCTCAGCTCGGAGACGGAAAGGGCCGGCGCGTTGTCGCCAGGCGTCTCGGTTGCTAACAGCCCGGCTTCGGCTGAGGGAAGATCGTCCATGAATGTCCTGCTGCTCGGTTCGGGCGGACGCGAACATGCGCTCGCCTGGAAGCTCGCGCAATCGCCGCTTCTGGGCAAATTGTTCGCGGCACCCGGAAATCCGGGCATCTCGGACCATGCCGAGCTGGCCGCGATCGACCCGGCCGACCATCGCGCCGTCGTCGATTTCTGCCTGAAGCATTCGATCGAGCTGATCGTGATCGGCCCGGAAGCGCCACTGGTCGACGGGCTCGCCGACAATCTGAGAACGATGGGCTTCGCAGTGTTCGGTCCGAACCGGATCCCGGCGCAGCTCGAAGGATCGAAGGGCTTCACCAAGGATCTGTGCGCGCGCCGCGGAATCCCGACCGCGCGCTACGCCCGGGCCTCGGACAGGCTCGCCGCCGAGGCGGTGCTCGAGGATTTCGAGCCGCCTTTGGTCATCAAGGCGGACGGAATCGCCGCCGGCAAGGGCGTGATCATCGCGCTGACCAGGGAGGAAGCTCATTCCGCTCTCGAGACGATGTTCGAGGGCGGCTTCGGAACGGCCGGATCGTCGGTCGTGATCGAGGAGTTCCTCGAAGGCGAGGAAGCGAGCTTCTTCGCCTTGACCGACGGTGAGACGATCGTCCCCTTCGGATCGGCCCAGGACCACAAAAGGGTCGGGGACGGCGACACCGGCCCCAATACCGGGGGCATGGGCGCCTACAGCCCAGCCTCGATACTGACTCCACGGCTCGAAAAGCGGGTGATGGAGGAGATCGTGAGGCCCACGGTCGAGGCGCTTGCGGAGCAGGGCTCGCCTTATTCCGGGATCCTCTATGCCGGCCTGATGCTGACGAAGAAGGGGCCGCAGCTGATCGAATATAATGCGCGGTTCGGAGACCCCGAATGCCAGGTGCTGATGATGCGCCTGGAGAGCGACCTGCTCGGACTGCTTCTCGCCGTGGCCCGGGGCAGGCTTGCCGACCATCCCAGGCCGGTCTTCTCGAAAGAGGTCGCGCTGACGGTGGTGATGGCGGCCAAGGGCTATCCCGACGCGCCGAAGAAGGGCGGAGCGATCCGCAGCGTCGCCGAGGCCGAGGGAAAGGATTCGAAAATCTTCCACGCCGGCACCGCGATGGACGGGAACAGGCTGGTCGCAAGCGGCGGGCGGGTTCTGAACGTCACCGCGCTCGGGAAGGACGTCGCGGACGCCCGGCGAAAGGCCTATCGGGCGGTCGAAAAGGTCGATTTCCCGAGCGGCTTCTACCGGAGCGACATCGGCTGGCGCGAGATCGAGCGGGCGAAAGCGAAGGCCGGGGCCAAAGGGTGAGTGAAGCCGCTTCTCAAGTTCGCCACTCTCGTGATAATCGACGCGAGGTGGGGCCGTCGCGAGGATTGCGGCGAAAGCCATGGGAGCCGCATATGGCCTATCGAATCCTGCTCGCCGCGATCACCGTTTCGCTCTGCGCCGGCGTGGGAATGACCGCGCCCAAGAAGGCGCGCGATCCGAACCAGGTGATCTGCAAATACGATTCGGAAAGCGGATCGCGGTTGAAGAGGACCCGATCCTGCCATACGCGGCAGGAATGGGACGAGCTTCGCCGGCAGATGAAGCAGAATATCGACAAGATCCAGAACTCGCGGCCCATGAACTCGTGAGCAAGGAAATCGCGCCATGATTCGCCATGTGCTCTTAGCCGGGGTCGCAGGCCTGATCTGCGCGAGCGGCGCGTCGGCGGCGGAAGGCTCGAAGCATGCCGACCCGAACAAGAAGGTCTGCCGAACGATCGGCGAAACGGGATCGCGGCTGAACAAATCGCGCGCATGCCATACCCAGGCCGAATGGGAAGAGCTGCGCCGCCTGACCAAGCAGAAGATCGAGAATATTCAGAACAACCGGCCCTTTGGCGGCAATTGAAGGGCGACGGCTCCGCCTTCCCGGCCTAGGGTCCGGGGCCCTGGGTTCGACAGGATGACCAAGCCTTCGGAACCTCTGGCGCGGGCGATCGATCTCTATCGACGCGGCGACCTGGAAGGCGCGCGCCGGGCCGCCGAGGACGGGCTCGGTCCGGACAGCCCGGATTCCGCTTTGCTCCAGTTTCTCGGCCATGTCTGCTGCAGGCTCGGCGATTTCGTGTTGGGAATCGCCAATCTGCGCCGAGCCCTCGATCTCGATCCCGCAAATGCCGGGACCCGAGTCGAGCTCTGCCGCGCATTGCTCGCCGCCGGCGATGCCGGCGACGCCGAGGCAGTCGCCCGCGAGACCGAGGGTCTTCCTCCCGGCGCCGCGACCGAGCTCATGAAAATGCGCGCCTACATCTTCCAGTCTCGCGGCGAGGCCGTCGAGGCCGCACGTTGCTACGAGCAGATCGTCTCGGCCGAGCCCGGCGACTTCGAATCCTGGAACAATCTCGGCAATGCCCGCCGCGAGGCCGGCGACCCGGCGGGCGCGGTCGAGGCGCTCCGGCGCGCGGCGTCGCTTCGCGCCGACCTCGCACCGATCCTGTTGAACCTCGCCGGTGCGCTCGGCGAAGCCGGGCGGCCGGAAGAAGGCCGCGCGGAAATCGAGGAGGCCGTGCAGCTCGCCCCGCGAGAAAGCGCGCCGCGCATCGAGCTCGGGCGGATCCTGGCGCGGCTCGGCCGGCCGAAGCAGGCGGCCGACGCGCTCGAGATCGCCGCCCGCGACATACCGCAAGATGCGACGATCCGGGTGGAGCTCGGCCTGGCGCGCGCCGCGCTCGACGATCTCGGCGGAGCCGAGCGGGCCTTTCGCGGGGCGACCGCGCTCGACCCCGCCGCACCCGCCGCATGGAACCAGCTCGCCCTCCTGCTCGACAGCCTCAATCGTGGCGAAGAGCTCGGCGCCCTCATCGAAAACGCGCGCTCGGCGGCCGCCGACGAATCGGAGCTTGCCTTCACCCGGGCGCTCCATGCCCGGCGCGAGGGACGGTTCGAAGAGGCGCTCTCGCTCGCCCGTGCCGCGCCCGCCTCGACCGAGCCGCACCGGAAGGCTCAGCTGATCGGCGAGCTTCTCGACCGGCTCGGAGACTCCGACGGCGCCTTCGAGGCGTTCGGCGAGATGAACCGTTCGCTTGCCGCGCTTCCGTCTGACCCGCGCGCTCAGGCCCGAGCCTTTCGCCAGGGGCTCGCCGAGGCGACGGACCTGCTCACCCCGGATTTCGCTTCGCGCCTGAGCTCCGCTTCACGTCCCTCCGGACGCGCCTCGCCGGTCTTCCTCGTCGGTTTCCCCCGCTCGGGCACCACATTGCTCGACACGATGCTGATGGGCCATTCGCGGGTAGAGGTCGTCGAGGAGAAGCCTCTGCTCCAGCCGGTCGCGGATCGGCTCGGCCGGCTCGAAAGGCTGGCGGAGATCGACGAGGCCGAAGCCGAAGAGTTGCGCGCGCTCTATTTCGAGACTCTCGACCGGCTTGCCGCCCCTGCGGCGGACAGGCTCGTCGTCGACAAGATGCCGCTCAACATGGTCCAGGCGCCTTTGCTCCACCGCCTGTTTCCCGACGCGCATTTCATCTTCGCGCAGAGGCATCCGGCCGACGTGGTGTTGAGCTGCTACATCACCAATTTCAGGCTGAACCCGGCAATGGCCAATTTCCTCGACCTCGAGGATTCGGCCGCTTTCTACGACCTCGCAATGTCCAGCTGGTCGGCCGCCCGGGCCCTGCTGCCGATCCGGGTCCATGAGGTTCGCTACGAGCGGATGGTCGAGGGTCCGGAGGCGGAGCTGAGACCCCTGTTCGAGGTGCTCGGACTCGAGTGGCAGGCCGAAGCGGTGGATCACAGGCGGACCGCGCTCGAGAGAGGCTATGTGGCGACCGCAAGCTACGCCCAGGTGACCGAGCCGCTCTACAAAAGGGCGAGCGGGCGCTGGCGCCGCTACGCCGCCCGGATGGCGCCGGTCCTGCCGATTCTGGCGCCCTGGGCCGAGAGGCTCGGCTACGAGATGTGAGCCGTTGGAGCGCGGCGCTTTATCCGTTAACGGCGGAGCAGCGACAGAGGGAGGCGAGTCATGTCGTCGGCGATGAAATTTCTGATCGGGCTGGCCGCGGTGCTGATCATGGGCTTCGTCTGGCACGGCCCGCTCGGCAACGGAGCACGGATGATCGACGCTCTTGAGGCCCAGGCGCGGGCCGCGGCGGCTAAGGGCGAGCTGCCGGGCATCGAGGTCGGCATGTCCCGGGATCCGCTCGCCCGAAGCGCGACGGTCAGCGGCGAGGCGAACGACCTTCAGCGCGAGGGACTCGGCCAGACCGGCATGGGCGTGAAGGATTATGTCCGCGGCGTGAAAGGCATTTCCGGCGTGCGCTGGTCGGACGAGCCCGAGGCGCGCGGGCTGCCTTTGCTCGCCGAGATATTGATCCTGATCTCGATTGCTTTCCTGATCGGTCTCGGCCTGGGCGGCCTGCTGTTCGGCCGGCCGAAGCGCGAATCCTATCTGGCCTGATGTTGCCGCATCGTTTTTCGCGGAAAGCCGGTACTCACTTTTCCGCACGACGCTCTGGAGGACAATCCCGATGACCTTCGTCGCCCAATCCAATCTCTATCTGCTTCTCGCCGCACTGCTGATCGGCCTGATCACAGCATGGTGGATGTTCCGGGGCAGGGGATCCGGCAGGCCGGTCGAGCGGGCCGAGCCCGTCGCCCGCGCCTCCCCGCCCCCGCCCCCGCCCCCACCAGCCGCCGCCCGGCGGGACGGACGCGAGGGCAATTGGGTCCAGGACGAGGTCGCCGCCGCGACGACCGACGTGGCGGGGGAGATCATGGGGGTGCGCGCCCATGCCGAGCTTCCCGGCGCTGGCGGACCGCCCAACGATCTCCAGATGCTGAAGGGGGTCGGGCCGAGGCTCGCGACGCAGCTCAACGAGGCCGGGATCACCCGATTCGACCAGCTCGCCGGCCTGGGCGAGACCGAGGTTGCGATGCTCGACGCCCGCATGGGCGCCTTCGCCGGCCGAATCGCCCGCGACCGTCTGGTCGAGCAGGCCTGCTACCTTGCCCGGGACGACCGGGACGGCTTCGAGGCGAAGTTCGGGAAGCTGGGCGGTAACGGCTAATCCCGGACGGCGGCGAGCGGTCGAAGCCGCATTTGTTCGCGCAGAGACACAGAGAATCGCAGAGACGCAGAGAGACTGAAGAGGTCGCTCAGGCTAAGACTGTTCGACGTTCTAATGCCGCTTAAGGCGGCCTTTCGAGAAGGAGCGAGCGGCTTCCCGCCGGAGCCAGCCTCACGCTCGGATTCTCTGCGCCTCTGCGTCTCTGCGCGAACCAAAAACGAAGTCCTTGCGTGGTGCCAGACTCGGCGAATGATGGGTCAGGCCCTGCGCCTGTGGACGATCTCGGAGGCGAGCAATTTGTCGATCTTGCGGCCGTCCATGTCGACGATCTCGAACTTCCAGCCGGCATGGGTGAAGCGCTCGCCGACCTCGGGGATGTGCTTGAGGACCGACAAAGCGAAGCCGGCGGCGGTGGCGTAATCGCGGTCGTCGGGGAGGTTGATCCCGAGCCTGTCCGACAAGGCATCGGCGGAGAGCGAGCCCGACACCCACCAGCTGCCGTCGTCGCGCTCGACCAGGGGGGGATCGGTGTCGCTGTCGAGATCCGAGGTGAAATCGCCGGCCAGAGCGGCGAGCAGGTCGGCGGGCGTGACCACCCCTTCGAAATGTCCGTATTCGTCGTGGACGAAGGCCATCGGCACCTCCGAGGCCCGAAGCACCTCCAGAGCGTCGAGAGCGTCCATCTGGTCGGAAACGACGGGCGCCTCGCGGACGAGCTCGCGCAGCTGGAGCGGCCGCCCCTCGATCGAGGCGGCGAGTATGTCGCGGAGCTGGACGATCCCGAGCAAGGTGTCGACCGACCCTTCCGCGACCGGAAGGCGGCTGTGCGGCGTGTCGAGGATGAAGGCCCGAAGCGCCTTGGCATCGCAGTCTACGTCGATCCAGTCGACGTCGGTGCGGGGCGTCATCACCTCTCGGACGGGCCGGTCGGCAAGCCGAACGACACCCGAGATGATCGCCCGCTCGCTCTCCTCGATGACTCCGGCATGGTGTGCCTCGGCGACGACGAGGTGAAGCTCCTCGGCGGTCACCTTCGACGAAGGATCGCGGTGCATTCGCAAAAGGCGGAAGATGAGGGCGCTCGTCTTGTCGAGAAGCCAGCCCAAAGGCGCGGTCGCCCTGGCGAGCCAGCGCATCGGATAGGCCATCGTCGCCGCGATCGGCTCGGGCGAGCGGAGGGCGAATTGCTTCGGCACCAGCTCGCCGATCACCAGCGACGCATAGGTGGTGAGGATGATCACGATCGCGAAGCCGAGAGTTTTCGCCGTATCGGGGGCGATCCCAAGCCCGACGAGGCGCTCGCCGACCGGCCCGCCCAGGCTCGCGCCCGAATAGGCGCCGGCGAGGATCCCGATCAGGGTGATCCCGATCTGGACGGTGGAGAGGAACCGGCCGGGATCGCTTGCGAGATCGATCGCGCACTGGGCGCCCTTTCGGCCCGAGCGCGCCATGGCCTTCAGCCGCGGCTTGCGCGCCGAGACGATCGCCAGCTCCGACATGGCGAAGACGCCGTTCAACGCGACCAAAGCGAGGATGATCGCCAGGTCGAACCAGGGAAAGGGCGTAAGAGGAGCGGGAGGATGCGGCATGGGCGGCGTCACGCCTTAGAGCATCGCGCGAAAAAGTGGGAACCGGTTTTTCGCACCGGCGATTCGGCGGGCGATGAATCGCGTCCGCTTTCCTTCCGCCGAAGCGGCGATGGGAACGAAGCGCCCGGCCCGGCTGTTGTGTCGCGGTCCCATAGACCCCTTTCGGGGAAAGGAATCTGTATGCTTACGAACAAAAGGATCTTCGGATCCGCCGCCATCGCAGCCCTCCTCGCCACAAGCGCCTGCGTCACTGACCCGGAGACGGGCGACAAGAAGATCAGCAAGGCCGCCATCGGCGGTGTGGCCGGCGCCGTGGTCGGTTATTTCGCCGGAGATCTGATCGGCGGCCGGCAGGACCGGACCGAGAAGGTGGTCGGCGCCGGGGTCGGAGCGCTCGCTGGCGCCGCGGTCGGAGTCTATATGGACCGGCAGGAGCGCGAGCTTCGCGACAAGACCGAGGGCACCGGGGTCGAGATCGAGCGGCAGGGCAATGAATTGCTACTGACCATGCCGTCGGGAATCACCTTCCCGATCAACAGCTACGAGATCCAGCCGCAATTCCAGAATACGCTGGACCAGGTCGCCCAGACCCTGGCCTCCTATCCGTCGACCTTGATCGACGTTTACGGCCACACCGACCCGTCGGGCGGCGATTCGATCAACCTCCCGCTCTCGCGCAATCGCGCCCAGTCGGTCGCCAATTATCTTTCCGCCAAGGGCGTCCAGCCGGCGCGGATCGCGACCCAGGGCTTCGGATCGTCGCAGCCGCTCGCAGGCAACGACAACAGCACGGAGGCCGAGCGCTCGGCCAATCGGCGGGTCGAGATCCGGATCGTGCCGGTCGAGCAGAACAACGCCTGATCAGATCCTCCCCTGCATTTGCAGGGGAGGAACTCAGGGCCGCCGAGCCTCGAAGAAAGCGCGCAGAAGCGCCGCGGCCTCCTCTTCGCCCATGCCGGAATAGACTTCCGGCGCGTGGTGGCAGGTCGGCTGGGCGAACAGACGCGGGCCGTTGACGACGGCGCCGCCCTTGGGGTCGGCGGCCGCGAAATAGAGGCGGGAGATCCGCGCCAGCGCCATCGCGCCGGCGCACATGGCGCAGGGCTCCAGGGTCACCCACAGGTCGCACCCGTCGAGCCTCGACGTGCCAAGGACGGCAGCGGCGGCTCGAAGCGCGGCCATCTCGGCATGGGCGGTGGGATCGCTGTCCGTCCGCATCCGGTTGCGCGCGCGCGCAACCAGCTCTCCACCAAGAACGACCACGGCCCCGACCGGGACCTCGCCGGCCGCGGCGGCGGCGCGCGCGTCCTCGAGCGCCGTCCGCATCGGATCGGAGAAGGGGGCGACCATGAAGCGGGAGTCCCCCGCGCCGGCCGCGTCAGATCCTACTGGGCGTTGGCCTGGTTGACGTCGCCGACGGTGACGGTCGGGAACTCGACCTGCTTGGTCTCGGTGGTCACGGTCGGAACGGTCACGTTGGTCGTGGCCGTTCCGATGCCGATATCCTTCACCTCAACCTCATATTTGGGAAGCTGAGCCTGCTGGGTCTGACGCGGATTGATCCACCCCATATAGACCGCGCCGATGGCGAGGAGGATGAGAAGTGCGATGAGGAGTAACAGGGTGCGGATCATGAAAGGGCCCTTCGGCTTGACTGGCTGAAGCTTAACAGGAGAACGGTGCCGCGCGCAATCGGTTGCACCTGCGCAACGATATGGCAATTGTCCCGGTGCGGGCTTGTGTCGGGTTGACGAAAGCGGCCTCCGCCGCTATCCGCGCCGTCTTTCCGGGGACTTGAGCCCCGCATCATTCAGGACGAGATACGATGTCGCGCATTTGCGAGCTGACCGGCAAGGGCCGGCAGGTGGGTCACAACGTTTCCCACGCCAACAACAAGACCAAGCGGACCTTTCTGCCGAATCTGCAGAACGTCACCCTGATGTCCGATGCCTTGGGCCGCGGGATCCGGCTGCGCGTCTCGATGAACGGCCTTCGCTCGGTCGAGCATGTCGGCGGCCTGGACAATTGGCTGGCCAAGACCTCGGACGACAGTCTGAGCCTCAAGGCCCGCCGCCTGAAGCGCGAGATCGCCAAGAAGGGCGCGGAAGCCGCCACGGCCTGAGCCGCCAATTCGCTTAAAGGGTTCGTACTCGGCACCGGCGGCAGCCGGGACGGGTTGGCATTTGCTGTCCGGCTAGGAGCGAGGAGGGAGCGATGATGATTCATCGTGACCGATCGAGCAACGACGTCCGGGCGGTAAAGGACAGCCCGCCGCTTCGCGGTCGCCCGTAGAAGGTGGCTGGCTGCGTCGATCGCCTCAGACGGGCTGCACGGCCCGCCCTTCGGCCCTCTCCTATCCAGCCGCCTTCTACGGGCGATCACGGCTACCGCCGGTGCCGAGTACGAGCCCTAGAGGGCGAATTTCAGCAAAAGCGTCCGCTGAAGCGGATTGAAATTGTCGTCCGAGGCGATCCACACGATCGTCCGGCCGCCTTCGCTCGTGACGCTGAGCCCCTCCATATTGTCGACCGCCACCGGCGTCCGGAGAACCGCGATCTCCTCGCCCGAGATCGTCGCGCCTTGGGCGAGCCGCGGAAGGCGCGCGATCGTCAGCTTGGCGGAGACCCCCTCGGTCAGGCGCACCCGGCGGTGAAGAAGGAGCAGCCGCCCGTCCGGTAGCAGGGCCGCATCGGTGATCCGATAGCCGCGCGGAGGCAAATAGCGCAGGGTCTCGGCCCGGGTGGCCGGCCGCGCCGGATCGCCGTGGAACAGGACGACAGGGCTCTCTCCGCCACCCCCTTCGGAGAAAAGGAGGAACCGCCCGCCCGGCAGCCGAACCATCGCCTCGGCCCCGCGGTTGGAGCGCCAGCGGCGCATCGCCGCGGGACGCGCCGAGCTTCGCGGGCGCCAGTCCTTCAGATCGTAGCGCCAGATCGAATTGCTTCGCTCGAACCCGACCCACACCCGGCCGCCTTCGACGACCATCGATTCGGAGTCGCGGTCGCCCTTGACGTCGGCCGAGCCCGGCCCGGCCGAAAGCGGGCTTATCTCCATGTCCGGAATATTGCCGGAGACCTTGAAACGCATCAGGGTCCCGGCATCGCTGAGCGCCATGACCTCCCCGCCCTCGACATGGAGCGCTGAGATTCCGCCGAAGCGCGGATCGTTGCTCTCGATCTCCCAGCCGCCGAGCCAGGTAAGGCCTCCAACGCGAACACGCTCCGGCCGGCGCGAATCGAGGCGCACGGCTTCGAAGATCGTGATGCTGTGCGAAGGCGGCGGCTTGGTCCGATACAAAGCCGGCGGCGCGAACGTGCCGAGCAGAAGCAGGATCAGGAGAGCGGCAAGGACGCGCATCGCGCCGGCTTAGAGCATGGCGCGGAAAAACAGGCACCGGTTTTCCGCGAAGATTATGCGGCCGCCACAGGCCGGTGCGGCGTGCTCGGCCCCAAATTCGCGTTTGCCGCTCCGGCATCCCGAAGCATTAACCCCGGCTGACAGCCACATTCAGGGTCGGCTCAAACGAATCGCCGCATAAGCGGGCGATGGACGCGCCGGGGAGTAGGCGGCGTCGAATCACGCCAGGAGTTCCGGGATGTTCAGCAAGCTTGTGCTCACCGCCGCCGCCGCCGCGGCCGCCGCCACCGTCGCCGCGGCGCCGGCCGAGGCGCGCCACCGCGACTATCGCTACCAGAACGATGTTCGCGGCGACCGCTATTACCGCGGCGACAATGTTTACGAAGGCAACAGATATTACGGGCGCAACAGCCAGTCCTATTATGGCGACCGCTATTACAACGGCAACCGCTGCAGCGGCACCACCGGCACCGTGATCGGCGGAGCCGCCGGGGCCCTGCTCGGCCACCAGATCGCCCGGGGCGACAGTGGCCGCTACCGCCGCGGCGGCAGCGGAACGACCGGCGCCATTATCGGAGGCGCGATCGGCGCCCTCGCCGGCCGCTCGATCGACAAGAGCAGCTGCGGCAACAACCGCTACAACCGTGGTTACGGCTACGGCTACTGAGTTTGTTGCCGCATGATTATCCGGACCGGCGGTAAACGCTTTTCCGGACGATCCTTCAGAGCTTACCCTCGGGTCGCGTAACGAGGGCGGGGCCGGGCGGCTGGGAGACCAGCTTCCCGGCCCCATCTGATTCTCCGGGCGGATCGCGCAGCCCCCTCCACCGGCGTTGACCGCGCTGTCGCGCGGTCGCCTTCGAGCTCGGCCGGCCCCCCTCCCCGTCCCGGGGAGGATCAGTCGCCGTCGAACAGCGAGGCGAGCTGCTCGATCATCGTGCCGCCCAGTTGCTCGGCGTCCATGATGGTGACAGCCCGCGCATAATAGCGTGTAACGTCGTGGCCGATGCCGATCGCGACGAGCTCGACCGGCGAGCGCGCCTCGATCCAGTTGATGACCTGGCGCAGGTGGCGCTCGAGATAGGTGCCGCTGTTCACCGACAGGGTCGAATCGTCGACCGGGGCGCCGTCCGAAATCACCATCAGGATCCGCCGCTCCTCGGGCCTGGCGATCAGCCGGTTGTGGGCCCAGAGCAGGGCCTCGCCGTCGATATTCTCCTTGAGGAGCCCCTCGCGCATCATCAGCCCGAGATTCCTGCGCGCCCGGCGCCAGGGTTCGTCGGCCTTCTTGTAGACGATGTGGCGCAGATCGTTGAGCCGGCCCGGATGCGGCGGCCGCCCCTCGCCAAGCCATTTCTCGCGGGCCTGTCCGCCCTTCCAGGCGCGGGTGGTGAATCCCAATATCTCGACCTTGACCCCGCAGCGCTCGAGAGTGCGAGCCAATATGTCGGCCGAGATGGCCGCGATCGAGATCGGACGGCCGCGCATCGAGCCCGAATTGTCGATCAGGAGCGTGACGACCGTGTCTCGGAACTCGGTGTCGCGCTCGATCTTGTAGGACAGGCTGTGCGCCGGGTTGACGATCACACGGGCCAGGCGGGCAGCGTCGAGAAGCCCTTCCTCCTGGTCGAAATCCCATGAGCGCGACTGCTGCGCCATCAGGCGGCGCTGGAGCCGGTTGGCGAGCTTGGTGACCGCGCCCTGGAGATGGACGAGCTGCTGGTCGAGATAGGCGCGAAGCCGGCCGAGCTCCTCCTCGTCGCACAGCTCCGGGGCCTCGACCGTCTCGTCGAACCGGGTCGTGAAGATCCGGTAATCGAACGAGGGCGGGAGGTCGGAGAGGGGGCGGTTCGGACGGACCGGGAGGACTCCCTCCTCGGCCTCGTCGCCAAGGCCTTCCTCGCCCTCGGACATTTCCTCCTCGCGATAATCGCTGTCGGTTTCCTCGTCGGCATTCTCGCCCTGCTCGACCCGCATCTCGGCGTCGCCTTCGCCGCCGCCCTGGTCGTCATCCTCCTCGTCGCTGTCGCCGCCTTCCTTCTCCTCGTCGCCGCCATCCTCGTCGCCCTCGGGATCGCGATCGCGGTCGGCGTCCGATTCGACCAGCTCGAGATCCTGGAGCAGGCGGGTTGCGAGGCTTGCGAAGGCGGACTGGTCGTCGAGCACGAGCTCGAGCCCGTCGAGATCGCGGCCGGCTTTCTCCTCGATCCAGTCCGAGACCAATTTCAGCCCTTCGCGGACGCCCTCGGGGGGCGCCTCGCCGGTCAGCCGCTCGCGGATCATCAGGCCGACCGCGGTGGACAGCGGAACTTCGGCCCGGTTGCGGGCCCGGACGATCGGATCGGTGCGCATCCGCATCTCGGTCGCCCGGGCGAGATTGGCCCGGACGCCTTCCATGCCGCGCGCGCCCAAAGCCTCGACCCGCGCCTGCTCGGCGGCGTCAAACACCGAGCGGGCGATCTCGTCGGCCGGCGCTCCACGCGTGTGGAGCGCCGCATTATGGTGCCTCAGCTTGAGAGCGGCGGCATCGGCGAAGCCCCGCGCCTCGGCCACCTCCCGCTCGGGCAGGGTGCGCCCGGGCATCGGCACCTTGAGCGACTTACCGGCGGCGGACGGGGCGTCGGCGGTGAACCCGAGCTCGAGCTCCGGCTCGCGCGCGATTGCCCGCGAGGCGCCGGTCAGGACCTGGCGGAAGGATTCGAGGGGGTTTTCGGAGCCCGCCATTCACCCTCTCCCATTTCGGGAGAGGGGGGGACCCATTGCGAATGCAATGGGGGGGTGAGGGCACGGAGGAGCGATAGTCACCAATCGTGTCCTCACCCTCCCACCCCGGCTACCGCCGGGCCGGGCCCCTCCCTCTCCCGCAAGGGGAGAGGGAATTCTCACGCCTTGCCCACCACGCTCTCGGGGAGATCCTTGCCGAACACGCGCTGATAATATTCGGCGACCAGTGGCCGCTCGGCCTCGTCGCATTTGTTGAGGAAGGTGAGGCGGAAGGCGAATCCCACGTCCTCGAAGATGAGCGCGTTCTGGGCCCAGCTGATCACCGTGCGCGGGCTCATCACCGTCGAGATGTCGCCGTTGACGAAGCCCTGGCGGGTCAGATCGGCGACCTTGATCATGTCGTCGACGACCTTCTTGCCGCCCTCATGGTCGTACTCGCCGGACTTGGCGAGGACGATCCGCGCCTCGGTCGCGGCGGGCAGATAATTGAGGGTGACGACGATGTTCCAGCGGTCCATCTGGCCCTGATTGATCTGCTGGGTGCCGTGATAGAGGCCGGTCGTGTCGCCGAGGCCGACGGTGTTGGTGGTCGCGAACAGGCGGAAATAGGGGTTTGGGCGGATCACCCGATTCTGGTCGAGAAGGGTCAATTTGCCCTCGGTCTCGAGCACGCGCTGGATCACGAACATGACGTCCGGGCGGCCGGCATCATATTCGTCGAACACCAGAGCGGTCGGAGTCTGGAGCGCCCAGGGCAGGAGCCCCTCGCGGAACTCCGTCACCTGCTGGCCGTCGCGGAGCACGATCGCGTCGCGGCCGATCAGGTCGATCCTGCTGATATGGGCGTCGAGATTGATCCGGATCGTCGGCCAGTTCAGCCGCGCCGCGACCTGCTCGATATGGGTCGACTTGCCGGTGCCGTGATAGCCCTGGACCATAACCCGGCGGTTCTTGGCGAAGCCGGCGCAGATTGCGAGCGTGGTATCCGGATCGAAGACGTAGGCGGGATCGAGATCGGGCACGCGCTCGTCGGCCTCGCTGAACACGGGCACTTCCATGTCGCTGTCGATCCCGAACAGGTCGCGCACCTTCGCGATCTTGTCGGGTGCGTCCATGACCGGAGTCGAGCGGCTGGCGGGGTTGGCGTTGGCGAGGTCGGCCATCTTTATCTCTTCAAGGTCAGGCGAAAGCGGGGCGGGACTTGAGCTGCGTATAGGCCTGAATCACGGCCTGCAACGCTTTCTCGTGGCCCCGATTGCCGCCATTATGATCGGGATGGTAGCGGCGCAACAGCTCCGCGTAGCGCTGCCTGAGCTTGCGGCGGTCCGCGTCCAGCTCAAGCCCCAATATGCGCAGGGATTGGACATCCTGTCCACTGAGCTGCCGCCCGTCCCCGCGCTGCGCCGGCCCCGGATCGCGGCGAAAGCGGGCTCCGATCGCGTCGAGGGGGTCGGCGAAATCGGCCCATTTGGGAGTCGGCGAGCCGTTGGCGGCAAAGGCGCGGGTCTCGCGATCCCAGCCGCCATAAGGGGTCTGGGCGGCCTCGATCTCCTCGGGGCTCATGCCGGTGAAATAATTGTAGCCGAGGTTGAATTCGCGGACATGTTCGAGGCAGAGCCAGCGCCAGTCGCCGGGCCCGTCGAAATCGGGGCGGCGGCCGGCCGAAGGCGCGCGGAACTCGCCGCGCTCGGCGCAGCCGGGATGGGCGCAGGCCTGCTCCGCGCCCTCGATCCGTCCGTGAAACCTGCTCTGCTTTCCTTCCGCGCTCGCCACGCCGACTCCCTTATCGATCAAGCCCCTCTATATAAGGCGAATGTCCCAGGCTTTAACCGGCGTCATGGCCGCCGAGATCACCAAATTGCTGGAGGAGGCTCTCGCTCCTTCGCACCTCGCCGTCGTCAACGACAGCGCCCGGCATCGCGGCCATGCCGGCGACGACGGCAGCGGCGAGAGCCATTTCAGCGTGGAGATCGAGTCGGCGCGCTTCGCGGGGATGAACCGGCTCGAGCGGCAGCGCGCGGTGAACGCCGCGCTCGGCGAGCTGATGCGCGAGCGCATCCATGCGCTTTCGATCAAGGCGCGGGCTCCGGGCGAATGACCGGATGCAGTGCCGACCCCTCCACCGCGCTTCGCGCGGTCCCCCTCCCCGTGCCGGGGAGGATTTGGTAGGGCGTGCCGATGGACGACCCCTTCCTTCAGACCCTGCTCCCCACCACCCACGATCTCGGCGGGTTCAAGGTCCACCGCACCCTGCCGCACAAGGAGCGGACCATGGTGGGGCCGTTCATCTTCTTCGACCAGATGGGGCCGGCGTATCTTCCGCCCGGCGGAGGGATCGACGTCCGCCCGCATCCGCACATCAACCTCGCCACGGTCACCTACCTTTTCGCGGGAGCGATCGACCATCGCGATTCGCTGGGCACCTTCGCCCGGATCGAGCCGGGCGCGGTCAATCTGATGACTGCAGGGCGCGGCATCTCGCACAGCGAGCGATCGCCCGCCGAGCTTCGTCCGGATGGACCCGAGCTCAGCGGAATCCAGACCTGGATCGCGCTTCCCCAGGCGAAGGAGGAGATCGACCCGGCCTTCGAGCATGTCCCGAAAGCCGATCTGCCCGTCGTGAGCGGCGGCGGAGCCGAGGCGCGGGTGGTGATGGGGAGCCTGTGGGGCGAGACGTCGCCGGTCACCTGCCACAGCGAGACGATCTATGCCGACATCGCCCTTGCGGCGGGCGGCTCGATGCCGGTCGACCCGGAGGCGGATGAAAGAGCGATCTATCTGGCCGAGGGCGAGGCGAGCCTCGACGGGCTGAGGCTCGACCCGCAGACGCTCTACGTGCTGAGGCCCGGGGTCGCGGCGACGTTGCGGTCGGAGTCCGGCGCTCACGTCATGCTCTGCGGCGGCGCCGCGATGGACGGGCCGCGCCACGTCTGGTGGAATTTCGTGTCCTCGCGCCGCGAGCGGATCCAGCAGGCCAAGGAGGATTGGCGCTCCGGCCGCTTCGCCCTGCCGCCCGACGACCATGACGAGCATATCCCGCTTCCCGAAGTCGCCAAGACGGTGAGCTATCCGTAGGCCGCTCGCGCGGGCTAGGAGTCATCCTGAACTTGTTTCAGGCTCCAGTTCGCCATGCGCTCGGGAGGCGGAGAGCTGGATGCTGAAACAAGTTCAGCATGACGGAGGGGATTGAGCGGTGACTGACCTTAAGACCGAGCGGATCGAACTCTCGACCGGAATCACGCTCAACGTCCGCCACGGCGGCGCGGAGGGCGGGGAGCCGATCGTCTTTCTCCACGGATTCCCCGAATCGCACCGCACCTGGCGCCACCAGCTCGAGGATCTGGCCGGCGAATATCGGGTGGCGGCGCCCGACCAGCGCGGATTCGCGGAATCGGACAAGCCCGAAGGCGTCGAGAATTACGAGACCGACAAGGTGGTCGCGGACCTGATCGCACTCGCCGATGCGCTCGGGATCGGCGACTTCACCCTGGCCGGCCACGATTGGGGCGGCGCCGCGGCCTGGCTCGCCGCTCTCACCCATCCCGACCGAGTGAAGCGGCTGATCATCGTCAACGCGCCGCATCCGCTCATCTTCACTCGGAGCCTGATCGAGGACGAGGCGCAGCGCGCCGCCTCGCAATATATCAGCCTCTTTCGAAACCCGGCGATGGAGGCGGGGATCGAGGCGATGGGCTACGAGACCTTCTTCGAGAAGACGTTCGGAAGCCATACCGACCTGTCGAAGGTGCCGGAGGAAGAGAGAAGGGCCTATATCGACGAGTGGAGCCGGCCCGGCGCGATGACCGCGATGCTGAACTGGTACCGGGCCTCGAAGATAGAGGTGCCGCTGCCGGGCGAGGATGCCGAGATCCCGGCCTGGGCGAAGGGCCCCTTCCCGGTGCTGAAGATGCCGACGCTGGTGATCTGGGGCCTGAAGGACAAGGCCCTGCTCCCTGTCCAGCTCGGCGGGCTCGACGCGGTCGTCGAGGATCTGCGCATCGTGACCTCGACCACGGCCGGCCACTTCATTCCCTGGGAGGAGCCGGAGACGGTGACGAGCGCGATCCGCGATTTCATGGCGGAGACGCGGGAATAGAGGCCTTTTACGGCTTGGGCGGATCGATTCAGCCCGCTATGGCCCCGCTTCCATGGCCGCCACCCGACGCAGAAAACGCCGCGCAGGCGAACGCTCCACATCCCGCCTGGCCGCGCGGCTGGCCGCCGTTCAGGCGCTCTATCAGCGGGAGATGGAGAATGTGCCGCTCGCAAGGCTGCTCCACGAATTCCACCAGCATCGGCTGGGAGCGACGATCGAGGGCGTCGAATATGCCGAGGCCGAGGTCGATTTCTTCGACGACCTGGTCAGCGGGGTGGATGCACGCTCCGAGGAGCTGGACGGGCTGATCGCGGCGCGGCTGCCCGAGGAATGGCCGCTCAATCGGCTCGACAAGCCGATGCGCCAGATCCTGCGGGCGGGGACGTTCGAGCTCGTCGCCCGAATCGACGTGGCGACCGGCACTGTGATCTCGGAATATGTCGAGGTGGCCAAGGCCTTCTACGATAAGCGCGAGACCAGCTTCATCAATGCGGTCCTCGACGCCGTCGCGAAGGATGTGCGGAAGTAGTTCCTCGATGCCCTCCCCCTCGATGGGGAAGGGTTGGGTGGGGGTGGCGTTGGGCGTAAAGCACCGTCGATGAGATTCCGCCCCGCCGAAGGATCGACAAGGATCGCTCGAAGGCTGCGGTCGAATCCGACCGAAGCCGAGACTGAAATGTGGGCGCTGCTCCGCGAGAGCTTTCCCGAGGCCCGATTCCGGCGGCAGGTTCCGCTCCGCGCTCTCGTCGCCGACTTCGCCAGCCACCGCGCGAGACTGGTCGTCGAAGTGGATGGCGGGCAGCATGAGGAGGGCGCCGATGCGGGGCGCACGGCGCTGATCGAAGCCGATGGCTATCGCGTCCTGCGCTTCTGGAATCACGACGTGCTTGGCAATCCGGAAGGTGTCTGGCGCGCGATCCATGACGCACTGCTCGGAGGCCACCCCCACCCTGCCCTCCCCCATCAAGGGGGAGGGGAAGTAGGATCATGACCGAATCCGAGTTCATCGCGCTGATGCGCGGGATTGCGGTCGACCCCGCGGCGCGCGGGCTGGAGGACGATGCGGCGGTGCTCGATGTGGGAGGCCGGACGCTGATCGTGACCCACGACATGATCGTGGAGGGCGTTCATTTCCTTCCCGACGATCCGCCCGCGGACGTTGCCTGGAAGCTGCTCGCGGTGAACCTGTCGGACCTGGCCGCCAAGGGCGCGCGGCCCGTCGGGGCACTGCTCGGCTACGTGCTTGGCGAAGCGGAGTGGGACCGGGCCTTCGCCGAGGGGCTGAGGAGCGCGGCTTCGGCGTTCGCAATCCCACTGCTGGGCGGGGACACGGTGAGCGCTCCGGCGGGCACTGCCCGGACGTTCGGAATGACCGCGATCGGCGAGTCGGCGGGCCCGGTTCCGTCGCGGGCCGGGGCTCGGGCCGGGGACCATCTCTGGGTCAGCGGAACGATCGGCGATTCGGGCGCGGGCCTCAAATTGCTGAAGGCGGGAATCGCGGGCGGCCGCGCGCTGGCGGAACGATACCGCAATCCGCGGCCGCGGCTGGAGGCCGGTCAGCGGCTGGCCCCCCTGGTCGGAGCGATGATGGACGTGTCCGACGGGCTTCTGATCGATGCCGGGCGGATGGCGGCGGCGAGCAAGGCGGCGATCCGGATCGACATCGGGCTCGTTCCGCTGTCGGAAGCCTTTCTCGGCGCGATGGGCGACGCGCGCGAGGCCCGGCTGTTCGCGGCGAGCGCGGGCGACGATTATGAGCTTCTGTTCGCGGCGGCCCCCGAGCGATCGCCGGAGATAAACAGGCTTGCCGACGAGATCGGACTGCCGCTGAGCAGGATCGGCGAGGTCGAAGCGGGAGAGGGCCTCAGCCTGTGCGACGGCGAAGAGCCGGTCAACCTGCCCAACAGCCTCGGCTGGGAGCATCGCTGAGCGGCGCGAACGCAGTTTCGAAGCGCCGGAAGTTTACAAAGCTTACGACCACGTCCGAATAAAAAATATATTTCATCCCGGCCGAAGACAGGTGCGGCCGCGGGCGCACCACCGAGCCGCCGCGTCGATCAGCTGCTTCACGATTTCAAAGAGCCCGATTGGGTGTGAGAACATACCATGAACACATAAGAAAGTCAATTCATTTTCTTCAGGGGTTCCAGGGACTGGAATGACACCCGCGGCGGCGCTCATGGCGGGTTGAAACTGCGGACTTTGGGCCCCGGAGGGCCCAAACCCGGCTCAGGCAAGGTCGTGATGGCATCAGAGCGGGATGAGCCGGCAGGAGCAGCCGCGAAGGCGTGGCGGCACCACGTCGAGCGGCTGC
>DATDAS010000074.1:0-48053 GCA_036525315.1 Allosphingosinicella sp.
GGGTCATCGCCTGCCGCGATCCTTTCGCGGACCAGCGCGCGCATGTCGCCGGCCAGATCGGCATCCGAATCGGCGATCGACTGGCCCTGGCAGACGAGGCAGCGCAGGGTCTCCATCAGCGCCTTGGCCTCCGCCTCCTGCCGCGGGTCGGCGAGCTGGGTGTTGGCGTAGCGGGCCGGCGGCAGCGAGGATTGGGCCAGGACCGGGGCGGCCGCCGCCAGGGCCAGGAGAACGAGCAGCCGCTTCATCGCGCCGCCTCCCACGCCGCGACGATCGCCGGCACGTCGTCGGGGCGGATGTCCCCGATATGCTGGTGGCGGATCACGCCCTTCCCATCGACGAGGAAGGTCTCGGGCACGCCCGAGGAGCCCAAAGCGAACTGGACCTTGCTGGTCGGGTCGGCGCCGATCCGGTCGAACGGATCGCCATATTCGGCGAGAAACGCGGCGACATCCTCGCTCCGGTCGCGGATCGCGACGCCGTCGATCGGCACGCCGCGCTGCTTCAGCGCCATGAGCTGCGGCGCTTCGGCCCGGCAGGGAATGCACCAGCTGGCGAAGACGTTGACCAGCCGCGGTGCGCCCTTGCGAAGATCGGCGGCGCTGAGCGGCGGGTGCGTCGGCAGAGAGGCCTGGAGCGCGAATTCGGGCATCGGCTTGCCGATCATCTGCGAGCGGATGACATTCTCCGGCTCGCGGCGGAGACCGAAAATGACCAGCACGATGAATGCGAGGAGGAGCACCAACGGCGCCCAGAGAATGAGCCTTTTCATGCCGAGGCCTCGTCGCGATGGGCCCGGCGTTCGCGGCGGACCCGGCCGACGAGGGCGAGCAGGCCGCCCAGAGCCACGAGGAAGCCGCCGAGCCAGATCAAGGTGACGAACGGCTTCCACCAGAGACGGAGCTGCCAGCGCCCCTCCCCGTCAGGCTGGCCGAGTACCGTGTAGAGCTGGCCGTCGAGGCGGGTCGCGATCGCGGCCTCGCTCGTCTCGGTCGGCGGCGAGCTGAACATGCGCGCCTGGGGCTTGAGAAGGACAGGATCGCCTCCGCCGCGCCGGGCGCTGAGCCCGCCCTCGATCGCCGTCCAGTTCGGCCCGGCGATCGGGTCGACCTTGTCGAAGCGGACCGCCCAGGGCCCGACCACGACCGTCTCACCCGGGCGCGCGGCAACGAGCGTTTCGCGGCTGAAAGCCGATTCCGAGGCCATTCCGGCAAGCGCCACGGCGATCCCGAGATGGGCAACCACCATTCCCCAGATAAAGAGCGGAGTCCGGCGCAGATTGCGCTTCCAGAGCGGCGCAAGGCTGGCCGCGCCGACGGCGAGCGCGAAGACCAGGCCGAGCAGGGGCAATATGCCGAGCTGCGGCGCGAGAAGAACCAGAGCGAGCAGGGTCGCTGCGGCGATCAGGATCGGGAGAGCGAGGCGGGCCGCCACCGCCTTCAGCCGGTCGCTGCGCCAGCGCAGAAGCGGGCCGGCGGCCATGGTCGCGACCAAAGCCAGCGCGATCGGGCCAGTGACGAGATTGAAATAAGGCGGGCCGACCGAGACCTTCACGCCCATGGCCTCGGTCACCAGCGGGTAGAGCGTTCCGACCAGGACGATACCGAGAATGGCCGAGAGGAACAGATTGTTGGCGACGAGAGCGCCTTCGCGGCTCACCGGCTCGAAGGTCGAGCCTTCCTTGACCGTGCCGACCCTCAGCGCGAACAGGATCATGGCGCCACCGATGTAGAGAGCGAGCAAGGCGAGGATGAACGAGCCGCGCTTCGGATCGACCGCGAAGGCGTGAACGCTGGTCAGGATGCCCGAACGGACCAGGAAGGTGCCGATCATCGACATGGAGAAGGCGACCACCGCGAGCATCACCGTCCAGGCGCGGAGGCCGTCGCGGGTGGCGAGCACGGTGACCGAATGGAGCAGTGCCGTCGCCGCGAGCCAGGGCATGAGCGATGCGTTCTCGACCGGATCCCAAAACCACCAGCCGCCCCAGCCGAGCTCGTAATAGGCCCAGTAGGAGCCGGCGGTGATTCCGAGGGTCAGGAAGATCCAGGCGCCGAGGACCCACGGGCGCATGGCGCGCGCGAAGGCGGGGCCGACATGGCGGGTGACGAGCGCTCCGACCGCGAAGGAGAAAGCGACCGAGATTCCGACATAGCCGAAATAGAGGGTGGGCGGATGGAAGGCGAGGCCCGGGTCCTGGAGCAGCGGATTGAGCCCCTGCCCTTCGAGCGGCGCCGGCATAAGCCTACGGAACGGGTTCGAGGCGAAAAGCAGGAAAGCGTAGAAGCCGAGCCCGATCGCCGCTTGGGCGGCGAGCGTGGCGATCAAGGTGCGCTCGGGCAATCGCCGCTCGAGCAAAGCGACGGCGGCGCCGGCGATTCCGAGCACTGTCACCCAGAGAAGCATCGAGCCTTCGTGATTCCCCCACGCCCCGGCGAACTTGTAGAGGAAGGGCTTCATCGAATGGCTGTTGGCGGCCACGAGCGCGACCGAGAGGTCGGTGCGCAGGAAGAGCTGGATCAGGGCCAGGAAGGCGATTGCGACCAGCACGGCCTGGGCGATTGCGACGGGGCGAACGGCGCGGGCGAGGTCGCCCCCTGTCCTCCCTGTGGCGGAGCCATGGGGAGGGGGACCACCCGAAGGGTGGTGGAGGGGCAGATCACGGTCGTCCGACGCTCCGAGGTCTGACCTGGCGTCGAAGTGGCTGGCCCCTCCACCATGCTGCGCATGGTCCCCCTCCCCATCGCCTTTGGCGACAGGGAGGACCGGGTTTGCGAGGGCAGCAATCCCGAATCCGAGCTGAAGCAGCGACAATGCCGCCGCGAGCCAGAGGGCGGCCAGGCCCAGCTCGGCGATCATTGCAGGGTTCCGCTCTTGTGCTTCTCCCCGGCGGCCTCGGGCGGCCGGTAATTTTCGTCATGCTTGGCGAGTATCTCGTCGGCGACGAACAGGCCGTCTTCCTGGAAGCGGCCCTCCGCGACCACTCCGCTATCCTCCTTGAACAGATCGGGCGGGATTCCGCGGAACCGGACCTTGATCGTGCTCGCCGTCTCGTCGCGGACCAGGAACTCGATCGTGACCCCGTCCTTCTTGTGCTTGAGCGAGCCGGGCTTGACCATTCCGCCGATCCGGACCGCTCGGCCGAGAGGCAGCCCGTCGCGGGCGACGTCTCCCGGCGAATAGAAATAGGCGGCCTGGTCGCGAAGCGCCGACATGGCGAGCAGGACCGCGCCGAGCACCGCGACGATGGCGATGACCAATAGGGTCAGGCGCTGGTTCTTCGCCTTCAAGAGCGGTCTCTCAGGGCCGCGGCCTCGCGCTCGGCGCGGCGCATCGCGGCGAAGCTCGCCCAGGCAAGGGCCAGCGTACCGGCGATGGTGAGGCCGTACGAGGCGATGACGAGCGCCCAGGGGCTCATGCGGCCATCCTTCGCATCCGCGCCTCGACCTTCGAGCGCGCGAGGTCGGCCCGCATCCGCATCAAAACGATCGCTCCGAACAGAAAGGTGAAGCCGAGCGCGGCAAGGAGGAGCGGCCAGAGCATGGAGCCGTGGATGCTGCTCCCGGTCAGGCCGATGCTCTGGCCCTGGTGAAGGGTTCGCCACCACAGTACGGAGTAATGGATGATCGGCAGGTTGATCGCTCCGAGAAGGCCGAAAATGGCGGTGATTCGCCCATCGCCGCCGCGCTGCCGATCGGCGTCGGCGAGCGCGATATAGCCGAAATAGAGGAAGAGCAGGACGAGCATCGACGTCATCCGCCCGTCCCACTGCCACCAGGTCCCCCAGGTCCGCGATCCCCACAAGGAGCCTGTGGCGAGGCAGAGCGCGGTGAACAGGGCTCCGGGAATGGCGATGGCCCGCCCGGCGAGCGCGGAGAGGGGGTGGCGCCAGACGATCTGCATCAGGCTCGCCGCCGCAATGCCCGCCCAGCCCGCCATTCCGAGCCAGGCCGCGGGCACATGGACGTACATGATCCGGGCGGTCTCGCCCTGGACGAAGTCGGGCGGGGTCACGAACAGGCCCGCATAGAGGGCGAGCGCGACCATCGCGGCGCCGGCCCAGCCGAGCCAGGCGGTGAGCGGTCGCGCGATCTTCAGGAAACGTGCCGGATTCGCGTAGATATGCATTGCCCGGACCGTCTCTAGCGAAGCCGGCGCCCCGCTTAAAGCGCCGCCTTCCCGCTTCTTGCCTTTTAACCCCGCCGAGCGCCAAGCGCTTGCCATGTCCTCGGCCCGCCCGCAGCAGAATCCCTTGCTCGGAATCGGGCTCCGGATCGGGGCCGCGACCTGCTTCGCTTTGATGGCGACTCTGATCAAGCTCGGCTACCAGGCCGGCGCGACGACGGTCGAAATGGCCTTCTACCGCTTCGTCTTCGGCCTTCCGCCTCTGCTGGCCTGGGTCGCCTGGACCAGGAACTCCGGCGTGTGGCGGACCGCGCGGCCCCTCGCCCACTTGTGGCGGGTGGCGATCGGCCTGACCACGATGCTTCTGGCCTTCGCGGCGCTTTTCTACCTTCCGCTGGCCGAATCGACGACGATCGGCTTCGCCGCGCCCCTGTTCGCGGTGATGCTCTCGGCCCTGGTTCTCAGCGAGAAGGTCGGCGTCTACCGCTGGAGCGCGGTCGCTGTCGGCCTGATCGGCGTTCTCGTGGTGATGCAGCCGGAAGGATCGCATCTGCCGCTCGTCGGACTCGCCCTCGCACTGATGAGCGCGTTGGGCTCGGGGCTGGTCAGCATCACCATCCGCCAGATCAGCCGCACCGAAGGCACCCAGACGATCGTTCTCTGGTTCACCTTGGGCTCGATGGCGGTGCTGGGCCTGGCCATGCCCTTCTTCGCGCAATGGCACGATGCTCAGGCCTGGCTGATCCTGATCGCGCTCGGAACGGTGGGCGGCCTCGGCCAGATCTGCCTGACCGGCGCCCTGCGCTACGCGCCGGTCTCGGTGGTGGTGCCGTTCGACTATGTCCAATTGGTCTGGGCGGTGCTCTTCGGCTGGCTGCTCTTCGCCGACCGGCCGGCGGCGACGACCTGGATCGGCGCCGCGATCATCGCGGCCAGCGGCCTGTTCACGGTGTATCGCGAGCATAAGCTCGGGCGGGAGAAGATCAGGATCGAGGCGCCGCTTTAGGGATTGGAGAGTGGGACAGCTGAATTCAAAACACCGTTCGGGCTGAGCCTGTCGAAGCCCTCCCCTTTCTCAATCCGCCAGGAACAAGGAAAGCCCTTCGACAGGCTCAGGGCGAACGGTTGTGTAGGTCCCAGCTCAGGCTCGGCCAATCAGCCTCTGCGCCATCGAGTCCGCCACCTCGGCCGGGTTCCTTCCGGTCGCCGCGCTCTCCGTCCAGATCTGCTCGAGCCGGACGGGGATCTGCTCGATCCGCGACTTGACCCCGGCCGCGTCGGCGTCGCCGAGATATTCGGACGAGACGTTGATGATCCCGCCCGCGTTGATCACGTAATCGGGCGCGTAGAGGATTCCGCGCTGGTGGATCCGCTGGCCGTCCGCGGCCGTGGCGAGCTGGTTGTTGGCGCCGCCGGCGACGACCGGTACGCGGAGGGCGGCGATGCTCTCCTCGGTCAGGATGGCGCCGAGCGCGTTGGGGCTGAGAACGTCGGCCTCGAGCGTCAATATGTCGGCCGGGTCGACGATCGCCGCTCCGACCTCGGAGGCCAGCCGCTCGACACGCGCCCTGTCCACGTCCGCGATGCTGAGCCGGGCGCCCTCGGCGGCGGCGCGGCGGGCGACTCCGCCGGCGACGCTGCCCGCGCCCTGGATTGCAATGTGAAGGCCGTCGAGCCTGTCCTTGCCGAGCGCACGCTTCACCGCGGCCTTGAGGCCAAGGAAGACTCCATAGCTGGTGTGGGGTCCCGGATCGCCGCCGACCGCGCCATCCTCGACCGGCAGGCCGGCAATGTGGCGGGTCTGCTTGGAGACCGCGACGAGATCGGGGACGCTCATTCCGACATCCTCGGCGGTCACATAGGCGCCGCCGAGCCGCTCGACCGCCCGGCCGTAGGCGGCGAGCATTTCGGGCGTCTTCTCATTCCGTTCATTGGCCATGATCACGGCCTTGCCGCCGCCGAGCGGAAGGCCCGCCATCGCATTCTTGTAGCTCATGCCCCGCGACAGCCGCAGGACGTCGCGTATCGCGTCGCCGGGCTCGGGATAATGCCAGAAACGGACTCCGCCGGCGCCCGGCCCCAATGCGGTCGAGTGGACGGCGATCACGGCGCAGAGGCCGGATTCGCGGTCCGTGATGAAATGGACGATCTCGTGATCGTCGAAATCGGGATAATCCCACACCGACTGCATTGATTCGTATCCTGAATTTTTGGCGCGGGTGGGGCGATCGACGGGGCTTGAACCCGCGACCCCCGGTACCACAAACCGGTGCTCTAACCAGCTGAGCTACGATCGCCACTACGCGCCTGAGGTGTGGCGCGCACATAGGGGCGAGGCCCGCACAGCGTCAAGTTAGCTCGAAACCGGGTCTAGACCGTCACCAGACGGCGAGGCCGAGCCGGTCTCTCCGAATCCAGCGCGCCAGCATCAGGACGGCGACCACCGCGAGGCCGGTGGCGAGACCGACCCAGATCCCGACCCCTTCCCAGCCGAGCCCGAAGGCGAGCCCGACGCCCGTCGTAAGCCCGATCGCCCAATAGCCGACCGCGGCATAGATCATCGGCACACGCGTGTCGTGGATGCCGCGGAGCATGCCCGCGCCGACCGCCTGGGCGCCGTCGAAGATCTGGAACAGGGCCGCGACGAACAGGAAGGAGGTTGCGAGCGGGATCACCCTGGCACTGGCTGGATCGGCCGGATCGAGGAACAGGGTGACGAGCTGATAGGGTATGGTCAGCATCACCACTGCCATGGCCGCCATGAAGGAGACTCCGAGCACGAAGGCGGTCCAGCCGGCGCGGCCGACGCCCTCCGGATCGCGGCGGCCGTAGGCAAGGCCGACGCGCACCGTGGCGGCCTGCGAGAGGCCAAGCGGAACCATGAAGGTGAGCGCCGCGAGGTTGAGCGCGATCGCATGGGCGGCGATCGATTCGGCGCTGATCCATCCCATCAGGAAGACGGCGGCGTTGAAGACGGTGATCTCGAGCGCGATCGTCACCGCGATCGGCAGACCGAGCCGCCAGATGTCGCGAAACCGCTCCCAGTCCGGCCGCCAGAACCGCCCGAACAGATGATAGCGGCGGAAGCGCCGCTGCCGGGTGACGACGAAAGCCATGGCCAGGAACATGAAGAGGTTCGCGCTGGTGCTTCCGATGCCGGCGCCGGTCAGTCCGAGGGCGGGGAAGCCGAACTTGCCGAAGATCAGGGCGTAATTGATCAGCGCGTTGTAGACGACGCCCGCCATGCCGACGATCAGCGACCAGATCGGCATCTCGAGCGCGGCCACGAACGAGCGAAGAACGATATAGAAAAGCGCCGGAAGCATTCCCCATTGCAATGCGTGGACGAAGCGGCCGGCATCGGCGGAAAGCACAGGATCCTCGCCGATCGCGAGAAGGATGGACTCCGTCTGCCACAGGATCAGCCAGACCGGCAGGACGATGGCGACGGCCGACCACAAAGCCTGGCGGACGGTGCGGCGGACGTCGCGGACGCTGTGGCGATGCTGGCCGAGCTTCTTTGCGATGATCGGCGAGGCCGCGCTGACCAGGCCGAGGCCGAAGATGAGAAAGGCGACGTAGAGATTGGTGCCGAGCTGGGCGGCGGCGAGGGTGTGCGCACCGACCCAGCCGAGCAGAAGCACGTCGGTGGCCTGGATCAGCGACTGGCTGACGTTGGTCAGGATCATCGGCCAGGCGAGCGAGACCGTGGCGCGCGCCTCCTCGCGCCATTTTCCGAGCTCGGTCTGAATTTCGTCCTCGCGGGCCATGGTAGCGCTGCCTAGCCGGGAATGATGTTGCCCGTCACGTAGGCGCATGATTGAACCTTGAAGCCGCTCATCCTGAGTAGGGACTGAGCCTGGCGAAGGCCCGTATCGAAGGACGTCGTTCGATACGCCGTTTCGACAAGCTCAACGGCTACTCAGGATGAGCGGATGCTCGATAAGCTGGCGGAAGCCGCCGTTCGTTCCCATCTGCACGGCATGATCCCCTTCTCGGTCCTCGACCTCGCCCCCATCGTCGAAGGCAAGGACGCCGGCTCGGCGCTCGCCAATGCGCTCGACCTCGCACGCCACGCCGAACGCCTCGGCTACAGGAGGTTCTGGATGGCCGAGCATCATTCGATGCCCGGAATCGCCAGCGCCGCGACCGCGGTCGCTCTCGCCCATATCGGCGCCGGGACATCGACGATCCGGATCGGCGCCGGCGGGATCATGCTTCCAAACCATTCGCCGCTGGTGATCGCAGAGCAGTTCGGCACTCTCGAATCGCTCTATCCGGGCCGGGTCGATCTCGGCATCGGACGTGCGCCGGGCACCGATCAGGCCGCCGCGGCGGCGATGCGGCGCAACCTGGATTCCAGCGTCGACCGCTTTCCCGACGACGTGGTCGAGCTGATCGACTATTTCGCGCCGCACGAGCCCGGCCGCCGGGTCCGAGCCATTCCCGGCGAGGGGCTGGAGGTGCCGGTCTGGATCCTAGGATCGAGCCTGTACGGCGCCCAGCTCGCGGCGATGCTCGGCCTTCCTTTCGCATTCGCGTCGCACTTCGCGCCCGCGATGATGACGGACGCGCTTAAAGTCTATCGCGACCGCTTCCAGCCCTCGCCCCAACTCGACCGGCCTTACGCGATGCTCGGCTTCAACGCCTTCGCCGCCGACACGGACGAGGAAGCGGAGCTTCTGGTCACCTCGCTTGAGCAGGCCTTCGTCAACCTGCACATGGGCAATCCCGGCAAGCTGCAGCCGCCCGTGGCGGGCTATGCCGAGAGCCTTCCGACGAGCGCCCGCGCTTTGCTACGACAGGTCCTGTCCTGCTCGGCGATCGGCTCTCCCGCGAAGGTGAAGTCGGCGATCGAGGCCTTCGTCCAGCGCACCGGCGCGGACGAGTTGATGATCACCTCGCAGATCTACGATCATGACGCGCGGCTGAGGTCGTTCGAGATCGTGGCGGAGGCGATGGAATAGGCTGCGGGAAACGTTCCCCTTCGTCATGCTGAACTTGGTTCAGCATCCAGCGACGCGCTTCGGTGCGGGTGGAGGACTGGACCCTGAAACGAGTTCAGGGTGACTGCTGCAAGCGGCAGAAGGCGTTTGCGGCTACCCTTCCCTCCCATCCAGTTCCTTCACCAGCTTCTTCGGCGCCTGGGCCCGGTAGCTTTCGTCGATCCATTCCTTGAGCTGCGCAGTCGGCGGGATCTCGTCCTCAGAGGGCGAGAAGCTGACCCACCCCGACTTGCCGAGGCCGTAGGCGGTCGGCTTCGCGAAGGGCAGGTCGAGCGCGACCTCGCCGGTGTAGGGCAGCTTCACCGAAAGGCTGAACGGCTCGCCCGCCTTGGGCAGATAAGCGAAGGTCTTGTCGTTGACGGCGAGGTCGTCATGGTCGGGCCAGGGCGCCTTCGAATGCGCGCCGGGATAGGTCAGGCCCCAGGCCCGCAGCTCGCTCAATATCCCGTCGCCCTTCGCGCTCATCTACGCCTCCTTGGAACCCAATCGCCTGCGCGGGCTTCATAGCAGGAAGCAAGGAGGCAGACATGGCAGAGGATCGCGAAAAGATCAGCAACGGCCCCAACGACCGGCCGCTCAACGAGACAATCGCAGGCACCGGCCCAGGCATCCCCGATGACGCGCTTGGGGCGGGCCAGGAGCTGCCGGAGCCGCCGACCGAAGAGGAGATCGAGCGCGCGGCCGAGGCCCTCGGCGCCCCAACCACCGCCGACGGCGGGAAAGAGAAGCTCCCGTTCGAAGGCCAGTGAGGAACGGGGGCCTCTCGATTCGCTTGACGGTGTCAAAGAGCCGGGCCGGCCGTTTCGGCCCGGAAGTTTAGTAAGTTTAGTCTAACGTCGAAGCGAAAACGCTTCCCCGACGAGCGAAGGCGTGCGCGCCCGCACGCCATAAATTCCCGAACAAGTTGTTCTCTCTATGTTCACGTTTCCGTTGAACCAGAAGATTTCCAACATTGAAAGCAGAATTTGCAATTTCAGATCAAGGTGCGAAGCGCCGGTTCCGCCGCCCCGACTATGCGCAGGATCTTGAGACGCGATGTCTCGCCCGACACGAGGCGTATGGAAGATTTCGGAACATCGAGCTTCCGGGCAAGAAAGGCGATCAGCGCTCGATTGGCGGCGCCGTCGACCGGCGGAGCGGCAACTTTGACCGAGAGCGCGAACCGGCCTCCGCCGGCATCTACCAGGCCAGCGACCCTGTCCCTCCCGGCGCGCGCAGTCAGCCGCACCGCCAGGCGCGCGGAGCCGTCCGAATCGAGGCTGTAAGGCAAATCGGTCATTCGGGCTTTCATCGGGCCTGGCGAACCAGCTTACCTTTGCTTAAGGCCGCGCGCCTAGAAGGATCGAATGAGCGAAATCCCCGATCCGGTCCAGACACTGCTCCCGGCCCTGCTGGCCGCGGCGGTCATGGTCGCCGCCGCGCCCCAGCTGTTCATGGAATGGCTCAGGCGGCTCGCGGAGCAGCAACGGACGGCCATTCTCAGACAGCAGGCGATACAGGACGATCTTCTGCGAAGGATGGCGATGCGAGATTCGGGCAAGCCCCAGATCTAATCCTTCTTATCGACGTGATCAAAGCGCCATCACGCCCTTGCGGGGCTGTCGCGTGCCGAGCGTCTCGGCGCTGAGCGGTGCACCGGCGTCGAGCAGAGCTTGGCGGCGGCCGGCGGGATTGGTGCTGAGCTGTGCATTCTCGAAGGGCAGAGTGAAGGCGAAAGCGCTGTGGGCGAGCGCCCGCGTGACGAAGGCGGCGGTTCGAGGCCAGCGCGCCGCATCGGGCTCGAATCCGGCATAGGCGCCGTTGCGGAAGAAGGTGGCGATCGAGATGTCGGCCAGTCCGAAATCGCCGAACAGCCAGCCGTCGGCGGGAAGCTGGCTCTCGAGATAGTCCATCTCGCGCGGGAGGCCCTCGGACAAGGTCGAGTCGATCCGCGCCTGGTCGCCGGGCTCGCCCCAGACGATCGGGTGGACGACCTTCTGGTAGAACAGGCCCCAGATGAAGAGGTCGCCGAGCCGCGTGTCGGCATATTCCTCGAACCAGCGCGCGCGGGCCCGCTCGGCGGGGCTTTCGGGCAGCAACGGATAATTGGGATAGGCCTCGTCCAGATAAGCGCAGATCACCGAGGAATCGGAGAGTATGACCTCGCCCTCGACGAGCACCGGGATCCGCCGAAGCGGACTCAGCCGCTCGAAAGTCTCGTCGCCGAAGAACGGCGTGATCGGATCGATCTCATAGTCGAGCCGCTTGAGCGCAATGCAGGCGAGCACCTTGCGGACATAGGGGCTGACATAGCTGCCGATGATTTTCATTGTGAAAGGGTGGGACAGTCCGCCTATCCCTGCAAGCCATCAATAGCGGGAACGGGTGCGGGCCGGCGGAGGTTCGCCCCGCCGACCCGAAACTCCGCAATCAGGCGCCGCAGCTGCAGCGCCCGCCGCACTCGCAGCTCGTGCCGCAGCCGCAGGCCGCCGCGCGCTCGTTGCAGTTGCAGCTGGGCGTGCAGCGGCAGGGATTGCATTTGCAGGTCTCGGTCATTTCAATCTCCGTCATTGGGTTGTCGATATCGGCGTTTTAGAATGGACGGCGCCCGGCCGCTTGAACGTAGCGGCTGAAGTTCGGGCGGTGGGGGAATATCCGGATGGAGGTCGAGGGCCGGGGAAGGATCGTGGTTTGGCCCGGAGGCAGCCTCTGGGTCCTCAAGGCCGCGCGCGAGTCGGGGCGGACCGATTTCCACGCCCACCACGCCATCCAGATCACCTTCGCGCTCAAGGGCGATTTCGAGCTGCGCACCGCCGACGAGCGGCTGACCGGGCCCGCCGTCGCGGTTGCGCCCGATGCCCGGCACATCTTCCACGCGCACGGCATGGTCGCCATCCTGTTCGTCGAGCCGGAGAGCGTAGCGGGCCGCTCGATCCGCGACAGCTTCGACGACGGGCGGGCGCTGGTCGAAATCGAAACCGGCGCGATCGCGAGGCAGCTCGCAACCCTAAAGGATGCCGGCGCGGATGCGGGAATCGCAGACGAGGCACTGGCTCGGGCCGGCCGCGAAATCATCGCCGCGCTCACCGGCCCACGGACCCAGGCTTCGAACCCGCGCGTCGAGGCCATGATCGCGCATGCCGCGGCGCGGCTCGACGGGGCGGTCTCGCTCGGGTCGGCGGCCTCGGCGGCCTGCCTCTCCCAGAGCCGGGCCCGGCACCTGTTCGTCGAGCAGACCGGCCTTCCGTTCAAATCATGGCTGCTTTGGCTGAGGATCCAGCGCGCAGTGGAGGCCTATGCGTCGGGATCGTCGCTGACCGAGGCGGCCCACGAAGCAGGCTTCGCCGATTCCGCTCACCTCAGCCGCACTTTCCGGCGCCATTTCGGCCTGCCGGCGGCGGCGCTGAGCATCAATAAGAATTATGTGGGAGATGCGGCCGGGAGGGCCTGATCCCTTGGAGATGTGGAAACGCCCGGCCGGGGGTGGCGGGCCGGGCGTTTCTTTCGAGCTCACCTTTGTCAGGCAGCGGCGGCGAGCTCGACCTCGTGGGTCTCGACGGCGGGCTTCCCCTCGGCGGCGAGCGTGACTTGCCCGGCCGGGGCGGCGGCGGCCCGGCGTGGAGCCCGGAAGACCAGGCGTGAAAAGGCGACGAGCAGGCCGAGGGCGAGATAGGCACCGATCACCTGAAGCGGGAACGGGACCAGGAGCACGGCGAAGATCAATCGCAGGAAGATCGGGTTGAAGCCGAAATCCTCGCCGAGTCCTTCGCAAACCCCGAACATCGTGTCGCTGCGGGTGAAGAGATTGCCTTTTGTGTCCTGCATCGTCCTGCTCCGTATGGGGCGGTACGTCGTCGGACCGCCTGATGCAGGGATGCAAAGCAGGAAGCGTGCCAGTTTTAGGAAAGCTAGGAGTTACAGTGCATTATGTCGGAAGAAGCCGCTAAGGGCCTCAGCGCATCGCTGAACCGGTGCCAAGAATTGGGAAATCCTACTATTTTCAGGATCGCTGATTTTGGGCGAGGTCAATGCGCGATAGCGTCGCGTCTACAAATCGTGGAACTTGGCCCCAAATTGCGAGCGCCATGAAAGCGGCCACGTATAATCCGCATGCGGCATAGGCCCAGCCGGTTGAGGTTTCGGAAGAGACATATTCAAACAGATGGTACGTGTTGGCTCCGCACACGAGCAACAGGACGAGGAACCAACTTGGATGCAAGGCACGCACGCGCGTCCTGTCGAACTCGCTTAGTGGACTAAGGGGACGACCCTTGTCCAAATCACACTCGCAATCAACTAGATGCGCCAAGTACAGGTTGTAGTACCAGCCCTCCACCAGAAGGATAAGGAAGTAAATCGTTCCCAGCGCAGTTGTAGCTAGCTGCATGAAATGGACCAGCGTATCGCTGGAGCTTATCGCTGGCTCATAAACAATCCTCATTCCGCCGTAGAAGAACGCGCCGAAGCCCGCTGCAAGCGACCAGCGCAGATTGTCTTGATGGGTGTGGTTTCTATTCGCGTTTTCGAACAGCATCTTATCGCGTTCGGAAGGACTGGATACAACGTCCCGATCCAATCGCGCGCTTCGGCTCATCGCGCCACGCTACTTTAACAGCCGGCCGTCTGGCAACTTTGAGGAAGGAAGGCGTGGTGGGCGTGGCAAGGATTGAACTTGCGACCCCACCCGTGTGAAGGGTGTGCTCTACCACTGAGCTACACGCCCACGCCCTGCCGATGACGGCGGATGGACGGCCGGGCCGCCGTCCGGTTCGGGGCACTTAATGTGCCGGGTGGGGGCTGGCAAGGTTGGTGGGAGCGGCCTGCGGAAAGTGATCAGGCGCATTTCGGGGCCATCGAGGCCCCTCACGCGCAACCCACCCCCTCCCCCTCCCTTGAAAGGGAGGGGCAGCTATTTGTTTTAGCGGCTTACGGAATCCTTGAGGCCCTTGCCGGCCTTGAACTTGGGCTGGGTGGATTCCTTGATCTGCATCGGCTCGCCGGTACGCGGGTTGCGGCCGGTCGAGGCCTTGCGCTTGGAGCAGGAGAAAGTGCCGAAGCCTACGAGGCGAACCTCGTCGCCACGCTTCAGGGCGCCGGTGATCGTGTCGAACACCCCCTCGACCGCCCTGCTCGCATCGCTCCTGCCGAGTCCGGTGGCGTCAGCCACGGCGGCGATAAGCTCCTGCTTGTTCATTGGTCCAGAACCCCCTGTTCCCGATAGACTCACGGCCAAAGCCGCGCGGCATCTAAGAGCAGGTGGAGGGGACGAGTCAAAAGGAAAGCGTGAGCACGCGGGGATTTAGCCGGGGCCTGGGGCCTGGATTGTTCAAGGGTGGGACGGGTTTAGGGGTGATCGGGCCCGCGCGGCCTGGTTGCCGGCGAGCGGGCGCGACGTGGACGCGCGCCGGTCGTTCGACCGGCCCCACCCCTTCCCCTCCCCTGAAGGGGAGGGGTTGGATGAGCCTAATGCCGGATCGAGGCGCCGGTTTCGTCGGGGGCGGCGGCGAGCTCGGGAGCCGGGATGGCGGCGAGATCCTCGTCGTCGGTCCACTCGATCGGGACGACCGGAGTCGCGAGGGCATGGTTCAGCGCCTCGTCGACATGGCTGACCGGAACGATCTCCAGCCCTTCCCTGATCGCGGCCGGTATCTCCGCCAAGTCCTTCTCATTCTCCGCCGGGATCAGCACCTTGGAGATTCCGCCGCGAAGCGCCGCGAGCAGTTTCTCCTTGAGGCCGCCGATCGGAAGGACGCGGCCGCGAAGCGTGACCTCGCCGGTCATTGCGACGTCGCGGCGGACGGGGATTCCGGTCAGGGTCGAGATGATCGCGGTGACCATTCCGACGCCCGCGGACGGGCCGTCCTTGGGGACGGCGCCTTCTGGCAAATGGACGTGGATGTCCTTGCGGGCGAACAGACTCGGCTTGACGCCGTAACTCGGGCTGCGCGCGCGGACGAACGAGAAGGCTGCCTGGATCGACTCCTGCATCACGTCGCCCAGCTTGCCGGTCGTCTTGATCTGGCCCTTGCCGGGCACGGTGACCGCCTCGATGGTCAGAAGCTCGCCGCCGACCTCGGTCCAGGCCAGGCCGGTGACCGCGCCGATCTGATCCTCCTCCTCGCCCATGCCGTGGCGGAACTTCCGGACTCCGGAATAGTCGGCGACATTGTCGACGGTCAGCTCGACCTTCTCGGTCTTGCCCTCGAGGATATGGCGAAGCACCTTGCGGGAAACCTTGGCGATCTCGCGCTCGAGCGTGCGCACGCCGGCCTCTCGAGTGTAGTGCCGGATCAGGGCGCGCAGCCCCTCCTCGCTGAAGATCAGCTCGCCTTCCTTGAGGCCGTGCGATTCGATCTGCTTGGGGATGAGGTGGCGGGTCGCGATCTCGACCTTCTCGTCCTCGGTATAGCCTTCGAGGCGGATGATCTCCATCCGGTCCATCAGCGGCTGCGGCATGTCCATCGTGTTCGCCGTGGTGACGAACATGACGTCCGAAAGATCGTAGTCGATCTCGAGATAATGATCCTGGAACTTGTTGTTCTGCTCGGGATCGAGAACCTCGAGCAAGGCCGAGGCCGGATCGCCGCGGAAATCCTGGCCGAGCTTGTCGATCTCATCGAGCAGGAAGAGCGGGTTGGAGGTCCCGGCCTTGCGCAGGTTCGCGACGATCTTGCCGGGAAGCGAGCCTATGTAGGTGCGCCGGTGGCCGCGGATCTCGGCCTCGTCGCGGACTCCGCCAAGCGACTGGCGAACGAATTCGCGGCCGCAGGCGCGGGCGATCGATCGGCCGAGCGAGGTCTTGCCGACTCCGGGAGGCCCGACGAGGCACAGGATCGGGCCCTTCAATTTGTTGGTGCGCGCCTGGACGGCGAGATATTCGACGATCCGGTCCTTGACCTTCTCGAGCCCGTAATGGTCCTCGTCGAGGATCGTCTGGGCCTCGGCGATGTCCTTCTTGACCTTGGACTTCCTGCCCCAGGGCAGGCCGAGCAGAACGTCGAGATAGTTGCGCGAGACGGTCGCCTCGGCCGACATCGGCGCCATCGCCTTCAGCTTCTTGAGCTCCGACGTCGCCTTGGTGCGCGCCTCCTTGCTCAGCTTGGTCTTGGCGATCTTGCGGGCGAGCTCGGCGAGCTCGTCGCCCTCCCCTTCCTCGCCCTCGTTGCCGAGCTCGCGCTGGATCGCCTTGAGCTGCTCGTTGAGATAATATTCGCGCTGGGTCTTCTCCATCTGGCGCTTCACGCGCGAGCGGATCTTCTTCTCGACCTGGAGAACCCCGAGCTCGCCCTCCATGAAGGCGAAGGCCATTTCCAGACGCCGAATGGGATTGAGCTCGGCGAGCAGGGCCTGCTTGTCGGAGACCTTGATGTTGATGTTGGCGGCGACCGCGTCGGCGAGCCGCGAAGGCTCCTCGATCTGGCCGAGCTGCACGGCCGTCTCGGCCGGAAGCTTCTTGTTGAGCTTCGAATAATTCTCGAACTGCTCGACGACGGAGCGCATCAGGGCCGAGACCTCGGCGCCCTGGGGCTCGTCGACGTCGACGTCCTCCACTTCCGCGACCAGATGCTGGCCGTGGGTCGAGAGCGAGGCGAGCGAGGCCCGCCGCTGGCCCTCGACCAGGACCCGCACGGTGCCGTCCGGCAGCTTCAGGAGCTGGAGAACGGTGGCGACGACTCCGAGATCGTAGAGTGCGTCGCGGTCGGGATCGTCCTCGGCCGGATCGAGCTGCGAGACGAGGAAGATGGACTTGTCCGCCGCCATCGCGCTTTCGAGCGCCGCCACCGATTTGTCGCGCCCGACGAAGAGGGGAACGATCATCTGCGGAAAGACGACGATGTCGCGCAGCGGAAGGACTGGATAGGATTCGGTCATCATTACTCCACGCGGCCGGGAGACGGCCCTTGCACCTTATATGGGTAGGGCGGGGCCGGCATCAATCCGAGAGAGCCCCGATTGACCCCCTCCCCGCCCCAATCTACAATCTCATGCCACACAAAGGGTTAGAGCTTATGTACCGCTTTCTGCTCGCCGCAGCGCCGCTGCTCCTAATTTCCGTCCAGATCCCGACTCAAGCGTCCGCAGGCCCGAACGACAACCAGGTCGGCAGGAAGTGCGAACCGAAAAAGAAGAAGACCGGCGGGATGTTCGGCTCGATCGCGGGATCGATCGCGGGCCAGGCGCTCGGCAGGGCGGGCGTTCCGAGCGGTGTCGCGGGCGTATACATTCCCGTCGGCTCCCTGTTGTCCGACGCCATCATCAGCAAGCTCAACTGCAAGGAGCAGGTCCAGGCGGCGACCGCGACGACCGAAGCGACTCGCGGCGGAGTCGGAACGACGTCGACCTGGACCAGCGAAAGCCGCGAGAACGTCCAGGGCTCATCGACCGTCGTCGCCCAGAACAACCGGAGCGACGGCGGCTCCTGCATGCAGGTGAACGACGTCGTCATCGTCAACGGCGAGGAGACGACGGTCTCCAAGACGATGTGTCGGGCGCCCGGCGCCTCCGGCTACACGCTGGCGGCCTAGCGCATGCGCGGCCGCGTGCTCGCACTCGTGGCCGCACTTTCGCTGCCGCTGAGCTCCGCAGCGGCTGCCAAGAACGATGCGCGCAACCCGACCTGCCCCGAGCAGCCCAATTGGGGCAGCACCCAGCCCATGCAGTTCAGCGCAGAGCAGCACGACGGCAAGAAGGTGCTGGTCGCCCAAGGCCTGATCGACGACGCTTTGCTTCCGCGCCTGACAGCGGCGCTGGACAGCAACAAGCCCGTCGACGAGATCTGGTTCCGCTCACCGGGCGGCAATGCCCGGGTCGGCAATCAGGCCGGGCTGGCGATCCGCAAGCTCGGGATCCCGACCCGGATACCCTCCGGGTGGGCCTGCTTCTCCGCCTGCAACTTCCTGTTCATGGGCGGTGCGATCCGGATGGTCGATCCGGGCGGACTCTTCATCGTCCACATGTTCACCCATACCGGCGACCGAAGCGCGATCGAGGCCGAAGTGATGCGCGGGACGGAGAATACGGTCGGGCTGATCGGCGAGATCGAGCAGGATTCGGCCCTTCTCGCCAGCGAGGATAACGATTTCCTGATCCGGATGGGCGTGTCCCGGAAGCTGCTGACCGAGGTGATGTACCAGACCAGCGCGGTGAGCGGGAACGGCGCGACCCGGCGCTGCCTGACCCAGGACGAAGTGCACAAATATAATGTCGCGAACGTAAGGTAGGCTGGAAGAAACGGCTGTCCGTCCACCCAACGCACTGAGCGGCACCCGCTAGCGCGCCTGAATGGGAAACCATGGGAGCCAACCAAGAAAACAGGCGCATAGGTTGTGCGGTCCCGGCCGGGCTGGCGATCGGGGCGCTGGCATTCATGCTGGCATTCGTCCTTGCGGCAGGGGGTCATGGATGGGGAGCGCCGGGGTTATTTTCTCTGCTCCTATGCGTGGTTTATCCGATCGGCATCACGCGATGGACCGACAGCCTAGGTCGGACCATAAAACTCGAAATCGCGATGCTCGCGCTGGCTGCTATTGCGGACACTTATCTTGCCTATGACATTCTGAGCGACGAACGTGTTTATTTCCTTGAAGCATGGGACATGGTGCCGCTCTTGGTACTCGTGTGGTTGTGCCTGTGGAGTGGATGGCAATTTCTTTCCATAGGAGTCATTCTCCGAAACCTTGAGAATCGACGTGATGATCCGGACGAAACCGCTTGATTTGGTGCACCTTTAGTTGGTCGTGAGGGCTCGCTGGATTCCGCCCGTCATTACCGATAATCTCTTATCCCTCTGACAGGGGGATGGACCGATGATCGTCGCTCCTTTGCTCGCCGCGTTCGGCTTTGCCTTCGCACTCTCCAACGCCTCCACGCCGGATGCTTCGGCCGAAGCGGTCGCCATGCTCGATCCGTCGCGCCTCGCCGAGTCGATGTGCGGCGGGAAAGCGCATGCCGAACGGTCGCGTTCCGCCTGGGCGAAGCGGGCGCGGATTGCGGCCGCTTCGGCGATGCCCGAAATGCCCGCGCCGATCCGGCTCCAGGACGGGCTCGGCGATTCCGGCTTCAGGATCACGACCTCGAATGCGCAAGCGCGGGCCTGGTTCAACCAGGGGCTGATGCTGGCCTACGGCTTCAACCACGACGCGGCGATCAAGGCGTTCCGGGAGGCTCAGCAGCTCGATCCGGGCTGCGCGGCCTGCTTCTGGGGCGAGGCCTATGCGCTCGGCCCCAACATCAACCTGCCGATGCAGGCAAGCGCCAATGCGCCGGCCTGGGCGGCGGCCCGGCGCGCGCTCGCTCTCAAAGCCGGAGCGAGCCCCGAGGAGCAGGCGCTGATCGACGCGCTCGCCGTGCGTTACGCGGAAGTGGCGCCCGCCGATCGAAGCGGCCTCGACCGGGCCTTCGCCACCGCGATGCTGGACGCCGCGGGCCGCTTTCCCGGCAACGACACGATCGCCGCCGTGGCCGCCGAGGCCGAGATGGACACAAGGCCATGGGATTATTGGGAGAGCGACCGGCGCACGCCCAAGGGACGGATCGGCGAGGCGACGGCCCTGATCGAGCGCGTGCTGGCGCGCACTCCGGACCATGCCCAGGCGATCCATCTCTACATCCACCTCATGGAGAACACCGCCTTCCCCGAGAAGGCGGAGGCTGGGGCCGACCGGCTCGCGCGGCCGCTGGCGCCCGCGGCCGGCCATCTCGTCCACATGCCGGGCCATCTCTATTACCGGCTCGGGCGGTTCCGCGATTCGATCCGGGTCAATGTCGACGCGGCCCGCGCCGACGAGGCCTGGCTCGCGGCGTCGGGCGACAAGGGCTTCTACCGCTACCTTTATTATCCCCATAACGTGCACTTCATCATGACCTCGGCCCAGATGGGCGGCGATCCGGTGACTGCGATCCGCGAGGCGAAGCGGATGCGCGCGGTGATGAGCAACGACGTCACCGCCGCGACCCCGCCGCTCGAGGCGCTCGATGCCTCGCCCTTCCTCGCTTACGCCCAGTTCGCCGCGCCGAGGAGGGTGCTGGCGCTGAAGGCGCCGGACCCCCGGCTCGCCTATGCCACCGGAATCTGGCGCTATGCGCGCGCCACGGCCTATGCGCGGCTTCGCGACGATGCCGGCTTCAACCGCGAGATCGGCGCGCTCTCGCGCATCCGCACGGGGCACGATTTCAAGCGAATGACCGACATGATGGTCCCCGCCCCCGATCTGCTGACGATTGCCGAGAAGGTGGCCCGGGCGCGGCGCGATTACGCGCGGGGCCGCTACGCCTCGGCCGCTTCGCTCTATCGCGAGGCTGCCGCCATCGAAGACCGGATAAACTACATGGAGCCGCCTTACTGGTATTATCCGGTCCGCCAGTCGCTCGGCGCCGCCCTCTACCGGGCAGGCGACCTGCCCGGCGCGCGCCAGGCGTTCGTCGAGGCGCTGGCGCAATATCCGGGCAACGGCTGGGCTCTGTACGGTCTCGCCGAGACTCACCGGGCCCTCGGCGACGAGCTGAGCGAGAAGGCGGCCCGGGCGGCGTTCCAGCGGGCCTGGCTCGGCGATCCGCGCTGGATCGGGATGGACCGGCTTTAGGGCGGCATGCGGGCGGGCAAACCGCAAGCAAGGGGTGCTGAGGATCCGGAGTGGAAACGATTTGCCGCGCTTCTTGCGGCCGCGACCGTCCTTGCGGGACTTTCACCTCCTCACCGCCCGTTAGTAATTGGGGCAAGTCTGCGCATTCCTTTGCGGAGCGTATCTTCAACCGCACAAAGCACGACGACAACATTTGCGTCCTCGTGAGCAATTGGAATGGGGCGCCGGACCACCTTCGCCCACTTTGTCGACTGCAAGGAACACGAGTCTCGGACCTGGATCATGCACCAGACCAGCGCAGTGAGCGGAAACGGTGCGAGCCAGCGGTGACTCACCCCGAACGAAGTGCACCGCTACAACGCCAACGTTAAAGTAGCTTCTCCTCTAAGTCCTATTGCAAAAGGTTCGGGCGCTTGCAAAAGTGCCCGCAAATGGAGGGGGGATCGGCATGGTTTCGGCGGGGGCGACGTATCGTGCTTTGGCGATTTTTTTAGCTCTAACCGCGATTGGAGCTTGCAACGCACCAGGCCCCCCGCCGGAAAACGACGCGGCGGCAGCAGAGAATGATGTTGCCGACGCATTAGAGAATGCGGCCGATGCCGTCGATGCCAACATGACGGCTGCGGTCGCACCGCTCGCAATCTCGTGGAGCGAAGATTATTCTGGTCCGCTACTCACAGTGCGAAATTCAGGACAGGAGACTTTGACGCTTCAAAAGGTCATCGTGAACAACCAGGAAGGGGACAGCGACTGCAACATAAAGGTATTCAAGCTGATCGGGGCTGGAACATCGCTTCAGGTCTCCGCTCCGCGCTGCGGCGCGATTACGATGGTTCGGGCGATCACGGATCACGGTGAGGCCGTCGTCACCTTGGACACGTTTCAGCAGAGCATTCGGCTCCGGTTCGGCAATATGGAAGGATATCGATCGGTCAGCATTTACAATGACGGTCCGAAGCCGTGGATGGTAAACCGAGTCGTTCTGAATGGCCAGGACAGCGACTCCGATTGCAATATCAAAGTGTTCCGTCAGGTTCCGACCCAAGGCTCCATCGATGTGAGTGCCAATAGTTGCGGCCAGATAAACAGCGCCAAGGTGATAACCGACGCAGGCGAGGCGAGCTTCTCGTTGATTAACCAGCCGGTCAACGCGACCGCCAACTCAATGTGACCCAGCCAACCGTCGCAGGCCTGAATCCCTGGCTTGCCCGCCTGAGCCGCCCGGCCTGACGCTGCGGCCAGCTGCGATCCAGTGCGTGCATTCCTGTCGAGATCTTCGGTCGGAAACGGAGGGACCGGAGCGACCTCAAGGAGCCGGGGTGTCGAATTGGGTTGCGACCAGCGGCATATCCTCTGACACTCCTCCCTCAATTTCCGGGGGGAAGGATGGAGGATCGATCGGACTCGCTGTGGAATCCGGACCTGGCGCCGACCGGGCCGGAGCAGCGCACCTGGACCTGGTATCATTACGCGGCGCTGTGGATCGGGATGATCGTCGCGGTGCCCGGGTGGATGCTGGCGGCAGGGCTGGTCGAGCAGGGCATGTCGGCCTGGCAGGCGGTTGGCACTGTCCTGCTCGGCAATGTGATCGTTCTGATCCCGCTGCTGCTGATCGGCCATGCCGGGGCCCGGCACGGAATTCCCTATGCGGTGCTCGCCCGCGCCTCGTTCGGAACGATCGGGGCCCGGGTGCCGGCGATGGCGCGGGCCCTGGTGGCGTGCGGCTGGTACGGGATCCAGACCTGGATCGGCGGATCCGCGCTTCTCACTCTGCTCGGAATATTGGTGGGCCGGGATCTGAAGGGCGACCCCCTCCCACTGCTCGGGATCGGCGCCGGCCAGCTCGCCGCCTTCATCGCCTTCTGGGCGATCCAGCTCTTCTTCGTGCGCAAGGGGCTGATCGCGATCCGGCGGCTCGAGACCTGGACGGCGCCGCTCAAGATCCTGGTCTGCATCGCCCTGGTCTGGTGGGCGCTCGATCGGGCCGGCGGGCCCGGACCGATCTTCGCCGCTTCGTCGGCTTTCGTCCCTGGCGGCGCGAAGGAAGGACAGTTCTGGCTGGTCTTCTGGCCGGCCCTGACCGGAATGATCGGCTATTGGGCGACCCTCGCGCTCAACATCCCCGATTTCACCCGCTTCGCGCGAAGCCAGAAGGACCAGGCCGTCGGCCAGGCGCTCGGCCTGCCGCCGATGATGGGGCTGATCGCCCTCGCCAGCGTGATCACCACGTCCGCGACCGTCGTGATCTATGGCGAGGCGATCTGGGATCCGGTCCAGCTCGCCGGGACTCTGGCCGGGCCTTTCGTGTTGCTCGGGCTGGTCATCATCTCGATCGATACGGTGTCGTGCAACATCGCGGCGAACCTGGTCTCCTCGGCTTACGATTTCTCCTCGCTGTGGCCGAATCGGATCTCGTACCGGACCGGAGGAATGATCACCGCGGCGATCGGAGTCCTGATCATGCCGTGGAAATTGCTCGAGACGACCGGCGGCTACATCTTCGTCTGGCTGGTCGGCTACAGCGCACTGCTCGGGCCGATCGCCGGCATCTTGATCGCCGATTACTGGCTGATCCGGCGGACCCGGCTCGTCGTCGAGCATCTCTACCGGGAGGACGGGGTCTACGCCTATCGCGGCGGCTGGAACCCGGCGGCGCTGATCGCCTTCGCGGCGGGCGTCTTGCCGAACCTGCCGGGATTCCTGAAAACCGCCGCGCCGGAGGCGTTCGAATGGATCGGGCCGGGGTGGGGCGCGGCTTATGCTTATGCCTGGTTCATCGGGCTGTTCACGGCGATGCTCGTCTATCTGGCACTGATGCGGGGATCGAGGGATTCCGCGAGCGCGGCCGCCGGCGAGACATGAGAGGCACGATATGAAAGCACCCGCCCCGCCGCCCACGCCTCCGCTCCCGGTCAACGAGGAGCATCGGACCGTCTACGAGCAGGACGGCGAGTTCGTCCGCCACCATGACGGCGTCAAATGGAACCGGTTCCAGCTCGTTGCCGTGATCGAGGGCGCGGCGCTCTATGCCAGCTTCCAGGCGAGCGGGCTGAGCAGGGCCGAGACCGTCGTTTTGATGGCGGCCGCCACGGTCGTGATCGGATTCATCTTCGTCCTGGCGATCGTCGACAGCAGGGCCACCGGATCGCACCTCAAGCGGATGCGGGCCTACGAGAAAGCGAACGGGGTCGAATACAGGCGCCCGAACCTGCGTCCGCTCTTCGGATTCCGGACGACGCGGGTGGCGATGTCCACGATCCTGCTGTTCAATGTACTGGTGATGGCGCGGCTGGCATTGTGGGCCGGAGGCCCGGCGGCTGGCTGACCTACACCGTCACCCCAGCGAATGCTGGGGTCCAAGCGGAATGAGGGAAATTAGCCGGCCTGGGCAGGGATGTTCGCTCAGCTTGGATCCCAGCATTCGCTGGGACACGGCCTCGAATTTGAAAATCCTCGGCCTACGCAGCGTCGCCGGTCTTTTCCTTCTCGGCGTAGACCCGGATCGGGTCCTTGCGGCCTTCGACGACGTCCTTGTCGATCATCACCTCGTCGACTCCGTCCATCGAAGGCAGGTCGAACATGGTGTCGAGGAGGATGTTCTCGAGGATCGAGCGAAGGCCTCGGGCGCCGGTCTTGCGCTCGATCGCCTTCTTGGCGACCGAGACCAGCGCCTCGTCGGTGAAGCTCAGCTTCACGTCCTCCATGTCGAAGAGCTTGCCGTACTGCTTCACCAGCGCGTTCTTCGGCTCCTTGAGGATCTTGACCAAGGCGACCTCGTCGAGATCCTCCAGGGTCGCGATCACCGGCAGTCGGCCGACGAATTCGGGGATGAGGCCGAACTTGAGGAGATCGTCGGGCTCGCCCTGGCGGAGGATCTCGCCGGTCCGGCGCTCCTCGGGCGCGGCGACATAGGCGCCGAAACCGATGGACTTGCCTTGGAGGCGGTCGGCGATGATCTTCTCGAGGCCCGCGAAGGCGCCGCCGCAGATGAAGAGGATGTTGGTCGTGTCGACCTGGAGGAATTCCTGCTGCGGATGCTTGCGGCCGCCCTGCGGCGGAACGCTGGCGGTCGTGCCCTCCATCAGCTTCAGAAGCGCCTGCTGGACACCCTCGCCCGACACGTCGCGGGTGATCGAGGGATTGTCCGACTTGCGGCTGATCTTGTCGATCTCGTCGATATAGACGATCCCGCGCTGGGCGCGCTCGACATTGTAGTCCGACGCCTGGAGCAATTTCAGGATGATGTTCTCGACATCCTCGCCGACATAGCCGGCCTCGGTGAGGGTCGTGGCGTCGGCCATGGTGAAGGGAACGTCGAGAAGCCGCGCGAGGGTCTGCGCGAGCAGGGTCTTGCCGCAGCCGGTCGGGCCGACGAGCAATATGTTCGACTTGGAAAGCTCGACCTCGCCGCCCTTGGAGCCATGGGCGAGCCGCTTGTAATGATTGTGGACGGCGACCGAGAGCACCCGTTTGGCGTGGCTCTGGCCGATCACATAATCGTCGAGATGCTTGCAGATCTCCAGCGGCGTGGGGACGCCGTCGCGGGTCTTCACCAGCGCGGACTTGGTCTCCTCGCGGATGATGTCGTTGCACAGCTCGACGCACTCGTCGCAGATGAACACGGTGGGGCCGGCGATGAGCTTTCGGACCTCGTGCTGCGATTTCCCGCAGAACGAGCAATAGAGGGTGCTCTTCGAATCGCTGCCGCTAAGCTTCGTCATATTCTTCCTTGCGGGGCGCAGACCGCCCCAATGTCGAGGCCATGTTAGCCCGCACTATCGCACAATCACAATGGCCTAATCATTAACGGGGAATCCCCCCTTCCCTGGCGGAGGCCGGGCGAAGGGAATGTTCGGGGTAATTGCGGATAAGGACGGCGCTTTCGGGCATCCCCTCCAGCTAAGATTTGGCGCCGGATTGCCCCGCAAACGCGCCCCGGCCGAGTCCCGTCCCGACGCGCGGGAGGCCTCAGGCCGCCGCCGACTGGTGGGACCCTTCCTCCTCGCCGGGCGCCGGGCGCTTCTCGAACACCTCGTCGACCAGCCCGAAGGTCTTGGCCTCCTCGGCGCCGAAGAACTTGTCGCGCTCGACAGCCGACTCGATCGCCTCGAGAGTCTGGCCGGTATATTTGGCCATCAGCTCGTTCATCCGGTGCCGGATGCGCAGGATCTCCTTGGCCTGGATCTCGATGTCGGTGGCCTGGCCCTGGGCTCCGCCCGAAGGCTGGTGGACCATGATCCGGGCGTTCGAAAGGGCGACCCGCATTCCGGGCTCGCCGGCGGCGAGAAGGAAGGCGCCCATCGAGGCGGCCTGGCCCATGCACACCGTTCCGACCCGCGGGCGGATATATTGCATGGTGTCGTGGATCGCCATTCCGGCCGTCACCACGCCGCCCGGCGAGTTGATGTACATGAAGATGTCCTTCTTCGGATTCTCGCTCTCCAGGTACAGCAATTGGGCGGTGATAAGAGTGGCCATATGGTCCTCGACCGCGCCGGTGACGAAGACGATCCGCTCGCGCAGCAGCCGCGAGTAAATGTCGAAGCTGCGCTCGCCCCGGTTCGATTGCTCGATGACGATTGGGACGAGGGTATCGCGGATGAGGTCGTTCATTGGGTTTCCTGCCTGCTCTCTCAGGAAGCCAACATCGGCGCTGGAGCGGGAAGGTTCAAGCCCCCGCAAGCCCCCGACGGATGCAGGGATGACGAAAGACGGAAGGGCCCACCCCCGCCCCTCCCGGTAATCCGGGAGGGGTTTCGAAGGCGCCTTATTTCATCTTCACCGTGAACCGGGCGTAGAAGAAGCGCCCGGGGACGTCGTAGGTGGTCGGGTCCATGTTGTTGAGGCCGCAGCTGAAGCATTCCGGCGGATCGACGCTGAAGATGTTGTTCATGCCCAGAGCGAAGACGAACCGGTCCTCAAGGGTCCAGCGGACCTGCGCGTCGGTGTAGAACTTGGCGTCCATCTTGTTGTCGGCGGCCTGGGATTCGCGGACCGAGCCGATGTAGCGGCCGGTCAGCGACACTCCGAAATCGCCCTTGTCCCAGTCGATGATTCCGGTCGACTTGTATTTGGGGAAGGCCTGGTCGGGATTGCCCTGTTCGGTGCCCTCGCGGTCGATGAAGGTGGTGCCGTTGGTCGCCGGGACCCCCACCGTGTAGTTGAACAGGAAGGTGTTGTACCAAAGGATGTTGAACCGCCCGGCGTTTCCGATCTCACCCCGGTAGACGAGGTTCACGTCGAGCCCGTCCGTCTCGATGCTCGCGATATTCTGGAGAAGGCCGCGAATCTGGGTGACCTGACCCGAGGCCGAGCGGTCGATCGCATCGCAGCTCAGGACGTCGCCCGTGGTCGCGCAGCGATTGAGGAGCACGTCGGCTCCGATCGCCTGGATCGCGGCGTCGACCTGGATGTTGTAATAATTGGCCTCGAGCGAAAGCCTCGGAACGAAGCTCGGCCTCCACACCGCGCCCACGCCCCAGCTCTCCGAAGTCTCCGGATCGAGCAGCGGATTGCCGCCGGTGACGACGGGGAGCTGCGCGTTGAGCTGGACGTAGGAGCCGTTGGCCGGGACGCCCTGGGCGATGCAGTTGGTGGCCACCGCGGCCGGGATCGCGCCTCCGACCGCCGAGCAGGGATCGACCACCTCCTGGTCGAACCGCGACGGAGTGCCGAACAATTCGCCGATGCTCGGGGCCCGGAAGCCCTCGGCCCAGCTGCCGCGGAACAGAAGGTCCTCGATCGGCTCCCAATTGATCCCGGCGCCGAACGTGGTGGTGGAGCCCGAGGTCGAATAATCGGAGTAGCGTGCGGCGCCGGTCAGCTCGAGCCGGTGGAAGAAGGACGTGTCGCTCAGCAGGGGCAGCCGAAGCTCGGCATAGGCCTCGCTGACGTCGTAGCCGCCGCTGGTGGGCAGAGCGGGAATGTCCGAGCCGAGGCCCGCGGCGACGATCGGATCGGGATCGAACTGGCCCTCGAGGTCGCGATGCTCGACTCCGACGGCGAAGCCGGCCTCTCCGCCCGGCAGGTTGAAGAGCGCGCCGCTCAGATTGGCGCTGACTCCCCAGAGCTCCTGCTCCGAGCTGTCGCGCTGGGTGAATGCGACGTAATCGAGCATCTGCTGGGTGATCGAGCCCGAGCCGCCGAAGATGTTGAACGGCGTGCAGGGCGCCGTGCAATTCGCGATCGGACCGAGCGCGCGCGCGAGATTCTGGGCGTTGATGTTGCCGTGGACCTCCTGCTCGGCCTTGTTGCGGCCCCAGATGCCGTTCAGGTCCCAGTTCCACTCGAAGCTGCCGACGTTGAATTCGCCGCCGAGGGTGGCCGCGCCATAATAAGTGTCGACCGACTGAGCGTAGTGGCGGGGCCCGTTTTCGACGACCCGCCGGCCGATGAAGTTGAAATTGCCCGGCCCGAGCGTGACTCCGAACGGATTGAACGGATTGCTCGCATCGATGCTGATCGTGTCGAGCAGATTGCCGTTGCCGGCGTCGGGCCCGACGAAGAGCGGGAGCGGAGCGGCCTGGTTGGCCGAGTTGCGCCGGTTGTAGAGCGCCCTGACGTTGAGCTCGATATTCTCGCCGAACTCCTGGGTCAGGTTGGCGAAAGCGCCGTAGCGCTCCTGCGGAGTCTGGATGAAGTTGAACGGCGCGAAGTTGAACCGGTCGGGCGCTCCGGCGAAGGGCCGGAAATCGGCCACGGTCGGGGGCCGCCCGATGACCGGAGCGCGAAGGGTCAGGTCCTGGCCGAGGAGGATGAATCGGCCGTTGGGCGTTCCCGAGCTGCACGAATTGTCGCAAGCGGTCGCGCCGGGGGTGGGGAAGAGCGAGATTTCGCGCTGGGCCGAGCTGATCGGCTCCTGCTTCACGTAATTTCCGCCGACGACGATCCTCGTCGAGCTGCCCGGAGCGCCGATCCCGTAGCTGATCTGGTAGTTCTGGGTCCCGCCGTCGCCCTGGCCGAAGACTCCGAGCTGGGCCGAGGCGATCAGCCCTTCCTGCTGGCGGCGGGTGATGATGTTGACGACCCCGGCGATCGCATCCGAGCCGTAGATCGCCGAAGCGCCGCCCTGCAATATCTCGACCCGCTCGATCATGCTTTCGGGGATCGAGTTGATGTCGATCGAGCCCGGAACGCCGCTCGCCGAGGCGGCGTTCACGTAGCGCAGGCCGTCGACGAGGACGAGGGTGCGCTTCGAGCCGAGATAGCGAAGGTCGATCTCGGCCGCGCCGGCCCCGACCCCGCCGCCGTCGGGCGGGTTGCCGAAATTGCCGCTATTGTTGAACCGGCTGTTGAGCGCTCCGCCCGAGCTCGGAAGGCGCTGCAATATCTCGGCCGTGCTGGAGAGACCGGTGCGCTCCATGTCCTCGCGGTCGACGAAGGTGACGGGCTGATCCTGATCGAGGGGGTCGCGGCGGATGCGCGATCCGGTGACGAGGATGCTCTCCTCGGTCTGGTCTCCGGTCGCGGTCTGGTCGGCGGGCGCCGTGTCGGGCTGAGCCATTGCGGGCGTTGCAAGAAAAGCTGTGGCGATTGCGAAAGATGCGCAGCTAAGTCTCAGCTTTTGCGATGAATTTGTCATGACCGCTCCCCAGTGAACCGCGCTTCAACTTGCGCCGGCTCAAGTAAACCCCAAGGAGCGGAGTCGCGCGAAGCGAAATCTGAAGGGCCCGATCCGATTTCACGCGGATCGTTGCAAAGCCGTTACAGTAGTATCGACTTGCCGGCGCCCGACGCGCCCGGGCTCAGACGGACCTGTCCGCGCCCGGTGCCGGAAAACTCAAATAAAAGAGCCTCCTCACCTCGCGCCGTCCGCGAACGACCGTGTCGAGGATCAGCCCAGCGGCGAAGCTGACGAAGGCGACGACCATCAGGCCGGTGACGAGGATGGCGGTGGGAAAGCGCGGGACGAGGCCCGTTTGAGCGAAGGTGACGACGAGCGGAATGGCGAGGACGATCGCGACCAGGGTCAGGAAGAGCGCGAAGCCGCCGTAGAAGAGGACGGGCCGCTCGATCCGGAACAGGTGGAGGATCGTCTTCATGATCCGCCAGCCGTCGCGATAGGTGCTGAGCTTCGATTCCGAGCCTTCGGGACGGGCTCCGTAGGCGGTCACCACCTCGGCGACGGGCATGGCGAGCTCGAGCGCGTGGACGCTGATCTCGGTTTCCGTCTCGAATCCGCGCGCCAGGGCAGGGAAGCTCTTCACGAAGCGGCGCGAGAAGACCCGGTAGCCCGACAATATGTCGCTGAACGACCGGCCGAAGAGTCGGGCGAGGATCCCGGTGAGCATCGCATTGCCGAAGCGGTGGCCGCGGCGATAGGCCTCCTCGACCTCCGACTTGCGGGCGCCGACGACCATATCGAGCTGCTCGTCGACCAGGCGCCGGACGAGCTCGGGCGCGGCCGCGGCCTCGTAGGTCGCATCGCCGTCGGCCATCACATAGACGTCGGCCTCGATGTCCGCGAACATGCGGCGGACGACATTGCCCTTGCCCTGCATCCGCTCGGTCCGGACGATCGCGCCGGCGGCGGCGGCGACCTCCTTCGTCCGGTCGCTGCTGTTATTGTCGTAGACGTAGATCGGGACGCCGGGCAGCGCGGCGCGGAAGCCCTCCACGGTCTGCGCGATCGCCGCTTCCTCATTGTAGCAGGGAAGCAGGACGGCGACTCGAAGCTGGTCAAACTGTGCCAATTGGCCCCCAATCCACCTCTCCCTTCGACGGGAGAGGATACGAAGCCTTAGCGGCTTTGCCGCTTAGGCGGAGTTGGTGAGGGTGACACCGAACGAGGACATTCTCAGCGTCCCGCCACCCTCACCCAGCTACGCCTAAGCTCCTTCGTCGCCAAGGCTACGCAACCCTCTCCCATCGAGGGAGAGGGAAGTAATGATCAGCCGTCCTTCTTCTTTTTCCTGGGCGCGGCCTTGGCCTCGGTCTCGGCCGGCTCGGCAGCCTTTGCTGACTTTTTCGCGGGCTTCGCTTTAGCGTCCACGGGAGCAGCCTCGGCCTTCTTCGCCGACTTCGCCTTGGCCTCGGCCGGAGCCACTTCGGCCGCCGCTTTCTCAGCCTTGGCGGGCGCCTTCTTCGCGGCGGCCTTCTTGCCCTTCGGCTTGGCATGGCCGTGATCGTGGTCGCAATCCGGCCCGTGGACGTGGCCGGTCTCGATCGACTCGATCTCCGACTGGAGAGTCTCGCGGCTTACCTTGCGCTCGCTCACCTCGGCCCTGGCGAAGAGGAAATCGACGACCTTGTCCTCGAAGAGCGGCGCCCGAAGCTGGGCGGCGGCCATCGGATCGTTGCGGACATATTCGACGAAGCGCTGCCGGTCCTCGGCCCGATATTGCTGGGCGGCCTGCATGACGAGCTGGTTCATCTCATTGTCGGAGACGTCGATCTTGTTCAGCCGGCCGATCTCCGAGAGGAGAAGGCCGAGGCGGACCCGGCGCTCGGCGATGTCGCGATAATCCTGGCGCTCGCTCTCCATCTCGGCGCGGGCGGCCTCCTGGTCGTCCTCCTGGCTCGCTTCCTGCTCGAGCTGGCGCCAGATCTGGGCGAACTCGGCCTCGACCATCGAGGGCGGGACCTCGAAATGGTGGGACTCGGCGAGCTGATCGAGAAGCCGGCGCTTCATATGGGTGCGGGTGAGGCCGTTCAGCTCCTGCTCGACCTGGCCCTTCATCAGCTCGCGAAGCTGGGCGAGGCTCTCGAGCCCCATCGACTGGGCGAAGCCGTCGTCGACCCTGGTCTCCTTCGCGGTCTGGACCTCGTTGATCACGACGTCGAACTTCGCCTCCTTGCCGGCCAAATAGGCGACGGGATAATCGGACGGGAAGGTGACCTTGACCTCCTTCTCGTCGTTCGCCTTGGCGCCGACGAGCTGGTCCTCGAAGCCGGGGATGAGCCGGCCCGAGCCGAGCTCGACCGACATGTTCTCGCCCTTGCCGCCCTCGAACGGCTCGCCGTCGACCTTGCCCTCATAATCCATGAGGACGAGATCGCCGGTCCGGGCGGCATGCTTTGCGGGCGCTGCCTCGAAGCTCTTCTGGCCGCCGGCCATCCGGGCGAGCGCGGAGTCGATCTCCTCGTCGGTCGGCTCGACCACGAGCCGGTCGAGCTTCAGATCGTCGATCTTCGCCTCGGGCACCTCGGGAAGGGTCTCGAGCTCGACCTTGACGATTGCGTCCTTGCCCTCGCCGCCTTCCTCGAGCTCGACCGAGGGCTGCATCGCCGGGCGCAGCTTCTGGTCGGCGATCAATTTGCGGACCCCGTCCTGGACGGCGCTGTTCAGGGCCTCCTGCTCGAGCGCCGGCCCGTGCATCTTGCGGACGAGGTTGGCCGGGACCTTGCCGGGCCGGAAGCCCGGCATGCGGATCTGCGGAGCGACCTTCTTGAGCTCCCCGTCCACCCGGGACTCGATGTCCTTCCGGCTGATGGTGATCCGGTAGGCGCGCTTCAGGCCTTCGTTCAACGTCTCGACAGTCTGCATGGGTCGGGTTCGTACCTTCGTCTCGGATGATGCGGCCTGGTATGTGGCGGGCCAAGCGGAAGCTGGTGCGGGCGAAGGGACTCGAACCCCCACATCTTTCGATACTGGAACCTAAATCCAGCGCGTCTACCAGTTCCGCCACGCCCGCCGGGGCCGCCGGTCGGCGGGGGATATAGCAGGGTGGGGAAAGAGGGCAAGGTGCGGCGGTGCGCCCGAAACCCAAGGCACGGATTGCAAAAGGCATTCGCGCGCCCGGCGCGGCGCCGGGCGCCTACATCATGGAGGCGACGATTGCTCCCAGGCCCCATGTCGCCAGCCAGCCGGCGATTCCGTTGAGGAAGAGGCGAAGGGCGTCCTTGTCGTCCTTCCGCATCATCTGGATGGTCAGCATCTGATCGACGAACAGGGTCGCGAACAATCCGATCCCGAATGCGTGCAGGACCGAGATTTCCGGAACGCCCAGGGGAACGATGAACCAGGACCAGAGGTCCCGGATGATGAAGGCGCGGAGGATCCCGAGCGGAAGGAGCAGGATCCAGACCGAGAAGAGCGCGAGTCCGGCGATCCCGTATCGGAGCAGCATCCCCATTCCGATTTCTCCCCCGGCCGGAACGGAGCCAGTCTGTCACAGTTTCCGATGGGCACCAAGGCGGCCCGCGGCTAAGCGGGCGCCGCGCCGGAAGGCCGGAGGAGAAGAGCATGCGCTACCGCCGATTGGGATCGAGCGACCTCGAGGTTTCCGAAATCTCGCTCGGCTCCTGGCTGACCTATGGGGTCGGGGTCGAGCAGGACCGGGCGCGGGCCTGCGTCGACAAGGCCTTCGACCTGGGGATCAACCTCATCGATACGGCCAACGTCTATGGCCGCGGCGCCGCGGAATCCTTCCTCGGCGAGGCGCTCGCAGGGCGGCCCCGCGATTCGTATTTGCTGGCGACCAAGCTCTATTTCCCGATGACCGAGGAGGATTTCGGCCTCTCGCGCGCCCAGGTCGAGAAGCAGCTCGAAGCCTCGCTCCGGCGGCTCCGGACCGGCTACATCGACCTCTATCAATGCCACCGCTACGACGAGACCACGCCGCTCGAGGAGACGATGGCGGCGCTCAGCGACGCGGTTCGAAGCGGCAAGGTGCGCTACCTCGGCTTTTCGGAATGGCCGGCGGACCGAATCGCCGAGGCGGTGGCGATGGCGGGAGTCGAGAAGTTCGTCTCGAGCCAGCCGCAATACAGCCTGCTGTGGCGCGAGCCGGAGAAAGAGGTGATCCCGCTCTGTGCCGCCAACGGCATCTCGCAGATCGTCTGGTCCCCGCTCGCCCAGGGCGTCCTGACCGGAAAATATGCGCCGGGAAGCAAGCCGCCCGAGGGCAGTCGAGCGACCAGCGCCGAGATGGGCGGGTGGATCGGGCGGCTGATGCAGCCCGCGATCCTCGAGGCGGTCGGGAAGCTCAAGCCGCTCGCCGCCGAGGCGGGGCTGAGCCTGGGGCAATTCGCCTTGGCCTGGGTGCTTCGCGAGCCCAACGTAGCTTCGGCGATCGTCGGGGCTTCCAGGCCCGAGCAGCTCGAGGAGAATGCCGGCGCTTCCGGAGCGACGGTGGATCCGGCGCTGTTCGCGGAGGCCGAGAGGATCGTGGCGGAGGGAATTTCCCGACTGTCCTAGTAGCTACCGTCATGCTGAACTAGCCTGTCCTGAATTCATTTCAGAATCACAGCATCCAGTTCTCCGCTAGCTGGTGACGTGACCAGCTGGATCCTGAAACAAGTTCAGGACGTTGGAATGCTCTTCCTGCATTTGCCTCAGCGCGCGGTGCCGCCGGTGTCGACCTGGACGTTATCGGGCTCTTCCTCGACCGGCGGGGTCCGGGAATCGCCGTCGATCCCGAGCCAGTCGCGGGTCGGAAGGCGGTAGATCATGTCCATGACCTCGATCTCGATCCCGTTGGGCTGGCTGGTGCGGCTGTTGTTCCAGAGGGCGACGACTCCGGACCTGAGCAGCGGATCGAACAGGATCAGCGACCTGTAGCCTCTGACTCCGCCATGGTGGCCGATCACCCGGTGGCCGGCAAAATCGTAGATCCGCCAGCCGAGGCCGTAATTGGCCACCGGTATGCGCTCGCGGAACTTGCGCTGCTGGTTCGGGGTGCGGACCCGCGGCGACTGGACCGCCTGAAGCGCGGCGGCCGGAAGCACCTGCGGGTCGGCTCCCATCTGCGCCTGCATCCAGGCGGCAAGATCCTTGATCGAGCTGTTGACCCCGCCCGCGGCGGGCACCCGATAATAAGCCTCGGCGACTTCGAGCGGCCGCGATTTCCTTCCGCCCGTATGCGGCTTCGCCCAGCTCGCGGCGCTCATCAGGCCCTCGCGGGTCATCGTCGCCGAGCTCATTCCGAGCGGCAGGAACAGGCGCTCCCGGACCACCTCGGCATAAGGGCGGCCGGTCACTTTCTCGACCACCTCCGACGCCGCGTCATAGGCGACGTTCTGATAGGCGTGGCACTGGCCGGGCGAGCAGATCGCGTTCAGGGTCGCCAGGTTCGAGCGGAGATGTTTGGGATCGAAATCCGCCTCGAGCTTGGGATCGTTGGCGTGCGCGAAAAGGCCCAGGCGATGCGAGAGCAGATCGGAGACGGTCGCCTTCTGCTCGTTGCCGCCGGGGAGCCGGAGCGAGAGCGAATATTTGCCGACCGGCTCGTAGAGCGACAGCTTGTTCTCGGCCGCGAGCAGGGCGACCATGTCGGCCGCGACGCCCTTCGAAAGCGACGCCCAGCGGAAGACGGTGTCGGTCCCGACCGGATCGGTCGAGCCGGCCGCGGTAATTCCATAGCCCTTGAGGAAGCGGATCTCGCCATTCTCGACGACCCCCACGGCCAGGCCGACCATCGAGTCGCTCTCCATCAGCCTTTGGAGCCGCTCGTCGAGGCGCGCATAGTCGACCGCGCTTCCGGGCGCGCTCTGGCGCTCCTCTATGTCGGCGAGCTGCTCGTTGGTGATTCCGAGCTTCGGCTGGTCCGGCGCCGTCCGGCGTATCGAGACGCTGGAAAAGGCCCAGAGCAGGAAGAGAAGGAACAGGGAGCCGGCGAGCGCCAGGAATAGCTTGTTACGGGTCAGCGCCCAACTCCCAGAAGCTTACAAATGGACCGGGCCGGGCGACCGCTCCGATGCCAGATCGGATCGGCCGCCCTGAGCCCTTGTTGCCGTATCGTTTGAGCCGAAAACCGGTTCCCACTTTTCGGCACGATACTCGGATGATTGCTGACCCGGCCCGGGTCCGTCTACCAAATCCTGACGCGCTGTTCAGGGGGCAGGTAATACTTTCCGTCGCGAACGTCGAACGCCTGGTACCAGGGATCGAAGTTGCGGACGACGAGCGGCCGGAAATGACCCGGCGAATGCGAATCGACGGTCAGAAGCTGCTGGAGCAATTGATCGCGATACTTGGTCCGCCAGACCTGGCCGTAGCCGAGGAAGAAGCGCTGATCCCCGGTGAAGCCGTCGATCACCGGCGCCGGCTTTCCGCCGAGCGACAATTTGTAGGCGTCGTAGGCGATGGTGAGGCCGGCCAGGTCGGCGATGTTCTCGCCCATGGTCAGCTCGCCGTTGATTCGGGAGCCGGGAAGCGGCTCATAGGCCGAATATTGGGCCCCGAGCTGGTCGGTGAACTTCTTGAACTGGGCGACGTCCTGCTCGGTCCACCAGTCGGCGAGATTGCCGCCCGGATCGAACTTGCGGCCCTGATCGTCGAAATGGTGGCTGATCTCGTGGCCGATCACCGCGCCGATCCCGCCGTAATTGACCGCGTCGTCGGCATTCGGATCGAAGAAGGGCGGCTGCAGGATCGCCGCCGGGAAGACGATCTCGTTCAGGAGCGGATTGGCGTAGGCGTTCACGGTCTGGGGAGACATGGCCCATTCGCCGCGGTCGATCGGCTTTCCGAGCTTGGCGAGGTTGCGGCGATACTCGAACTGGCCGGCGCGAAGCGCGTTGCCCAAGGCGTCGCCCGGGCGGATCTCGAGCGCGGAATAATCGCGCCACTTGTCCGGATAGCCGATCTTCGGCGTGAAGGCGGCAAGCTTGGCGCGCGCCTTCACCTTGGTCTCCGGAGTCATCCAGGTCAGGTTGGCGAGCCGGGCGTCCATGGCGCGGATGAGGTTCCTGACCAGCTCGTCTGCCTTGGCCTTGGCCTCGGGCGGGAAATACCTGGCGACGTAGAGTTGGCCGACGGCCTCGCCCATCGTCCCGCCGATCAAATCGGTGCCGCGCTTCCAGCGCTCCTTGAGCTGGGGCGTTCCCGCCAGCGCCTTGCCGTTGAAGTTGAAGCTCTCCTCGACGAAGGCCTTGGGGAGGAGCGGCGCTGCGGCGGCGATGGTCCGGAAGGTCAGATAATCCTTCCAGGTCTCGATCGGCTCGGACTGGATCAGCTTCGCCGCGCCCTGCAGCGCGCTCGGATGGGCGACGATGATCTGCTGCTGCCCGGCAAGGCCCGCTGCAGTCAGATATTCGTGCCAGTCGAAGCCCGGCATGTTCGACGCCATCTCGGAATGGCTCATCGGATTGTAGAGCTTGTCGAACTGGCGCTGCTGGACCCGGGTCCAGTGCGACTGGGCGATCTTGTGCTCGAGATCGTAGATTCGCTGGGCCTTGCCCTCGGGATCCGCGATCCCGGCGAGGCGGAGCATGGTTGCGATATGCGCTTTGTATTTGGCGCGCGCCTCGACGAACTTCGGGTTCGAATCGTCGAGATAATAATCGCGGTCCGGAAGGCCGAGGCCGCCCTGGCCGACATAGACGGTGTAGCGGCTGTTATCCTTGAGGTCCTGCTCGACCTGGCCGCCGATCGGCGCCGAGACTCCGTACTGGCCGAGCTCGCCGAAGGTTCGGGCGAGATCGACCGGCGTCCGGACCGCGGCGATCTTGTCCATGAACGGCTTCAGCGGAGCGGTGCCCTTCGCCTCGATCGCGGCCTCGTCCATGAAGCTGGCGTAGAAATCGCCGACCTTGCGGGCGTTGCTGCCCGGCGCGCCGTTCGAGCGCGCCGCTTCCTCGATGATCGCCTTGGTGCGCTGGTCGCTGAGATCGACGAGGACCCCGAAGCCGCCCCAGCTCGAGCGGTCGGCCGGGATCTCCGTGGTCCGGGCCCAATTGCCGTTTGCATGTTCGAAGAAGGAATCGCCCGGCTTCACGCTCCGGTCCATGCCGGCGACGTCGAAGCCCCAGGTGCCGAGCTGCGGCTTCTTCGACGGTGCCGGAGCGGCCTTCGGTGCCGGATCCTGGGGGGCCGAGACGGCCGGGACGGAAATCGCGGCGAGGCCGAGGGTCGCCGCGCCGGCGAGCAGTATGTGCTTGATCATGCTGGAATAATCCCCACCAGAGGTGCCTGAATGGGGCGAGCCATATACTTGGCTAATACAGTTGTGAAGCGGTAATCCGCCTTTTGGCGGGCATTACGATTACAATTGTGAACGAAGTTGCAGGCCTGCTCAGCTGATGCTGCGCAATATTTCCAGCTTCACCCGGGCCTTGCCGGAACGGACCATCCCGATCTCGCGGGCGGCGCCCAGCGAGACGTCGATGATCCGGTTGCCGACGAACGGGCCGCGATCGTTGATCCGGACGACGGTGCTGAGCCCGTTCGACAGGTTGGTGACCCGAAGCTTGGTGCCGAGCGGAAGGCTTCGATGCGCGGCGGTGAGTCCGTGCGGATTGAAGCGCTCGCCGCTGGCGGTGCGGTTTCCGGCAAGCTCGTTGCCGTAATAGCTCGCCTCGCCCTGGGCGATCGTCTCGTAGGCGTCGCGCACGACCGGATCCTCGAGCACCGCCACCGTCTCCTCGAGAGCGACCATGCGCTCCGCCGTGGGAGCGATCGCGATCTTGGATTCGGCGGTGAGAAGAGGCTCTTCCGGAGAGGCCGCGCGGACCGGTCCGGAACTGGTCAGTGCGACAAGTGCGATCGCCACGAACTTCTGGACGCCGCTCTCGCGCAGTCGATTCAGCATTTTTCGGTAGCCCCGCAGCCTCTGATACCCTCCCCCTATGCCCGGGTTTTTAAGGAGTCCCGATCGTTACGGCGACGTGTCCTAAAAAGCCGACGAGTCGAGGAACCCGGCGGTTCGATAGACAACCGACCGTGCCCCTGCCACGGTTGGCCGATGCGTGAAAAGGAATTGCGGCTTGCACTGATCTGCTACGGGGGAATCAGCCTCGCCGTCTACATGCACGGGATCACCAAGGAGGTCTGGCGGCTGGCCCGCGCGAGCCGCGATTTCCACGCCGGCGACGAGGACGCGCAAGGCTCGCAGGCCGTCTATCGCCGCCTTCTCGAGACGGTCGCGATGGAGGGTGGGATCGAGCTTCGGGTCTTGGTCGACATACTGACCGGGGCGAGCGCCGGCGGGATCAACGCCATCTTCCTCGCCCAGGCGATTTCGTCGGGCCAGTCGCTCGATCCGCTGACCGAATTATGGCTCGAGACTGCGGACGTCGACCGGCTGATCGATCCGGTGAGCGGCGCGTCGCGCTGGGCCAAGGCCGCCGCCGCGCTCCCTTTCGCCTGGATGGTCGCGGGCAAGAGCGGGACTCTCGACCGCACCGTCGAGCCCGAGCATCGCGACGAGATACGCGCCAAGCTCGCCAACTTCCTCCGCTCGCGCTGGTTCGCGCCGCCGTTCAGCGGCCCCGGATTCACCGGGCTCCTGCTCGACGCGCTCGACGCCATGGCGAAGGGCCCGGCGGGTCCGCCTCTGCTTCCCGACCACCAGCCCCTCGACCTGTTCGTCACGGTGACCGATTTCCACGGCTATCCCGAGCGCCTTCGGCTCAACAGCCCGCCCGAGGTCCAGGAGACCGAGCATCGGATCACCCTCTCCTTCCGGGACGATGGCGGCCCGGCCCGGAGGCTCGCCGACTCGCCCGAGCTCGCCTTCGCGGCGCGCGCGACGGCCAGCTTTCCCGGCGCCTTCCCGCCCTTCCAGGTCGTCGAGCTCGACTCGGTGCTGAAGGGACGTGGAAGGGACTGGCCGGGCCGGGACGGCTTCCTCGAAACGGCACTGCCGAGGCATGCCGCGATCGGCGGCGCGTCGACCGCGGTTCTGATCGACGGATCGGTTCTGGCCAACGCGCCCTTCCGGCCGGCGATCCGCGCCCTGGTCAGCCGCCCTGCCCGGCGCGAGGTCGACCGGCGTTTCGTCTATATCGATCCCAAGCCGGGGCGCCGCTCGCTCAGGCTGACCGGCTCGGGCGAGACCGTGCCGCCCGGATTCTTCGCGACCATCTTCGGAGCGCTCTCCGACATTCCGCGCGAGCAGCCGATCCGCGACAATCTCGAGGCGATCGACCACAGATCGACGACCATCCGCCGGCTTCGGCGGATCGTCGATGCGATGCGGCCCGAGGTGGAGAGCGCGATCGAGAAGACGTTCGGATCGACCTTGCTGCTCGGACGGCCGACCCCCAAGCGCTTCGGCGCCTGGCGGGCAAAGGCGCAGAGCACGGCCGCCCGGGGCGCGGGCTATGCCTATGCCGCCTACGGCCAGCTCAAGCTGTCCGAGGTCGCCGAGGCGATCGCCCACACCCTCTATCGGCTCAGCGGCGAGGGCGACATGCCGGGCCGCGAGCAGGTTCGGCAGGCGGTCTGGTCGGAGGTCCGTGCCCAGGGCCTGACCGACCCGAGGGCGATGACCTCGGCTGGGGCCCGGCCAGAGGCGGTCCTGTTCCTCCGCAAGTTCGATCTCGGCTTCAGGATCCGGCGCCTTCGCGGGCTGGCCCGGCGGCTGGGCGAGATCGACGAAGCCGGCGGCGGGCCGTTCGAGGCGACCGAGCATGCGCGGGCGACCATCTACGATCTGATCGCTCTTTACGCGGCGTCCGCGTCGGCCGCGGAGGCGCCGGCGGCGCTCGTCGACGCCGCGAGGAACGTCGAGGGCGATCCCGCGGCGGCGATGCGCGCCCTGGCCGCTCACATGGACGCGCGGGCGCTCGACGACGAAGCCGACTCCCGGCTGACCCGGGTGCTCGCCGCCTTTCCGAAGCTCGAGCGGCGGGCCCTCATCCTCGCCTATCTCGGATTTCCCTTCTACGACATCGCCACCCTCCCGCTCCTCCAGGGCGAAGGGCTTGACGAGTTCGATCCGATCAAGGTCGACCGCATCTCTCCGGACGACGCGACGACGATCCGCAAGGGCGGCGCCGCCGCGACCCTGAAGGGGATTCAGTTCAACAGCTTCGGCGCCTTCTTCAGCCGGGCCTATCGCGAGAACGACTATCTGTGGGGCCGGCTTCACGGCGCCGACCGGCTGATCGATATCGTTGTCTCCTCCCTTCCGGAGGGCAGTCATCTGGCGCCGGGCACGGTCGCGACGCTCAAGCGCGACGCCTTCCGAGCCATCGTCGAGGAGGAAAGGCCGAGGCTGACGGCGATCGCGAGCCTGTTCGCCGCGCTCGATCGGGAGATTTGCTGAGGTTGCATGCATTGCGGCCCGGCCATAAGCAGGGCCTCGATGGTGGAGACGGCGCGATGCAGTTCCTGAAGACCTTGTTCTGGGTGGTGGCCGCGGTGATCCTCGTCCTCTTTTCCTATGCGAACTGGGAGGCCGTGACCCTCAATCTGTGGGGCGGGCTCCAGGCCGACGTGAAGAAGCCGCTGCTGATCGTGATCGGCTTCCTGCTCGGCTTCCTTCCCACCTTCCTCATCTACCGCGCCCGGCTTTGGGCTCTGAAGCGGCGCTATGAGCCCGCCTCGCGCAACGTCGTCGTCTCTCCCGCCGCGCCGCCGCGGCCGCCGAGGCCCGCCGGCGAGACCGGGGGCAGTTCCGACACCAAGGCCTGGCCGGCGGCATGAGAAGCCCGATCTTCGTCGCGATCGACACGCCCGACCTCGAACGGGCGAAGGAGATCGCGGCGAAGGTCCGGAACCATGTCGGCGGGATCAAGCTCGGCCTCGAATTCTTCTCGGCCAACGGCCGCGCCGGAGTTCGCGAGATGGCCGAGCTCGACCTCCCGATCTTCCTCGACCTCAAGTTCCACGACATCCCCAACACGGTCGGCAAGGCGATTCAGGCGCTCCGCCCGCTCGAGCCGGCCATCCTCACCGTCCATGCCGCCGGCGGCCGGGCGATGCTGGAGGACGCCAAGGCGGCCGCGCCGAGCGGCACGCGGGTGGTCGGAGTCACGATGCTGACCAGCCTCGACGGCGAGGACATGGAATCGATCGGAGTCAGCGGGGATCCGCACGCTCTCGTCGAGCGCCTGACGGCCCTGTCGCGCGAGGCGGGGCTCGACGGAGTGGTCTGCTCGGGCAACGAGGTCGCCGCGGCGAAGAAATTCTGGCCGGACGGCTTCTTCGTCGTTCCGGGCGTCCGCCCCGCGGACGGGCCGAAAGGCGACCAGAAACGGGTGATGACCCCGCGCGCCGCCCTCGACGCCGGCGCGTCGATCCTGGTGGTCGGCCGGCCGATCACCCAAGCGGCCGATCCCGACAAGGCCGCCCGAGCGATCGAGGCGACACTGTAAGATCCTCCCCGGGACGGGGAGGGGGACCTCGCGCCACAGGCGCGTGGTGGAGGGGGTCAGGAGACTTTCACCGGCCCTGCCCCGCGCGCTCGCGGCACCGAGCCCCCTCCACCAGCCTTCGGCTGGTCCCCCTCCCCGTCCCGGGGAGGATCAGGATTGTCTTCCCCTCCCCCCCGGCCTATCCGCCGCGCCAAAGGAGACAGGCCGCATGAGCTGGCTGAACAGGGTCCGCCAAAGCATCCCATTCCTGCCCAAGCGCGAGACGCCCGAGAATCTGTGGCACAAGTGCCGCCACTGCAACTCGATGATCTTCACCAAGGAATATGAGGAGAATGACTGGGTCTGCCCGCGCTGCGACCATCATGGCCGGATCGGCCCCAAGGCGCGCTTCGACCGGCTGTTCGATCCCGGCTACACCGTCCTGGCCCAGCCCCAGGTGCGCGAGGACCCGCTCAGGTTCCGCGACTCCAAGCGCTACACGGAGAGGCTGAAGGCGGCGCGCGCCGAGACCGAGGAAAGCGACGCCCTGATCAACGCGCGCGGAACGGTGGAAGGCCGGCGGGCCGTGATCGCGGTCCAGGATTTCGCCTTCATGGGCGGATCGATGGGCCTGGCGGTCGGCGCCGCCTTCCTCGAAGGCGCGCGCGCCGCGATCTCCGACCGCTGCCCCTACATCATCTTCACGGCCGCGGGCGGCGCCCGCATGCAGGAGGGAATCCTGTCGCTGATGCAGATGCCTCGGACGACGGTTGCGATCGCGGAGCTCAAGGAAGCGGGCCTGCCCTACATCGTGGTCCTGACCGATCCGACCACGGGCGGAGTCACCGCTTCCTATGCGATGCTCGGCGACGTCCATATCGCAGAGCCGGGCGCCCTGATCGGGTTCGCCGGCCAGAGGGTGATCGAATCGACGATCCGCGAGAAATTGCCGGAAGGATTCCAGCGCGCCGAATATCTGCTCGACCACGGGATGGTCGACATGGTCGTCCACCGCAAGGATCTGAAGAAGATGCTCGCCCTGCTGATCGACTATCTCGCCCCGGAGAAGAAGGCCGCGGCGTGACAAGCCCCTCCCCTTCAGGGGAGGGACTGGGGTGGGGACGAACGTGGAGCCGGGCAGAGGCATTCGGTATCGCTATTTCGACCCCTTCATCCCTGCCCCTTCTCTGAAGCGGAGGGGCTAGTGGACCGCGCGGTTTCGGATCATCCGGGCGTACAGCGCCAGCTCGACCGGCTGACCTGGCTCGCGCCCGGCCCCGACACGCTCGGTCTCGATCGGATCGCCGCCCTTCTCGCCCGCCTCGGAAATCCCGAGCGGCGCCTTCCGCCGGTCTTCCACGTCGCCGGCACCAACGGCAAGGGCTCGACCTGCGCCTTCCTGCGCGCCGCAGTCGAGGCGGCGGGGCTGAAGGCGCACGTCTACACCAGCCCGCATCTGGTCCGCTTCAACGAGCGTATCCGGATCGCCGGCGCCCTGATCGGGGACGAAATGCTCGCCGATCTTCTCGCCGAAGCACTCGACTGCGCGGACGGGATCGATCCGAGCTTCTTCGAGGCGACGACCGCGGCCGCCTTCCTGGCCTTCTCGCGAGCCGAGGCCGACGCCTGCATCGTCGAGGTGGGCCTGGGCGGTCGGCTCGACGCGACCAACGTCCTCCCCGCCCCCGCCGTCTGCGGAATCGCCCAGCTCGGGATCGATCATCAGGCCTTTCTCGGCGACCGGATCGAGCAGATCGCCGCGGAGAAAGCGGGAATCGCCAAGAAGGGCGTCCCACTCGTCACCCAGCTCTATCCCGAGCCGCTCGCGGAGCGGATCCGCGAGGCGGCCGAGGCGGCCGGCGCCGAGTGGCTGCCGCGCGGCGAGCGCTGGGATTTCGAGACGCGCGACGGCGCCATCCACTATCGCGACTCGCGCGGCGCCCTGGAGCTGCCCCGCCCGAAGCTTGCCGGAAGCCATCAGGCGATGAACGCGGCTTTGGCCGTCGCGATGATCCGCCATCAGGATTCGGTGCCTGTAGGCGATGCGGCGCTCGCCGCGGCGATGGAGCGGGCCGAATGGCCGGCGCGGTTGCAGCTGCTCGGGCCGGGCCCATTGCAGAACCTACTGCCGGAGGGCTCGAACCTGTGGGTCGACGGGGGCCATAACCCGGCGGCCGCCGCCGCGCTCGCCGAGCATTTTCGCGCCCGGGAACGGCCGCTTCGCCTCGTGCTCGGCCTCCTCGCCAACCGCGACCCGTCCGGCGTGCTTGCGCCATTTGCCGGAATAGCGACCCGCCTCCACGGCGTGCCGGTCCCGGGCCACGCGCATCATGCCACCGAGGAATTGGCGGCGTCGGCGCGTTCGCTCGGCATCGCGGCGGAAACCGCCGAGGACCCCGACGACGCAATGCGCGCGATCCGCGAGCCCGGCGACGTGCTGATCTTCGGGTCGCTCTACCTCGCCGGCGAGGTGCTCAAGCTGAACGGCCAGCCGCCGGCTTAGCGATCGGCGTTTTACTCCAGAAAATACCGTTCGGGCTGAGCCTGTCGAAGCCCATTACTTCTCTTGGATTCCAAAGAAGGAGAGCCCTTCGACAGGCTCAGGGCGAACGGTAAGTGTGTCTCACCTCGCGTGCTCTACCGCCCCCGAAGCTCCCCAAGAGTCCGCTCGGCCCAGGCATACATGTCGGCCTCGCGGGCGCGCTCGTGGCGGTCGAGCTTCTTCGCCCGCCGGCCGGCCTCCTCGAGTAGCGCGACCGCCTCCCCGCTCTTGCCCTGCTCGATCAGCAGGGCCGCGTGCCGGCATTGCGCCTCGGCGCCGGTCATCCGGTCGCCAAGCTCGGCATAGAGCGCGAGCGCGCGATCCTTCTCGCCGCATTCCTGGAGCGCGCGGGCGAGCAGCAGCGCCCCCCGGTCGGTCTCGGTCCGCGAGCCGGATTCGGGCAGTGTCTCGAGCAGGTCCCGGGCGCCCCGGCAGTCGCCGGATTCGAGCAGTGCGCGGGCCAGCTTGATCAGGGTGGGGCGATCGCCGGCCGGCATCTTCGCGAGCGCCTCGCGATAGTGCGGCACCGCCTCCCCCCACTCGCCTTTCCCGGCGAGCGCGTCGCCCAGCATGATTCGGTTGGCCGCCGTATCGGTCGTCTCCACCGCCTCGCGCGCCAGGCGCACGTCGCGCTCGGGATCGAGAGTCCTGATCGCCGCCTGCTTCGCCGCCCGCACCTCGCGCCGGCCGGCGAGCCCCGGCAAGATCTCGAAGACGATGTAGGCGAAGCAGCCGGGAAGGTTCAGGAAGATGATGACCATCAGCCAGAGACTGTTGCGGCCGTTTCGGATGCAGTGAACCGCGCAGAAGATCTGGACCAGCAACGCGAAGAGGAGGATCCGGACCATGCGCTATTATGCCGGCTGTTCGTCGGCCCGCGCATCGCCCTCGCCTTCCGTGCCCGCCGTTCCGATCGAGGCGTCGATCAGGCCGGCGCGCATCATCAGCCAGAAGAGGATGATGCCGGGCAAAGCGACGATTGTAGTGAACCAATAGAAGTTCACGAAGCCGATCGATTCGACCATGGCTCCCGCCGTCGTGCCGGTCAGGAAGCGGCCGACGATGCTCGCGGCCGCCGAGATGAGGGCATATTGCGAGGCGGTGAAGCGAAGGTCGGTCAGCGCCGAGAAATAAGCGACGACCACAACCCCGCCGATGCCGCTGGCGAAATTCTCGAACGCCATGGTGGCTGCGAGCCCGAGATTGGTATGGCCGGCCGCCGCGAGGAGAGCGAAGCTGGCGTTGGAGACGCCCATCAGGATCAGGCTGAGAAGCACCGATCTTTTCATCCCCAGCCAGGAATAGAGCATTCCGCCAACGAAAATTCCGGCGAGGAAGGCCCAGAAGCCGACTCCGACGTCCCAGATCGCGATCTCGTCATTGGTATAGCCCATGTCGTCGAGAAGCAGCCGAAGCACGAGCTGGCCGAGCGTGTCGCCGATCTTGTGGAGCAGGATGAAGAGGAGGACGAGCAAAGCGCCCTTGCGCCGGAAGAATTCGGAGAAGGGTCCGATGATCGCGGACCAGCTTTCCCGAAGACCCTTGCGCCCCCCCGGCTCCCGATGGCGCTTGGGCTCGCCGACGACGAGGCCGGTGATCATCGCCGGCAAAGCGAAAGCCGCGCAGGCGAGGTAGGCGATCTCCCAGCCGACTCTCGCGGCGAGGACGAGCGCAACCGCCCCGGCCAGCACCGATCCGATCCGCCAGCCATATTGCGACATGCCCGAGCCGACGCCGAGCTGCCGCGGCTCGAGCAGCTCGATCCGATAGGCGTCGATGACGATGTCGAAGGTCGCGCCGGCGACTCCGACGAGGATCGCGGCGACCGCGGTCTGGAAGATGTTCGCGCTCGGGTCCTGGAAGGCGAGGTTGGCGACCGCGGCCATCACGAACAGGCCGGCGACGATCAGCCAGGAGACTCGCTGGCCGAGGCGGCCGAGCAATGGGATGCGCACTCCGTCCACCACCCAGGCCCAGAGGAATTTGAGATTGTAGACCAGGAAGGCGAGAGCGAAGGCGGTGACTGTAGACTTGGTAATGCCGTCCTGGGCGAGGCGCGTCGTGAGCGTGGCTCCGATCATCGCGAAGGGGAATCCGGACGAGACCCCCACGAAGAAGGCGGCGAGCGGCGCTTTCTCTGTATAGGGCTTCACACCGTCGGGCAGGACCTCGCGCCAGTCGCGCGGCAGGACCAGCCTATTGAGAACGATCGCAACGGTGACCGCGCCAATGCTTATCCAGGGCCCCGCGGCGAGCGGAGTGCCGACCGAGAACATGGTGATGAACAACAGGATCTGGGCGAGCGAATAGCCGATGATCGCCAGCGCCGCGCCACGGATCCGCCCCTGCGCGACGTTCAGCACGAATGTGACCGTCAGGACAGCCAAGGCGAGGATGAGCGGGATGGACGGAGCGCCATTCTCGCGCCCCTCGCCCATCATCAACCGAAATCCGTTTATCCCTTCGAACAGGGTTCCGGACCAGGGAAGAAGGAAGGACACCAAGGCGAAAAGCCCGAAGCCGCGGGCGAGGTTGGGAAGCAGGCCGGACGCGCCGGCGGGCGATGCGGAGGTCGGCTGATCCATGCCGCCTTTGTAACGACTGGCGTGGCCGCTTCCAGCCACTTTGCGCGCAGCGCGCGCGCTTGCTTTGCACGTCCCGACGCCGCACTATCGGACAATGGACATGCCGACCCGCCAGCGGCCGACCGAGGGCCAGCTCAACCTCGCCCGGATCATCGCCGGCGGCGAGGCCAGCCATGGCGAGGCGATCACGACTGTCCCCGCGTCCGTCTATACCGACAAGGAGCGTTTCGAGGCGGAAAAGAGCCGGCTCTTCGACCGCCTGCCGATGGTGATCGCGCCTTCGGCCCTCCTTCCCGAGCCGAACCTTGCGGTGGCCCATGACGGGTTCGGAATCCCGCTCCTCCTGACCCGCGACAAGGCCGGCAAGGCGCACGTCTTCTGGAACGTCTGCAGGCATCGCGGCACGAGGCTGATCGAGGGCAATGAGGTCCAGAAGGCGCCGCGGATCGTCTGCCCCTATCATGCCTGGTGCTACACGGCCGACGGAACGCTCGCGGCAATGCCCCGGCCGGACAGCTTTCCGGGGCTCGACAGGAGCGATCATCACCTTCGCGCCCTTCCGTCGCGCGAGGCGGGCGGGCTGATCTGGTTCGCGCGCGAGGAGAGCGACTTCGCCGACGCCGACGCTTTGGCGCCCGAATTCGACGCCTTCGGGCTCGCCGGCCACCATCTCTACCGCCGCCGGACCCACGACGTCGCGGCGAACTGGAAGCTGATCATGGACGCCTTCCATGAAAGCTATCACGTCCAGCGCCTTCACGCCCCGACCATCGCCAAATTCTTCACCGACGGGATCACCGTCGGCGATACGATCGGGATCCACCAGCGCTCGGCGGTCGGCCGCACCGATTATCTTGCGAGCATCGACCATCACGACTGGGCGGCGCTGCGCGCGGTGATCACCTTCGCCTATCAGCTCATCCCCGCGACGATCATGATCATGAGCCCCGATTACGTGAATCTGATGGTTCTGATGCCGCAAGGCGTGGGCCGCACCCTGGTCGAGGATTTCATGCTGATCCCCGAGCCGCCGCGGACGCCGGAAGAGATCGACCATTGGGAGCGGAGCTGGACCCTTCTCGACGAGGGCGTGTTCGCCGCGGAAGATTATCGCGCCGCCGCGCTCGGGCAAAGCGGGCTCGAATCCGGATCGCTCGAGACGCTGACCCTGGGCACGCTCGAGACCGGAATCCGGCACTTCCACGACCAGGTGGAACGGGCGCTACAGTTATAGATCCTCCCCGGGACGGGGAGGGGGACCAGCCGTAGCTTC
>DATDAS010000075.1:0-46583 GCA_036525315.1 Allosphingosinicella sp.
GAGGGTGACAGCGCCGGCGAAAACCGCCAGCGCCTGTCACCCTCACCCAACTGCGACTAGGCGGCAAAGCCGCCAAGTCTCGGTATCCCTCTCCCGTCGAGGGAGAGGGGTGTCCTAGAACGCCACCGGGAAGCAGGCAGCGCCTGCAGCCTTTGCGGCCGCGCAAACCTTGTCCGCCGCCGCCCGGCTGGCAAGCGGCCCCGCCTGCAGCCTCGTCACCGCTCCGGCGCGCACCAAAGCCGGCTGAAGGCTCGAGAGCGCTCCGACCTTGGCGCGGAGCGCGGTCCAGCCGCGCTGGGCATTGCCGGCATCGCCATAGGCGCCGAGCTGGACCCGCCAGCGTCCGCCGGGGGCGGCCTGGACCGCCGCCTGGCGCGCGGGCTGGGCGACTGCGGGGCGGGCAGGGGCGGGGCGGCTTGCGGTCACGATCGGATTGGGATCGATGGTCGAGACCCGGACCGGACGCGCGGCGGCCTGCTGAGGTGCAGCGGCGGCGGCGCCGGTCCGCATCTGCTCGGCGAGCGCGATCCCCTGGCGGCGCTGATCGAGCGGGATGAACTTGTTCATCTGCTCGAGATTGGAGGTCGCCTGCGGAAGGCCCTGGGCCGCGGCCCGGGTCATCAGCGCATAGGCGCGCGGCCAGTCCTTGGCGAGCAGGTCGCCGTTGAACAGGGCCGTGCCCAATATGTACTGAGCGCGCGGATCGCCATTGTCGGCGCCTTTCTTGATCCAGGGCATGGCGCCGGCGCGGTTGCCGTTCTGGAAGAGGATGAGCCCGACCAGGGCCTGGGCCTGGCCATGGCCCTGGCGCGCGGCCTTTTCGTACCAGGCCTGCGCGGTCTGCAGGTTCATCGGGACTCCGCGGCCGAGCTTGTAGGCCTGGCCCAGGTTGAACTGGGCGTCGGCGTCGCCGGCGTCGGCGAGCGGACGCCATTCGGCGATCGCGGCCGCGTAATTGCCCGCCTGCCAGGCATCGACGCCCTTCTTCACGTCCGCGAGCGCGCTTCCCGCGCCGAGGAGGATGGAGGCGGCCGCTCCGGCGGCGATCAGGGTTCGGACATATGCCTTCATGACAGGCTCCCACATCGAAGTTTGCGAATTGCGGCCTGCCTATCGGGAAATAGTTAATGCGTTCTTAGCATCTTGGCCGGGCCGCTCGGGACGGCCTCGCGAAACCGGCGGAAATGAAAAGCGGCGTTAACCAAAATTTAGCCACCCGTGGCGCAAACCGCATCGAACACCGACCGGGGAGCCGTAGGGGACAACATGCGCGTACTCGCACTATCGTCGCAGAAAGGTGGGTCTGGAAAGACCACTCTGGCCGGCCACCTCGCCGTCCAGGCCGAGCTTAGCGGCTCAGGGCCCGTCTGCCTCATCGACATCGACCCTCAGGGCTCGCTCGCCGATTGGTGGAACGAGCGCGAGACGGAAATGCCGGCCTTCGCCCAGACCACGGTCGCCCGCCTGCAGGCGGATCTCGAGGTTCTTCGCCAGCAGGGCTTCAAGCTCGCGGTGATCGATACGCCCCCGGCGATCACCATGGCGATCCAGAGCGTCATCCAGGTCGCCGAGCTGGTCGTCATTCCGACCCGCCCGAGCCCGCACGATCTTCGCGCCGTCGGCGCCACCGTCGATCTGTGCGAGCGCGCGGGAAAGCCGCTCATCTTCGTCGTCAACGCCGCAACCCCCAAGGCCAAGATCACCTACGAGGCCGCCGTCGCTCTCTCGCAGCACGGCACAGTCGCTCCGGTCACTCTCCACCACCGAACCGATTTCGCAGCCTCGATGATCGACGGCCGCACCGTGATGGAGGTCGACCCCGGCTGCCGCTCGGCTCAGGAGGTCGGCGAGCTCTGGGAATATATTTCCGACCGCCTCGAAAAGAATTTCCGCCGGACCGTCTTCTCGGCGCCCGGCTTCTCCGCCCACCCATCCATGCCTCGCCCGATGGGCGGCTTCGGCCGCCGCGTGGTTGGCCAGTAAGGGGCGGATGCGATGAGCGAACCCAAACCATTCGCCTCCCTTTCCTCGGGCCTTCTCGCCCGAAAGGGCGCGGCCAAGCCCGCCATGCGCCCCCAGGGCTACGGCACGTTCGGCCACAGCCTCGAGGATCTGGGCTGGGACGATATGGGCTATGCCGCGCCTCAGCCGACCGAGCATGTTCCGAGCTCGATCTCGGCGCTCACTCCGGCGCCCGGCGGACGAAGCCATTACGATCAGCCCCACGTCCATGACGAGGAAGAGGCCGACGAGCAGGCCGACTGGTCCCCCGAGGAGGCTTTCGAGCATCCCGCGCAGGAAGAGGAATTCGAGGAGCCGGCGGTGATCGGCCAGCAGCGCGCGCTCGAGCAGAGCTTCGAGCCCGAGCAGCCGGAAGCTCAGGAGCATGGCGGGCAGTTCGAACCAACCGAGCCGGCCGCGGAGCCTGCCCCCGTCGTCACCCTTCCCAAGCGCAAGCCCGTCGCGATCGTCGCGCCGCCGCCGCCGCCGGCCCGTGCCGCGCGCCCGGTCGCGGTCGATCTTCCGGCCCGGGCCAAGGCCGCCTTCACCCTCCGTCTCGATCCGGACCGCCATTTGCGGCTCCGCCTGGCCACCGCGGTCACGCGCCGCTCGGCCCAGCAGATCGTGACCGGGGCATTGGACGAATATCTGAACAGCCTGCCGGAGCTCGACGCTCTGGCCGAGCATGTGCCGGTCAAGGCCGGCAAGAGGTGATTGTGAGCGGAGTGGACAAGATGATGAGCAAGGCTGCTGTGAAGATCGCGGTTTCTGCGCTGGCGATCGGCGCGACCATGGTTTCGTGCAAGCCGGCCGGACAGGGGGCGAGGCTCAATTCGGCTTCGGCCATCGCGCCCGCAAGCCAGGCCGCCGACTTCCACGCCCGGGCGCAGGACGCTCAGGACAAGGGCGATCTGAAGGGGGCTCTCCGATTCGCCGAGCAGGCGGTAGAGGCCGCCCCGCGCGATCCTTCCTACCGGCTCGCCTTGGGCGACCTCTATCTGAAGAACGGCCGGTTCCAGTCGGCCGAGACCAGCTTCAACGACGTCCTCACCCTCGATTCGGGCAACGGACGCGCCGGAATCGGCCTCGCTCTGTCGCGGATCGCGCTCGGCAAGACCGTCTCGGCGATCGCCGGGCTCGATTCGATCGCGGCTTCGGCGCCCGCCGCCGACGTAGGCCTTGCCTATGCCCTCGCGGGCCAGCCGCAGCGCGCGCTCGAGATCCTCGAGCCCGCCGCCCGCGCCTCCGACGCCTCGCCGCGCACCCGCCAGAATCTCGCTCTGGCCTATGCCCTGGCCGGCGATTGGGAGAAGGCCCATGCTGTCGCCGCCCAGGACGTCGATCCGGCGCAGCTCGGCGCGCGAATGGCGCAATGGGCCCGGTTCACCAAGCCTTCCGCGCCGTGGAGCCAGGTCGCGAGCCTTCTCGGAGTGACTCCGGTCGCCGACGAGGGCCAGCCGGTCCAGCTCGCGCTGGCGCCTCTGGCCGCCCCGACCGAGGCGTTCGGAATGGTCGAAACGCCCGATGCGGTTCCAGCCTCGGCGCCCGGCGATTCGGCCGACACCGCCTTCGCCGCGGTCGAGACCGCGTCCGAGGCAGCCGCCCAGCCGCAGCCCGATGCCGAGGTCTGGAGCCAGCCCCCGGCCGAGCAGGCCCGCCCGGTCTATGCCGAGGCGGTCCAGGCCATGACCTCGCCCGAGCCGTCCGCCGCCCGTCCGGCCGCCGAGACGACCGGTGCTCCGGTCATCCCGTTCCAGGCCCGTCCGCCCGCCGCGCCGGTTCACCGCGCCGGCGGCCGCTTCGTCGTCCAGCTGGGTGCGTTCAGCAGCTCCGCCGGAGTCGAGCGCGCCTGGGCGCAGGCCTACAAGCGCTACGGCCTCGATAATCAGACCCCGCTCAGCACCACGATCAAAGTCGGCGGCCGCAATTTCCACCGCCTGTCGGTCTCCGGCTTCGAAAGCCGCGCCGAGGCGCTCCGGGTCTGCGGGCAGGTCAAGGCCAAGGGTGGAGTCTGCTTCGTCCGCAACATCGCCGGCGACACCCCCACCCGCTGGGCCTCGCGCTACATGTCCAGGCAGCCCGCCTGATCGGGTTCACCCCTCCCTTTCAAGATCAGCCCGGCGGACCATGCCCCGCATGGTCCTTAGGGATCCGGGCTGATGGGCAGGGGGTGGGTGACGGCTTCAGCGGCTCGATGCCGCTGAAGCCGTACCTTCACGAGTCCCGCCGCTCCCGCGTCAGCACGTCCAGAACCGCCATCCGAACCGCGACGCCCACTTCCACCTGCTCGCGAATCGCCGATCGCGTCGGATGGTCCGCCACGTCGCTGTCTATCTCCACCCCCCGGTTCATCGGCCCGGGATGCATCACGATCGCGTCGGGCGCCGCCAGCTTCAGCCTCTCGGCCGTCAGCCCGAACCGCTCATGATAGCCCGTGAACACGTCCTCCAGATCGTAGCTCTCCTCGAGCCGCTCGCGCTGGATCCTGAGCATCATCACCACGTCGGCGCCCGCGATCCCCGCCTCCATGTCGGTGAAGGCCGCAATATCGCCTCGATCGTCCGGAAGCAGATGCTCGGGCCCGACCATCCGAACCTCGGCGCCGAGCCTGGGAAGCGCGAGAAGGTTCGACCGCGCCACCCGGCTGTGCCTGATGTCGCCGCAGATCGCGACCTTCAGCCCCTCGATCCGTCCCTTGCGCCTCCGGATGGTCAGAGCGTCGAGCAAGGCCTGGGTCGGATGCTCGCCCGTCCCGTCGCCGGCATTGATCACTGCGCAGTCGACCGCCTCGGCGACCATGTGCGGAGCCCCGGTCTCCTCGTGGCGGATCACCATCACGTCCGGCCGCATCGCATCGAGCGTCAGAGCGGTATCGATCAGGCTCTCGCCCTTGCGAACGCTCGACGCCCCCGGATGGAAATTGGCGACCTGCGCCCCCAGCCTCTTTCCAGCCACCTCGAACGAAAAGAGCGTCCGCGTGCTGTTCTCGAAAAACACGTTGAACTGCGTAAGCCCCGCCAGCCGGTCGTCGACCTTGCGCGCCTGCCGGTTGAACCCAATCCACTTCTCCCCCTCGTCGAGCAGGAAAAGGATCTCCTCGGCCGAAAGCGGCTCGATCCCGAGCAGATGGCGGTGCGGGAAGGGGGAGGGCATCGAGGCGGGCTCTACTCGTGCCTTCGTCGAGGTCAAGTAATCCGCTTAAATAGGGACAGTATATATTTTCCCGGCTTTTGAGCGTGCAGTGGAACGGTCAGAAAATATATACTGTCCCTATTTAATTCTCCGCGGCCTGCCTCGAGGCTGGCCGATTACGGGCCGTCCCACTTGCTCCGACAGGCGGCTCAGGAAGCCGCGATCGCCGAGTGCGTAGCCGGTGCGCTCACCCGCGCGAATCGCGTCGCGCTCCTCGTCGTTAAGCCCGCCCTCCAGCAGCACGTCCCATTCGGGAATCCGTTCCAGAAGCGGCTCCACCGCGGTGACGCCGTCCTGGGCCAATCCCAGATGCGCGCGGGCGCTCGACCAGGGCCATTCCTCGGGCCGTTTCGACAGGCCCGCCCGAACCGGGTTGAGCTCGACGTAACGCGCGCAGGCGATCAGATGCCGCTCGTCCATCGGGAAGGATGCGAACCGGCTCTGCCAGAGATGCCCGAGCCATCCCTCCCGCGCATTGATGGCTCGCGTATAGCGCCGATGTGTCTCCCCCAGCGCCGCGCGCAGCCCGTCCTCATGGCTCGGCACGAGGATCAGGTGCACATGGTTGGGCATGAGGCACCAGGCCCAGATCTGCGTGCCCGCCTTCGCGCACCATTCGCCAAGCAGCCGCATGTACAGCCGATAATCCGAATCCTGGAAGAAGGTGGGCTGGCGCCGGTTACCGCGCTGGGTCACGTGGTGGGGGAGGCCCGGTACCACCAGTCGCGCGACACGAGGCATCACACCTCCTAATTAGGGACAGTATATATTTTTCGAGAGATAGGTCGCTGTGCCGGCACCCTCAAGCCGGGAAAAATATATACTGTCCCTAATTAAAGCAGCAGCACCGTCGCCAGCGTCAGGAACAGGCCCATGCTGGCAATGTCCGACGCGGTGGTGAGGAAGATGCTCGAGGCCGTCGCCGGGTCCGCTCCGAGCCGCTTCAGGGTCAGCGGAATGAGAGCGCCGGCAAGGCCGCTCACCATGCAGCTCGCGGTCATCGCGAACATCACGACCAGGCCCATCAGCATCGGCTGCGCCTCGCCCTGCATGGTCGCGTAGACGACCATTCCGAGGCCCGCCGTCACGCCGACCAGAAGCCCGTTGAACAGGCCCAAAGTCGCTTCCTTGATCACAAGGCCGCGCTGCGATCCCTGGCCGACGTCGCCCAGGGTCATTCCGCGCAGGGTCACCGCGAGCGCCTGGCAGCCGGTATTGCCGGTCTGCCCGGCCATGACCGGAAGGAAGACGGCGAGGATGACGAGGCGGCTCAGCGTATCCTCGAACACGCCCACCACCGCGGCGGCGAGGAAGGCGGTGAGAAGGTTGATCTGGAGCCAGGGGTGGCGCAGCATCAGGCTTCGCTTCAGCGGGGTGGCGAGCCTCTCCTCCTTCTCGACGCCGACCATCTTTCCGGCCTGGGCGCTGATCTCGATCGCCTGCTCGGCGAACAATTCCTCGCCGCGCACCAGCCCTTTCAGCCGCCCTTCGGAATCGACGACCGGATAGACCGGATAATGTTTCGAGAGGACGGCCTTGAGGGCGTCGGGGAAGGGCGTGGTCTCGCGGAGCACGAACAGGTCCTTCAGCATCAGATCCTCGAGCCTGCACTCCGGCGGGTTGAGGAGAAGGTCGCGCATCACCACCACGCCCTCGAGCTTGCCGGCCTCGTCGGTGACGTAGCCGTAGGTGATGAAGGCCTCGCGGGTCATCTCGCGCAATTTCTCGATCGTCTCGGCGACGGTCTGCTCGCGGCTGAACACGCCGACCGGCGGCGACATCAATTCGCCCACGGTCGCGACCCTGGCGTTGGTTTTGATCTCGGCCCTCAGGACCGGCGCGGATTCGGCTGTTTCCCCCATGGGTCGGGACAGTGGCAAAAGCCGCGAGGCCCGACAAGCCCCGACAGGGCGCCGGGCGGCGCTCGCACGGCCTCCTCGACTTCGCAATGTAAAGGCGCGGTTCCGCAATGATATGTTCGGTTGAGCGAGCCTTCGCGATCCGATGACGTCCCGGCCGGGAGTCATGCTCGTCTAAGGCTCGTCGTGGGAGGCCGTAGTAATAGCGCGATCTCTATTCGCGGGCGGGACAACAGGCCCGTGAATATGCTATGGTGAGTCGACTGGGGAGTGTTTGGCCATGCCCGACCCGAACGCCATCGTCTCGAGAGTTATTCGTGTCGAGCCGCCGCCCGATCGTTCACCCGATGAGGTTCCCGGCTTCGACGGCGGCTATTCGATCGCTCTGGAGGTCGGACGCGAGGTCCGCGCCGACCCGCAGGACCCCAATGCCGCGGGCTATGCCCGAATCCTGGAAGGCCTGTCGAAGCTCGGCCGGCCCGCCTACCTCGAGGTGGATCCCGAAAGCGGGACGATCAGGCGCCTGCTCATTCCGCACGTCGCGCGAGTCGTCGCGATCCGTCCGGCCGGGGACGGCTATGAGGTCGAGCTCGAATATTCGCACGCCATCCACCGGCTGAAGCGCGGCCGGCCCGATTTCCCCGAGCTCGAAAAGGCTCTTCGCGACTCGCACGACCGCAAGTCGCCAATCGTCCTCACCGAGGACGATTCCCACCAGATCATCGATATCCGTCCTTTTACGAAGGGCCCGGATGACGGGACGCCAGCCCTCATCCCGGCCGGAATCGGGCCCTACCGGTCCAATCCGCTGTCGGCCCTTCTCTACTGGATCTGGTGCTGGCCGGTCTGGCCCTGGTGGTGGTTCTGGCGCGGCTGCGTCTCCCGCGCCCGCGCTCAGGAGGTGTTCGACGCGATGAGCGCGACGACCTGCAATCCGCTCACCGTTCCTCCGCCGTGCATCCCCTTCCTCTACCCGGACGACGGATGCTGGGGCCGGGCGCACGAAATGTGCCGGCTGATGATCGCCATGGGTCTCTCGCCCCGCAAGGTGTGGATCCAGGGCTCGCTCCAGACTCCGACCAGGAACAATCCCAATTGCGTCGTCTATTGGGCCTGGCACGTCGCGCCGACCCTGTGCGTGCGCTGGCGCTGGTGGTTCTGGACCCGGCGCATGGTGATCGATCCCTCGCTCTTCACGACCCCGGTCTCCGAGGCGGCCTGGAAAGGCGTTCAGGGCGATCCGGGCGCCAGCCTGACGCCCAGCGACGCCTCGATCTTCTATCTTTGGGGGAACGTCACCGATCCGACCTATGCGCAGACCAACCAGGTGCTCGCCACCTATCGGCTCCAGCTTCAGAACCGCTCGATCCAGGTCGGTCCGCCGCCCTACGCCAACTGCCCCTGAGACGCGGCCGGCGGCCTAGCCCATGGCCAGCCCGTCGATCGCGCCCTGCAATATGTAGGCGGCGGCCATCTTGTCGACCAGATCGGCGCGCCGGGCGCGGCTGGCGTCGGCGTCGATCAGGGTGCGGGTCACCGCCTGGGTCGACCAGCGCTCGTCCCACAGCAGGATCGGAAGCCCGAGCGGCGCCAGGTTGCGCGCGAAGGCCCGGACCGACTGGGTGCGCGGGCTCTCGCTTCCGTCGAGATTGAGCGGAAGCCCGATCACGATCCCGACGACCGACTGAGCCTCAATCAGCGCGCGCAGTCGCGCCAGGTCCGCGGCGAACTTCGCCCGAACGATCGTCGCGTTGGGAGTCGCGATCGTCCACCCGGAGTCGCACAGGGCCGTCCCGATCGTCTTCGTCCCCACGTCGAGCCCGATCAGCCGGCCGGCTTGGGGCAAAGCGTCACGAAATTCCGGCAGAGCGCTGGTCAGCATCGCCTCACCCGTCACTCCCGCGAAAGCGGGAGTCCAGCCTTTCTTGGCTCTGCTTCCCGTCCAGCTCAGCTTGTCTCGCGCAGAGACGCAGAGGCGCAGAGGGACCAATAAACCCGTCATTCCAGCGAAAGCTGGAATCTCATTTCTCTTGGACAGCTCATGAAAAGGTGAAGTGAGATTCCAGCTTTCGCTGGAATGACGATCCCGGCTTTGCGCTCCTCTCCGCGCCTCCGCGCCTCCGCGCGAACCCCCTACTTCTTCCCCTCGAACGCCTTCAGCCGCCGAACCGCGTCGGCCCGTATGTCGGCCCAGAACAGGGCATAATCGTAGACGTGGTAATTGTGGCCCGGAAGCACATAGGGGCCGAGGTCGGGCACTTCCCCAGCCGCGCCGATCAGTAGGAATCCGCGCACGTCGCAGCGCGCGCCGACTCCCGGGGACTTCAGCTTCCCCTCGGTGAAATCCTTGTTGGGGATCAGCATTCCGCGGCTGGCGGGCTTGTCCGCGGTCCCGTTTCGGGTCCCGGTGACCGGATTGACGCACAGCATCGGCGATCCCGCTCGCGGCATGCCGGTCGGTCCGGGCGTGGAATCGAAGGCGTCGGTCACCAATTTGGCATCGGCCGGCTCGCCGAAGCTCTGCCAGCTCAATATGCAGCCGCTCGCCTCGGCGGTCTCGCAGGCGGGAAGCCCGAGCGCGGGCAGATCGGCGGTCATCGAGACCGGCCAGCCCGCGACATAGGCCGCCGCGATCCTCTTCGCCTCGGGCCTGCCCGCGATCCGCTCGGCGAGAAGCCGGGTCAGGTGAAGGCTGCCCTGGCTGTGCGCTGCGAGGACGATCGGCCGGTCCTTGGGCGCGAGCGCCAGGAAGGACTCGAACGCGGCCGCTACGTCGCCATAGGCCAAATCGAGCGCCTTCTTCGAATCGGTCTTGTCGGTCAGGAAGGCGCCGAACGTCGCCTGCCGATATTTGGGCGCCCAGACCTCGCCCGCCGCGGCGAGAGCGCTCGCCTGGCTTCGGACGAACAGCCGCGCCCGGGTCTGAGATTCCTCGTCGTCCAGCGGCGCGTTCCACCGCCCGCGCTCGAGATAGGAGGTGGGGTGGATGAAGAAGATGCTCGCGTCGCCGCGTCCGCCCACAGGGGCCGCGCCCTCCGGCGTCCACAGGGACGGGTCGTTCGCGATTCCCGGCCTCGAGATCCACATGTCGGCCTTCGCATAGGCCCCCTCGGCCGCGGGCGGCGCCGCCTCGAATTGCGCGGTCGGCACCATCGCCATGCGCATCAGCTCGGTCCCGAACAGCCGGTAGCCGAGCGCCGCGATCAGGACGAGCACGACCAGGCCCGCAACCACCCAAAGGAAACGTCTCGCCATTCGCGACTCCTCCGCCTCGCCGCCCCCAACAGCAAGGCCGCCTCTCATGCAAGCCGCTCCCACGTCACCCCTTCCTTTCAGGGAGGGCAGGGGGTGGGTACGAGCGCGGGGGCTCGATGCCCCCCGTGCGAGTTTCCGGGGCCGCTCAACCCCCTTCAAATCCGCACATTTTGCGCACGTGCTTTGCAACGTGCCTCTGCCATGCTCTTCTCGCGACAGGGAGAGACGAAGAATGACCGACGATCGCGCGATCGACCACCAGCCCTGGCCGATGCGGCCTTACATCCTGCTCGGCCTCGGCGCCCTGGCCGGCCTGCTCGTCTATCTCCTCGTCGACACCGGGCCGACCGGGCCGGAGACCGAGGATCCGCTGCGGCTCGGCGCCGCCGCCTCTGTTGCGGTCGGCTCCGCCGCCTTCGCCTTCTCGCTCGAACGGCTGCGCTGGTCTTGGTCGGCCGTGTTCGCGCTCGCCGCCGGGCTCGTCGTCGGCTTCGTCACCTTCTGGAACGGCAGCCCCGGCGGCTGGGGGCCGGGCGAGGGCTGGCGCTTCGCCGCTTCCTTCCTCTCGGTCGCGCTCGCCGTCCCGCTGTTCCAGGCATATCGCGATTCCGGCAGCCGCCGGCTCGATCCGCGGACCGTGCACGAGCATGTCTGGACCAACGTCATCCTCTGGTGCCTCGCCTGGGCGTTCGTCATCGCGGTCTGGCTGCTCGCGAACATGCTCGCCGCTTTATTCGATCTGATCGGCCTCGAATGGCTGGAGCGGCTGCTGCGCCGGGAATGGGTCGTGCCGGTCCTGTTCGGCGGCGCGTTCGGCGCGGCGGTCGGCATGCTCCGCGACCGTGACGCGGTGCTCGTCACGCTCCAGCGCGTCGGCCGAACCATTCTCTCGGTCCTGGCGCCCGCTCTCGCGGTCGGCCTCGTCCTTTTCGTCCTGGCTCTGCCGTTCACCGGCCTCGGGCCTTTGTGGCGCGAGACCAAGGCGACGACCCCGATCCTCCTCGCCTGCATGTTCGGCGCCTTCGTCCTCGCCAACGCCGTGATCGGCCACGGCGCCGACGAGGAGGCGAAGGCGCGGCTGCTGCGCTGGTCCGCCATGGCGCTCGGCGCGGTGATGCTGCCGCTCGCGATCGTCGCCGCAATCTCCATGTCGAAGCGGATCGGCCAGTACGGCTTCACGCCCGACCGGCTCTGGGCGCTGGTGATCGTCGCCGTCGCCATCGCCGTGGCCGGAGCCTATCTGGTCGCTCTGGTCCGCCGCCGCGGGGCCTGGGCGCCGCATATTCGGACCACCAACGTCGCGCTCGCCGCCGGAGTGTCGCTGCTGGCTCTCTTCCTCGCGCTTCCGATCGTCAGCTTCGGCGCCGTCTCGGCCCGAAACCAGCTGGCCATGCTAGAATCGGGCAAAGTCCCGCCCGACAGGTTCGACTGGCGTGCGATGCGCTTCGATTTCGGCCCAAGCGGCCTGCGCGCGCTCGAGCGGCTCCGGGACAAGGGCATGACCCCCGATATCCGCGCCCGCGCCCTCGCCGCCCTCGCCGCGAGCGATCGCTGGGCGCTGGACGGGCCCGATGCGATCGGCCGCGAACGGAAGGCGCTCGCCGCGATCCGGATCCTGCCGCAAACCGTGCCGATGCCCGCCAGCCTGCGCAATGCGGTGGCCGACTCGCGGCAATGCGCGGAGTCCGGCCTGTGCCTTCTCCTCTACCGGCCGGGAGAGAAAGAGGCCGTCCTGGTCGAGCCGTCCAATTGCATCGGCAGGGACCTTGATTCCTGGCAGGTCGAGAACACTGCCTGCGAGCCCGAGGTTGAGGTCTATTACGAGCATAAAGGCAAATGGAGCGATGAGGAGCCGAGCGACCGCCGGGTCCCGCAAGCCGCGGGTGAGGCTGGTCTCAGGCAGGCCCGCGCGCTCGCCGATCTCGAGGCGCTGAAGGCCAATCGCGCCGAGATCCGCCCCGTCACCCGCCGCCAGGTCTTCGTCGACGGCAAGCCGGTGGGAGACGCGTTCGAATAGGCTCGCACCCCGCCTCGCTTGCCGCAGTGCAGCGGCAATGCTAGCCGCGCCGCCATGTCCGTAGACACTGCAACCGTACGCCACATCGCGAAGCTCGCCCGGATCGCGGTCAGCGATTCCGAGGCCGAGGCGCTCGTGCCCGAGCTCAACAACATATTGGGCTGGGTCGAGCAGCTTCAGGAGGTCGACTGCACCGGCGTGGAGCCGATGACCGCCGTCATCCCCAACACCCTCCGCATGCGCGACGACGTGATCACCGACGGCGGAATCCGCGACAAAGTGTTGGCCAATGCTCCCTTGGCCGAACACGGCTTCTTCGCCGTGCCGAAGGTGATCGAATAATGCCTTCCAGACATTATTCGATCATCCTGAACTCGTTTCAGGATCCATTCCCTTCCGTCATCCTGGCGAAAGCCAGGATCTCACTTCTTCCTTTGGAAGGGGCAAGTGAGATTCCAGCTTTCGCTGGAATGACGTCGAGAGGTGAGGGCCTATGACCAACCTCACCGATCTCGGGATCGCCGCGATCCGCGACGGAGTCCGCTCGGGCGCCTTCTCGGCCCGCGAGGTCGCGATCGCCTTCTCCGACGCCGCCGAAAAGGCGAGGGGCCTCAACGCATACGTGGTCGAGACCCCGGAGCACGCGCTCGCGGCCGCGGACGCCGCCGATTCCGCCCGCGCCGCCGGGGAAACGCCCGGGCCGCTCGCCGGCGTCCCACTCGGGATCAAGGACCTGTTCGCCACCGAGGGCGTCGCTACCACGGCGGGCAGCCGGATCCTCTCCGGCTTCAAGCCCCCCTACGAATCCACGGTCAGCGCGAAGCTCTTCGCCGCCGGCGCCGGGATGATCGGCAAGCTGAACATGGACGAGTTCGCAATGGGCTCGTCCAACGAGACCAGCGCCTGGGGCCCGGTCCTCTCGCCCTGGCGGCGGAGCGACGGCGGAAACGCCCCGCTCACCCCCGGAGGCTCCTCGGGCGGCTCGGCCGCCGCGGTCGCCGCCCGGATCGCGCCGGGAGTCACCGGAACCGATACCGGCGGCTCGATCCGTCAGCCCGCCGCCTTCGTCGGAATCACCGGGATAAAGCCGACCTACGGCCGCTGCTCGCGCTGGGGGATCGTCGCCTTCGCCTCCTCGCTCGATCAGGCCGGCCCGATGGCCCACGACGTCCGCGACTGCGCGATCATGCTCGAGGTGATGGCCGGCTTCGATCCGAAGGATTCGACCTCGCTCGATCTGCCGGTGCCCGATTGGGAAGCCGCTTTGTCCAGCGACATAAGAGGCAAGCGCATCGGGATCCCGAAGGAATATCGGATCGAGGGCGTCCCCGAGGAGATCGACCGGGTCTGGGAGCAGGGCATCGGTCTGATGCGCGACGCCGGCGCCGAGATCGTGGATGTCTCGCTCCCGCACACCAAATATGCGCTCCCCACCTATTACATCATCGCCCCGGCCGAGGCCTCGTCCAACCTCGCCCGCTACGACGGCGTCCGCTACGGCCTTCGCGAGCGCGAGGAGGGGCGGACCGGCCTCGCCGGCATGTACGAGACGACCCGCGCCGCCGGCTTCGGCCGCGAGGTCCGCCGCCGGATCATGATCGGCACCTACGTCCTCTCGGCCGGCTTCTACGATGCCTATTTCAACCAGGCCCAGAAGGTCCGCGCCCTCATCGCCCGCGATTTCGAGCGCGCCTGGGAAAGCTGCGACCTGCTCCTTACCCCGACCGCCCCCTCGGCTGCCTTCGCGCTCGGCGAGAAATCCGCCGATCCGATCGCAATGTACCTCAACGACGTCTTCGCAGTCCCCGCCAGCCTCGCCGGCCTTCCCGCGATCTCGGTCCCCGTCGCCCTCAACGATCAGGGCCTCCCCCTCGGCCTCCAGATCATCGGCAAGCCCCTCGACGAGCAGGGGGTGTTGAACGCCGCCCTCGCCCTCGAAGAACGCGCCGCCTTCACCGCACGTCCGGAGCCGTGGTGGTGACGTCCCGCGCCAATTCCTCCCCTGCCTTTGCAGGGGAGGGGGACCGCCCGCAGGGCGGTGGAGGGGCACTGCTGCGCGATCGCCGAATGGCTCTCCTCGGCGGCGCCGATGCCTGCCGGAAGCTCGCCGACGCCGACGTAGAATCTGCCGCCCGCCAGGAAAGAAGGGGCCGTCGCGCCTATTGGGCGGGCCTTGCGCTCTTCATGGTCTTCCTCGCCTGGTACTTGCGCGAAGATTTGATCTCCAATCCGTGGAAGCTCCTCTGGTCGCTCCCCGGCTTCGTGGGTGCCCATCTCCTCCAGCATCTCGCCGGGGCATTGCTGGGTCATCTGCTCGCGCCGATATTCAGGAGATTGCGGCCCTACAGCTACACGCCGAACTATTATGGTGACGAGCCGGGGGAGGATTTCCCTGTCCCGGACGACCAATCCGCGACCGGGAAGACCGCCCCATGATTGGTTCGCGCAGAGACGCAGAGGCGCAGAGAGTCCGAGCTGCTCGTCATCCCAGCGAAGTTGGCAGGTGCGCAGTGCCCCGCACTGCGCAGCCACGCTGGGGGCGTGGCGTGCCCGCTCAACGGGATCTCACTTTTCTTGGTCAGCAGCTGAGAAGGTCAATTGAGATTCCAGCTTTCGCTGGAATGACGGTCTCTTCTCCGCGCTCTTCCTCCGCGCCTCCGCGTCTCCGCGTGAACCCTTTATACTTCGCGTCGTCGCGCCTTCGCGTGAAACCTTTATCTCGAGCAGCCGCATGAGCGACTACCGAATCCACGGCGCCACCGGCGACTGGGAGGTCGTCATCGGCCTCGAGGTCCACGCCCAGGTCACCTCGAAAGCCAAGCTCTTCTCCGGCGCCGCGACCGAGTTCGGGGCCGAGCCCAACACCCAGGTCAGCCTGATCGACGCGGCCATGCCGGGGATGCTGCCCGTGCCCAATCGCGAATGCATCCGCCAGGCGGTCCGCACCGGGATGGCGCTGGAAGCCAGGATCAACGCCTGGTCGCGCTTCGACCGGAAGAATTATTTCTACGCCGATCTTCCCCAGGGCTATCAGATCAGCCAGCTCTACCACCCGATCGTCGGCGAGGGCGCGGTCGAGATCCTCCTCGACGAGAAGGACGAGACCAGCGCCAAGACGATCGGGATCGAGCGGATCCATATCGAGCAGGATGCCGGCAAGCTGATGCACGATCAGCACCCGGATTATTCCTACGTCGATCTCAACCGCTCGGGCGTCGCCCTGATGGAGATCGTCTCGCGCCCCGACATGCGAAGCCCCGAGGAGGCCGGCGCCTATATCCGCAAGCTCCGCTCGATCCTCCGCTACGTCGGAAGCTGCGACGGCAACATGGAGCAGGGCAGCATGCGCGCGGACGTCAACGTCAGCGTGAGAAAGCCGGGCGGAGAGCTCGGCACCCGAACCGAGACCAAGAATGTCAATTCGGTGCGCTTCATCATGGCGACGATCGAGCACGAGGCCGCCCGCCAGGTCGACCTGATCGAAAGCGGCGGCTCGGTCGTTCAGGAGACCCGCCTGTTCGATCCCGACAAGGTCGAGACGAGAAGCCTCCGCTCCAAGGAGGACGCGCACGATTACCGCTATTTCCCCGATCCCGACCTTCTGCCGGTCGAGCTCGACGAAGCATTCCTCGCCGAATGCCGCTCGAGCCTCCCCGAGCTCCCCGACGCCAAGCGGCGCCGCTACGAATCCGAGCTCGGCCTCCCGCCCTACAACGCCTCCGTCCTCACCGCCGAGGTCGAGACCGCCCGCTGGTTCGAGCTCCTGCTCGCCGAGGCGGCGAAGCGCAGCGGAAAGCCCGAGGCCGACCTCGCCCGCCAGGCCAGCAACTGGCTGATCTCCGACCTGTTCGGAGCCCTCAACCGCATCGGCAAGGGCATCGAGGACAGCCCGGTCACCCCCTTCCAGGGCGCCGAATTGCTCGCCCTCATCGCCGACGGCACCCTTTCCGGCACCTTGGGCAAGCAGGTCTTCGAGATCATGCTCGAAACCGGCCAGGATCCCGGCGCCATCGTCGAGGAACGCGGCCTCCGCCAGACCAGCGACACCGGCGCGATCGAGGCGGTCATCGCCGAGGTCATCGCCGCCAACCAGGACAAGGTGGCCGAATATCGCTCCGGGAAAGACAAGCTTTTCGGCTTCTTCGTGGGTCAGACGATGAAGGCGATGGCCGGCAAGGCCAACCCGCAGGTGGTCAATGAGTTGCTCCGAAAAGCGCTGTCCTGACTGACCATAGCGAAGGATGCCTTCCGGCAAGCTTGTCCTGAACCTGTGGAAGGAGACAAGCTCTTCGGTTTCTTCGCGGCCAGACCATCAAGGCCAAATAGAGGAGGCGAATCCGCCGATCGTAAATGAGATGCTGAAAACGGCTCTGCTCCGCATTCGTCGAAGGCATGAATTGGAAAAACGATAATAGATTCCTGACCGAGCTTGGGGGTCTCGCAGTTTTTTCGAGCGTGATGACCGTCACGCCTAATCCCTGTAGTCCCCGCTTATCACCGCCCCTGAAAGATCAGGGAGCGAAGACATGGCCGTCATATCCGTTTCAGCCGCACCGGAATCAAGGCGGCGCCGCTCCCTGCCACTGCTGGTCGTGCCGATGCTGCTCGCCGGTTCTGGCCTGACAGGCGGGTGCGCGACGCCCTACCTTCACGATGCTTCCGTCGAGACGCAGACCGCGACGGTGAAGGAGGCCTATGGCAAGCTGAACAACGAGGCCTACTTCGCCGAGCTCAGGACTGCCTTCGCGACGCTGCAAGCCCAAGAAGACGCGGCCCGCACCGAAGCCCTGACCGCGCTACGCGACCGTCACCTGACCCGCGCCATCAAGCCCACCGACCTGATCGCGGCCCAGGCAGCAATTCCGGGGGCGCCGCACAACGAAGACAAGGATCGCGGTCCTGAGACCATCCGCGAGCAGAGCGTCAACCGGCTCAACTGGGTCCTGGGAGCCTGCCCGGCCCAATCCGGCATAACCCAACGGCAAAAGCTGCTTTCTGATGACCGCAACGAGCGCATGCTTGCCTCGACTGCCGAAATGGCAACCGTTTGCGCCTCCCGCACGGCGCCGATGAATCTCAGGTCGTGGTCAGAGCTACCACAAGTCGTCCGCGGCCTTCGTCGGACGATCGATTTGGAGAACGCCAACGTCGCCGCCAAGCTCAAGGAATTCCTGGTCGCTCGCGACGCATGGCGCGCGGCGCTGAAGGAGGAAGGCAAAACAGAGGAGAAAGGGAAAGCCAAGGGCGATGGTCCGCCGCAGCCGAAGGTGAAGCTCGGGTGCGACGATCTCCTGGCCTATCCAGGCTCCCTCGAGCAGGCACTGGGCCTCGACGGCTTCCCCGGATATCCTACCGCGCAGCTGAACGCGCTTCGGTTCGCATGCGACCTTCGTCGCAAGGCACTCGCTCACATGGATCTGGAAAGCGGCCCCGCGGGTATTCGTCCGGATGGCAGGCTGTTTCGGACCCTGACCACCACCGGCGGCGCTCTCCTGAACGGTCTCGAGCGGAAGGCGCACGAGGCTCGCGCAAAACGCGCGGAGGCGCAAGGCAGGGCCGAAATCGTTCGAGCGGCCATCGAACGACTACAGAAGCAGATCGACGAGCGGAAGTCCGAGTCCCAAGTGGCGGCGGCGGTGAAGGACCTCAAGGAGGCCCTTGCCGATGCGCCCGCCGCCGCCCGCCTCGTCGGCGCCACCGGGGCGTCTGAGTTGCTCGAAGACATATTGAAGGTCGAGCTTCAATCTGCTTCCGCCGCTGCCGGCTCAGGCGACCAGAGCGGGACGGCGTCGGACGGCGAGGCCAGCGCCACGACGAGCCAGGCCGAAGCTGTGCTCGCCGGCTTGCTCGCCCTGGAACAGCTGGGAGAAGCGTCGCGCCTGCGCGACCCGGATCAGCGGATTAGCGCCCTGATGATCGCGATCGCTGCCGAGCGCCAGAAGGCCGACATGGCCGCGCTCGAGCAGGAACGCGAGAATGAGAGGCTGGCACTTCTGGAAAGGCAGGAGCTCGCCTTGCTCACCGAGGTGAGTCTGCTTGCCGAAGCGATCGCTTATTCCAATCCTCCCATTCGCGAGGACCGCGGGATCGTCGCGCTGGCCGGCGAGTCTCGAGGGCGGGCCATTTCCGCGCTCAACCGTTACTCCCTGAGCTGGTCAGACGGGCGGATGCCGTTCGAGCTCATGGAGCAGCGGCACATCTATGTCGACCGGCAGTATCGGGTTCGCATGGCCGAACGCACCGCCGCCAACTGGCAGTCGCTGATCCAGCCCGCGATCAATCAGTTGGAAGCGGCCGGCAAGGGCGGAATACGTCCCGAGATCATCGCCGGCCTCCTGGGCCGTCTTGGAATCAGCACAGCAATACTGGAGGATTAGATGCGGCTCTTTGCAATCGCCCTGGGCATCTCGTTGAGCGCCTGCGCCACCGATGCCGTTCGACCCACCGCCTCTGCCACGATGCGCCTAACCCAGGGCATGAAAGCCGAAATGTCGGCCTTCGCCGAACGCCAGAACGCCGAGATCGACGGCCGGCACCAGGCGATCGCAATCCTGCGGCAAAATGCCCAGCTTTCCGCCGCCAGGGGTGCGAAGCAGCGGATGGACTGGCGGTCCTCCGATCAGGAAGACGCGATCCGTCTCTTCGCTGAAGCCACGAACCCTGCGAATTCTCCCGGCATGGTTGCCATCCTGAGCCAAGACCCCGCGACGGCCTTTCCCGCCTCGGCGGTCGCCCTGGACCGGAAGCAATATGACGCGCTGCTCAAGGCCCTCAAGCCACTGGGAGCTAAAGGGTCTCCGCTTCGCGATACTAAGTTCCTGATCGCGTTCGGCCAGAGCGTCGTAGCGGCCATGGAGAAGGATGTGGACGAAGCTGCCGCTGCGGACGAGCAGGCCGGATCTCTCGCTCCTCCCAAGGCGGATCCCAATGACGATGAGAGAGGAGTAGACAGATGACCAAGCCTAAGAAGGGCAAAGGGACCCAAAAGCGACCGCCCCGTTTGCCAGGGCCGATGTGGGTACTCGGTCCCAACGCCGTGCTCGCGGATGCCGGCCTTCAGGAAAGCCCCGAGGAGCTCGCCCGGCAAACCGCGATCCAATCGCGCGAGAACCAACTCAGCTGGATGCGTCGCACGGCGGCGGAGATCGGGTACAAATTCGGCGACCCGCGCGAGGATCCCGAAGAGCTCCAGGACGACCTAGACGAGCTTGAGATCCGCATTTTTCAGGTCGATCAGGAGATCCAGAGCCTGCGCGCATCCCAGTCGATGCGGTTTCCGAGCGCGAACGAGATTGCCAATCTTGGCGCGGCCGTCTCGTACCTCGAAGCGCAGATTGCTTCGGCCGCGTCGGCCAATGCTTTGATGGGCGCCGCGGTCCAGGTGATGACCGCGTTCGGCCTGTAACTTGTTTGCCAGGTTCACGAGGGAGAAAGGCGATGGACGCGACAAATAGACAGATCGACGCTTCCGCCGCTAATGCCAGCGTCGCCAATTCAAGCGTTTCCGCACCACCCTCCAATGAACTCAAGCCCCGAAATTCGGGCTCCACGACCGCTCTTACGGAAGCCCAGGGCAAGCTTACGCTCCTCACAGCCGAACGCGCTGCGGACACTCAGCTCGCAGCTTTCATCATCGCGGCGCTGGCATTGAATCTGATGGTCCTTATCCTGCTTAGGCACATCTTGGCTTCAGTCAGCCTGCCTGACGCTTTGGTCGAAAAGGATCCGGCTGTGATTGAGGAAACGACCGCCGCCCTGGTCGCCAGCCATCAGGCAGACGTCCAGGCTGCGGCCGCCCTCAGCGTGGCCGGTACCCCGACCGCGGCACCTGCCCCGGTGACCGCGCAGGAGGTCGCCGAGGCGCTGCCGGCCAGCTATAGCCGCATCGCCGGCGCCTTCGGAGCGATCGTTCTCGCCGCAGCGCTCTACGCCATCGCCAATTATATTGTGTGGGCGATGTTCTTCGCACCCGACAAGGTTTCGCCCGTGCTGCAGAATATCGGCAGCTTCTTCCTCGCCGGCTCTGCCTTGTTCGCCCCCTACGCCTTTAATCAGCTGACCTCGATCTTTCCTGCGCCAAAGAAAGTGTGAGCAGCCACTTTGCGAGCGAATGGCAGGGCGGCATGGAGAGCGCTTCGATCGCGTGGCCCGGTCCGATCCTAACCCTCCGCCGCCTTGATCCTGATCCAGTTCGCCAGCAGCGCCGGCACGATCGCCCCCAATGCCGGAACGATCCCCAGCGCCCCGGTGGCGTGCCTCGGCGAGATGAGCTGCACGATCACCAGCAGCGCCAGAGTGAACACCAGCAGCGGCACTCGGATCACCGGCCAGATATTGTCGAGGCCGCCTAGCCCGGCCGCGCGCTCCCGTATCTTGTCGAGCCGCTCGACCCGCCGAACGTAGCGGGCGAAGCTCTTGTTCATCAGCCTGTACTCGGGGCTGCGAACGATCAGCCCGCGCACCAGAAGCGAGCGGAGCGCCGGCCCGTCGGTCATCTTCAGATGGCAGCGCCAGGCGATATGGTAGAGCAGCACCCTTTCCTCGTCGCTGCTCGCCGCCCAGAGCTTGTGGTAATAATCGGCCATCTGCTCGGCGACGTAATCGATCACCCGGTCCTGATATTCGTCCGATCCTTCGAGCTTGCCCTGGGCTCGAAGCTGGGCGAGCAGCGACTTGGCGAAGACCGTGTTGATCACCATCAGCTCGCGCTCGGCGGCGGCGGGCGGCTTGTTCTCGTCGCCGGTGGTCACGCCGGCGAACGGAGTCGTCGGCATCACCGCGATCAGGGTGAAATCCTGGAGCAGGTTCGCCCAGCGCCAGTCCTCGATCCTCGACGGCCCTTCCTCCTGTCCGGCCCGCTCGCGCATCAGTGCGATCCGGTCGAGCGGGGCAATGTCCGACAGGATGAAGAGGTGACGCTTGTTCTCGCCGGGCTTCGCCTTGTCGACGATCGTCGCGAGCGCCTCGAAGGCCTCCTTGACCTTGGCCGCGTCCGGCAGCTGGAGCGCGATGTCGAGATTGCCGACGACCACCGCGTTCTTCTTCGGATCGATCGTCTCCGGGGGCTTGTCGCTGCCTCCGGCGATTCGGAGCATATCGATCCACTCGATCTTGTCGCGGACCGCCTTCAGGTCCGGGTCCCCCTTCACATCGAGGTCTATGCCCAGGATGACGTGGCGGAAGCTCGGATCGTTTTCGAACGGCACCAGGGGGGTTCCGGCCGTCGCGGCCGGCACCAGCAATTGTTTCACGAAATCCTCCCGCGCGGCGCTGAGCGGCGCGGAGAAATCGGCGGGATCGATCGCCGGAGAGCGCGGCGGAGCCGTGAAATATTGCTTTCGGAAGAAGGCGAAGGCCGCGAACAGCAAAAGGAAGGGAAGGAGCATCGCGAGCAGGCCGAGAAGGAACTTGAACCATGTGCCCCAGGTCAGGCCTGAATAGCCGTCGCGCATGTGCCAGGGCCTGAAATCGCTGAAGCTCAGCGCCATCTCGTGAAGCTCCAGCGCCCGCAGCGACAGATAGGCGATCGTTCCGTCCCCCTGGGTAATCGCGGGCGCGTCCGTGCCGGTCGCAACCCGAGGCGCCGCGAGCTGCTCGCCGGGCAGCCCCCCCGCGACGATCCGATCGCGGAGCGGCAATTCCTTCGCCTGGGCCGCCGCGCCCGTTCGGCGCCCTATGTCGATCGAGGCCAGGGTCCTTGACCGAAGCTCGTTGCTTCGGGCCTCGATCCTCGCTTTCCGCTCGGCGACCAGAGCGGAATCATGGTCGATCGAATCGAGATAGCCGGCGGCTGCCGGAAGCGATCCGATCGCCAGCAGGAAGAAGATCCAGCCCCATTTGAGATCCTTGAGCCACGCCGGCAGGAAGCGGCCCAGTCCCCGCAGCAGCCGGAGCGCGAAGGCTGCGATCCCGCCGCCGGAAGGGGTTTCGTCGCCTTTCGACTCGGCCGCCGCCTCCATCGCCGCCCCGAGCGGCAGGGTCGTCACCCCCAGCGCTGCCAGGAAGATGAGGGTCCGGACCCACTGCCCCTCCGCTGCCTCGCCGGCATCGTCCGCGGCCGTTATGAGCAGGTAGGCGAACAGCGACAGCAGCAGGAAGAAGATCGATGCACGGACGAAGAAGCGGTCCAGCCATCGCGACGCCGGCCAGTCGCTCGAAGTGCGCCCGGCGAAATAGCCGCGTGCCGCGAAGGCCGCCGAGACCACCCCGAACGCGAACAGGGTGCGCGAGGCCGCCTCCGCGGCGAAGATCCCGACGGCGCCCGCAACGACGATGAGAAGCAGGTGCCGGTCCCGTTTCACCGCCGCCGCGCCCATCTCTTCGCGCCTGTTCGGCTCATAGGCGAAACGCGGCTGCGAGAAGTCGGTGATCACGTCCACCGGCCACAGCCATTGTCCGGGGCGCCGGTCGAGCGCCTTGTGCCGGATCAGCCTCGTCGCGACCATGACCAGGGTGATCAGGATCAATGCGACGAGCCAGGTGGAATAGCCGAAGGTCGCCGCGCGCCAGATCGCGAAGCCCGCATCGTTCCGGCCCTCGATCACGACCAGCACCCAATCGAGGCTCGGATGAAGCCTGCTCATCGTCAGCCGCACCGGATCGCCGCGATAATGGGTCTCGAGCCTTCGAACCCGTTCGGCGTCGCCGGCGAGCCGGAATTCCTCGAGGCGGGTGTGGAAGGATTCCCGGTCGTCCAGGTCGTGCTCGAATTCCTCCGAAAGCTCGGCGCTCCGCCGGCTGCTGAACAATATGTCCGGTTCGCCTTCCCGCCGGCCCGGGTCGATCACCGCATATTCGAAGCCGGGATGGGTGGCCGCGGCGATGAAGGTCTGAAGGTAGCCGGAAGCGAGCAGGAATTGCGGCTGGGAAGGTCTCCCGGCGCCCGTGGCTTCCGCGTCGCTGATCGGGGCCGCCCGGCCGCAGCCCGGCCGATGCGGCATCATGATGATCGTCTTGGCCACCCCGTCGGGCCGGGCGACGACCCGGTCGATGACGAAGCGGTGATGCCCATCGGGGCCCGGACAGGGCACCTTGCCGGCGAGCTTCAGCTCCTCGAAATCGCCGTTCCGCGCCCGGTTGAAATAGGGCCGGTCTGAGATGTTCGTTCCGAACGGCGGAGTCCGGACGTCCGAAAATCGCGCATACTCGCGCGCTCCATAGCCGTCGCCGCGGAAATAGCCGGTCGTGTCGAGAAGCATCGAATCGTGGCCGAAGGGCGGGATTCCGGCTTTCCAGTGGATTTCGTCGGGCGCCGGGAAGACGGCCGGGCTCGGCACCAGTTTGTTGCCCATGTAGGACATCAGGGTCAGCGTGGCCTCCAGCTCCTTCGCGAAGCCGTTCTTGATCCGCTTCACCTCGGACTCGGCATAGGATGCGCTCGCGCTCTTCGAGACCGCGCCCGCCCAGACCGTGAGGCTCGCGATGATCGCGCTCGCCGCGAGAAGGGTCAGCGAGAACCACATCACATATTGGGCGCGCCGACCGACCGCATCGAGCCTCTTGCGAAGCGCCAGGTGGATCATCGGCACGAGCCCGACCAGGGTCATCACCGCGATCAGGAAGAAGGTCGAATGCATGCCCTCGAAGCGCCGGACGGAGCTTCCGAACCTCTGGTCCTTGATCACTCCGATGATCCGGCAGGTGCGGGCCGGGCTGCAGTCGAATCCGCCCAGGCTCGCATAGGTCTTGTCGAAGATCATCAGGTCGCCGGCGGGATAGACCTTCGATTCCATCAGCAGGCTGCCGCTCCCGGCCGCCTCCTGATAGCTTCGGTTCTTGCTCGTGTTCGTCGCTTCCGACGCCTGTCCTCCGCCCGCGCTCGTGATCGCCTTCAGGAAATCGCGGCTCGCCCCGGATTCGCCGCCGCTGATCGCGGGCGGCAATTGCCCGGCCTGGAAGAGCAAAGGTGGAGGCCTGTCGTCGCTCTCCGGAGTGCCGAGGATCTGGACCGCGTCGAACGTCTCAAGCGATGTGCCCAGGTCGAGCGCCTTGATGCTGACGATCACTTCGGTCCGGATCGCATTGCGGTCGAACGCCGTCTTCACCGATCGGCGCACCACTTCGGGGATGTCCGTGCCGGGCCTCGGGCCGAATCCGCCGCGCTCGATCCGGTCGGCCGCCTGCGCCTCGATCACCGTCCGCGCCGTCGCGGCCGGATCCGCGCCCGCCCCGCCGTTGACGCTCACCATGGGGCGGAGGAGGTCCCGAAGCGAAAGCCACTCGGTCAGACGGATCCGCTCGCCGTCGACGATCATCGTCTCCTTGGTCCCGGCGCCGCCGATCGGCGAATCGAAGGCGCATCGCGATGCCGCGCCGGCCGTCGCCGCCGGCGCCGCTGCGGCCGGCGGAGCCCGGAGCGGCTCGTTCGTCTTGCCCGGCGCCGGCGCGAATCCGGCCGGGCCCGACGCCTTGCCCTTGTCGCCGGCGGGCGCCGCCGCCGCCGCTGGCTTCTCCTCGCCCTTCGCCTCGCCCGTGCTCGGCGCGGACGTGGGGTTCTCCGTGTCGACAAAATAATAATTGATGTCGATGGCCAGGTCCGCGGTGCGCTGGATCCGGGTCGTCGCCATCAGGCACTCGGTTCCCGGAGTCAGCGAATATTGGAGCTGGGCCGGGTTGAAATAGAGCGAGGCGACCGATCCGAGGGTCTGGCTGGTCGCCCCGATATTGGTCGCCACCCGGTCGAGCTCGCGAAGGTTGCGCTGCTGGAAATAATTCGCGCGGCTCCGTTCGACCCCGAGCACGAGCGCCGCCACCACCACCGCGACGATGGTCAGGAGCAGGATCACCCCGATCGTCTGGCGCGCCCCGCCGCTGGGCTTTACCGCGCGCGCCGCCCTGCGCATCAGGCCGGGGGCCTGCTCCTCGGTCGGCTTGGTCGGCTTCTCCGCCATCGGCCCTCGCTTCCTGAGCCGGGAGTGTAAGGCCGCTCGCCCCGAAAGCGGAAGGGCTTTGCGCCATATTCGACCAATTCGTGCGGCCAACCTGTCTGTTACTTGACCGTAATGTTCACACTGGGTTCAACCCGTCGATGGAAAAGAACGGTTCGTCGCACCATCCCGTGCGGCGAGCAGAGAGACCGAGTGATGCTTACGTCGATACGCCCCGTTCAGCCGAAGCGCTTCCCGCACGATCCCGCGGTCCGCGGCTTCCACGCCGTCTACCGTCCGGGTGAGGTCAACCGCTGCCCCGGCTGCGGCCGGACCCATTGGCTGGTCGGCCGGCTGGTCGCCGAATGCGGCTTCTGCGCCACCGCCTTGCCCCTCTCCGACACCGGCACCACCGGCACCGGCCTCTTCCGCCATCCAAGGTACGAAGAAGCCGCCTGACCTCTGCCTCTGCCTCCCTCTCCCTCTCCCCTTTAATAATCACCCTCTCCCTTGGGGGAGAGGGTAGGGTGAGGGGGTTCGGCGCTGGGAGGTTCGCGAGGCGCCCGAACCGCTACCGCCCTATTCTTCCGTCATGCCAGCGAAGGCTGGCATCCAAGCCGCCTTCGAGCCTCCACCTTCGCCTGGACTCCAGCCTGCCGCGTCTCCAGCCCTACCCGAAGCTGACCGGAACCGTCTCGTCCTCCACCGCGGCTTCCCCGCGAAAAGCGCCGTCGCGCTCGACCCAGTGCAGGAAGAGGTGCGCCGACCAGCGGTTGGGGTTGGGCGCGGTTCGGCCGTGCCGACGATGGACTCCGCGGTACAGGACGGCGTCTCCCGGCTCCATCGCGATCGAGGCATGCGCCTCTCCCTCGAAATCCTCGGTCAGGCGCTTCTGCCGCCCCGGAAGCGGAATTTCGCCGATCTCGAGCGGCCAGGGCTTGCCGTCGCTATAATCGAGCGTGAGCGAAAGGCTGTGCTCGCAGGCCTCACGGTCCGAATGAACCCGGCAGACATCGCCGGCGCGATAGATTCGGAACAGATCGTAGGTCGGAAGGAGCTCGCGCCCGACCAGTTCGCCGAGCAAGGGAGTCAGCCCCCAGAGAAAAAAGGTCAGCGGCGGATATTGCGCGCCATGGACCTGCAACGCCGGCCGCGCGAGCACGCCGGGCCGGCTCTCCTTTCCGGTCATCGGAAACGCCGTGCGGCCGAGATCCTTCGAGATGCGCCGAACGAAGCCGCGCGCCAGGGACGGGTCGATGAGCCCCTTCAGATGCGCATATCCATCCGTCTCGTAGCTGCCGACGATCTCCATCGAACCGGGGCTAGGGCGCCCCTTTGCAGCGCGCAAGACGGTTCTTGCGGCACGTCCCCCCGACCGCCGTCATGCCAGCGAATGCTGGCATCCAGGCTGCTCCCGCGACCCGCGCCGCTCGAGAATCGAATTCCCGCGTCGTTTCGAATAGCCTGTCGCGATGAATCTTTTCGCCATCCTGCTCGGCCTCGCCGGCGCCGCCGTCATCTTGAAATATTCCGAGGGCGAGTTTGCCGGCAGCTCCGAGGAAGAAGCACGGCGGGTCAAGCGTCGGAGGGCAGGCATCCTCCTGGTCCTGACCTCTCTTAGCCTGCAAGCCTGGCTGGAATATTGGTGAGACCATAGCCGCTCTGAACAGCCGGGTGGGGGCAGCCAATTCTCCTTCCGGATTCGATCTGCTATTCTGCCCGCACACAAAGAGGGGGAGGCTGCCATGTCGCGCGCGATCTACCTGCTGTTCGGCCTTGTCGCCTATCTGATCTTCTTCCTGACCTTCCTCTATCTGGTCGCCTTCACCGGCAATCTGCCGTGGGTGGCGGTGACTGTGGACCGCGGCGGAATTACCGGGCCCGCGACAATCGCCCTCATCGTCGACGTCGCCCTCATCGCCATCTTCGGCCTTCAGCACAGCATCATGGCCCGCGCCGGCTTCAAGCGCGCCTGGACGCGGATCGTCCCCGAGCCGATCGAGCGGAGCACCTACGTCCTTCTCGCAAGCCTCGCGCTGATAATCCTCTTCCTGTTCTGGCGTCCGGTCCCCGAGCCGGTGTGGAGCGTCGAGAACGAGATCGGCGCCGCCATCCTCTGGGCGCTGTTCGGCCTCGGCTGGCTCCTGGTCCTGCTTTCGACCTTCCTCCTCAACCATTTCGAGCTGTTCGGGCTTCGCCAGGTCTGGAGCCACGCGCGCGGCACCGCGATCCCGCCCCCGGAGTTCCGCCAGCCCTCGCTGTACAAATGGATCCGGCATCCGCTCTACAGCGGCTTTTTCCTGGCCTTCTGGGCGACTCCGCAGATGAGCCAGGGCCATCTCCTGCTCGCGATCGGAATGTCGGTCTATATGCTCATCGCGATCCGATACGAGGAACGCGACATGATCCGCCTCTTCGGCGAGAGATATGTCGAATATCGCCGGAAGGTCGGGATGCTGGTTCCGGGGCTGGGGAAGCGGTCGGCCTGACCCCCCGGGGTCAGTCCGGCCCGGCCTCCGTCCGCGCAATGTCCTCGGCTTCCTCGAAAGCCTCCTCCAAAGCCTCGTCCGCCTCGTCGCGGGGCCTTCGCGACGCATCCCCGCGACCATCGATCTGGTCCGCCTCCCACGGAAGCGCGTCGAGCGCCTCCGTGTCGGCTTCGATGGTCTCGGTGATGGTGAAGCTGCCGTCGGCATTGCGGGCGACCGGTGCGTCGTCGCCCGGCTGATCCGCTTTCACGTCGGCCAATGCGGGCGCCGCGAGAAAGAGTGCGAAGGGCAAAGCGAAAAGGGCAGGGCGCATCGTCCACCTCGGTTGACGCCCAATCATGCTATGCGCCCGGCAGCCCCGCAATCCGCCGAATCCCGTAGTCCCCGAACGGGACGATCCGGAGCGAGCCGTGAATGCCACCCTCCACCCCACTTCGCGCCTCGGCGCTTCGAAGAATAACCCTGCATAGCTCGCTTGCGAGCGACGCAGGGCAACACCCCTCTTCCGCCCCCGGAACGACAACGCCTTGCGCGCGTTGCTGAATTCGCCGGCTCGCGCCTGTCGCGGCCGTTGTGGAGGTAGCCAATGGGATGGCGTGCGCTCATTCTCCTGTCGGCGTCGTCGCTCGCCCTCGCCGGCTGCGTACAGACCCGCCAGTTCGCCGACGTCCAGTTCGAGCCCCCGCAGGGCGATTACAGCCTGGTCGTCATGCGTCCCGACGTTCGGGTCAGCCTGATCACCACCGGCGGGATGGCCGAGCAGCGCGCCGACTGGACCGAGCAGGCCCGGACGAACCTTCTCCGGGCTCTCACCGAGCAGCAGGCCGGCCGCGGCGGGCGCACCCTGATCGCGGAGACGCGCAATAGCTTCCCGGGCGTGAGCCCCGAGGCCGTCGCTGCGCTCGAGCGGCTTCACGGCGCGGTCGGCAATTCGATCGCCCTCCACAAATATCTCGGCGCCCGTCTCCCGACCAAGCGCAACCAGGGCATCGACTGGACGCTCGGCGAGGATGCGGTGAAGTTCGGCCGCGCTGTCGGCATGGATTACGCCCTCTTCCTCTACGCCGAGGACAGCTTCGCCTCGACGGGCCGGACCGCGTTGCAGGTGCTCGGCCTCGCCGGCTGCTTCGTCGGATTCTGCGCCCCCAGCGGCGGCGGCGGCCAGACGGCCTATGCTTCGCTGGTCGACCTTCGGACCGGCGAGGTGGTCTGGTTCAACGTCCTCCAGACCTCGTCCATGCTGCCCGGAGTCCAGATGGGCGACATAAGGACGCCCGACGGCGCGGCGCAGATGGTCGAGCGCCTGCTCGGACGCATGCGCGCCGGAAGACAGGTCCGCGAACGCCAATGAGCGGCGATCACGCTCACTTCGCCTGGGAGAAGCATCTCCCGCTCACCCGCCGGGCCATGCTCGGCGGAATGGGCTGTGCCTGCTGCCTTGGCCTTGCCGGCGCCGCCGAGGCGCGCATCTCCCCCCTTCAGATGCGCCCTCTGGTCGGCCCCGGCTACCGCCCGACCGACAAGGACGAGCAGGGCATGTGGCAGCAGATGGAGCGGGCGGAGGAGGAGATTGCAGGCTCGAACCTGCTCCTGCGCGATCCCGCTCTCAATTCCTATCTGGCCGGGATCGCCGAGCGCGTCGGAGGCCCCGCGGCGAAGGACCTTCGGGTCTATGTCGCCCATATTCCCGAATTCAACGCCTTCATGACTCCGACCGGCTTCATGGTCGTGTTCAGCGGGCTTCTCACCCGTATGCGCGACGAGGCGCAGCTTTCCGGGGTCGTCGCGCACGAGGCCGGCCATTTCCTCCGCCGCCACCAGGTTCGCCAGTGGCGCGACCTGAAGAAGAAGACCGCCGCCTTCAACATCCTCGCGATGGGCGCGGGTGCGGCGGGCGCCGCGACCGGAGTCTATGCCGGCGACCTCGTCCGGCTCGCCCAGATCGGCGGGATCCTCTCCATCTTCGCCTACAGCCGCCACCTCGAGGCCGAGGCTGACGCGATGGGCCTGAGGCTGATCGCCGACGCCGGCTACGATCCGGCCTCGATGCCCGAGACCTGGCAGCAATTGATCCAGGAGATCGAGGCCAGCGCCGAGATGCGCCGAAAGCGCCCGAGGCGCGGCCGTTCCCTGCTCGCCTCCCATCCCGCCCCCGAATCCCGGATGGTAGACCTTCGAGCCTCGTCGAAGGAGGTGATGGCCGCGCGCGACTATGACCGCGGCCGCGACCGCTACCTTCGCGCCATTGGTCCGCACCGCAAGATGCTTCTCGACGACCAGGTCAAGCTGAACGATCCGGGCGCCAGCCTGTACATCGTCCGCAACCTTGCGAAGGACGGCTGGAACGGCCTGCTCCGTTATTACGAGGGCGAGATCTGGCGGCTTCGCGGCGCCAACGGAGACAGCGCGCTGGCCGGGCAATCCTATGCCGCGGCGATCGCCTTCCCCGACGCTCCGCCCGAAGCCTGGCGCGGCCACGGCTACCAGCTGATCCGCGACGGCCGCCGCGACGAAGGCAAGGCCGCCCTCAACCGCTACCTCGCCCTCGCCCCCTCGGCCCCCGACGCCCTCATGGTCCGCCACGCGATCAGCCAATGAGCAGCATTGAAAGTAGCAGCCCGATCAGTTCCTCCCCTGGTTTTCCAGGGGAGGGGGACCATGCGCAGCATGGTGGAGGGGCACTTGGAGCCAGGTCCATGAAACCTAGACTCGCATTCGCCATCGCCTCATCGCTCTCCCTCGCCGCCTGCGCGGGCGGCAGCGGCGGCTACGGAGGCGCTTTCAACGAATATCGCCTGGTCAGGCCCGAGCCCGACGACGTAGCCCGCGACGCGATGACGGTGACTCCCACGATCCGCTGGAACAAGGCGCCGCGCGGGCCGAGCGACATCGATCGCGAGGAGAACTGGACCCTGAACGGCCCCCTGCTCGACGGGCTGACCTTCATCGGCGGCGTCGAGCACGACAAGCGGATCGTCCAGCAGCGCCGAAAGGCCGACCGCAAGGTGCCCAATTTCCGGGCCGACATGAGCCCGCAGGACATCGCTGCGATGATCGAGACCTTCTACCGGATCCGCGGCGGCGCGACCGCGTTCGAGATGACCGGCCTCCAGCCCCGGACCTTCCTCGGGCATCCCGGCTTCCAGTTCGATTACGAGCATGTCGGCGGCGACGAGGTCGAGCGGCAGGGCAGGGCGGTCGGAGCGATCATCGACAACCGCTTCTATTTGGCCCTCTTCGACGCCGCCAAGATGCACTATTTCCCCGCCGCCCTCCCCGAATTCGAACGCATCGTCGAAAGCGCGCGGCTGCGGTGAGGGGCTAGGCCCGCAAAGTAGTCCGTCATTCCAGCGAAAGCTGGAATCTCACTTCCCCTTTGCTAGCCTCCGCGGATGCGCGGCGGCTGGACCTACATCATGACCAACCATGTCCGCGGCGTGCTCTACATCGGCGTGACCGCCGATCTTCCCTTCCGCGTCTCCCAGCATCGCCGAGGCGAAGGCTCCGCATTCTGCGCCAAATATAAACTCACGCGCCTGGTCCTGGCCGAGCAGCACGACACGATCGACGACGCCATCCGCCGCGAGAAACTGCTCAAGACCTGGAAGCGGTCATGGAAGATCGAGCTGATCGAAGCCTCCAACCCGCAATGGCGAGACCTGTGGGATGACATCGTTGGATAAGAAAAGTGAGATTCCAGCTTGCGCTGGAATGACGAACCTCCTCCGACCCTCCCCGTCATTCCAGCGAAAGCTGGAATCTCACTTCTTCCGCTGGGACAACCCAATCCCCCTTCCAAAATAGGAAATCCTGTGCTTAACGTGGCATGTGGAACAAACAACGAACACCCGTTGCAGCCCCGATAGATCGGCCCATTCGATCAATGAGCTCCTTCGGGAAGCACTCCGCGCCCCACGTAAGCCGAACTTTCCGAACTTTCGGAGCCCCCGCGCGCCCTTACTGATCGAACGAATCGATCACTCAAACCCGGCTCAATTCGGCCCAGATCGGCAGATGGTCGCTCGCGCGCCGCGCCGTGGCGCTGTGGTGGGTGCCGGAGGAAACCACCTCCAGGCCCGCCATCACCATGATCCGGTCGAGCCGGGCGACCGGGCGGCGCGAGTGGAAGCTCTTGCCGCATTCGGCGAATCGACAATGGTGAGCGAAGTCGCGCAGGCAGCCGCCGCGCGCGCTCCATTCGTTGAGGTCGCCCATCAGCACCGTCGCCGGGTCTCCCTCGCAGCGCGCGACATGGGCGAGGATGGCATGGGCCTGCCGCCTTCGCCAAAGGCCCGACAGGTCGAGATGCATTCCGACCACCCGCAGCCGCTCGCCATGGACGTCGAGATCGGCGAGAATCGCTCCGCGCGGCTCGAGCGAGGGCAGGTGAACGAGCTCGCTCGATCTGATCTCCACATTCTTGCGCACCAGCATGGCATTGCCGTGCCAGCCGAGGCTTCCGTGGCGGCCGTCGAACGGCACCGGCTTATAGTCGCTATGCTCCTCGATCAGGTTGAGCGGGAGCGCGCTCGTCCGCGCGCCGAAGCGCCGGTCGGCTTCCTGAAGCGCGATGACGTCGGCCCCGAGCTCGCACAGGACCTCGATCGTCCGCTCGGGGTTGCGCCGCCGGTCGAGGCCGATGGCCTTGCGCATATTGTAGCTTGCGACGCGGATCATCGGATAAAATCGGGACAGTATATATTTTTCGCGGACATCGGGCGTGCTGCGGCCTTCCTACCGGAAAAATATATACTGTCCCATTTTATCCTAGTGCCTGGAGCGATCGTTCAGCCTGCCGAGCTGGTGGTCGAGAGCGCGCACCGCCTTCTTTGCGGCCGCGATCACGGCCCGGTCGACGTTCGTTCCGTTCTCGGCCACAGCGACCGGCTGGAATCCGTTGACCCGGGCCTCGAGCGTGCATCTCAGATTGCCGCCCGCCTTGGTGCCGTTGACGTCGGAAACGTGGATCTCGACGTCGGTGATCCGCCCCTCGAACCGGGCGAGCCGCTGCCGCACCTGCTCCTCGAGCTGCGCATTATGGTCGGCGCTGCTGTCGACCTGATTGTCCGTATTGATCTGGATGAACACATTCACTCTCCACTCTGGCTTCCTGTGAATGCCGGGCGCGCGCGGCTGTTCCAAGACAAGCCGAAGAATCCCCGATTTTCCCGTCAACCTGAACCGACGGCTCCCAAAGGCCGTCGTCCGGAACCGACGGCCCCGACAGGCCGTCGTCCTGAACTGACGGCCCCAACAGGCCGTCATCCTGAACTTGTTTCAGGATCCAGTCCGCCACCCACCCGGCGCACGACCAGCTGGACCCTGAATCAAGTTCAGGGTGACGATCTGCAAAGCGATCGTCGCCTTCCACCTCACAACCGGAGCCGCTAACCCCATGAGCATGGCCAAGCCCCGCAAACGCTACGTCTGTCAGGCCTGCGGCTCGGTCTCGACCCGCTGGCAGGGCCAGTGCGGCGAATGCTCCGAATGGAACTCGATGGTCGAGGACAGCGGGGCGGTCGTCACGCCCTTCGCGGCGCGCCACAATCTGCGCTCGGGCGGGCGCCCGTTCGAGCTCGTCGGACTCGACTCCGAGGTGGCCCTCCCCGACCGGATGAGCAGCGGCATCAGCGAGCTCGACCGGGCGCTCGGCGGCGGGCTCGTCGCCGGCTCCGCGACCCTGATCGGCGGCGATCCCGGAATCGGCAAGTCGACCCTCCTTCTCCAGGCCGCGGCCACGATCGCCTCGCGCGGCCTCGACGTCGCCTACATTTCCGGCGAGGAGGCGACCGACCAGGTCCGGCTCCGCGCGCGCCGCCTCGGCCTGGGCGCCTCCCCGGTAAAGCTCGCCGCCGCCACCTCGGTCCGGGACATCCTCACCACCCTGGACGAAGGCAGGCCGCCGGCCCTGGTCGTCATCGATTCGATCCAGACCATGCATTCGGACCTGATCGAGGGCGCGCCCGGCACTGTCAGCCAGGTTCGCGCCTCGGCCGGCGAGCTGATCCGATTCGCCAAGGAGAGCGGCGCCGCCATCGTCCTCGTCGGCCACGTCACCAAGGACGGGTCGATCGCCGGCCCCCGAGTGCTCGAGCATATGGTCGACACCGTCCTCAGCTTCGAGGGCGAGCGAAGCCACCAATATCGGATCCTGCGCGCGACCAAGAACCGGTTCGGCGGCACCGACGAGATCGGGGTCTTCGCAATGGGCGATTCCGGCCTCGCAGAGGTCGGCAACCCGTCCGCTCTCTTCCTCACCCACCGCGGCGAGTCCGTGTCCGGAGCGGTCGTCTTCCCCGCGCTCGAAGGCACTCGCCCCGTCCTCGTCGAGATCCAGGCGCTGACCGTCCGCCTCGCCAGCGGCGCCACGCCCCGCCGCGCCGTCGTCGGCTGGGATTCCGGCCGGCTCGCAATGATCCTCGCGGTTCTCGAGGCGCGCTGCGGCCTCAATTTCTCGACCGCCGAAGTCTATCTCAACGTCGCCGGCGGATACCGCATCGGCGATCCCGCCGCCGACCTCGCCGTCGCCGCCGCCCTCGTGTCGGCTTTGTCCGAGCGCCCGGTCCCTCCCGAAACCGTCGCCTTCGGCGAGGTCGCCCTCTCCGGCGAGCTCCGCCCCGTCGCCCACGGCGCCCTTCGCCTCAAGGAGGCGGCCAAGCTCGGCTTCGACCGAGCCCTCGTCCCCGCGAGCGTCAAGGCCGAGAAAGGCACCCTCTCCCTCACCACCTTCAAAGCCCTCGGAGAGCTCGTCGACCACATCCTCGGCCGCTAGATTCTCCCAGGAAAACCCCTCTCCCCGGCGGGGAGAGGGAGGGGTGAGGGGGTCATGATTCCGAGCTAAATTCCCAAACGCCCAACCTCACTTCGTCATTGCGAACGAAGTGAAGCAATCCAGTAAGGCGTGGATCGCGAGCTCGGACTGGATTGCTTCGTCGCTGCGCTCCTCGCAATGACAGGATGGGTCTGGACTATTCAGCCAACCCCCAACCCCCAACCTGCCTTCCCACCGCCCGAATCCTCTATTAGCACCCACCCCATGACCGCCCTCGACATCATCGTTCTCCTCCTCGCCGGCGGCGGCCTGGTGCGCGGGGCGATGCGCGGCTTCGTCGGCGAGGTTCTGTCGCTCGCCTCCTGGATCGCGGCCATCTTCGCCCTCAAGCTTCTCCACACCCCGGTCACCGAGGCTCTCGAATATCCGGTCGGCAACGAATCCGGCGCGGCGGTCCTCGCCTTCGCCCTGGTTTTCGGAATCGTCTTCATCGCCGGCAAATTGCTCGCCCGCCGTCTCGGCGGCGCCACCCGCCGCTCGCTGATCGGCCCGATCGACCGGGTCCTCGGAGCCGGCTTCGGCGCCCTCAAGGGCCTGATCTTCGCGACCCTGCTCTATCTCGGCGCCAATCTCGTCTACGACACGCTCCACGGCGCCTCGGCGCCGCGCCCCGACTGGATGGCCCAGTCGCGCACTTACCCTCTCCTCTATGCGAGCGGCCGCGCGATCGTCGATTTCGTCGAATGGCGCCGGGGCGTTCCGCCCCCCTCCGAACCGGCGGTAATCGAGGAGGTCGACGAGACCGCGAACAAGTCATGACCGGGATCCGGCTCCACGACACGATGGCGCGGGAGAAGCGCGTCTTCACTCCGGCCGATCCGGAGCGGGTCACCCTCTATGTCTGCGGGCCGACCGTCTACAACCGCGCCCATATCGGCAATGCCCGTCCGGCCGTCGTCTTCGACGTCCTCTCGCGCCTGCTCCGCCACGTCTACGGGCGGGACGAGGTCGTCTATGCGCGCAACGTCACCGACGTCGACGACAAGATCATCGAGGCCGCGCGCGCCGAGGGCGTCGATCCGTCGGTGATCACCGAGCGCTTCGAGCGCCACTATCTCGACGACATGGGCGCGCTCGGCGTTGCACCTCCCGATCTTGCCCCCCACGCCACCCGCAACATCGGGGACATGGTGGCGATGATCGCCCGGCTGATCGAGACCGGCAATGCCTATGAGGCCGACGGCCACGTCCTCTTCAACGTGCCCTCCGATCCCGATTACGGAGCCCTCGGCCGCCGCGACCGCGAGGCGATGATCGCCGGCGCCCGGGTCGAGGTCGCGTCCTACAAGAAGGATCCGGCCGACTTCGTCCTGTGGAAGCCCTCGCCCGACGAAATGATCGGCTGGGACAGCCCCTGGGGTCGAGGCCGCCCGGGCTGGCACATCGAATGCTCGGCGATGATCGAGCGCCATCTCGGCCGGACCATCGACATCCACGGCGGCGGCCTCGATCTCATCTTCCCGCACCACGAGAACGAGATCGCCCAGAGCCGCTGCGCCCATGAAGGCGCGCCGCTCGCACGCTACTGGGTCCATAACGGCTTCCTCTCCATGGCCGGCAGCGAGAAGATGTCGAAGAGCCTCGGCAACGTCGTCCTGGTCGGCGAGCTGCTCGAGCAGGGCCACAAGGGCGAGACCCTGCGCCTTGCCTTGCTGTCCGCCCACTACCGCCAGCCGCTCGAATGGTCCTCGGCCCTCGTCGCGCAGAGCAAGGCGACTCTCGACCGCCTCTACCGCGCCGCCGGCGACGCCCCGGCCGGCGCGGCGGACGAAGGCGTGCTCGAAGCCCTGGCCGACGATCTCAACACCCCGCTTGCCTTGTCGCGCATCGCCGCGCTCGACGATCCGGCTGCGATCAAGGGATCGGCCGCCTTGCTTGGACTGCTCGGGGACTCCTCCGCGTCCTGGTTCCAGGGCGAGGGCGATGCCCGGGTCGATGCCCTGATCGCCGCCCGCGCCGAAGCCAAGGCAAGCCGCGACTTCGCCACCGCCGACCGCATCCGCGCCGACCTGGCAGGGGAGGGCATCCTCCTCGAAGATACCCCCACCGGCACCATTTGGCGCCGCGCCTAGATCCTCCCCGGGACGGGGAGGGGGACCAGCCGAAGCCTTGGCGTAGGCTGGTGGAGGGGGCCCCTCGCGACTCCTCCGGAATCGACGGCCCCACCAGCCCGTCATCCTGAACTGACGGCCCCGACAGGCCGTCATCCTGAACTTGTTTCAGGATCCAGCGTCGAGTTGCTGTGTGGGTGGAGAACTGGATGCTGAAACAAGTTCAGCATGACGGTGTGGGCATAGGCGCAACCCCTCTCTATATCGCCCCCGTGACCACCGCCCTCTACAACCGAGACATCCTCCGCCTCGCCGCCTCGATCCCGCACCAGAGCCGCCTCGGCTCCCCGCAGGCGACGGTCGAGAAGCGCTCCCCGATCTGCGGCAGCCGGGTGACCATCGACATCGCGCTCGACGAGACCGGCCGCGTCGCCGCCCTCGGGCAGGAGGTGAAGGCCTGCGCCCTCGGCCAAGCCTCGGCCTCGCTGATGGGCGCCCACGCCCTCGGCCGCACCTCCGCCGAGCTCGAAGCCGCCCGCGACGCCCTGTCCGCCTTTCTCGCCGGCACGCGCGGCGACCCCGGCGACTGGCCGGGCCTTTCCATCTTCGCCGAGGCTCGGCCCTTCACCGCCCGCCATCGCTCGATCCTGCTCGCTTTCGAGGCCGCCGCCGAGGCGGCCGCCACCGCTGCGTCCGTCGGCGCGCCCAAAGCAGCAACCGGCTGATGGAGTCCGAAGCCGCCGTCGAGGCCACCGCCCTCGTCCTTCGCGACGGGGTCATCATGCTCGGCGCGGCCCTGCTCTTCGTCATGCTGTTCCGCCGTCTCGGGCTCGGCGCCGTGCTCGGCTATCTCGTCGCCGGTGCACTGGTCGGCCCGGACGGTCTTGGCCTGATCAGCGCGCCCGAGGAGATGCTGCACATCGCCGATTTCGGCATCGTGCTCCTGCTCTTCCTCGTCGGCCTCGAGCTCCATCCGAGCCGCCTCTGGCGCCTCCGCCACGACATATTCGGCCTCGGCTTGCTTCAGGTCGTCCTGTCGGGCCTGGCGCTCACCGCGCTCATCTATTTCGCGACCCGCCTGCTGCCCGGCGCGGAGGGCTTTAGCCCCGCCGCCTCGCTCGCGATCGGCCTCCCGCTCGCACTCTCATCCACCGCGCAGGTCCTTCCCAGCCTTCGGGCCGACGGCTCGATCAACACCCCGTCGGGCGAGCGCGCCTTCTCGATCCTGCTCTTCCAGGACCTGTCGATCGTCCCTCTGATCACGATCATCGCCGCACTGTCGCGCGCTCCGGCCGATCCCGCGACCCCGCCCGGCTGGCAGATGGCGCTCTACACGATCGCCGCGATCGTCGGGCTCGTGCTCGCGGGGCGCTTCCTCATCAATCCGCTCTTCCGTCTCGTCGGCCGGATCAGCGAGCGCGAGCTGTTCATCGTCGCCGGGCTTTTCATCGTCCTGGCGAGCGCGGCCGTGATGGAGGCGCTCCACCTCTCGACCGCGCTCGGCGCCTTCATCGCCGGGGTCATGCTCGCCGACTCGCCCTACCGGCACGAGCTCGAGGCGGACATCGACCCGTTCCGCTCGATCCTGCTCGGCATGTTCTTCGTCGCGGTCGGCATGATGCTCGATCTCGACGCCATCACCGACCGGCCCGTTTTCGTGCTTGCCATGGCGATCGCCCTGATCGCCGTGAAGGCGGCCGTATTGTTCGGGCTCGCCCGGGCGTTCGGAATGGAATCGGGCAAGACCCGGAAGCTGGGCCTGCTCCTGAGCCAGGGCGGCGAGTTCGCCTTCGTCCTGTTCGCGGCCGCCGAGCGCGCCGTCCTGATCGAGCCCGAGGCCGCCAGCCTGTTCGGCGCGATCGTGACTGTCTCGATGGCCTCGACTCCGCTTCTCATGATGCTCAACGACTGGCTGGACCGGCGCGGCAGCCGGCGCGCGGCGGACGTCCTGGAAGGGCCCGAGCACAGCGCGACGACCGATGCGATCGTCGTCGGCTACGGCCGCTTCGGCCAGACCGTCGCCCAGATGATGATGGCCAAGGGCCTCACCGTGACGCTGATCGATTCCAAGCCGAGCCAGATCGAGATCGCCGGCGCGTTCGGCTCGAAGGTCTATTATGGCGACGGCACCCGCCTCGACCTACTCCGCCTCGCCGGTGCCGCGGACTCCAAGGCGATCCTCTTCTGCATGGACGGAGATCCGATCCTGGCGCGCCGCCTCGAGCCGATCCTCGAAGCCTTCCCGCAGGCGGCCGTCTTCGTCCGCGCCTTCGACCGCCGGCACCTGATGGAGCTCGCGCCGCTCGACCTCAAATATGCCGTCCGCGAGGTGTTCGAATCCGCGATCCTGATGGGCAAGGAGGCGCTTGCCCTCTTCTGCATCGACGGTGACGAGGTGGGCCGGGTCGAGCAGGAATATCGCGACCGCGACCTCCAGCGCCTCGAACGGCAGACCGAATCGGGCGATCTCCACGCCGGCAAGCAAAGCATGTTCGGCCCCGACAACCCGCTCGCCGACTCCGACACCCCGGAGTCGCAGCCGGGCTAGGTCGCCGTTTCCCTTCCACCCGTCATCCCCGCGAACGCCGGGATTCAACGTCTTGACTTTTAGCGATGTTCATGCTATGTTCCATCATCGTCGGGACTGTCTGTTTTCCGCCCGTGCGGTTCTTTGAAATTGTCGATCCTCGTTCCGCCGCGACCCTATCGGCCGTCCCCGTTTTTGAAGGTCGGGAGATTTTTTCGACGGCACGTAATGGTAAACTTAGTAAACTTAGAGCCCCCGGCGGGCACTGCATCGCCTTGATCTAAGGTCCGCCGTCTCGCTCCAGAAATTGCTCGATATCCGCCAGCTCGACCGAGCCGTCGACGAACGCCCGGCCGATCCCGCGCGCGAGCACGAACGCCGTCCGCCCGTCCGCCCTTTTCTTGTCGCGGCGCATATGCTCCACCAGAGCCGCCGCATCCTGCCCCTTCGGCATCTCGGCCGGCAGCCCGACGCCGCGAAGATGCTCCTCGACGCGTCGGGCATCCTCGGCCGGGCACAGGCCGCGGCCCGCGGAGAAGCGGAAGGCGAGGGCGATCCCGATCGCTACCGCCTCGCCGTGCAGCATGCCGCCGGAAAATCCGTCAGCGGCTTCGATCGCATGGCCGAACGTGTGCCCGAGATTGAGCAAGGCTCTCACGCCCTCGGTCTCGCGCTCGTCCCGTCCCACGATCGCCGCCTTCGCACGAACGCAGGTCTCGATCGCATGCACCCGCGCCTCGGCATCGCCGGCGAGAAGCGCGGAACCATTCTCCTCGCACCAGGCGAAGAAGTCGGAATCTCCGATCAGCCCATATTTCACGACCTCGGCATAGCCCGCGCGCAGCTCGCGCTCGGGCAAGGTGTCGAGGGTCGACGGGTCGATCAGCACCGCCGCAGGCTGGTGGAAGGTGCCGACCATGTTCTTGCCGCCGCCGGCGTTGATCCCGGTCTTGCCGCCCACCGACGAATCGACCTGGGCGAGAAGGGTGGTCGGCACCTGCACGAGGCCGCAGCCGCGCTTCACGATCGACGCCGCGAATCCGGCAAGGTCGCCGACCGTCCCGCCGCCGAACGCGACCACATGGTCGCCACGCTCCACTCCGAGCGCGAGCAATTCCTCGACCAGGCGTTCGAGCCGCTCCCAGCCCTTGCTCGCCTCGCCGGCCGTGACCGGGATCAGGCTGATGTCGAGCCCGCTCGCCGCCAGCCGATATCCCTGCGCGGCCCAGGCGCCTTCGTCGGCCACCACCACGATCCGGCCGTCCCGCGCGAAGGGCCGCAGAACCTCTCCGCACCGGTCGAGCAGGCCCGGCTCGATCAGCACGTCGCAGGAGCCGCCACGATGCGCGACCGCGACTTGCCTCAAGGCACCGCCTCCCCATCGGCAAGCGCGTCGACGATCCGTCCGACCGCCCGCTCGTGCGGCACCGATCCGCTGAGTATGTGGAGGTGCGCCTCGGCGTAGATCGGGTTCCGCTGTGCGGCCAGCGCTTCGAGGAGGGGGAGGGGCTCCTTGCCCTGGAGCAAGGGCCGATGGTCTCGGCGCGACACCCGCTCGGCCAGGGTTTCGACGTCGGCGTCGAGCCACACCGCGATGCATTTCTCCAGGATGAGCGACCGCGTCCGGTCGTCGACGAAGGCGCCTCCGCCGGTCGCGATCACCTTGGGCTTGCCGTCGATCAGCCGGGCGATGACCCGCCGCTCGCCGTCGCGGAATCCCGGCTCTCCGAACCGGTCGAAGATCTCGGCGATCTTGTGGCCCGCGGCTTTCTCTATCTCCTCGTCGGAATCGACGAAGGGCAGGCCGAGGCGGCGGGCGAGCCGGCGTCCAACGGTGGATTTGCCGGCGCCCATCAGTCCGACCAGGACGATGCTTTTGTCGAGGCGGGGAAGGGCGTTCGCCATGGCTGCGGGGGCTATACAGCCGCCTGTCTCGTGGGGCAAAAGGCCGGCCATGCGTACAACCTTTGCTCAGCCGCGCCGCCGCCGCTCGCCCCTTCCCATTTTCGTGATCCTGCTCCTCCTTCTGATCGGAGCGATCGTCTGGCTCGCCATGAGGGACACCGAGGTCCCCGCCCAGCGCATCGAGCAGGACGTGACGAATGAAGCTCTCGCGGGCTGAAGCGATTTCTAGTCGGACCGCAGCGTCCGACGACTCGGAAATCGCGGCCAACAAAGGCATTTGGAGTGTTTTGCGATCCGGTCTGATCGCAAGACGCTCCAAACTTTTCCTTCTTGGCGGAGTCGCGGCCGCGGCCCTGGTCACCGCCATCCCGGCCTTCGGGCAGGACGATCCCGAATCCCTGCTTCCGCCGGGCTTCGAAGACCCGGCAACCGTACCGCCGCCCGAAGGCAATCAGAGCACGACTCCAACGCCGCCGCCGCCGTCTCCGACGCCGTCCGCGGATCCGGTCCCCGACACGGGGGAGCCGGCGGTGGAGGAATCCTCCGACGAGGATTTGGAGGACATCCTCCCGATCGACCTCATTTCGTCGGGCATCGAGCTTCCCGAGCATGCGCGGCGCCCGACCGATTTCGTCGGACCTTTGTCTCCCGGCAACTGGGGGTTCGCGGAGAATGCCTTCGGAGCCGCCAACGGCCGTTTCCTGACCGGCCTGATGGGCCGGCTCGACGCTCCTCTGCCGTCGCGCTGGACCTCCATCCTTCTGCGCCGCCTCCTGCTCTCCAGGCTCGCCCCGGCCACCCGGGTCGCCGAGGTCGACTGGGTCGCCGAGCGCGCCTGGCTCCTGCTGCGCATGGGCGAGGCCGACGCCGCCAGGATCCTCGTCCAGTCGGTCGACGTCGACAAATATACCCCGCGAATGTTCACGGTCGCGGTTCAGACCGCGCTGGCGACCGCGGACCCGTCCGCCCTTTGCCCGCTCGTGCAGCCCGGCCGGGCCACTTCGGACGAGCCGATCTGGCCGCTCGCGGACGCCATGTGCGCGGCTCTCGCCGGCGATGCCGCCCGGGCGAGCCAGCTGATCGACCAGGCCCGGGCGAGGAGCGGCGCCGGCGGGGTCGACCTCCTACTCGCGGAGAAGGTGGTCGGCGCCGGCCTCGACACCCGCCGCGCGGTCGACATCGACTGGGAGGGCGTCAACGAGCTGACCACCTGGCGCTTCGGGATCGCCACCGCGACCGGGATGGAGATACCCCAGCGCCTGATCGGCTCCGCCCCCGCCAACGTCCGCGCCTGGCAGGCGCGAGCGCCGATGATCCCGGTCGAGCAGCGCACCGCCGCGGCCCATGCCGCGGCCGCGCTCGGAGTCTTCTCCAACAGCTCGCTGGTCGAGACGTACAGCCTGATCGCCGATTCGACCGATCCCAACGACATCGAGGGGAGCCTCGCCGGCCGGCTTCGCCGCGCCTACACCGCCCGCGCCGCCGGCGACCGGGTCGGAGCGATGCGCGCCATCTGGGACGAGGCGGGGACGCCCGAGGATAAGCACGCGCGGTTCATCCTCACCGCTGCGGCGGCCAGCTTCATCCCGCCTTCCAAGGCGCAGCAGGAGCATGCCGCCGACCTGATCGCTTCGATGCTGACCGGGGGCCTCGACCGCCAGGCCGGGCGCTGGTCCTCGGTCGTCGATTCGATGGGCGGCGATGGCGATTCGGCCTGGGCCCTTCTCGCCCTCTCCGGGGCGAATCCCGCGGTCGACGTCAGTGCCGGCCGGGTCGAGAGCTTCGCCTCGCGCGACGGCGGCCATCGCGGCCGGATGCTGGTCGCCGGGCTCGCCGGCCTGGGCCGTTATGCCGATCCGGCCTCGCTCGGAGTCGATCCCGCCCCGCGCGGGCGCTGGGCACGAACCATTGCCGCGGCCGCGCGCAACAACCAGCCCGGAACGGTGATCCTGCTCGCCGGCGTCGGAATGCAGACGACCGACTGGCGCGGAGTCCCGCCCGCCAATCTCTACCAGATCGTCCGCGCGCTCCGGCAGGTCGGCCTCGAATATGAAGCGCGGATGATCGCCGCCGAGGCCCTGAGCCGGCTGTGACCGCGCTCGGGGCCCAGGGCGACGACCGTCGCCTGATCGCGGCCTTTCTCGAGATGATGGCGGCCGAGGCCGGCGCCGCCCGGAACACGCTTCTCGCCTATGAGCGCGACCTTCGCGGCGCCTCCGAGCTTCTCGGCGGCCGCCTCGGAGCGGCGTCCCGCGACGAGCTGAAGCGCCTGTCCGAGGCCTGGCTCCCGCTGAAGCGAGCGACCGTCGCCCGAAAGGCGGCCGCCCTGCGCCGCTTCTTCGCCTTCCTGTCGGACGAGAAGATGCGCGGGGACGATCCCTCGGCCGCCCTTCCGCGCCCGGTCCGCGAGCGGCCGCTCCCGAAGATTCTCGACCACCGGGCCGTCGACTCCCTGTTCGCCGAGCTCGAGAAGAGGCGCTCCGCGCCTGCAGCCCCGGCCGGCGCCGCCGCGGCCGCCCTGCGCCTCACTGCACTGGTGGAATTGCTCTACGGCTCGGGCCTTCGCGCAACCGAGCTGGTCTCGCTGCCCCGTCACGCCGTCCGCGCCGACCAGCCCTTCCTCATCCTGCGCGGCAAGGGCGGCCGCGAGCGGCTCGTCCCCATTTCCGACCGGGCCCGGGCCGCGGTCGCCGCCTGGTCGGAGCTGGTGCCCCGCGACTCGCTCTGGCTCTTCCCCTCGGGCAAGAGCCATTTGAGCCGGGTCCGCCTCTACCAATTGCTCAAGACCCTGGCCGCCGACGCCGGCATCCCGCCCGAGCGGGTCAGCCCGCACGTCCTCCGCCATGCCTTCGCCACCCATCTCCTCGAAGGCGGAGCCGACCTTCGGGCGCTCCAGCTGCTGCTCGGCCATGCCGACATCGCCACGACCCAGATCTACACCCATGTCGACAGCCGGCGCCTGGTCGAGCTGGTCAACAGCCGGCATCCCCTAGGGGACAGCAGCAGCCGCGCCCGCGTTGACGCCCGCCGCAACCGGCCCTAACCCGCGCGCACCCATGGCCACCTTCCTCGACTTCGAAAAATCGATCGCCGAGCTCGACGCGCGGATCGAGGAGCTGCGCGAGACGGCCCAGGCCGGCGACATGGACATCGACTCCGAGATCGAGAAGCTCGAATCCCGCTCCGATCGCATGCTCCGCGAGACCTATGCGAAGCTGACGCCCTGGCAGAAGACCCTGGTCGCGCGTCATCCCGACCGGCCCCATTTCAAGGATTATGTCGCCGGCCTCATCGAGGATTTCGTCCCGCTCGCGGGAGACCGCGCCTTCGGCGAGGACGAGGCGATCGTCGGCGGCCTGGGCAGGCTTCAGGGCCGGCGGATCGTTCTGATCGGCCATGAGAAAGGCGACGACACGGCGAGCCGCCTCAAGCACAATTTCGGCATGGCGCGGCCCGAGGGCTACCGGAAGGCGATAAGGCTGATGCAGCTCGCCGACCGCTTCGGCCTCCCGGTGGTGACCCTGGTCGACACGCCCGGCGCCTTTCCGGGGGTCCAGGCCGAGGAGAGGGGCCAGGCCGAGGCGATCGCCCGATCGACCGAGCAATGCCTGACTCTCAAGGTGCCTCTGATCGCCGCGATCGTCGGGGAAGGGGGGTCGGGCGGAGCGATCGCGGTCGCCGCGGCCAACCGGGTGCTGATGCTCGAGCACAGCGTCTACGCGGTCATCTCGCCCGAGGGCTGCGCCTCGATCCTGTGGCGGACCGCCGACAAGGCCGCCGACGCGGCCGAGGCGATGCGGGTGACCGCCTCCGACCTCCAGCAGCTCGGGGTGATCGAGCGTATCGTGCCCGAGCCGGTGGGCGGAGCGCATCGCGATCCGGGCGAGGCCATCTCCACTTTGGGGGCCGCGATCGCCGAGGAGCTGGCCTCGTTCGACGGGATGACGGGCGAGGAGATCAGGGCCCAGCGCCGCTCCAAATATCTGACCATCGGCTAGGACGGAACGGGCGCAAGGAACATCGCCGCCCTTCTCGTGTTCATTTCGCGGACGAGACGTCCGGGTGAACAGGAGTTTACATTCATGACACGCAAGACGCTTCTCGCGTTGTCGGCTTCGCTCGTCGTGCTTGCTGGCACGACCGGTGCCTTCGCGCAGCAGACTCGCGCCATTTCCCAGAGCAGCATGGCCCAGGCGGCCAAGCAGCATCCCCAGATCGTCGAGGAGTTCGGCGGCGAGATCGAGGGTGCGCGAGGCGAGTATTTCCGCTCGATCGGCCGCAAGGTGGCCTCGCACTCCAACATCAGCGGCGGCGGCGGCGCCTTCAACATCACCACGCTGAACTCGCCTGTGATGAACGCCTTCGCGGTTCCGGGCGGCTATCTTTACATCACCCGCCAGCTCACCACGCTCGCGAACGACGAGGCCGAGCTCGCCTCGGTGCTCGGCCACGAGGCCGGCCATATCGCGGCCCGCCACAGCTCGGAGCGGCAGCGAACCGGGATCCTCAGCCAGCTCGGGGCGATCCTGGTCGGGGTTGTGACGGGTTCGGACATATTGAGCCAGCTCGCCGGGCAGGTGAGCCAGGGCATCTTCCTTAAATATTCGCGAAGCCAGGAATATGAGTCCGACGATCTCGGGGTCCGCTACATGACGGCGGCGGGCTACGATCCGCTCGCCTCGCCGAGCTTCCTCAACTCGCTCGGAGCGGCGACCTCGCTCGAGACTCGAGCCTCGGGCCGTAACGACGAGCGCTCGACCCCGAGCTGGGCGCGGACCCACCCGCTCAGCGCCGATCGGGTCAAGAGAGCGACGGCCAAGGCGCGGGCGACCGGCCGGGCCGGAACGGGCCTTCGCAACCGCGATGCCTATCTCGTCCAGATCGACGGCCTGATCGTCGGCGACGATCCCAAGCAGGGCGTGGTCGAGGGACGCGACTTCCGGCATCCCGACCTTCGGCTCCAGTTCACCGTGCCGGACGGCTACGGAATGCAGAACGGCACCCGGGCGGTCAGCATCTCCGGCCAGCAGGGCCAGGCCCAGTTCTCGGGCGGCCGCTTCAGCGGCAATCTGGGGACCTATATCGGCCAGGCCTTCAAGTCGCTGGTCGGCGAGCAGGCGCAGATCCGCTACACCGAGCCGCGGCAAACGACCGTCAACGGCATTCCGGCGGCTTACTCGACAGCTCGGATCGCGACCCAGCAGCAGCAGGTCGATCTGACCATCATCGCCTATCAGTGGGATTCCGACACGGCCTATCATTTCGCGGTCATCACGCCGGCCGGGCGCGGCTTCGGGCCGTTCAGCTCGATGGTTCAGTCGCTGCGCCGCCTGACCGCCGCCGAGGCGGCGGCGATCCGGCCGCGAATCATAGACGTGGTGTCGGTGAAGGCGGGCGACACGATCGCCAGCCTGTCGGGGCGGATGGCCTATAACGATTTGAAGCAGGAGCGCTTCCTGGTCCTCAACGGCCTGACCTCGACGAGCCGGCTCGCGCCCGGCCAGAAGGTGAAGATCGTCGTCTACGGCACCCGCTGAGGCGCCGGGGTCGATCCCACAAAGAGAAGGGGCGGCGGAACCAGGTTCCGCC
>DATDAS010000076.1:0-7738 GCA_036525315.1 Allosphingosinicella sp.
GTGGGTTTCGCCGGCCTGCCGAACAGCCCGAGCCGGTTGAGGACGAGAAGGACGAGAAGAGGCGGCATCAGCGAGCCTTCGGCATAATGGAGGAATTGGCGGTAGCGCAAAACCGAATCGCGATTGGCCGGCGGACCGAGCCGTCCTCCGGCCTTCTCGACCAGATATTCGACGATGGCGCCGGTCTCGGGGATCGTCCGCCCCTCATCCTCCACGACCGGCGACTTGCCGAGCGGATGCACTGACCGGAGCGACGGAGGCGCGAGCATGGTCTTGCGGTCGCGCTCGTAGCGGCGGACCTCGTAGGGCAGGCCGAGCTCCTCGAGCAGCCAGAGGATGCGCTGCGATCGGCTGTTCTCGAGATGATGGACTTTGATCATAGATTGTTCCTGGCGCAGAGCGAGGCGACCTCCCGGACGAGCTTGGCGGCGAGGACCGCCGTCACTCCGTTGAGGTCGCGCCTCGGATTGTACTCGACCACGTCGGCGCCGACGATGGGTGAGGAGATCCGGTCGAAGACGGCGAGCACGTCGCGCACCGAAAGCCCTCCCGGCTCGTGGTGCGACACGCCCGGCGCATAAGCCGGATCGAATCCGTCCAGGTCGAGGCTGATGTAGAGCGGCCCTTGCGGGATCGGCACCCGATCGGGCGCGAAGGACCGCATTTCGACGATCTCGACCCCGAACCTCTCCGCCTGCTCGCGGCAATGGCGATTGAGCGTCCGAATGCCGACCTGGACGAGGCGCGAGGCGAGGCCCGATTCCATGATCCGAGCGAAGGGCGATGCGTGCGAGCGCGGATCGCCTTCGAAATCGTCGTACAGATCGGGATGGGCGTCGAAATGGAGGATGGAGACCGGGCCGTGGGCCGCGGCGAGCGCCTGGACGACCGGGACGGTGATGCTGTGATCGCCGCCCAGGACGACCGGAACCGCCCCGGCCCCGATCGCCTCGGTGACCGCGCCGAAGATGAGATCGTCGTCCTCGCCGCTCTCGGCGAGCGGGAGGTCTCCCATGTCTTCGAGCAGGACGTCGGCGCCGAACTCATGCCCCGACTCGGCGGCCATGTTGCCGTGCGCCGAATGGAGCGCCGCCCGGATCAGGGGCGGCGCTTCGGCGGGTCCGCGAAGAAAGGAGGAGTGGCAGTCGGTCGGCGCGCCGATCAGCCTGATTGTTGGCGCCGCCCCGTCCATGCGCGCCTGTCTGAACAGGCGGGCGGCCCTTGTCTAGCCGGGCCGCAGGCTCCACTTGGCCGCGATGCACGGCGCCTCCGATCCAGCACAGCAAGAGGGGCTCCGCCCCGGTTTCCGCGAGTTCGTCGTTCTGATGGCCTCGCTGATGGCATTGAACGCCATGGCGATCGACGCGATGGTGCCCGCGCTCCCGGCGATCGGACAGGCGCTCGACGTGCTCGACGACAATCAGCGCCAGCTCGTCGTCTCCGTCTACGTCTTCGGCTTCGGGACGACCCAGCTCATCTACGGGCCGCTGTCGGACCGCTACGGCCGAAAGCCGATCCTGCTCGTCTGCCTGGTCCTCTACGCCGCCTTCGCCCTTCTTTCGGCGCTCGCGGCCAGCTTCACCCTGCTGCTGGCCGCCCGAATGGCCCAGGGCGCGGCGGCCGCGGCGACCCGGGTGCTGGTCGTCTCGATCGTCCGCGACCGCTACGAAGGCCCGGCGATGGCGCGGCTGATGAGCCTCGTCTTCCTGGTCTTCCTCGCCGTTCCGGTCATCGCCCCGGCCTTCGGCCAGCTCGTCCTGATGGTGGCCTCGTGGCGCTGGATCTTCCTGGGCCTCGGAATCAGCGCGGCGCTCGTCTTCGCATGGTCGCTGGTCCGCCTCCCCGAGACCCTCCATCCCGAATATCGGCGGCCACTCTCGATCCGGGCGGTCTGGGACGGGACGCGCGAGACCCTGACCAACGGCCAGTCGCTCGGCTACACATTGGCCTTCATGCTGATGATGGGCGCCCTGATGGGCTATATCAATTCGATCCAGCAGATCGTCTTCGACGTGTTCCGCCAGCCCGATCTGATCGCCCTGGTCTTCGCGGGCGTGGCGGGGCCGATGGCGGTGACCTCTTATCTCAACTCGCGGCTGGTCGAGCGGATCGGAACCCGGCGTATCGCCCATCTCGGGCTGATCCTGTTCACCGCCCTTTCCGCCTTGCACCTGCTGATCGACGAAATGGGCGAGACGATGCTGGTCTTCATCGTCATGCAGGGTCTGGTCATGGCCTGCTTCGGCCTCGCCTCGGCCAATTTCGGCGCCCTTGCGATGCAGCCGCTCGGCCATGTCGCCGGCACCGCGTCCTCGGTCCAGGGCACGATCGGGACGATCGGCGGCGCCCTGCTCGGACTCGCCATCGGCCAGAGCTTCGACGGGACGACCATCCCCCTGGTCGCCGGCTTTCTGATCGCCGGCGCGACGGGCCTCGCGATCGTGCTTCTGACCGAGCGCGGGCGGCTGTTCGGGCCGGGATAGGGGTTAGGGGTTAGGGGTTAGGGGTTGGGGGTTGGGGGTTAGGGGACGTCAAACGCGCCGAACCAAATCCCCAACCCCCAAAACCCAATACCCAATCCCTAGATATCGTCCTCCGCCGACGGCCCCGTCATCAGGGCTTCGGCGACCTCGTCGGTCTTGCCTCGGATCGCGCGCTCGATTCGCTCGGCGGTCTCCGGATTCTCCTTGAGGTAGGTCTTGGCGTTCTCGCGGCCCTGGCCGATCCGGACCGAATCGTGGCTGAACCAGGCGCCCGATTTCTCGACGATCCCGGCCTTGACGCCGAGATCGAGGATCTCGCCCATCTTCGAGATGCCCTCGCCGTACATGATGTCGAACTCGACCTGCTTGAACGGCGGAGCGACCTTGTTCTTCACCACCTTCACCCGGGTGGTATTGCCGACGATATCGTCGCGGTCCTTGATCTGGCCGGTGCGGCGGATGTCGAGCCGGACGCTTGCGTAGAATTTGAGCGCGTTGCCGCCCGTCGTCGTCTCGGGATTGCCGTACATGACCCCGATCTTCATCCTGAGCTGGTTGATGAAGATGACCAGGCATTTGGACTTGGAGATCGAGCCGGTCAGCTTCCTCAGCGACTGCGACATCAGGCGCGCCTGGAGGCCGACATGGCTGTCGCCCATCTCGCCCTCGATCTCGGCGCGCGGCACCAAGGCGGCGACTGAATCGACGACGAGCACGTCGACGGCGTTGGAGCGGACCAAAGTGTCGGTGATCTCGAGCGCCTGCTCGCCCGTGTCGGGCTGCGAGACGATCAGCTCGTCGACATCGACTCCCAGCTTTCGGGCATAGACCGGATCGAGGGCGTGCTCGGCATCGACGAAGGCGGCGGTTCCGCCATTCTTCTGCGCCTCGGCGATGACGTGGAGCGCGAGGGTCGTCTTGCCCGAGCTTTCCGGCCCGTACACCTCGACGACCCGGCCGCGCGGGAGGCCGCCGATTCCCAGGGCGATGTCGAGGCCGAGGGAGCCGGTCGAGATGGTCTCGATCTCGACCGCCTCGCGGGATCCGAGCTTCATCGCGCTGCCCTTGCCGAAGGCGCGGTCGATCTGCGCCAATGCGGCTTCGAGGGCTTTTTGCTTGTCCATATTTTCAGAGATCCTGTCGGAACCGACGACTTTCAGAGATGCCACCATGGCGAAGCTCCCAGTATCAGACCGCGCCGCTCATTCAACGCGAGATGCATGGTGTATACGGTTTGTTCCACGTGAACAAGCAGGAAACATCCTACTTTGCCCGGGCGACCGCTTCCATCGCCTCGGCCATCGCGTCGCGGAAGGCGGGCGACTGGTAGATGCTGTTGTGATCGGCGCCCGATATGGTGCGGTCGAAAGCCAAAGTGGGCAGCGCGCGACGAAGCGATTCGGTCCGTTCCGGCGTGACCAATGTGTCCCGTTCGGCGGCGACCAGGGCGACCGGTACCCCGGTCTCGCGAAGCCAGTCCGCGGTCGGCAGATCGTGGCGGAACAGCCGGCGGACCGGAAGCCAGCGGAAATGGCCGGCGGCGACTCCCGACAGCGAGTCGAACGGCGTGACGAGGATGAGGCCGGCGAGCGGGCGCCGGGGCGCGAGGCTCGCCGCGACCCCGCTGCCGATGCTGAAGCCGACCGCGACGATCGGCCGGCCCGGCATTCGCGCGGCGGCGAGATCGTAGATCAGCGGCGCGTCGGCGACGAGGGCCTCGGCCGATGGCCGACCGCCACTCGGGCTGTAGCCGCGATAGTGGAAGGCCAGCACCTCGGAGCGCGGATAGAGCAGGTGGAGATAATCGGCCATCTCCTCGGCGTTCCAGGCATTGCCGCCGAAGCCGATCACCACCGGCGCGGAAGCGGAAGGCCGGACGGCCGGGATATGGAGGCCCTGGATGCGCTCGCCCCCGCTCGCGATCTCGAGCCTCTCGGCGCCGGGCGGAAGAGGCTCGGCCGGCGGGATCATTCCGGTCGGAAAGAGCATCCGGTCCTGCATCGCCCAGGCGACCGCGCAGACCGACGCATAGAGCAGGACCAATGTCAGAAGGATAGTGAGCGGCCACATCGGCCGCCTCCTATCCGGCGCAGGCTTGCTGGAGGACAGGGTCGACCGCATCGAGGGTGAAGGGCTTTGCGAGGACGGGCACGTGGGCGTGCGCCTGCGGAGGACCATCGACATGGCCCCCGGTCGAGAAGCAATAGGGAATGCCCTTCTCGGCAAGCCGGTCGGCGACCGGCCAGACCTGCTCCCCGCCCTTGAGGTTGACGTCGACGATCGCGACGTCGAAGCCGCCCTGGTCGATCCGCGCCAGCGCTTCCCCGACGGTTTCGCAAATGCCCGCCACCTCGTGGCCGAGCGAGAGCAGGAAATCCTCCAGCATCATTGCGATCAGGGGCTCGTCTTCGACGATCAGGACGGAGCGGCTGTCGGACACCGGCGACGGGTTACGCAGCAAAGCCCGCAATGGCAAGGCGGAGCAAGGCACAAGCTATGCGCCTTGTCCGGCCGAGGCGGCCCGACATTGTCCAATCGGAACAATCAGCTGGGCAGAAGGGCGCCGCGAACCGCCTCGGCGAGCTGCTGGACCGAGAAGGGCTTGGCGAGGAAGCCGACCCGGTCGAGATCGATCGACTTTCGAAGCTGCTCCTCGGCATAGCCGGAAATGAACAGGATCGGCAGCTCGGGATGGCTCTCGCGGGCGGCCCGGGCGGTGGTCGGGCCGTCCATCGTCGGCATGACGACGTCGGAGATCATCAGGTCTATGTCGGGCTCGCGGGCGAGGACCTCCAGAGCCGCCTCGCCATTCTCGGCGACGAGGACAGTGTAGCCCTGGCGGGTGAGCGCCCGCTCGGCGACGGCCCGGACGGTCGCCTCGTCCTCGACCAGCAATATGGTGCCCGTCCCCCACACCTCGCTGGCGGGCTCGCGCGCCTTGCGCGGGGCGCTCGCCGCCTCGGCGCGGTGGACCGGCAGATAGATGACGAAGCTGGTTCCCTGTCCCGGCTCGGATTCCGCGAAGATGAAGCCGCCCGACTGCTTGACGATTCCGTAGACCGTGGAGAGCCCGAGCCCGGTCCCCTTCCCCACTTCCTTGGTGGTGAAGAAGGGCTCGAAGATCTTGGGCAGGAGGTTGGGCGCGATCCCGGTGCCGGTGTCGGTGACCCGAAGCGCGGTATAATCGGCGATCGGCAAGATCTCGCTGCCCATCCGGCGAACGTCGTCGGCGCCGACCGAATAGGTCTGGAGGGTGAGAAGCGCCTCCCCTTCCCCCTTGGCGAGCATGGCGTCGCGGGCGTTCACGGCGAGATTGACGATCACCTGCTCGAGCTGGCCGGGATCGGCTCGGACCGCCCCGAGGCTTCGGCCGTGCTTGACCTGGAGCTTCACAGTCTCGCCGAGAAGCCGCTTCAGCAGGTTCGAGACCTCCGAGATGACGTCGGGAAGCTGGAGCACCTGCGGCCGGAGGGTCTGCTGGCGCGAGAAAGCGAGCAACTGGCGGGTCAGGCCCGCCGCCCGGTTCGAGTTGGACCGGATCTGCTGGATGTCGTCATAATCGCTGTCGCCCGGCGTATGGCGCATCAGCATCAGGTCGCAATGGCCGATGATCGCGGTCAGGATATTGTTGAAATCGTGCGCGACTCCGCCGGCGAGCTGGCCGACCGCCTGCATCTTGGTCGCCTGGGCGACCTGGCGCTTGAGCCGGTCCTCCTCCGTATTGTCCTTGAGCGAGAGGAGGACGGCGGCGTCGCCGAGGCCTCGCGCGCCCGCGACAGTGAGCGCGACCGGCTCGTCGGGCTTGGCCTTGAGCCGGACCGCGACGTCGCCCGACATGCTCGGGCCGCGCGCGAAACGGCGGACGGAATCGGAGACCGCGCCCTTGTCCTCGTCGACCAATATGTCGCCCGGCCAGGTCGGGCGGGCAGTCCGCGAAAGGCCCGCGGCGCGGCGGAAGGCGCTGTTCAGATAGACGAAGCGGCCGTCGCGGTCGGCAAGCGCGAGGCCGAGTGGCAGTATCTCGAGAAGAGCGTTGATATTGGCGCCGGCCTCGCCGCCGACGGCGCCCGCGGTCTCGTCGAGCAGAAGGAAGAGGCTCGGCCCGTCGCTGTCGGCGAGCGGAATCTGGAGGATCCGGACCGGCGCTCCGGCCTTCGCCTCGCGCGAGAAGAGGAACTGTCCTTCCTCCCCCATCTGGAGCAGGTCGGCCAGCGGAGTGCCTTCGGCCTCGCCCTCGGCGGCGCCCAGGGCCCGCATCAGGAAGGCTCGGTTGGCCGCGATCAGGCTCCCCGAGCCGCCGGCCAGGACGGCCATCAGCCCGGCCTCGCTTATTCGGTCGCCGGCCGGCCCCGACAGCAGGCGCTTCGCCTCGCCGACCAGATCGTCCTCGCCGGCCGAGGCGAATGTCCACACCAGATTGGCAGGGCCCGCCTGCGAAATCGAGATCCGCGCCGCCCGTCCGTTCTCGGCCACCGTGTCGAAGGCCGAAGCGCCGTCGCGAAGCGCGGCCGACAGGGCCGAGGCGGAATCGCCGAGCTTCAGATCGGCGGGCGAACGGCCGCCGAGCAGATCCTCATAGGCCCGGTTGGCGGCGACCAGGCCGCCCCGATGGTCGGTGATCGCGATCGGATCGGCTGAGGAGTCGAGCGCGGCGCGAAGCAAAGAGAGATCGGGCGCGGGCGCGGCTTCCTCCGCCCGCGCCGGGCCGCGCCGGGCGAAGAGCATCAGCGGCAGGCCGAGCGCGATCATGCCCGCGAAGAAGGCGGCGGCGAAGCGGAGGTCGCCGACCGACCAGAGCAACAGGGCCGCCGAAGCCGCGGCGGCCGCCAGCAGTGCCAGGATACCGGGCACGGACGAGCCGCCGGCGCTGTGGGCGCGGCTCGCCATCTACCAGATTCGGACTCGTTGGTCGGGCGGGAGGTAGAGGTTCATTCCGGGCATGACCTGATAGGCCGAATACCAGGGGTCGAGGTTGCGGACCACGGCCACCCTCTGCTCCGACGGCGAGTGCGGATCGGTGAGGAGGCGCTGTCGAAGATTGGCCTCGCGATAATTGCGCCGCCAGACCTGGGCCCAGCCGAGATAGAATCGCTGGTCGCCGGTGAAGCCGTCGAGCACGGGCGCCGGCTTTCCGCCGAGGGAGGCCAAATAGGCGTCGTGGGCGAGCGTGAGCCCCGCGAGATCGGCGATATTCTCGCCGAGGGTCAGCCGTCCCTGGACGTGCATTCCGGGCAGCGGCTCATAGACGTCGTACT
>DATDAS010000077.1:0-57169 GCA_036525315.1 Allosphingosinicella sp.
TTCGAGAAGACCGCCCGCAACTATCTCGCCGTAATCACACTCGCCGCCATCATCCTATGGCTTCGCTAAGTGTCCACACGACCTAGTGCTTCCACCACTTTCCAGATAATCGGCGGCGCCGCAAATTCGGTCGTCATTCGCGCGTGCTGCCCGCACCCGTAGATTACGCACAAAGGATCCTGAGGAGGGCCAAGGATCCTGAGGAGGGCCAAAATTAATCCTCCTGCTTTACCCGCCTGCCGGCACAACACAGCAGAATTCGACGCTCTCAACTCGAGGCGGTTGGATTATCCTGGCCAAGCTAGCCGTCCACATCCCAGTGAACGACCCATCTAAACTAGACGCCTTTAGCCATCCTCGGGAAACGTAACGTAGCAACACAACCTGGCCCTTCCGAACGATCCTCGACTTTGAGAGACCCAATGTGCAGTCCGTCTCTATGAAGCATCATAATCTTCTCAGCCTCAGCGCAACCGATGCCGAAGCTAGCAATGCCCTTCTTGAGATTGTCAGCAGTAAAAAAGGGCTTGTTGATGTCGCCCTCCGTGCCAGGTTTCAGCCCAACCCCGTTGTCGATGACCTTCACCTCGAAAAATTCACCTCCATGGGCTTCGCTAAAGATACTCACGGATATCTCTATTGCCCCACGTCTTCCGCCTACATTTGAGATGGATTTCAAACTATTATCGATTAGATTTTCTAACGCGATCTTCACAGCTAGCGGATCGAATTCCCCATCAGTTGCCAAGCCCGGATCTTCTAGAGCTATGAGCTTGGCGTTTGGATGGTGTTCAACCACGTTCCTTACAACGCTATATAGGTTAGACTTCTCAATATTCAGCTTTAGTCGCGTGTAAACCTGAAGGACTCTGCCGATTTTTTCGATTATCTCGACGTGCCGTTCATCGAGCGTAGCAAGCTTCCTCTCCAATTGGCGCCGGTCGTCTGCCGCAAAGTCTGGATTAGTAATAAGTCTCAGTGCTTGGCTAATAGTGTCTTGGTTCGTCGACAGCGAACTTTTCAGCGTATGGGCGATAGATTGAGAGAAGTTCAGTCTGGCATCACTGCGCCTTCTCAAGAAGATCTCGCTATAATAGCACGCGTACTTGAGGTACTCTATGACCCCTTTTGGGTATTGCCGGTTGAGATCGAACTTCTTTATGACACCAAAATACCCAACCTCCGCAGCCATCTCCATTAATAGCTTAGGTCTTTGGTTCGTAAGCAATATGAAGTTTGTATTCGGACTAACGAGCTTTGCAGCACTTGCAAATGAAAGTCCTGTCCAGAATTCGTCACTACCTGGATAGCGCTCGGCTTGAAGATCGTAATCAACCAAGCATAAATGTGTGTCTGACCTGTCTCCAAGATGACGAAGCGCATCCTCGACAGACGTCTTTCCTACGACTTCAAATTGATTGGGCGCATGCGCATCGACGAAGGCCTTCAAAGTCTCAAGGTCTTCCTTCTTGTCATCGAGATGAAGGAGAAGGAACTTAGACATTGGCTATCCACGAGCCTGATTGAGCTCCAACCAATATCCGAAAATGTCAGCTAAGGCGTCTACGCGGCGACCTGCGTGCGCTGGTTTCTTTACGTATGAGGTGGCTCCCGCCTCGTAGGCGCTCTCGCGGGCCATTCGCGTGCCATTGCTGGAAAAGACAACGATTGGCATATCATTGTGCTCAGAACGAGCTCGGACACTTTTGATTGCTTCAACACCGGCATGATCCTCGCCCTCAATTTCTAGGTCGACCACAATCAGGTCTGGGGCCGCGCCCTTGTTAGTGCTCAGCAATTTTTCGAATGCCGCCGGGGTAGGAAGGATCACCTCCTCGATCTTCCCAATTTTTCGTGCCCAGGGGCGGTAACCGGATTTGGCTCGTTTAACCCAGTCGCCCACGTCAGCATCATCTTCATACAACCATACCTGCATATTGGTCCCGCCAATCGCCTAGCCAGAATCAGCAAATTAGTTCCTTAGGGAGCGTGACGGTTATGCATGCCCCGATCCCGGGGGCGGAGCTTGCATAAATGTCGCCGCCATACAAGGTCGCAACTCGCATAGCCATCGCCAGGCCAATTCCCATGTCGGAGTAGGAAAATTCGTCCTTTCCATTATGTTGTCCGTGGCGCTCCCTTCCGGCAAGAGCAGCCGCCTCATCTCGCTCAATGCCCCGTTTGAAAGGGCGAAAAATAAGCCTTAGCTTCTCAGGCTGGATCCCGATCCCTTCATCGAAAAAATGTATCGCAGAAAATCCGTCCGAAAGCCGACCAACAGGCACGTATCGCGGAATGCGGCTGGCGAAAACGGAAGGTCCTGCACTTGAAGACTCAAATAGAACAGACATCGCGGCTGCAGCGCCACGCTTATACTTTAAGGAGTTCTTGATAAGATTTGAAAATAGGGTATAGCAGTGTGAGTAGTCGACTCTTATAGTTGGTAGGTTATTTACAATCTTTATCTCCTCCCTCGTATCCGCCAAGTGGAAGAACTCGTTCATCTGTGAGAAGAACTTGTTGAGGTTGGTTAGCTCTACGTTCTCGATATGGGCAAAGTTATATAGGTCTACTAACCCCCTCACATAGTATAAGCTTCTGTTTGAGAAGTAGATCATTCTGTTGACTGCCTCCTCTGCGATCGAAAGCGACCTTTCCGCAAAATAGTCGTTGTAGATTGCCCGATGTCGGCTGCTCGTCTTCAGTAGGAGTTCGCCTATTCCCTTAGATTCCTTGATAATGCTCGTTAGAAGCGGCGCTAGACTGATATCGAATGCTTGCTGCATTTCAGCGTAATCGTTATGATAGGCTTCTGTATCCCAGAACTCATCAAACTTCTGATCTAAGAGTGATACCGCGTTTTTGATCCTATGTAGCCGTATCTCGAAGTTGTACTTCGGGACATATTTGGCGACTGGACCCGTCTTGCTAAGAATGGAGAGCAGTTCATTCGCCTTATTGTCTATATACCGAAGAGTTGCTCCAAAGTCATGCGGGACTGCAAGCTGAATAAGCTTTTTTACATCGTCCCTCTCGTCCACCATTGCGAACTCCCATTAGGGCGCGCCATAAGTCACCCTCCTAGACGATGATCGAAGCGCCATGAGCCACCTTATCCTAAATCACAATTTTGTCTTCGTCGACGACGACCTCCCCACAGTTGCGCGCCTCGCAGATCGGATCTCCTCGTACGATCACTGGCGCGACAACCCGATCGCAACAAGTGATTCCACAATCGAGCTCAAGCCAACCGTGAGACTCGTGGCACCTCGGGAGCATCAAAACCTACAGGATTTCATGGATACGGTGAGGAGTTCGTTGTTTGGGTATCGCTATCACGCAGCGGCGCTCGACCAGCATTACATACCGACAACCGTTTTCCTAATTGATTGGAAATTCGACAAATTTAGCTGGGATCACAAGGTCGGTCCTAAGCCGGATGGCATCGCCCTTTGCGCCGAAATTAAGGCCCTGATCCCTCATAGCTTTTGCTGTCTAATAACTGCTCATGATACCTTGGAAACGACTGAAGCCGACAGCAAAGTCGTGGATTTCTCGATCGCTAAGTCAGCGCTGGAATCACCGGCTGGGGAATCCCAGCTTGCCAAGGCTATTTCCAATCATTTCGCGCGCATGCTTCTCTCACCTACTTGGGACGGCCTGTTGGATTATTCCAGCCGCAGTAGCGACACGTTCCATGCAATGGCATTGGGCGGCAGCGCCAATGACTCGGCCGCCTCGCGCGGATTCCTGCAAAAGTTCGGGTCTAATCTTTTTGCCGCCGAAGCGTCGCTCACATTGAATCCTCTCGACTCGTTGCTTGCCCCAGCAGCGGACGGATGCATCTCGAAATCCCAAAGCCTCTTTGCGAAGGCTTTCGGCGCTCGACGCGCAAGGTTTGCGACCAATGGTACTAGCGGTGCCAATACTATTCTCTGGATGACTCTTTTCAATCCAGACGACCTTGTTCTCGTGGATCGTAACTGTCACATCTCTCATCATTATGCTGCTGCGCGTCAAGGGGTTACTCCGGTCTATCTAGAGCCGCAGGTTGAGATAAGTCCTGATGTATTCGGTCCGCCCGCGATTGATACAATCCTTGAGAGAATATCGACGATTTCTTCGCACGGGCTGGGAGGGCGTCTAAAAGGTGTCGTTCTAACAAACTGCACATTTGATGGAAACATTCTCGATTCTAGGCTTTACATCGAAAACATAGACGCACACTTGAGGTCAGCTGTCGGCGTTGACGAGGCGAATGCATTTATTTATTACTTTGACGAGGCTTGGTTTTCATTTGCTCGTTTTGATCCGGGTCTAATAAAATTTACGGCAATGTATGGCGCTACCCACGCGAATCTGTCGGGAGGCGGTCGGCCCCGAGTTTACGCAGCGCAATCGGTACACAAGACTCTCACTGCCTTTCGCCAAGCGTCAGTGATTCTAGAGCGCGACGAATGGCCCTCGGACGACCCCGTGACCGGCCTAGACCGCCCACGATTCAAACAGAGCTTCCTGGCAAATACGACGACGAGTCCGAGCGCGCCTATCGTAGCATCGTTCGATATCGCCCGACGTCAAATGTGCGTAGATGGTGCGGAGATGATCGTGAATGCCGTTCGGGGCGCCGACGACTTCCGTTCAAGCCTTCAGCGAAATAGTTGGGCTAGTATAAGCAAAATACTTAGATTGGCGCCAGCAGATAGTGCAAGGGTTTTAAACACATTTACCAAAGATCCAACGAAGCTGACGTTATTCCATGATCTGCCTGTGCATTCCGGTGCGGCAAAGAGACTTTTGTGGGAGTCGGCAGAAGTTCAGATCAACAAGTTTGGAATCGACAGCGCTATGTTTATGTTTATGCCTGGATACGAGAGGTCTAGGACTAGAAACGTACTACAGAGACTAAGCGCACTAGCTCAATCGATTTCGACTTCGCGTTCAATTGATGTTTCAAAACTCAAGTCTAGTACGCTTCCGATAGAGAAATGTATCAATCAGGCTGGAGAGGTTTTTAATTATCCGATAGAGGTCGCAAAATACGGGCACCTCGGAATGGGTTATGTTTTATTTGATCGCGGAGCCGATGGCGCGACGCTGATGGGCGAAGCAGACGTATCGACAGATAGCGAGTACATATGCTGTTCATTTATTACACCATATCCCCCAGGATTCCCTTTGATTGTCCCAGGTCAAGTTGTGTCCGGCGCGGATGTACTTAAGATTCTTAGGTCTGACGACGAGATTCACGGAGTTGATAGTAATAAGAGGATTTTGTTGAAGCGTTTTCAATCAAAAGGTCCGGCGTGAATGACTCGTTGGAAGTAGTTAATAACTCCTCTGTTCGGCACTAATTGCATTAAGGAGCCCTCATTCAACACCCTTTCTTCTAAGACTTGGCTGTCGCGATCCGAAGCCTGCTCCATCCGCCGCCGAAGGTCGATGCTGGTCACTGTGCCGGGGGCATGACGGAAGGTGAACAGCCTGAGGCCGGCCCAGAATACCTTTTCCTATGGACACATACTTATTTCTGGGTGGAATTACGGTGCCAGTTACCAGATAGTCGAATTCCCGTTCCTAGATGCCTCCAATGCCGACAGGCAGCGAGACATAGCTCCTTGGTAGAGCAGCTGACTCTTAATCAGCGGGTCCCAAGTTCGAGCCCTGGTGCGTCCACCACCTCCCCTTCCCTTTTCTCCGTTTGCCGGGACGTCGGTCGCGCCGCGGCGCCCCTGGGCCCCGGCCTTCGCCGGGGTGACGCAATTCCCAAGCTCCTTCGTCGCCAATGAATTGCGTCAGTTCGAGCCCTGGAGTCCCACCACCAGTTCCTGGCCCAGACCTGTGCGAGGCTTGCGACGCCTCAAGGAACTCGCCGCGACACGGCGCCCGATCATTCGTAGCGGAGCGCGTGCACCGGCTTCTGCCGGGCGACGAGGTAGGCGAGCATTCCGACGCTGAGCAGGGCGAGGGCGAGCGCGGCCAGGCCGGCGGCGGGGAAAAGCCAGGGCTGCAGCGGGATTCGTTCGGCGAAGCCGTTCAGCCAGCGGCGCATCAGCCACCAGGCGATCGGCCAGGCGATGAGATTGGCGAGCAGGACCGGCCGGCTGAGCTGCCAAAGGAGCAAAGCGAGGATCTGGCTCGTGCGGGCCCCCAGGGCCTTTCGGATTCCGATCTCCTTGGTTCGCCTTTGTGCCGCCGAGAGCGAGAGGCCGACGAGGCCGAGGCAGGCGAGGAATATGGCGAGCGCCGAGAAGATCGCGAAGAGCTGGGTGTTCCGTTCCAGGCCTCGATACAGACGCTCGATATGTTCGCTGACGAAGGCGCGCTCGATCTGCCCCTCGTTGCCGGTGGCCCGCCACAGCCGATCGATCCGGGCGAGAGTCTCCGGCACGTGGCCACCGGCGAGCTTGATCGAGACCAGGTCCATATCGACCTGGCCGTAAGCCGAGGGGAGGTAGAGAGTCGGCTCGATCCTCGTCTCCACGGTATGGAAAGCGAAATCGGGGACCACCGCGACGATTTGCGATTGCACATTCTCGCCTGACGGGGTGGAGCCCGGATAGGGCAGCGCCTGCCCGATCGCGGCGGACGGCGATGCGAAGCCGAAGGCGCGAACGGCCGCCTCGTTGACGATCACCCGCGACACCGCCTCCTGCCCCGCGGGAGGCAGCGCCTCGAGGCTGCCCGCGACGGGCCGTACACCGTAGAGGGCCAAGATCGTCGGAAACACGGAGACAATGTCGGCCAACACCTGGCCGCCCTTCCAGTCGATGGGGGCGAATGTGTTGCCGCTGAGCAGGCTTTGGTTGCTGCACGAGACGGCGCGAACGCCCGGCAGCTTCGACGATTCCGCGACGAAGGCGGGGGGACAGCGGCCGGTAACGGTCAGCACCTGGTCGATGTCCATCCGCAGCGCCTCGCGCATCGCGAAGAGCCGCTGCTGGTGAACCACCGAGGTGGCGATGATCAGGCCGATGAGGATCGCGAACTGGCCGGTGACGAGCGCGCTCCGAACAAGCCCGCCGGCCGCCACCGCGGCGCCGCCGTCGCGCAGGGTCGCCACGGGAGGCAGGGAGGAGAGCAGGAAGGCCGGGTAGGCGCCGGCCGCGAGGCCGAGGAGCAAAGCGCCCGACAGCAGCCAGAGGAGCAGAGCCGGATCGGCGGCATAATCGAGGCGCGCCTGAGTCTCCAGGGACCCGTTGAGCACCGGGAGCAGCCATTCGGCCGCCGCGAGCGCGAGAATCGTCGCAAGCAGAACCGTCAGCACCGCCTCGGCGAGAAACTGGCCCGCAATGTGGCCGCGGCCGGCGCCGTTCGCCTTGCGCACCCCGATCTCGCGCCGCCGCCGCCCCGCCAGCGCGACGCTCAGATTGACGAAGTTGGCGGTCGCGATCAGCAGGACCAGAAGAGCGACCAGGCTGCCGATCACCAGCCGCTCGCGCGCGCCGGGATGGAAGCCCTCGTGCAAAGCGAGCCGGTCGATCCGGACGGGCTCGAGCCGATAGGCACTGCGCACGGGCGGCGGCACCAGCCCGGCGATCGCCGGCTGGATCGAGTCACCGGCCTTCCCGGCCGAAGCGCCAGCCCGCAGCTTCAGGTAGGTCCGAACGGTGATGGAAAAGGAGCCCGGCGCGTCCGCCTGCATCAGTGCAAGGCCGGAGCGCGTGGCAAGGCCGGAGGCGAAGATGCCCGCGGCGAGGTCGGTGCCGCCGGGCGGCAGGTCCGCAATGACCGCGCGAAGCACCATCGGCTGGCCGGCGACGTCGATCGTCTCACCCAATGCGTCGGCACGGCCGAAATGCCTGCGCGCCATGGCCTCCGTCATGACGAGGCCGTGGCCGGTTCGGAGCGCGGAGGCGAGGTCGCCGGCCAGGACCGGAAGGCGCACCAGGTCGAAATATCCCGGGTCCGCCCAATAGATGGTCTCCTTGCGGGCGGCACCGCCGCGGCGAAGCTCCACTTCGGCCTCCAGGAGCCGCGCCGCCGATTCCACCTCGGGGACGCTCGCCTCGATGAGCGCAGCCGCGCCGGCCGGACTCGCCTGCTGATGGTCCGGCGCCATTCCGGGGCCGCTCACGATCGAGACCGCAAGCCAGGTCCGATCGTGCCCGGGCACGACATGGTTGTAGGTGAGCGGGACGCGCGCCACGAGCGCCATCAGGATCGCGCCGGCGAGGCCGATGACGAGACCGGCAATGGCGATGGCGGAGAGGAGCCGGTTGGCGGCGAGGTTGCGGCCCCAGGCGACGAGCCAATGGCGCAGAAGCCGGGTCACAGGCGCGTCTCCCCGACGATGCGGCCGTCGAGCATCCGGATCGTCCGGTCCGCCGCCGCGGCGTGGAGAGCCGAGTGGGTCACCATGATCACGGTCGTGCCCGCCGCCGCGGCGCCCTTGAGAAGGTCCATCACCGCGGCGCCGTTGGCGCTGTCCAGATTGCCGGTCGGCTCGTCGGCGAGGATGAGGTCAGGCTCCGCCGCGAGCGCTCGGGCAATGGCCACCCGCTGCCGCTGGCCGCCCGACAGCTGCCTCGGCCGGTGCCGCGCGCGGTGTGCGAGCCCGACCTGCTCGAGCATTTCATCCACCCGCCGCCGCCGCCCCTCCCCGCTCCGGTAGAGCAGGGCCACCTCCACATTCTCGGCGACATTGAGCTCCTCGATCAGGTTGAAGCTCTGGAAGACGAAGCCGACATGCGCGCGCCGGAGCCGGGTCAGCCGGCTTTCCGAGAGAGTCGCAACCTCCTCTCCGCGAAGGCGATAGGAGCCGCTGTCGGGCCGGTCCAGAAAGCCCAGGATGTTGAGCAAGGTGGATTTGCCGCACCCCGAGGGGCCCATGATCGCGACGAACTCGCCCGACCCGATCTCGAAGGAGACGGAGTCGAGCGCCTGGGTCTCGACCTCGCCGGTGCGATAGGCTCGCGAAAGCGAGCTGATCTGGAGAAGCTGATCCACGATGCGATTCTACACTCAATCCGACCGCAGAAAAAACGTCCGATAACAAGGAGATGCGCTTCCCTGGCACGAGCCTGTCGGGGCAAAGCGTCCGTATCCGGACATATTGAGCGGGGGCCCTGCGCCCGTTACGCTCGCGCGATGAAACGTCTCAATGCCGTGCTCGTAATCGACGACAAGCACGAGGTGCACCAGGCGGTGGCGCTCGCGCTCGAACCATGGGTCGAGCGGGTGGAGAGCGCCGAGTCGCCCGAGGCGGTGCCGGCGCTGATGGCTTCGACCCGGTTCGACTGCGCGCTGCTCGACATGAACTTCGCGGCCGGGCAGCGGTCGGGACGCGAAGGCATGACCGCCCTCGACTCGATCAAGGCGGCCGATCCGGCGCTCGCGGTGATCCTGATGACCGCCTACGGCGCCGTGTCGCTGGCCGTCGAGAGCCTGAAGCGGGGCGCGGACGATTTCCTGCTCAAGCCCTGGCGCAACGAGGCGCTGGTCGCCGCGGTCCGCGAGGCGGCCGGCCGCACCGCGGCGGCGCGCGCCGGCACCAGCCTCGACTCGCTGGAGCGCTCGGCCATCGCCAGCGCGCTCGACCAGCACGACGGCAACATCGCCCGGGCCGCGGCAGCGCTCGGCCTCACCCGTCCCGCGCTCTACCGGCGCATCGCCAAGCATGGCCTCTAGCGCCCGCTTGAGCCTCGACCTCGTCTCCGCTGCCGGCTGGCGGCTCCTTCTCGCGGCCATCGCAATTGTCCTCCTCGTGCGGCTGCCGATGGACAGCGGGCATCTCGCCAGCGCTTCCTTGCTCGCCGCGGCCGCCGCCTTGCTGCTGGTCGACGTCGCGCGAGTCGCGCTTCCCAGGCCCGAGGACGCCCGTGCTTCGTCGAGCGTCGAGGAACGGGCGCGGGCCCAGCAGCTCGACCAGGCGCTGGCGCTGCTCGACGCCGTCACTGTCGCCCTTTTCACGCTTGGCCCCGACGGCGGAATCCGCTTCGCCAACCGCGCGGCGCGCGGCCTCCTCGGCGAAGCGGTGCGGCTGGAGGATGCGCTCGGCGGGCCGGCGGCGGCCGAGATTCTCGCACTGCCGGTCGGCGGCCGCCGGATCGTCACGCTCTCCGACGGCCGGTCCGTGCTGATCTGGGTCGGCGCCTTCTCGACCCCGGAAAGCGGGCCGCAGCGCCTCGTTTCGCTGCAGGTCGTGGCGAGTGAGCTGGACGCGGTCCAGGTCGGCGCCTGGCACGCCATGACTCGCGTGCTCGCCCACGAGATGATGAACTCGCTTACGCCGGTGGCCTCGCTGGCGGAGAGCCTTGCGCGATTGGCCGGGAGCGACACGCGGCGGGAGGTCGGCGCCGCGGCCGACACGATCGCTCGGCAGAGCCGGCACCTGATCGACTTCGTCGAGCGCTATCGCGCGATCGCCGACCTCCCCGCTCCCGCGCTCGCGCCGCTGGACCTGGCGATCTTCCTAGCGGACATCGAGGCGCTCGGAGGCGCTCAGCTGCGCGCGCGCGGGATCGCATTCTCCGCCGCGCGGCCGCCCTCCCCCGTGCCGCTCGAGGCGGATGCCGGGCTTCTTCGCCAGGCGCTTCTGAACCTGCTGCGCAATGCCGGCGACGCGGTCGCCGGAGCGGGCAGCGGAGAGGTGCGCTTCGCCTGCGCGGTCGACGGCGCGGAGCTCCGCTTCGAGGTGAAGGACGACGGACCGGGCATCCCGCCCGAACGGATCGAGGAGATTTTCGTCCCCTTCTACACGACCAGGGAAGGCGGCGCGGGCATCGGCCTCGCTCTCGCCCGCCAGATCGCCCTCGCCCATGGCGGCCGCCTCACCGCGTCGCCGAACCGCGGCCGCGGAATGACCTTCATCCTCTCCATTCCGACATCGCAGGGCGGTTAGCCGCCGCACTCTGCAGCGCGCGGCCTGAACCGCCCACGGCATTTGGCGCACGCGGCCATGCATGGGCTTTTACGCTTAGGCCTAGGGGCATCTCCCGATACCGTGCGGGCACTGCCCGTGATTGGAGATGCCGACCTGGGCTTCGGAGGCGGAATATGAACCTGCAGCAGCACGAACAATTCCAGCCAACCGACATCAAGAAGGTGCGGGACAAGGACGGGAGTCCGGACAAGCTGTCGCGAAAGGCCTATGAAAAGGAGCTTCAGAAACTCCAGGTAGAGCTTTGTCACCTGCAGGACTGGGTGCGCGAAACCGGCGCGCGGGTCATCATCCTTTGCGAAGGGCGCGACACCGCCGGCAAAGGCGGCTTGATCAAGCGATTGATCGAGCGGGTCAGCCCCCGCACCTTCCGCGTCGTCGCGCTAAGCGCACCCGGCGAACATGAGCCCAAGAAGATGTTCCTGCAGCGCTATGTGGAGCATTTCCCGGCCGAGGGAGAAGTCGTGATCTTCGACCGCAGCTGGTACAACCGCGCCGGCGTGGAGCGAGTCATGGGCTATGCCACCGACAAGGAAGTCCAGCGATTCCTGGACAACGTTCCCAATTTCGAGCGCTGGCTGACAGAATCTGGGGTCAAGCTGATCAAGCTGTGGCTGGAAGTCGGGAAGGCGGAGCAGGAGCGCCGCTTTCATGCGCGCATCAAGGATCCGCTGCGCCAGTGGAAGCTGAGCGCCACGGACCTCAAATCCTATTCGCGTTGGTATGACTATTCACGCGCGCGGGACGCGATGTTCAAGGCGACCAGCAACGAGGTTGCGCCCTGGCATGTGCTTCGGAGCGACGACAAGAAGCGGGCCCGGCTCAACGGCATCAAGCACATCCTTTCCCTGATCCCCTACAAGCGGATCAAGCGGGACAAGGTCGAACTGCCGAAGCGGTCGAGGAAGAATCGATACAATGACAAGGTCGACCTCGAGAAAGTCCGGCTCGTGCCGGAGGTGTTCTGACCGGCCTGGCTGACCGGGCTAGCGGTCTCCCGGGCTCAAGGGAAAACTGACGGGCCCAGCTGCGCGGGGGCAGAAGCGGCGGCATCGGGAGAAGCGCGCTCTTATCCCACCAGCAGTCAGCCTAGCCTGCAGTCGGGCGATCCGTCATCCGGACCAGACTCGATCCAGCTTCCTTAGCCGCCTGAAATGCGCTTGGGCGCGTTCAAGAGCGCGGGACCGGCCGGCGCCTTCGGCTCGGAGGACCAGGTCCAGCGACATGGTATCGATCAATTGACGCTCAAACATGTCGTCATGGAGCTCGCCGAGACAGTCCTGGATGTTTCCCAGGCCCTCGGTGAATTTGCCGACTTTCTTCGCCGAATAGAGTCCGGCCATGAACTCCAGCGCGTAGCGCATCTTCTTGATGGCGATACGCAACCGGTGGATTTCATTCTCTTCGAGGAACGGCAGCATGGAGGATTTCCGCTTGATCTTCTCCCACATCGTATCGAGCTGCTTGCCTGCAAAATTTTCCAGGGAATCAGTCACTCCGCTCTTCGCCCGGCGCCGGGTGCTGGCCCATTCGATCAGATCGAGGAACAGGTCGCGGCTTCGCTGGCTCTCCATCGCCTCGATGACCTCGCCATAGGCATTGCCGCGGGCACGGCTCAGCTTCCGCCGATCGTCTGAAGGCAGTTCCTTCCCATGGCGGGCCAGGAACACGTCAAGATTGCGTGCCTGGCCGAAAGGCTCAATGAAGCTTCGCAATTGCGTGCGGAGAGGATCGAGGGTGTTTCGCGGTATCGCCGGGCGGAAGAATGAGAAGAGGCTGCGGAGCCGCCGTATCGCCAGGCGGGCCTGATGAAGCGCGTCCGGATCGCGGCGCGTAACGATAGCCGGCTGGCTGAGGCGGAGTTGCCGGACACATTCATGCACGAACAGAACGACGGCTTCGCCTATGTCCATATCCCTTTGGACGGTCGATGCCGACGCCTTCTGCTCATTGCCCAACATGTTTCGCGCAAGCAGGAATCCTCGTTCATCCTTGCTGAGCACGCCGATTTCCAGCCGCGCGGCATTGCTCAGCTTCCTGGCAAGGGTGAAGATCGCCCGAGGATTCCCCTTCTTGAGCTCGATCTCCAATTCATGAAGCGGCGCCTTCCGGCGTGCTGCACTGAACCTGCCTGAATCCAGAACCACTTCGATTGAGCTTCGATCGATATTGACGGTCCAGCTGGTGCGTTTCACTGCGAACCGCGAGACAGGCTCAAGCCGGCCGAGATAATTGAGCCTGGCCAGCGGCGTGTCTTCAAGTGCCGAGCAATCCGGCTTCATTCCGCGAACGGCCGATTCCCATTCCTGTCGCTCGAACAGTCCCGCCGAGCGGCTGCTGGTCTTGACCGTTTGCGTGAAACGGTCGTCGATCTGCCGGACTCGAAGCGTATAGCCCTCGTTGCGCAGCTTCCCATCTTCCGTATCGAAATAGGTTGTGCGCTGGAACCAGTCGCGGCGGTCCGCCTTCGCCAGGAGAGGGTGAGTCCGAACCCTATCGGCAGCATCCGAGTCGAGCTCGAACTTGAGCTCGATCTCGTCCTGATGGGCCATATGCCATACCTCGCAGGTCGGCGACGATCCTTGCGGCTTTCCTCGACCTGTCCGTTCCAACAATTGGCCTACGGGTGCCATCGGCCATTACCCTGATTGCCTGCCAGTCTCGCATGCTCCGCCGGCCGTCGACTGGAACGAACAGACGCGTCCGGCAGCGGATGACCTCGGCGAAGCATCCTCACAAGCTCGGCGTGGGATGGATAGCCCCCTTCGGGTCGGATACGACTCCACGACCGATCGCGATCGGCGCCGCAGGCCGAGGCGCCTCCCCTAGGCAATTCACCTTATGGCCCCTTGCGGCGAAGCCTCGCAGTGCTGAGTCATGGCCGACTGGGCATATGGCGCACCGACATGGCTGCTGGGGCTGGCGCTGTTCGCCGCGATGCTCGCCGCAGCGTGGCTCGGCGCCGCTTTCAGCCAGTGGAGGCAGCGCCGAGGCGGGAGGGGCGCGATCAGCGAGGCGCAGGAAGGCTACGTTCTCACGTCCGTCTATACGCTCGTGGGTTTGCTTCTCGCGTTCACCTTTGGAATGGCCCTCGACAGGTTCGATCAGCGGCGCGGCCTGGTCTTGCGGGACGCCACCGCCATCGAGACCCTCTATGTCGACGCGCGGCTGCTTCCCGAGCCGCACCGATCGCGAATCAGCGACCTCCTGGTTCGCCACGCGCGGAACCACATCGAATTGGCTCAAGCGCGTAAGGACGATGCGGACGCCAATCGCCTCCTTTCGGAAAGCCAGTCTCTCCTGGATGAATTGCGCGAAGCCGCGGTCCCGGCTTTCGACAGCATCCGGAATATCGATTTCTCGAGCACGTTCGTGGAGTCGCTGCACGAGGTCATCAAAGCGGATGCCGCTCGGAAAGCAGCACGGCGCGCGACCATACCCGAAACCATAATCCTACTGCTCATGTTCTACTCGCTCATCGCCGCCGCCGTCCTTGGGGCGATCATGAGAAGACGTCGGGCCGAGGCACTCAGCGTCGCGCTCCTGGCATTGTTCGTGCTCGCGTTCATGCTTCTCAACGACATCAATCGGCCGGTGTCGGGAACGATACGCGAATCGCAGGAACCGATGCAGCGGATGTTCGATCGGATTAATCGTCATTCGCCATCCGCACCGCAGCCGGCTGCTGCCGGCGAGAATCAGCCAGGCTCAGACAGGCAATAACGGTCTCCACTTCTACCTCCAAAGTCGGAAGATCTTCGAGAATCGGGCCGGCCGGTTCATTGGGCCTTGCGCCCGATATAAGTATAGTGTCCCCGCATTGGGTCGACCTGCCCCGTTAGGCGGCGGCGCAGCGCTCCAGGATGTCGAGGCCTTCGACCGCGGTCGCCTCGTCGACGACCAGCGGCGGGAACAGGGTGACGACGTCGCCCTCGGCGGCGACGATCAGCCCCTCCTTCAGGCATCTCGCCTTGATCCTCTCCGCCTGCTCCTCACCTCCTGTCCGGACCCCGAGAGCGAGGCCCTCGCCCTGCACCGGCCCAAGGCCGAGAGCGGCGAGGCGCTTCACGAACAGCCGGTTCATGGCGCCCACATGGGCGAGCAGCTTATCTCCATTGTCCCGCCACCAGGCGAGGTTGGCGAGCGCCGCGGCAGTGCTTCGCGGATGCCAGCCGTAGGTCGAATAGGCGCCAACCTTCAGCATCGACTCGGCGATCGCGGCGCTCGTCAGGGTCGCGCCCATCGGTGCGAAGCCGCCCGTGATCGCCTTGGCGAGGGTCATTATGTCCGGCCGGACTCCGCTATGCTCGGCGGCGAACATCCGGCCGGTTCGGCCGAAGCCGGTCGCGACCTCGTCGAGGATCAGCAAGGTCCCGTAGCGGCGGCAAAGGTCCCGGGCGCCGCGCATGAAGGCCGGTTCCGGAACGAGCGCGCCGAGATTGCAGATCACCGGCTCGAGGATCATCGCGGCGACATCGCGCGGCTTCAGCGCGGTCTCCAGCTGGGCAAGCCGCGCCTCGTCGAGCGGGGGCTTGATCGTCCGCGGCGCCGGCAGGCCGAGGCGCGGAAACAGACTCCGCGTTTCGCCGTCCCCGATGCTGTGGGGACCGAGCGTGTTGCCGTGATAGCAGCCGTCGATCGTGACGAAGCGGGCGCGGCCGGTGTGGAGCATCGCCGCCTGGAGCGCGATCTCCACCGCCTCGCTCCCGCCGGTAGCCCGGAAGCAGCGCCGGAGGCCGGACGGAGCGATCTCGAGCAGCGCCTTCGCAAGCTCCTCCCAGGGGCCGTAAAGATGGCCGGGATAGACGTAGGCCGGCCCGTCGAAATCGCGCAGCGCACGCTCGATCTCGGGCCGGCTCCAGCCGAGATTGCCGACGCACCAGCCGCTCTGGAAGTCGATCGCGCCGCGCCCGTCCGCGGCGAACAGCCGGCAGCCCTCGGTCCGAACCACTTCGAACGTCGCGGCATCTTTCGACCGGGCCAGCGCGGGCATGAAAGCCTCCTCCCCCGCCAACGCGCGCCTGTCGCTTGTGATCCGCCTGGCGCACGATTGAGGGCCGCCGGGTTCGAGTTGCGCGGGCCCCAGGCGTTCGGCGGCGGAGGGCTCAGCACGCGAAGACCACGGTGCCGAGCCCGGGCTGAAATGCGTCAACTGGATCGCCCCTGCGGTTCAAGGGCTGGAAGATGTCCGCGCCCGCCAGGTGGGTTGCGGAACACCCTCCAACCGCGGTCGTTGCCGGCAGGTGCCACCCGAAAACGCCAGGCTTGAACTGTCGGCCGAGGAGCGCTCGGCACTCGAAGAGCACGGCGAGGCAATTTTCAGCGAGCTGAATGCCGAGATGCGCGCGCAGCAGGACCGCCGCCTCCAGCTGGTGCCCGGCTTCCTGCAGATCGCCGCCTTGACGGTGACCGCAAACGTCTACCTGCTAACGAGCGACCAGGCTTCCGATGCGGCGCGGCTGGCGGTCGGCGGCTTGTCCGCGCTGCTGATCCTCGGGACATGGTGGACGCTCCACCGCAGCTTGCGGCGCTACCGCGACCGACAACGCCTGCTCGAAGCACGGCTCGATGTCATCAGCCGCCACTGGAGCCTGCATCGCCTGCTCGATCCGGCGCCGCTGCAGGGTGCCCGCGGGCCCACGGCCGACCAGCGACTGATCTCCATCGTGGCGGCAGCCGTGCTGGTCCTGCTGGCCTTCGCGCTGGCCGCACACTTCATGAAAGGGGGGGTCTAGAGTCCAGCGCGGAAGGCCCTTAGCTCAGAGCTGGGTTCGGCCTTCCTCCCGGGAATCGGCGCCGGCGCTTCGGGCGCTAAAGCCTGATTCACGCCTCAGGCTGATTCAGCCTGAGACGATAAAGGTCTAGCCGCTCAAGCGATGCTCTCGACGAATTTTTCCCTTCCGACCGGTCGGATCGACCGAGACAGGAGACTCAACGCTCCCGCCGCTCCCACCGCCGCCGCGACGAGGAAAAGGAGTCCGGGCAGCGCGGGTTCCTGCTCGTCCTGGACGCGGTCTCCGACGCCGCGCGGCGCACCCACGGGCACGAGAGCGCCTCTCCGCGCGCGGCGTCGGACCGAGGGCCGGGCTGCCGGCTCCTCGGAGGCGGCGACTACCGGAAGCGAGTGTGCGTAATCGGGCTCCACCGAGTGGCTGTGCCGGCCCGCTCTCCACACGACCCGATGCCCACGCGGTACCACCTTCCACGCGCGACCGTCGCGAATGAGGTCGCCGTTGCACCGGGCGCACCGGGCGAAGAAGTAGCCGCTATTATAGGTTTCTCGGTCCAGCCCTCGATGGCCCGCTGCGAGGCAGAGTAGATTCATTGTGCGTCCCCTTCCGGACCGTGCGCCATGGCGAGTTCGCGCAGATTCGCGTCGCCCGCCTCGAAAGCCCGGTCCATCGACCAGATCTCGACTTTCCTGCCGATGCCGACGAAGAGCGCGGCGCGGCCGATACCGGCGCGCTGGCGGAGCGGCGCCGGGAGGATGAGGCGGCCCTCGCGGGAGACGGATATTTCTTGAGCGAAGCCGAAGACGCGCCGTGCCCGCACGTAATGGCAGTCCGGGTTTTTCGACTCCTCGTCGATCCGCCGCCGCTCGAGGTCCCGCAGCAGGGTCTGCGCCAGCGAGCGTGGATAGGAAACCAGACACGGATGGAGTTGGTGCGCCCCGACGATGATTTCGCCCGCGGCCCGAGTGCCGAGCGCATCGCGGACGAACTTCGGCAGCCGCATCGACCCCGCATCGGTCACTGCCGCGACGGCGCTTCCGCCGAAGAGGATCTGAGTCTCCATCATGACATTAGGCGATCAGGCTGCCCGCTGCTGATCGACGGCGCCGCGCCGGCGCGCTTCAGCCTCGGCCGCAAGCACTGCGTGGACCGTTCCGGCGCGCGCGGCCTCCGCCATTCGCTCGAAGAGGCTCCCCAGCGGGGGATCGGCGTATTCCGGAGCGGCAACCGGCGTCTCCGCCGGAGGGCACGGCCCGGCTTCAAGCTCGCCAATCCCGGGCTCAGGCTCAAGCCTCGGCGCGCTCTCGACGGGTTCTGTCTCGGCGACAGGCAAGGTCGAGCATGCCGCTGTCCCGGCGATCCCCGCCGCGATGATCGAGACTCGGATTCGGCCCTTGAGCGATGGATCGTGGCTCGATCCCCAAATGATGTCGGCGTCGGCGTCGACAAGATCGGTGACCCGGCGAGCGGCCTCGTCGACCTCCCAGAGCAGCAGGTCGTCGCCGCCTACGATCGAGACGAGAAGGCCGCCGGCTCCGGCCACGTCCTCATCGAGCAGGGGGTCGGTGAGCGCCTGCACGGCCGCGCGGCCGGCCCGGCCCTCCCCGACGGCCTCGCCTGTGCCGAACTTGTCTCGGCCGGTGTTGGCGAGCACGGTGCGGACGTCGGCGAAGTCCAGATTGATGAGTCCGGGAACGACCATCAGGTCGGAGACGCTACGCACGCCCTGGTAGAGGATCTCGTCGGCCAGCGCGAAGGCATCCTTCAGCGTCGTGGCCGGGAAGATCAGCCTGAAGAGGTTCTGGTTCGGGATCACGATGAGACTGTCGACATGTGGCGCCAACGCTTCGATTCCGTGCCCCGCGGCGCGGGCTCGGCGGGTCCCCTCGAAAGCGAACGGCCTGGTGACCACGGCAACCGTGAGTATCCCCATCGAGCTGGCAATCTCGGCGATGACGGGAGCCGCGCCGGAGCCCGTTCCCCCGCCCATGCCGGCGGCGATGAAGCACATGTCCGAGCCTTCAAGGCAGCGCTCGATATCTGCTCGCGATTCCAGCGCCGCCGCTTGACCGATCTCTGCCCGGGAGCCCGCACCAAGGCCTTCAGTCGTGCTCGGTCCAAGCTGGAGGACATGGGGAGCGGCCGAGCACCGGAGCGCCTGGGCATCCGTATTCACCGCCACAAGCTCTACGCCCTGCAGGCGGTTCTCGATCATGAGGGAGAGGACGTTGTTACCCGCACCGCCGACGCCGATGACGGTGATTCGAGGATGGAGCGGGAGGGGTTGAAGGGCGGCGCTTGACATGGCGGTTCCTGCGCGACTCGATGGAAGCCCGGTCGCGGCCAGTCGACGATTAGGTTGCCAAAGGATCAGCGCGCCACATGCGAGACTACGACGGCATTACTACCGTAGGAACCAAATAGAGACCCAACAGAACCGCCCGCAGAATTCCGGCGACGCAGCTACGGAGCTGCAAAGCGCGCGAAGAAACCATGGCCATCGTCTTGCGCGTCGATCTCCGTGCAATCGTTGGGCGTGGCGGTCACTTCCGCCTTGTCGCCCACGACGGAGGCTCGGCCGGCATTCGGCCTGAGGGTAACGAATAAGGATCGGCCTTGACCCGGTCGACCGATCGAGCCGCGGCAGGATCTCGGCCGCGCGGGCGATCTGGTGCTCCGCGCCGGCAAGCCCGGTCTCCCTCGCGCCCGCAGTCAGCGTCGATCTTGCCGAGAAAATGCTGTCGGCGGCTGCAGCGCGGTGCGGCCCACCCAAAAAAGGGCCCGCCGCAAAAGCGCGCGGCGGACCCTAAGGTTTGGCATCCGCTGACTCGTAGGGGGTCGATTGGATACCAAGGCCCGAACAGCCATGCGCGCCCTCGGGGTCACTACTGCAACGATAGGCTATTAGCGCCGGCGCCGACCTCGACCAGGGCCGCAAAAACTACCATACATCTTCGCACCTCGCGTCGCTTTTCCCGAACCACATCCGTGGCTCACGGACATCCTCCAGCCGGCTACGGTAATTCCACTACGGTGTTCGCGCGCACCCCCAAATCAACGCTTTTCTCTAACGGATTCAGTTAGATGAGGCGGTCTCGGTCGACGAGGGTGGGCGTTGTCCAGCCCTGCCGAACGCGGCAAAACCTTCCAAGAGCAAAAGGGGTAAATCAATGAAGAACATCGTCCGCTGCGGCACCGCCGCCGCAATTCTTGCTGCCACCTTCGCGGCTGTGCCCGCCTCCGCGGCCGACGCCAACTCCTCCCTCGACGTCAACGCGACGGTGTCGGCGAACTGCACGGTCTCGACCTCGGCAGTCGCCTTCGGCAACGTCGACGTCACCTCGGGGCAGAGCGTCCAGGGCACCGGCAGCGTCAGCGTCACCTGCACCAACGGCACCGCATGGACCGCGGCGGCCGATGCGGGTGCGGGCTCGGGCGCCGACCTCGCCATCCGCAAGATGGCCAACGGAGCCAATCTGCTGAACTACAGCCTGTTCACGGATTCCGCACGCACGCAGCTGTGGGGCGACGGATTCGAAGGCGCGACGGCCACTTTCAGCGACACCGGCACCGGCACGGCCCAGGCCAAGACGGTCTACGGCCTCATCCCGGCGGGCCAGACGGGCGTCCCGGCCGGCGAATATGCCGACACGGTTCAGGTCACCGTCTCTTACTGAGCCGAAGGAGATGACAACCGGATACTTCGAGGGCGGCCGCCGCGCGGCGGCCGCCCTCATCCTTGCCGCCCTCGCCTCGCACGCGAGCCCCGCCGCCGCAGGCGCCCTTCAAGTCAATCCCGTCGCCGTCGCCGTCATGCCCGACAAGGGCGCCGGCGAACTCCGGCTCGACAACGAAGATACTAAGCCGGTGGCGGTGCGGGTCACGGCCCTGCGCTGGACTCAAGCCGAAGGCCGCGACCGCACCGAGGAAACGCGGGATCTCGTCGTGTCGCCGCCGATCTTCACGGTCGCGCCGGGCTCGCGGCAGCTGATCCGCATCGGCTTTCGCAACCGAACGCCCGGCGCCGCCTACCGGCTGATCGTCGAGGAGATTCCGGGGCCGAAGACGCCCGGCACCGGCATCAGCGTCGCGCTGAAGCTCGATCTTCCGCTCTACGTCATCGCCCGCCCCGGGGCCGTGCCGGCGCTCAGCTGGGCGGCACGCCGCGGACTCGACGGCACCCTGGTCGTCGAGGGCTGGAACAGCGGCGACGTCCACTCGCAAGTCCTGGCCATCGAGGCGCGGGACTCGACAGGACGGATCGTGGGCCGCACGGAGGCGATGGGTGTCGTTCTCCCGTCGAGCAACCGAGTCTGGACGCTGGGCGCCGCAGCAGGAACGCCGACGATGCTCGTCGTCCGCACCGCCGCGGGCGAAACCGAAGTGGCGGTCCGTGTGGGTCCTTAGCCTCGCCGCGGGAGCGGCGGCCGTGACCGCCGCTGCCGCCGCTTCCGGCGAGATGACGGAGATGGTGCTCGAGCTGCGGATCAACGGCGCGGCGGCGGGCCCTGCCGTCGTCGTCGAGCGCGACGCGGCCGGAACCTTCTACCTGCCCGCCGCAACGCTCGAGACGCTCTCCCTCGAGGCGAAGCGGTTCGAAACAGTCATACTGGATGGGCGGACCTGGATCCGGCTCGGTCCGGGCGGAGAGATCCGGACCAGCTACGACGCCGCGGCGCAGCGGCTCGACCTCGTGCTGCCGCCTTCCGCCTTTCGAGCAGAGCGGATCACCGTGACCGGGCCCACGGCTCTGCCCATGACAAGCGCCGCCGGGGGGTTCTTCCTCAATTACGACCTCGAAGCGGATGCCGGGAACGGCGCCCCGGCGGCTGCGACCGGCGCGTTCGAGGCCGGGCTCTTCTCGGGAGCGCTCCTCGCCGAGGGCACCGCGATCGGGCGCGTGTCGGGCTCCGGCGCGCACGTGGTGAGGCTCGACACCCGCCTCACCTGGGACGATCCCGATCATATGCTGTCGCTTCGGGTGGGGGACACGATCTCCCGCGGCGGGACGGGCGGAGCGCCCCTCCGAATCGGCGGCCTCCAGTTCACGCGCAGCTTCGAGGTCGAGCCGGGCTTCCTCACCGGCGCCGTGCCGACGCTCGCAGGCAGCGCGGCGCTGCCGTCGGTGGCCGACCTGTACGTCAACGGCACCCTCACCGCCACGAAGGAGGTGCGGCCGGGCGCGTTCACCCTCACCGGGTTTCCGGTGGTCACGGGTTCGGGGACGGTCGAGATGGTCGTGCGCGACGCGCTCGGCCGCGAGACCGTCGTCCGTCAGGCTTATTACGCCGCCCCCGGCCTGCTCCGCGCCGGCCTGTCCGACTTCAGCTACGAGATCGGCTTCCTGCGGCGCGATTATGCGGTGGCGTCCGCGTCCTACGGGCGGCTGGCCGCGTCCGCGACCCACCGGTTCGGCGTGACGGACCGATTGACGCTCGAGGCCCATGCCGCGGCAACGGCAGAGACGCAGCAGGCCGCCGCCTCCGCCGACTTGGCTCTCCCGGAGCTTGGCCTGCTCAGCGTCTCCGCCGCCGCCAGCCGCGACCGCGGCGGCGTGACCGGCGAAAGCTGGGGCATCGCCTTCGAGCATCGCTCGCGCGGCTTCTCCTTCGGCGGCTCGGCCAAGCTCGCAAGCGAGGGCTACCGGCAGGTCGACGACGATCGCCCGCTGCCGGCGCTCGACCTCCGGGCGTCGGCCGGCCTGTCGGAGCGCTGGGGAGCGATCAACGTCTCATACCTGCGGCGCGATTATCGCGACGGGCGCGCGGACTCGGAGGTCGTGGGGGGAGCGCCTCTTTCCGGCTCGGCTCTTTGGGCACTCTCCGCTTGGCGGCCCGCACGGGGCTGCGCGGCCCGCGGGACGAGGCCGTCGAACTGTCCCTCTCGACCCGGCTTGGGCCGAACACCAGCGCCGGCGCCGCGGGCGGCGTCCGCGACGGCGACGGCTTCGCCTCGCTACTGCTCCAGCAAAACGCACCGGCCGCCGGAGGTTGGGGCTATCGCGCGCTGGCGACCGCCGGACCGCTGGGCGGCCTGGCCGGTGCGCTCCAGCTCAACACGACGTTCGGCCAATACGAGGCCGAGCTCACCTATCGCGACGGCCGGACTGGTGCCCGCCTCCGCGCGAGCGGCGGCCTCGGAATGGCCGGGGGGAAGATTTTCGCGGCGCAACGCCTCTCCGATGCCTTTGCCGTCGTCGACGCCGGCCAGCCGGGCGTTCGGGTCTACGCCGACAACCACCTCGTCGGCCGCACCGGCAGCGATGGCGTTGCAGTCGTCCCGCGGCTGCGAGGCTACGAGGAGAACAGCATCCGGCTCGAGGTCGGCGACCTGCCTATCGACGTAGAGGTCACCACCGCGGAAACGCGGGTTCGCCCATACGCCCGCCGGGGCGTGGTCGTGGACATGCGCGCGAGGCGGACCAGATCCGCGGTCGTGCGCCTGGAGGTGCCGGGACTCGGGCCAGTTCCGGCCGGTGCGACGGTCGACGTCGGCGGCCGCAGCTTCGTCGCGGCACCGGGAGGAGAGCTGTTCCTCTCCGGCCTGACGGACTTGAACAGGCTCGAAGCCGTATGGCCGGATGGCCGATGCGATTTCGACGTCGAGTTGCCGGCCGGCACCGATCCCCAGCCGGACCTCGGCACCCGAATCTGCAAGAGCTGAAGTCTGCTGCCCCTAGGCTTGCGCCCTCGGCTCCATTCCCCCGAGCACAAGGTGCATCAGCTCGGGGAGATTGCGCACCTCGAGCTTGCGCAGGATGTTCGCTCGGTGGAACTCGGCGGTGCGCGGGCTGATGTCGAGTGCTCGCGCGGCCTCCTTGTTGGACGCCCCGAGCACGATTTGGGCGAGCATCGTCCGCTCCCGTCCTGTCAGCTTTTCGTGCCCGGGAAACGATAGCGACAGGATGTCGACGGCGTTGTTCAGGCGGCGGATCTGCCGCTTTGCCGCGCGCAGCTCGGGCGTCTCGATATATTCCCAGCGTCCGTCGCGGCGGGCGATCGTGAAATTGTGGGTCACGGCGACATCCAGGATGTCCACCGCTCGAGCGGCGCTCAGGCGGTAGGTGCACAGCACCAGCATCGGGCGGCCGGCGACCGCCTCGTCGAGCTCGGCTTCATACTGGCTGAACGTCTCCCACAAGTGGCGCTCCATCCAGAAGGCGTTGCCGCTTACCCGCAGGCCTTCGAAGCCGCGCGCCCGCGCCTCCGCGAGCTTTTGGACCCAGTGGCCGGCGATCTGCTTGGGATCGAAGCCGTTGCGCCCAAGATAGGACCGATAATCGGGGATCAGCTCGATTGCGCCTTCCTCCAGGCGGCGGTCGGCTTCGGGGATGGCCAGGCGAAGCGCCCGCCGAGCCTGCTCTTCAGTCAACGGCTCGGACAGCCCCCAGACGCAATATTCGTTTCCGCCCAGGCCCGCGCCGAAATATTCGACATTCGCCTCGATCAGGTCCTCCCCAGTCTCGTAGAACATGCAGATATGCGAGCCCCAGGGCAGCTCGCCGATCGGCTCGATACCCGTGGGCCGAGCATCGCCGGGATCGGTCTCTGGGTGAGCTGTAGCCATCGCAATCCTCGCTTCGCGTGCGCGAGCGTCGCGGCTGACAACGGTCCAACAGCGGATTCGAGCCGGGCGACCTCGTAATCTTCCCAGTAGCATCCTCGGCCGGTCCGCCTAAGTCGTGCCCGCCTGCCAAGCGACTCCCCGGGTCGCGGAGAGGGGCATTGCCGCCGGAAACAAGGCCTCTGCTTGCTACGGTATTTGTACGCAAATGCTGCGCCGCACGACACCCGCGATCCTGCGGTAGCTCTACTGGTCGAAGCACGGATCGCCCCGGGGTAATAAAGCCTGGGCGTCATTGTGCACTATTGTTCGAGTATCGTTTGTCTATCACAGTCCATATAGTTGACGATGATCCGGCCGTTCGGGCGGCGATAAGCTACCTGCTCTCGAGCCACGGCTATTCCACCCAGATCTATTCGAGCGGGTCCGAGCTTCTGCGCGAGCGGCGCAGCTTGTCCGGCTGTGTGCTGCTGGACCTGAGGATGGGCGACATGGACGGGCTGGAGGTGCTGGAGGAGATGGCAGTTCGCGGCTCGCAGCTGCCCGTGATCGCCATGAGCGGCGAGTCCGACCTGGCCGCGGCAGTCCGGGCGTTGAAGCTGGGGGCGGTCGACTATCTCCAGAAGCCTTGCGATCCGGACGAACTCGTGGTGGCGATCGAACGGGTCCGTGCCATGGCGGACCAGCGGGACCAGCGGAACAGCGCCAGAGCGGCCGCGGCGGCGCAGCTGCGCATTCTGTCCCCGCGGGAACGCCAGATCCTTCGCGGTCTGATCGCCGGCATGACTAACAAGGAGATCGCGCGACGCCTCGACCTCAGTCCGCGCACGGTCGAGATGCATCGCAGCAACCTGTTGAAGGATCTTGGCGTCCGAAGCACGTCGGCCGCGATCCGGCTGGCGATCGAGGCGGAGCTTACCCCGCTCGAGGGATGCGAGGACGGCACGGCGCCCACCGCCGCGGCGCTGGCCCCGCCTCCGAAACTCACCGCGGCCAGGCGCCAGCCGACTGCCCGCAAGGGTGCGCTCGACGAGATCCTGCCCCCGGCGCTCGACATCCTCGAGGGGACCAGCGACGGGGTCCTGCTCATCGACCACGACTTCAACTTCACTTATGCCAACAGCAGCGCGCTGGAGATCCTCGGGGAGGAGCGAGATCTCATCGGCCGCAACATATGGGAGATGTTTCCCGGCGCGGCCCGTACCAGAGCCTATGACGAGTATACGGCGGCCGCCGAACAGCGGAAATCCACCCGCTTCACCTTCTACGAACCCAATCTCGGCCGCTGGTTCGATGTCAATGTGCGGCCGATCCCGAGCGGCCTGCTTCTGCTGTTCCGGGATCTCAGCCGGGAGCGCGCCGCTCTGGCGGAGCTCAAGCTGAGCGAGGAGCGCCTGAGGCTGGCGCTCGAAGCATCCGGCGACGGCGCCTGGGACTGGAACGTCCCGGACGGCACGATGACGCTGTCGCCGCGCTTCCTGGCGCGCCTCGGCTACGATCCGGAAACGGTCTCGCTCCGGCCCGACACCTTGCAGAATCTCATCCACCCGGCGGACCGACCCGAGGTGAACCGGCAGCTTGACGAACATCTCGGCGGCATGTCCGACGTGTTCGCCTGCGAATATCGGGTTCGGCGCCAAGGCGGCGACTGGGCCTGGGTATTCGATCGCGGCCGGGTCGTGGCCCACGACCCCCAGACGGGCAATCCCGTCAGAATGGTGGGTACGGTGTCGGAGACGAGCGGGCTCAAGGCCATACAGGCCGATGTGCAGGAGGCTCACGAGCGAGTCACGCTGGCCCAGCAGGGCGCGGGCGCCGGCATCTGGGATCTCGATCTCGCAAGCCGAATGGTGAAGATGTGCGAGCGAAGCCGCGAAATGCACGGCCTTGCCGAGGACGGTCCCGAAGCGATGCCTGAATCGGCATGGGAGGCGACGCTCCACCCCGACGATGTCGCGCGAACCAAGGCGGCGCTCGAGGACGCAGTCGTCACCGGCGCGACCTATTCGACTGACTATCGCGCCCTGCCGCGCGACGGCGAGTGTCGGCGGATCCGCGCACTCGGGCGGCCCCTGTACGGAGTGGACGGCGTGCCCAACCGGTTCGTGGGCATCGTCCTGGACGAAACCGAGCGGCATAAGTCGGCCCAGGAACTCGAGCGGTCAGAGGCGGAACTCGCCAATGTCTGCCGGCTCACCGCCGTGGACACGGTCATGACGAGCCTTGCCCATGAGCTGAGGCAGCCGCTGACGGCGATAAGAGGCTATTCGGCGGCCCTGCGCCGCGCCGGCCGGAGCGCATCCGGGCAGAGCCGGATCGCGGACGCGATCGACGGGATCGAGCAGAGCGCACTGCTTGCCACGGAGATCCTCGCCAGAGCCGAGACTCCGAGCCGGTGGACGCACATCGAGGCGCGCAACGAGAGCCTCGGAGCGATCGCCCGGGCCGCCGCCCGAATTGCCGACGGCACGGCCGACATCCAGTTCGCCATCGCTCCCGAAGCGGACGGCGTCCGGGTCGACCGGGTTCACCTGCAGCAGGTGATCATGAACCTCATACGCAACGCGGTGGACGCGGTGCGCGAATGCGCCAGCCGCGGGATCCTGATCTCGGCGGTCCCGATCTCCGATGAGGAAGTGGAAGTTAGGGTCTCCGACGAAGGACCCGGCATCGCCGAAAACATCCGCGATCGACTTTTCTCGCCCTTCGTGACGACCAAGCCGTCCGGTACCGGCATCGGACTTTCGATATGCAGGACCATTATTGAAGCGCATGGCGGGCGCATCTGGCTGGCCAGCGGGCCGGACGGCGGAGCGGTGATCGCCTTCACTCTGCCACGAGCCTGATCCCGTCGTATAGATACCGTAGCGGCCGGCAACGCGTTCTGAGCCGCTTTTGGCGGATATCGCTGCATGGCAGGCGCCGCCGGCGCCCAGATCGCCACCATCAGTGCTCCGGGGGGAGAAAGAATGATGCTATCCAGCGCCAGTGCGCACGAGCGCACGCGACGGGGATTCCAGGATTGGGTCGAGCGGGGCGACGGTCCCAGGGTGACTCCCGTCCATTGGGTCGGCTGGCTGAACGCCAAGGGCCGCTCGGCGCACCGCGGTGTCCAGAACATTTCGGATCTCCTGGGCGGGCGATCGAGCCGCTCGGACATCCCGGCGACCGCCTCGGCGCTCGCTCTCGAGCATGGCAGCGATGGCGTGCTGGTCGCCGATATGCGCGCGGCGGGCCAACCCATCGTCCATGTGAACGCGGCGTTCGAGTCGATCACCGGATACGCCGCGGCGGAGGCGATCGGTAAGAATTGCCGCTATCTCCAGGGCAGCGACCGCCTGCAGCCCGAAGTCGCCGAGATACAGGCCGCCTTGAAGGAAGGACGCGCCTGCTCGGTGACACTGCGCAACTACCGGCGGGACGGCACCATGTTCCGCAACGCGCTGCGCCTCATGCCGGTTCGGGACGGCGCGGGGCAGGTGTCGCATTTCATCGGCTTCGTTCGCGACGTCACTCATGAAGGCGGCGTCGATCGCCTGACCGGCCTGCTCGACCGCTACGGCCTGCTCGACCGGCTGGCGGCGATGGACGGGCCGGCGAATGCCGGCCTGCTGATGGTCAAGCTCGACATCCTGCGCTTTCACGAGGTGAACAGCGGCTTCGGCTACGACGTGGGCGATGCGCTTCTGAGTTCGGCTGCCGACCGTCTGTCGGCCGTGCCTGCGAGCGCCGTGGCACGCGTTGGGACCAACAGCTTCGGGCTCGCCTTCGAGCTCGACGATCCAGGTCGGGCGGCGAGCATTGTGGACGGAGTCCTCGAACGGCTGAAGCCGCGCTTCATACTCCCCGGCGCGTCGCTGGCGATTCAGTTCGCTGCGGGCTTTGCCTTGGGCGCGCCCGGCGCGGAGCCGCTCCAGCTGCTTCGGCACGCCGGCGCGGCCCTGCAGCGATCGAAGGCAAAGCCGGGCTACCCTCCGCAGGCCTTCGCCGCCGCCGACGAGCAGGAGGCGCGCAACCGCATTCGGCTGGCGAGCGAGCTTCAGAGTGCCGTCTCGAATCAGGAGCTGCTCTTCCACTATCAGCCGCAGTTCGACCTTAATTCCGGCAAGCTGATCGGAGTGGAGGCTCTGATGCGGTGGAACCATGGGGTGTTCGGCCTGCAGCACCCCAACCGATTCATCGGAATCGCCGAGGAGACGGGAGCGATCCTGGAGATCGGAGTATGGGGCCTGCGCGCGCTCGCCGCGAAGGCGGCCGAGGTCAATCGGAGCCGTCGCCCGCCGATCCGCTTCGCCTTCAACGTTTCGGTGCTCGAGTTCATGCAGCGCGACATGGTGGCGCTCGTCCGGCAGGTGCTCGACGAGACCGGCTGCCGGGCCGAATGGCTGACCCTCGAGCTTACCGAAAACCTGATGGTCGGCGAGCCGGAGAATATCCGCCGGGCCTTCGAGGACCTGCGCCGCCTTGGAATCGATATCTCCATCGACGACTTCGGCACCGGCTATTCGAACCTGCGTTACCTTGAGAGCTTTCCGCTCAGCGAGATCAAGGTCGATCGAAGCTTTGTTCACGACGTCGCCCACAGCGCGGCCAAGCGGATTATCGTGGAGAGCGTCATCAAGCTCGGCGCGGCGCTGGACATCCGGGTCGTTGCCGAAGGGATCGAGACGGACGCCGAGCGCGCGATCATGCGGGCACTGGGCTGCTCCATCGGGCAGGGCTATTTCTTCGCCAGGCCCATGGACGAGGCCGGATTGCACCGGCTGCTCGACCAGGAGCCGGTCGTGGGCGAGGGGTGGGATGCGCGGCGGTTCCTGACGATGCTCGACCGCGCCGGGGCGTAGGCCCAGGTGGCAACCTTGCGCGCGCGCAGAGCGTTCACCCGCGGATGGCTCAACGCACCCATGCGAAGACACACGGTGCCGAGCGGGGGCTCAACCGCTTCGAGGGGTTCAGCGATGCGGTCTTCGCAATCGCTCTCACCCTGCTGATCGTAGAGACGAAGGTCCCCGGATCTCCCGACGGTCCGAATGGCTACAGCGACCTCGCAAGGGCCATGGCCGAGCAGTGGCGCGAACATCTCGCTTTGATCCTCTGCTATGTCGTGCTCGGCGCCTATTGGCTGCAGCATCATTATTCGGGCCGCATCTACGTCAAGAGCGATCACTGGTTCGGAGCGATCAACCTCCTGTTCCTGCTCGCCATCGTCGTCATTCCCTATCCGGTCCGAATCTGGTGCTTCCACCTCGGCACCCGATTCGAGCCCGTCGCGTCGCTGACCCTGGTCGCCGGCCTTGCGCTCACCGCCTGCACCTGGATGGCCAAATGGTATTACGGAGTGGAGGGCCGCCGGGTGATGGACGAACGGCTCGCACCGGATTTCCTCCGGCAGATGAGGCGCCGCTACGGCATCGCGACCCTGGTCCAGATCGCCGCAATTCCCCTTGCGGTCGCGGCTCCGCGCGTCGGAGTGGCCGTCGCTTTGCTGTGCGTCGCCTTCTTCCTGCTGCCTCAGCCCAGGCCGCGCTACAAGCCCGGACAGGAGCCGGCCGAGGAGGAAGTGAAGAGCGAGTAGCGCGCGATCCTGGCGAGAAAGACCTGATCGGATCAGGCTCAGAAGGCTCATCAGGATGCCGACTATCGGGCATGACCCTGATGCCCACGAATTGGGACCGCGCGGCGCTGCGCGAGGGTGTGATGGCGGGTAGGGGGCCGTGCCGCCGATAGAAGCCGTGAGTCCCCGCGATTTCGCCTCCGCAAAGACCCTGATGGCGGCGCCGCCGCCACGATGCTTCAACGTGGGGTGCGCGCCGCAGGGGCCGGGAGGTGCGCCGGGAGGAGGCGAGCATGAGCGAAATGCTTGAGGCGGCGCCGCTCTTCCTCTGGTCGCTGCTGTTCCTTCTTTTGTTGGCGGGAGCACACGAAGCCGGGGTCCGCCTGCGCAGGCGCCCGCGGCGCGCCGCGGAGCCCGGAGACGGGGATACCGGGAGCGACGAAGGCTATGCGCTCTCGGCGGTGCTCGGGCTGATGGCGCTGCTGATCGCCTTCACGTTCAGCCTGGCCCTCGGGCGCTACGAGGAGCGCCGCGGACTGGTGGTGGTCGAGGCGAATGCGCTCGGAACCGCCTGGCTTCGAACCTCCCTGCTGTCGTCGCCCGAGCCGGTCCGCGCCGCCATGCGCGCCTATGGCGAGGCACGGTTGGATTTCGGGCGGGGCTCCGACCCCGCCAAGCTGGAGCAGCGGACGGGGCCGCTCCAGGCCGCCCTCTGGCGCGAGACCGTCGCCGCGCTTCAGCCGGACCGCCACACGGCCCTGGTCCCCGCGGTGCTGACTCCGATCAACGAAGCGTTCGACACCGCGACCGCGCGCAAGGCCGAGGGCGCCGCGCGGATTCCCGCGCGGGTGCTGCTCACCCTGATCGTCTACGGGCTCGCGGTCGCCTTCGTGCTCGGCTACGCCGCCCGCGACGGCAGGCGGCGAATGCCGAGCTATGCGCTGTTCGCGATGTTCACTCTGTCGACGACCCTGATCCTCGATCTAGACCAGCCGGGCACCGGGACGATCCAGGTGCCCCAGGCGGCGATGGAGGAAGCCGTCCGATCGATGCGCTAATCGCTACTGACGGACGCCCTCAGCCCGCCTCCCTCGCCCGGTCCGCGGCAGCGAAATGCGCCATTTGATCGGCGTGGGCCTTCTTGAACGCGGGGCGGCCGGTCGCCCGGGCCACATAGGCTTCGGTCGCGGGGCGATCGCCGAAGGCGCGGACCTTCGGGATCCTGAGGACATCGGCCATCAGCAGGTCGGCGGCGGTGAAGCGGCCGGCCGCGAGCCATTCGCGCTCCTCCAGCACCGTCTCGAGCTGGCCGAGGCGCTTTTCCATCCAGCCCTCGAAAGGATTGTCCTTCCCCCCGGACATTCCGAGGAACCACCAGGGGACGCTCACCATCTCGATCGAATTGAGGGCGGCGAACATCCATTGGACGGTTTCCGCTTCTCCCGCGGGGTCGCGCGGCATCAGCGCCTCGCTCTTGCGCGCGAGATGAAGAAGCGCGGCACCGCTCTCGAACATCTCGAGCTCGCCCACGCTCAGGAACGGAACCTGGCCGAAGGGCTGGTGCTCCAGATGGTTGGTCTCGCGGCCTTCGAAGGGGATCGTCCGGACCGAATAAGCGAGCCCGGCTTCCTCGCACGCCCATCTCAGCCGCATGTCGCGAACGAAACCGCGTGGGAATTCGGGAACCCAGTCGAGGGTCCAGATGATCGGCTCGGCCATTTGGCGGCTCCTTGCTTCGCCGCCGGGCTATCACAGCTTCGCGGGCGGCGGAAATGGGCCGAGTCGGATGCATCCCGGCGCGAGTCGCTCACGCCGGAGGGTCATGCAACGGCGCATGGTTGATGGCAGGGCAAGGCGCCTGCCTTCGCCTGGCAATGCACTCATCCCATTCGATAGCGACCATTTACCCGCCGAGACATTCGGTTAGATCGGTCGGAACCAGGAAGGGACGAAAGGGGAAGACCGAACGTGTATTACGTGCTGACCAGCCGGGAGCAGCTGCTTCCGTTTCTCCCGAAGGACGGCGTGGGGGCCGAGATCGGGGTGGCCGAGGGGGCCTATTCGGCGGCGATCCTCGAGGCGGCGGAGCCTCGGGAGCTTCATCTCATCGATCCGTGGAGCCATCTGGAGGACGGGTCGGGGCTGCTCGGCGCGGACCGGCTGCTCGCGGGCGTCGATTCGGCCAGGGCCCATGGAGCCGTTTTCGAGCCGCCACCGGCCAATGCCCAGGGCGACGAACTGTTCGCGGGTGTCGCCCGGCGCTTCGAGGGCGATGCGCGGGTGAAGCTTCACCGGCAATATAGCTATAAGGCGGCGTCGGGCTTCGAGCCCGGGACGTTCGATTTCGTCTATCTGGACGGCAACCATCATTACGAGTTCGTGCTTCGCGACCTGCAGGACTGGGCCGCTCTGCTGAAGCCGGGCGGGCTGCTGTTCGGGCACGATTTCTTCGAGGACGAGTTCGCCAGGCGCGAGAATTACGGCGTGATCGACGCGGTCGGCGCCTTTCTGAAGCGGTCCGACTTCCGCTTCATGATGCTGACCTGGGAGCCCTTCTCGACCTTCTGCATCGCGCGCAATCTGAACGGCTTCGCGGGCGAATTCCTGCGCAACGTGCTGGAGAGCGACGTCCAGATGATCGAGATACCCGACGCCTTCGCGGCCCAGTATCGCGACAAGGCGTTCAGGCGGCGGAGCGGCGGCACGAAGAGGATACCCAGCTTCATGAGCTCGGCGCAGTTTCAATTGTCCTACGCTCCGGGGAAGTAAGAGCCCCCTCACCCAGCTTCACCTAGGCTCGCCGAAAGGCTCGCCAAGGTGAAGCGTCCGTGGGGCGCTGGCTCGTCCCCCGGACGAGCCTTAGCCGCGCCCCACCCCGCAAAGGGGGGAGGGATGAGTTGGTGTCAGCGCCAGCGTTCGCCCGGCTTCTTCACATAGTGGCGCCAGACGTAGGGCCAGGGGATGACGAGCGGCATCAGGATCACGCCGAACATGATGTTGAAGAAATCCTCGGCGAAGGTGGGCGGGAGCTGGCCCGACCAATATTGGGGCAGGCCGAAGACGAGCAGCCACAGAGTCTTCCACGCAAACTCGAACATGAGCAGCGGAAGCATGCGCAAAGGATGCCGGAGCCCGACGATCGCGAGCAGCGCGACTCCGCCGATCAGCGCCGGAATCACGCCGCGCGCCAGTGGCTCGTGGGAAATCAGGACCGGGAGGATCATCCCGCCCGCTCCGAGGACGAGCAGGAGATAGGCGGCGCGGAGCACGTAGAGCCGGACGAGGGAGACCCCTTCTCCAGGCGAGTCCGGCAAGGGTCCGGAAGCGGCGGGCGCGGCGGAGGTGGAAGCCATGGTCTATCTCCTCGTCGAGGCGGTCAGCGGGCCGGGGCCGCGCTTGTGGCGGGTGCTCGGTCCCGGGACTGCGCCATGCCTTGCTTCAGCCGGGCCATGGCCGTCGGGAAGCGGATCCGGACCAGCCAGAAGGCCATGATGGCGAAGGGCGCGAAGGCGAGGAGGAAGAGAATTGGCGACCCGCGCACCGCGGCGGGCAGAACGTCCTGCTGGCCGAGGAAGAAGGAGCCGGTCGCGATGAAGAAAGCGACGCACATCCGCCACAAATGACGGGCGATGCGCTGGATCGGGCCAAGCGGAACTCGAAGGATCGCATTGAGATCGAGAAAGCCGGCAAGCAGGCACAAGCTCCCGATGGCGAAGACCGGGCCCGGGCCGGCGGGTGTAGTCGAGCCGGTGAAGCCGCCAAGGATGGTCAGTGCGCCGGCGCCCAGTGCCGCGGCGCAGGCGATCTTCTCGAACCAGCCGGTCCTTCCGTCGCGACGGCGAGCGGCCATCCAGGAGGTGGCGACGAAATAGCAGACGATGATTCCGCCCACGGGCGAACCGGGCGGGTCGCGGAACGGCTCGAGGATGCTCGCGGTCACCCCAAGAATCAGCATCGATCCGAAGAAGACAGTCCCAGCCCGAGCGTGGACCCGGCCGCCCTTGCGCGCGGCGACCGCCGCGGTTCCCGAGAGCAAGGCGAGGATTCCCGCCGCTATGTGAATCCACATCAGGACGATCATGCCGCTTCCCCCAGCTCTTCGTCCGGCGCCGCTGCGGCATCGGGCAGATATTCCAATATGTCGCCGGGCTGGCAGGTCAGCGCCTCGCAGATCGCCTCGAGGGTCGAGAAGCGGATCGCGCGGGCCTTGCCGGTCTTCAGGATCGACAAGTTGACGATGGTGATCCCGACCAGCTCGGCGAGCTCGGTCAGGGTCATCCGCCGATCGTGGAGCAGATCGTCGAGCTTGACCGCGATCGCCATCAGACCGTCCCCTCCAGGTCTTCGCGCATCAATGTGCCTTCGGCGAACACGCGGGCGAGCACGAAGGTGAGGAGGACCGCGAGCCAGCCGTTGATTGAGAAGCCGGCATCGAGATCGACCGGCGTGGCGGGCGTATTGACCGCCTCGCCGATCGCCCAGATCACCATGCCGAGGATCTGGAGGGCGAGGAGGATCCAGGCGATGGTCTGGAGCCGGATCGCGTTGGCCGGGACGAACGGATCGCCCGCGCGCACCGTGAGGACGATCGCGATCAGTCGCTTCAACAGCATATGATTGAGCGGGATGGTGACGAGGCCCAACACCGCCACCGCGCGGAGGGCCATGATCAGCCGCTCCGCCTCGAGCGAGGGTGCGAGCTTGAATGCGGCCATGATCCATTGCTCGTTCGGAATGACGACGAGGAGAGCGAGGATGGCGGCGCCGAACAGCCAGTTCAGGACGACGAGAATCCGGAGAACGACGTAGAGGATCGGAAGCGCGGTGGACCAGGGTCTGGACATAGCGTGATATCCCTTGCGACTCGTTATATCGAAAAACGATAATAGATTTATCGATCTTCGTCAAACAGGATATCGAAGTTCGATGATTCGAGTGACGGTGCCCCGGCGAAGGCCGGGGCCCAGATTTCCCTTTTCTCGCTGGGTCCCGGCCTCCGCCGGGACACAAGATTTTTGGCAGATTGGCGGTCACCCACTGAGGCTGGAATCCCTTCGGACTCCGCCTGGCTCCCAGCGTGCTCCTCGACCTAGCGGCTCACGACCGCCGCGAAATTGTCCTCGGTGTCGCGGTCTATGTAAAGATTGTAGGGGTCGATCCCGGCGAAGAGCGGCTTCCGATTAACTATGAACTTGAGCACCTGGCGGCCCGAGCGGATCGGCACCCGGCGCATCATAACCTCGCCCTTCGAGTCGAAGGGACCCCAGCCGGGGAGGCCGGTGAACAGGCCGACTTCGATCGACTCGTTCAGTGCCGTTTCGCGCTCCAGACCCCTTCCCTCCGCGTAGAGCTTCCGGGCGGTGACCGGCACGCTGACCTCCCATTTCCCGTCGGCGCGCCGGACCGCCTTCGCTTCGCCCGCCTCGAGATCGAAGAGGGTGATCCGCTCGAACAGGTCGGTGATCAAGGCCTGCTCCTCCGCGCTCCTCGCTTCGGCCCGGAACGCGGCGATCAGGTCGAGCGATCGGGCATAAGGCGCGCCCTTGAAGCGAAACCGCTCGAGCATGTTGCGAAGGGCGCGATTGACCCTCTCCTCGCCGAGCCTCTGCGCAAGCAGGTTCAAGGCAAGCGGGCCCTTGCTGCTGTGGATCCAGCTCTGGCCCTCGACCCGCGCGAGCGGCACCTCCTCCTCGTCGCCGGCGCGGCCGTCGAGATAGCGGTGCAGGAATAGGATGCGAGAGCGCCTGATCTCGTCCGGGCCGCGAAGCCGCCTCAGAACCATCATCGCCGAGTAGGTGGCGAGCGGCTCGGACAATAGCTCCTCGCCCTGCATCTCCGCGCCATGAAGCTGGTGGCCCCAATATTGGTGGCCGATCTCGTGCGCCACGACCCCGCTGACATTGTCGATCGTGGCCGGATCGGTGAGATCGGGAACGAAGCCGAGATCCTCGGAGTAAGGAATCGTGCCCGGGAAGGCGCGGGCATAATAGGCCCAGCCGAACTCGACGATCCGGGCCTCGGTGTAGGGATAGGGCCCGAAAGCGGCTTCGTAGGTCTCGATCGAGGCCTGGAGGGCGTCGAGCATGCGGTCGACGTTCCAGGCGTGCCCGGGATGATGATAGACGGCGAGGTCGCGGCCGCGGTGGATCCGGTGCTTCTCGGAATAGCGACCCGAATGGACCGTCACGAAATTGACCACCGGAGCGACCGAGATAAAACGCGCGGTGCGACGGCCGCCGCTGACGACGTCCGACACCTTGCGACCGGTGGCGATCGGGACCTGATCGGCCGCGGTCGACAAAGTGATGTCGGTCTTCGCCCAGCCGCCGCCGAAGCCGGGCTTGTTGCTGGCCGATTCATCCTCGAGCCGGGCAAGCCGCGGAAGGTCGGGAAGCCCATATTCCTTCCGCTTCGCGCCTTCGATCACCTGGGCCCCGGCAAAGCCGAACGAGGGCGCTATGTCCGAGCTGTCGAGATAGGTTCCGTTCTCGACCAGCTTCTGCTCGGGACTGAAGTTGGAGAAGCCCCGCCGCGCCCGCTCGGTCCGGAAGGTCATCAGCCTTTCCTCGCCCGGCTTCATCGGACGGTCGAAACGATAGATGCGATAGCCGAAGTCGCGGTCCTCCGAGACCAGGCGCGCTCCCGCCACTTCGAGCTGCTCGATCTCGAGACCCATCGGGCCGCGGCGAAGATGGACCTCGGCGATCGGCGCGTCGGTGACGTTGCGGAGCGTGTAGCGCCCGCTCGTCACGGCACGCCGCTCTTCCGGATAGATTGCGATATCGAGCCTGGCGTCGGTGACCGCCGGCTGGGGCAGGTCGCGATACTTGCCGTACTTCTTCTCGAAGCGGGCGAGGTCGGCCTCGACCGTCTGTTGCGAGCGATAATGGTTGAGGCGGTCGATATTGTACCAGGCCCAGGCGCCGGTCGCTCCGAAGGTCAGGAGCGCCGCCGCGGCGATCGCACCGGCGGGGCCGCGGGCCCGACGCCGCGCCAGGCGAAGACGGTGCCCGAGCTTGATGTCCATGCCGCGCCGCCACAGCAGGTGTGCCGCGACGAGGAGGAAGACGGCGAGCGCGCCCCAGTAGAGCCGCATCGTCCAGGCCCCGACCCAGAAATTGTCGGCTCCGATGAAATCGCTGAGCGGCACGGGCGGGACGGCACCGTAGTTCAGGAGCGTGCTCTCGGGCGCGACCTTGATGATCTGAGCGCCGAGGAACAGAAGCATGATCCCCCACCCGACGATCTTGTGCGGGCTCAGCGCCTGGACGAAGACGGCGAGAACGGCGAGGATGAGCATGTCGACGGTGGCCGGCAGCCAGTAGAGAAGCAGATACTGGCCGATCTCGATCCGGGTGAAGCCGAGGCCGAGCTGGGTCGCGATCGAGGCCAGCATGCTGAAGGCGAAGATCGCGCCGAGGACGAGGGTGACCGCGGCGGTCTTCGGAACCGCATAGGCCCAGTTCGGAAGAGCGGTCGAATCGATGATCTCGTTCATCCGGCGCGCGCGCTCGTTCCAGACGAGCTCGCCGGCATAGATGATGACGACGATCGCCGGGATGACGAACAGCGCCTGCTCGAGCTCGGGAATCATCGAGGCGGTGGTCGGGTAGCTCGGCCGCCCGTCCATGTCGCGCTGGGTCAACAGGACGAGCAGGGTCGTCGACATTCCCCACATCATGAGGATCGGGAAGGCAGGGCTGACCACGACCTGCTTCATCTCGAAGCGGACCCGGGCCCAGAATGTCGCCCAGCCGGATGCGAAGCCGTGGCTCGGCGAGGGAAGGCTCAGGGGACCGCCAGGAAGGACGAAGGCATCCGCCCGCTGCGATTGCGGAATCTCGCGGCGCTTTCGCGCGCTCTCGGACAGCCCCTTTTCGGCGAATCGGTAGCGCCAGGCGCCGACCCCGAGGATGAGCAGCGCGAGGCCGACCCAGATGAGCCTGTTCCAGAGCAGATAGAACTCGAGCGGAGGGAGCAGAGTGTTGCGCTCGACGAGCGTCCAGTAGCGCGTGGCATCGAGAATTGCGCGCCTGCCGAAAGGCTCGACGAGGCTCGGCCAGCCGACGAGCTGCGGCTTGGTGATGAGCGCTTCGTTGAGCATGAGATAGGCGATGACGAAGCCGACGACGCCGACATAGGTGCCCATCGCCGAGCGGGTCAGGGCCGCGATCGTGAAGAGGATCGCCGAGACGATGAGCACGTTCGGGAGCGCGAGCAGGAAATAGCCGTAGAGATGATCGGTTATCCGGTGCGGACCGATCGTGGCGGGATCGATCCAGGGCATCATCGAGCCGAGCACCATTCCGAGCGGAATGAGCAGAAGGCACATTGCCGCCACGGCGAAGGCCCCGGCGAAACGGCCGATCAGATAGTCGGCCTTGCCGATCCGGGTCGAGCGCAGGATCGGCCCGAATCCGGTCTCGTCGTCGCGGATGACGACGTTGGCGACGAAGGCCGTCGAGATGAACATGAACATGGCCGAGAAGGCGAGATATTTGCTGACGATCTCCCACGAGGAGTTTCGGAAGGTCTCGCCGGCGTCGATGAGGTCGGTCCCCATCGAGAAGAGAGCGATTGCGAAGACGAAGGCGGACGCGATCCAGAGCCAGGGGCTCCGGAGCTGGTAGCGGAATTCGAAGGCGGCGACGCGCGCGAGCATGATCGAAACTCCCCTCAGGCCGCGCGTCGCGCTTGCGCGAGCGTGGTGAAATAGACGTCCTCGAGCCCGCCCTCGACCGAGGCGAAGCCGTCGCCCGGATCGCTGTCGGCGAGGATGTGGACGATGGTCCGGCCGGCGAAGAGGCGGGTCGAGATGAGCTGGTGTCGCTCTCGGATCCGGTCGAGCTCGCCGCGATCGACCGTCTTCATCCAGATCCGCCCCTTCGTCGCGCGGATCAGGTCGAGCGGAGCGCCCTCGATCCGTATCCGGCCGTCGGCGATGACCGCCATGAGCGGGCAGAGATCGGAGACGTCGTCGACGATGTGCGTCGAGAGGATGACGACGACATTCTCGCCGATCTCGGCGAGCAGGTTGAGGAAGCGGTTGCGCTCCTCCGGGTCGAGGCCGGCCGTGGGCTCATCGACGATGATCAGCTCGGGATTGCCGATCAGCGCCTGGGCGATCCCGAAGCGCTGGCGCATTCCGCCCGAAAAACCGGCGAGCGCCTTCTTGCGCACGTCCCACAGATTGACCTGGTGGAGCAGGGTCTCGACCGTCACCTTGCGGTCGGCCGCCGAAGAGACGCCCTTCAGGACCGCGAGATGGTCGAGCATCTCCATCGCCGAGACGCGCGGATAAACCCCGAAATCCTGGGGCAGGTAGCCGAGGGTCCGCCGCAGCCTCTCGGGCTCGGCAATCACGTCTATGTCGCCGAAGCGGATGCTGCCCTCGGTCGGGGTCTGGAGAGTGGCGACCGTGCGCATCAGGGTCGACTTGCCGGCGCCGTTGGGCCCGAGCAGCCCGTACATGCCGCGCGGGATCGACAGGGTCACCTCGTCGAGGGCGCGGGTGCCGTTGGGATAGACGTGGGTGAGGTTCTTCAGTTCGAGCATGGTCGCATCTCCTTGGCGGCAAGAGATGCGAGGGCCGGATTGCCGCCGGATTTCGGCCGCGTTTCCCTTTGTTTCCGTTTTGAAATAGTCGCGAAACGGGAGGCGCCGATAAGCGGGCCATGGCCAGTCAGGTTGAAGCGAAAGGCGAGCTGATCGCCCTGGTCGACGACGATCCCGAGATCCGTCAGCTGATCGGCGATTTCCTCGCGAAGCACGGATACCGGATCGTCGAAGCCGGGGACGGCGCCGGGCTCGACAGGCTGCTCGACGGCGAACGCCCTTCCCTCATCGTCCTCGACCTGATGCTTCCCGGCGAGGACGGCCTCTCGATCTGCCGGCGTCTCCGAGCGTCGAGCGGGCCGCCGGTGATCATGTTGAGCGCGCTCGGCGAGGATACGGACCGGATCGTCGGGCTCGAGATCGGCGCCGACGATTATCTTCCCAAGCCGTGCAATCCGCGCGAGCTTCTCGCGCGGGTCCGGGCGGTCCTCCGGCGGCGCGCGAGCGACACGGCCGGCGACTCGGCCGGCGATGCGGCTGGCGAAAAGGCCTGGCATTTCGGCGGCTGGAGCTTTGATCCGCGCGGTGCGGAATTGCGATCGGCCAGGGGCGTCTCGGTCGCATTGTCGGCGGGCGAGCGAAGGCTTCTCACCACCTTTCTCCAGCGGCCGATGCGGATCCTCTCCCGCGACCAGCTGATCGAGCTCGCGCGCGGGTCGGACTCGGACGTGTTCGACCGGGCGATCGACGTCCAGGTCAGCAGGCTCCGCAAGAAACTGGCGGGCGAGGACGGGGCCGAGCTGATCGCGACGGTACGAAGCGAAGGCTATATGTTCGCCGTCAGGCCGGTTCTGAAATGAGAAAGGGCAGCCCCCTCCTCGCCCAGGTGCTGCTCCTAGTCGTTGCCGTGGCGATCGCCGCGCAGATCATCAGCCTCGCCATGGCCGGACTCCTGCCCGGGGGGAGAGAACAATTCACCTTCGGCGACGTGGCGGCGGCGGTCCGTAACCGCGCCGAGGTGACTCGCGAGAAGCAGACCCTGACCGTCGAGATCGTCGGTTCGAAACCGAGCGGGTGGGAGCGGGACATCCGTCTGGAGTCTCGCGCCCGCGCCACCCTGGCGGGCCTGCTCGGAATCCCGCGCGAGCAGGTACTGATCGAGAACGACGTCGAGCTTCCGGGCGGCGCCTTGGTGATGAGTCTCCTGAACCGGCCCGCCACCGGATTGGAGGAGCCCTTCGAGCAAGGCGCGGACAGGGCGTTCGAGGATTATGCCGCCGCGGTCCGGCTCCCCGACGGCCGCTGGGTCGTGATCGCGACAAGGCTGCCCTGGCTCGGCTCGGGCGCCTCCATTCTCCTGCTCTGGGTGGCGATCAACATATTGGTGCTGGTGCCCCTGGCCTGGCTGTTCACTCGGCGGCTGGTCCGGCCGATCCGGGCCTTCGCCGAGACCGCGGAAGCGGCGGGGCGCGGCGATCCGGACGCTGCCTTCGCCGAGACCGGACCGCGCGAGGTGCGCAAGGCGGCGCGCGCGCTCGACGAGATGCAGCGCAAGATCGCGGGCGCGGTCGACGAAAGGACGAGGCTGATCGCGGCGATCGCTCACGACCTCAGGACCCCCCTCACCCGGCTTCGCTTCCGCGCCGAGAATGTGGAGCCCGAGCAGCGCGAGAAGATCGTCGCCGACATCGAGCGGATGGATGCGATGATCGGCGGAGTCCTCGCCTTCGCCCGGGGCGAGACGAAGGTCGAGCGCCGGCGGCTCGACCTGACCGCTTTGGTCCAGTCCATGGCCGACGATCTCGCCGAGACGGGCGCGGACGTGACGGTGGCTGAAGCCGCTCCCATCGAGGTGACCGCCGATCCGATCGCTCTGCGGCGTCTGGTCGGCAACCTGCTCGACAATGCCGTCCGCTATGGCGGCGGGGCGACATGCCGCCTGCTGCGCGAGGGCATGGAGGCGGTCTTGCTCGTGGAAGATGACGGCCCCGGCCTGCCCGATGAATCGCTGGAGCGGGTGTTCGAGCCCTTCGAGCGCGGCGATTCGGCACGCGATCCCGCGACGGGCGGAGTCGGGCTCGGCCTCGCTCTGGCGCGCGGGATCGCCCGCGCCCATGGCGGCGACGTCCGGCTCGAGCGGAGGGCCGAAGGCGGGCTTCGCGCCGAGCTTCGCCTTCCCGCCGCGGAGCCGCTGCGCTAGCCGGAGTGCGTGAGGAGCGAGACGATCGAGCTTGCCAACGGGCTTTCGACCCGGCTGGCCGACACAGGCGGGGCCGGGACGCCGGTCGTCCTGGTCCACGGCCTCGCCAACTCGATCGAGATCTGGGATCGGGTCCTGCCGCGCCTGGCCCGGAGCTTCCGGACGATCGCCTTCGACCTGCCCGGCTTCGGTGAAGCGAGCCGGCCCGATGCCGCCTATGACGGGCCCTTCTTCGCCGCGCAGCTGAAGGCCCTGCTCGACCGGCTGGCGCTGAACCGCGCGCATCTGGTCGGGAGCTCGCTCGGCGCGAGCGCGATCGTCCATTTCTCCGGGATCGGCCTGGACCGGATCGACAAGGCCGTGCTCGCGGCGCCGGGAGGCTTCGGCCGGCGGACTCACCCGATCATGCGGATCCCGTCCCTGCCGCTGATCGGCGCGTGGCTCGGGCGGCCGACCCGCTCCAACAACCGGATGACGATCCGGCTCGCGATGCACGACCAAGGCAATGCCACCGAAGAGCTGATCGCGCTGATCGATCGATATGCGGCGATCCCCGGCAGCGAGCGCTCGTTCGTCCGCACCCTTCGCGAGGGCGTGGGGCTGCTCGGGAGCCGGAAACGCGCCGAGGTGGAACGGCTCGCGCGCGGCTTCGACAGGCCGGCCCTTTTGCTCTGGGGAAACCAGGACCGGGTCTTCCCGCCCGAGCAGGGCGAACGGGCGGCGGCACTTCTGCCTCGGGCGCGGCTGGAGCTGATCGACGCGTGCGGCCATTATCCGCAATGGGAGCAGCCCGACGCGTTCGCCGCCGCGCTCGAGCGTTTTCTCGGATCGAGCGGCCCCGCCTGAAGCGCGCGCGGCCCGCGATCGGGCAACTTCATCCATTTTCGACCTTGTTTGCGTTCGGGCGGCGGCAAATTTGCGCGATGGTCGCCGTTCGATCTGAAGGGGGGCTCGAACATGAACCATATCGTCCTGAAATCCGCGCTTACCGCAGCCGTTTTCGGCACCGGCACCGCATCTTTGGCGGCGCCGGCCGTCTATCCGTTCGAGCAACCGCCGAGGTTCGGGGCTCCCGCCGCTGAGGGGGCGGCCATGGTCCAGGCCGCGCCGTCCAGGGCCTGCAACCCGTCCGGTTCCTATACAAGGAACGACCAGGACAGGGTCGTCTCGGTCGACCTCGAGCTGGTCCGCACCCGCTCCACGATCAACAATCCCGATCCGACGACAGGCGGTCCGGACGACGTTCTCGAGCTCAGATCCTATGGCGGCTGCAAGACCGGGCCGGTGATCGAAGTCTGGCCGGGCGACACCTTGCGAATCGGGCTCGACAACAAATTGTCGACGAACGATCCGAGCTGCCAGGAGGACCCGCCCGCGGGGCTCGGAGTGCCGCCGGGCGTCGGCTGCTACAACACGACCAACCTGCACACCCACGGCCTGCACGTCTCGCCGACGGGGAACAGCGACAATGTGCTGCTGAGCATCAACCCGCAGACCAATTTCCCCTACGAGATCAACATTCCCGACGACCATCCGGCCGGCACCTTCTGGTATCACGCGCACAGGCACGGCTCGACCGCGGTCGGAGTCACCAGCGGCGGAGCGGGCGCTCTGATCATCAAGGGCAAACGGCCCTACAAGCCGCCGACTCCCGCGGATCCCAACCCGATCGCCGACGTCGACACGATCCTTCATCATCCGGACGGAAGGCCGCTGACCGAGCAGCTCTTCATGCTCCAGCAGATCGCTTATGCCTGCTTCCAGAACGACCCGGCCAACCCGCTGAACGACTGGCAGCAGCTCTATACGAAGGCGGGCCTCTTCAACGTCAACAGCAGCGGGCCGGTGACCTACTCCCCCTGGACCTGCCCGAAATCCACCAAGAAGGCGCCGGTCAGCCCGGGCGTAGTGGAGAATTTCGCGCTGCAGCTCGACTCGGCGTCGATCTGGGACACGAACGGCCGCTTCACCAGCATCAACGGGATCGTGCAGCCGACCATGACCATCGCAGCGGGCGAGCTGCAGCGCTGGCGCTTCGTCCATGCCGGCATCCACGATACGGTCAATCTGCAGATCGTCCGGGCCCAGCCGGTCAAGGGCAAGAATCTGATCGGCGCCTCGGCGCTGACCGGCAATCGCCAGAAGCAGAAGGAGGCTGTCGCTGCCGCCTGCGTCGCCAGTGCCGAGACCCTCGTCCCGCAGTTCGAGATCGCCAATGACGGGCTGACCCGCACCAGGATGAATACCGTCCTGACCGAGAACGGCGGAAAGACGCTCGAATCCAACTATCTGCAGCCGGGGTATCGAAGCGACATACTCGCCGTCTTCCCCGAGGAGGGCGATTATTGCCTGCTCGACCAGGCGGCCCCGCCCTCGCAGCAGATCAATCCCGCCACCGGCCAGGGCGCGGGCGGCCAGGGACCGTCGGCCCCGCAATTGCTCGCCTACATCAGGGTGAAGGGCGGCACGGCCGTGAAGGGCGATCTGGAGGCCTATGTCGAGCAGGCCCTTTACGACGCCAATCCGCAGCTTCCGACGGCGGTGCGCGACGGCCTGAAGACGGGCGACCTGACCCCGTGGGCGCAGTTCACATCCTCCCCCGCGCCGAGGGGCCAGCAAGGGGCCTTTTTCCAGATCACCGGCGGCGCCACGCCGACGTCGCCGCCCCTCTTCCTGATCAACGGGAAGTCCTACGATCCGGACGTCGTCAACATCACGCGGCAGGTCAGCACGACCGACGACTGGCTGCTCACCGCGGGCGGCGAGCCGCACATCTTCCACATCCACGTCAATCCGTTCGAGGTCGTCGACGTGACCCAGCCCGACGCCAACGGCAACCAGGTCTCGATCTTCGACGCGAACGGCAAGTGCAAGCCGTCGGCCTTTACCGACCCACAGCAACTCGCCAATCAATATTGCGGGATGAAGGGCGTATTCCGCGACACATTGTTCGTGGAGAACGGCTACCAGATCCGGATCAGGACCACCTACGAGCGCTATATCGGAGAGTTCGTGATCCACTGCCACATCCTCGACCATGAGGATGGCGGGATGATGCTCAACATCGCGATCGTGCCCGATCTGAACGCCGTGGCTCGAGGCGGCCACGGGGCGCATTAGGGGCATTCAGGGCGAAGAATTACCCCTCACCCAGCTCAGCCTAAGCTCGCCGAAGTGGCTCGCCAAGGCGAAGCGTCCCTCCCCCGCAAGGGGGGAGGGAGCGTGCCATTACTTCGCGGCGAGCCGGGTCGAGAGCGTGGGGGCGATGGCGGCGTCGCGCTGGGGGGCGACGCTGGCGATCGTCTCGGCACGGCAGCGGCGGGCCTTGTTCTTGCCGCGCACGTCGAAATCGGACGTGGTTCCGCAGGCGAGAGTCGCGGCGGCGCGGATCCGGCGGTCGAGCTTCGAGACTCCGCGGTCGGTGGAAAGATCGAGATCGGCGGTTCGGACGGCGATGGTTCCGCCCGAAACGGCGATCGGCTCCCGCGCGGAGGCTGGGGCGGCGGTGAAAGCGGCGGCGAGTGCGGCCAGAGCGAGGACGGTCTTCATGGTCTGTCTCCAATTCCCGGTTCGCGCCTTCATGGCGCAGGACCCTCCTTAAACTCAGTTGCAATTGGCAACTAACAACGATATTGCGCGGTTGTTCTGCAAATATGCAGAAGGGGCGGACGTGCTCGACTGGAACGATCTTCGCCATTTCCTGGCCGTCGCCCGGACGGGCAGCACGCTCGCGGCCGGACGGTCGCTGAGGGTCAGCCAGACGACGGCGGCCCGGCGCGTTGCCGCCCTCGAGACCGAGCTCGGGCTGGTCCTGTTCGAGCGGCGGCCGGGGGGCTACCGGCTCACGCCCGCGGGCGAAGCGCTCGTCCCCCGCGCGGAGGCCGTTGAGGCGGAGGCGGGCCGGTTCGGCGATGCCGCCGCCTCGCAGTCGCGCGACGCCAGCGGCACGGTGAGGCTGACCGTCGAGGAGATATTCGCGGTCACCATCCTCGCGCCGATGCTTCGCGACCTTCACGACGCCCATCCCGCGATCCGCATCGAGCTCGACACGAGCGAGGAGAATCGCGACCTGGCCGGCGGCGAGGCCGATATCGCGCTCCGAAGCACGGACCAGCCGGCCGGCGGCGGCCTCGTGGGCCGCCGCCTCGCCACCTTCACCTGGGCGCTTTACTGCAGCCGCGCCTATGCCGATGCGAACGGCCGGCCGCGAACGCGGAAGGCGCTGCGCGGCCACGATCTGATCGGCGGCGGCGGCCCCGGCGTCTGGCGGGCCTATAGGGCCTGGCTCGAGCGCAACGATCTGGTCGACCTGGTCGCGATACAGCAGAGCAATACGAGCGGGCTGCTCGCCGCGGTCCGGGCCGGATCGGGCTTGGCGGTTCTTCCGACCCTGGTCGCCGATCTCGACCCGGATCTCGTGCAATGCCTTCCCCCCAAGCCCGATTACGAGATGGGCTTCTGGCTGCTCACCCACGAAAGGCTTCGCCACACGCCGCGAATCCGGGCGGTCATGGACTTCCTCGCCGACCGGTTGACCCGGCTCGAGCGGGACCGGCGGCGCCGGACCGAGGAAAGTCCGGAGGGCCTCGATCCCGCACCGGCAATGAACTGAGTCCGGATCTCCGCTCATTCCGCTTTCGCTCTGTTTCGGAGACGGTTTGATCTTGCGCGCGGTGCTCGCCGGGCCGACAGTCGGATCGCTTCAGGCGGACCGTGGTATCGATTCCCGCCGAAGCCTCGAGGCGCTCTCGCGCCTCCCGCGCGTGCGTATCCACATCCTCAAAATGCGGGAGACCGATATGGATAACGGCTATTCCTCCGAGCGAAGCCAGCTGAACGACGAGCTCGTCAGCAAGGCGCTCAGGGACGACGATTTCCGCCAGCGGCTGATGAGCGATCCGAAGGGAACGATCGAAAGCGAATATGGAGTGAGCCTGTCGCCGGACACCAAGGTCAACGTCCACACCGAGTCGGAGCGCGAGCTTCACGTCGTGATTCCCGCCGCGCCGAGCGCCTCGTCAGGGATCAGCTCCGACGAGATGGATTCCGCCGCATGCAGCGGCTGGGGCTCGTTCGCCGAATGCACCGCGGAATGCACCCAGTGCGGCAATAACGGCACGACCTGCGCTCCGGGACCGACCGAAGAGGAGTGAGCGACCCGCAAGGGGCGGCCGCCCTCGGATTCGAGATGACCGAACCGCCCCGAATGGTGCCGGAAAACGAGGATATGGCGCGGGCCGCCGCCCGCGCCATGACCCTCTACGAGCGAGCCGCGGCGGGCAGCCGAATGCGGCCGGCGGGCCCCGGGCGCGCCGAGCGCCGGGCCGAGCGATGGCGCGAGACGTCCGCCAAGGGCGACGAGGCGGAATTCCGGCGCAGGCTCGGGGAGGACGGCTTCGATCCCGACGCCCTGGACGTGCTGCTGGGAGACGCGATTGCCGCGGCCGGCGCGCCCCTGCCGGAATGGACGTGCTTCGTCCGCTCCGCGCTCGGGGCGGCATCGGCCTGGAGCAAGGAGGAGATATTCGCGGCGCCGCCGAAGAACGGTTCCTACCCGTTCCATGAGCTGGTCAGGCCGTTCGCCGAGGAAGGATGGCGGCGGCTTCTGAGCGCACGGCCCGAGATCGGGGACGAGGCGCGACGAGCCGTGTTCGCGCCCGCCCGCGATACTCTGCTTTTCCTCCTCGCCAACCAGGCCGCCTTCGCGTTCAACCTCGAGTTCATCATCAACAAGGCGAAGCGGGAATCGCAATTGGCGGCGGCGCTTCGGGCCGCCCGCGGCGAGCGGTCGGACCGGCTTTACCGTGCCTTCGTCCGGGAGTTTTTCGACGGCCGCTGGCCGACCTTCATCGCGGAATATGCGGTGCTCGCCAGACAGCTCGCCGCGCTCTGCATTGGCTGGGCCGATTCGATCGCCGAGATGCTCGGACGGCTCGACGAGGACCGAGCGGCGCTCGCGGAGCGGTTCAATCGGGGCAAGCAGTTCGGTGATCCTTCCGGTCTCGAATATGGCCTGTCGGACCGTCACAATGAAGGCCGGAGCACGATGATCCTCGCCTGGGAGGGCGGACCTCGGATCGTCTACAAGCCCAAGCCGCTCGACACCGATTTGCTCGTCGCCGACCTGATCGATTGGATCAACGCGGGGGCCGGCCTTCTGCCTCTCGCAAGCGCCGGGACGCTCAATCGGGGCAGCCACGGCTGGCAGGAATATGTGGCGCACGAGCCCTGCGCGGACCAAGCCGCGGTCGGCCGATTCTATGTCCGCGCCGGCTATCTGCTGGCACTCGCCTACGCGCTCGAAGGCTATGACTGCCATCACGAGAATCTGATCGCCCGGGGCGAGCAACCCTACCTCATCGACACCGAGACCATCTTCAATCCGTACAAGGAGATGGATATGGCGGCCGAAGACGGGAATGCCGCGGCTCTGGCGAGCGAGACGGTCTATTATTCGGTGGCGCGCACCGGCCTCCTTCCCAACTGGAGCATCAAGCCAGGCGGCGCCAAGCGCGACACGAGCGGGTTCGGCGGCGGCGGAGTCGAAGGCAATGACGACCAGTCGCTGAGCGTTTGGGTGAATACGGGCACGGACGACATTCGGCTCGAGCCACGCAAGGTGCCCCTCCCCGTCCAAGCGAACCAGCCCTTCACGCCGCAAAGCGCCGGCTCCGCCGACGATCATGTCGCAGACATCGTCGCCGGGTTCCGGGCCATGTACCGATTCCTGCAGTGCAATCGCGAGACGCTTGCCGAGCTGATCGCAAGTCGAAGCGACATCCAGGTCCGGTTCGTCCGAAAGGCGACCAACGTCTACGCGCAGCAGATGTGGAAGCTGGCCAATCCCCGCTTCCTTCGCGAGGGCGTGGACTGGAGCATCGAGGCCGATCACATGGCGCGCATGTATGTCGCCGCGGGGCGGAACGGCACCGCCCCCTGGGGCATGCTGAGGGCCGAGCATGAAGCGATGATCCGGCTCGACATACCCTTCTTCCGGGTACAGGCCGACGGGCTCGACGTGGTCGACGGCGCCGGCGCGGTGCGCGCGCCCGGCTATTTCTCGACCGGCTGCCTGGCGCGGCTGGGGCGCAAGCTCGACCGGCTCGACGACGAGGATCTGGCGCTTCAGGAGCGCTATATCGAATATGCGTTCCACGCCCGCGCGGCGCGAAGCTATCACGACGATCCGGACGCGGTCGCGGCCCTCACCGAGTTCGAAAAGCAGCCGACCGGGCATCTGGCGCCGATCGGAGACGAGGAATGTATCGCGGTCGCCGGGGAGATTGCGGCGGAGCTGTCGCGCGAGGCGGTGCGCGCCGCCGACGGAAGCGCCGCCTGGATCGCGCTCGAATATCTGAAGGAGGCCGACGCCTTCCAGTTCAAGCCGATCTCGTTCAACCTCTACAGCGGCGCGATCGGCCTCGCGGTCTTCCTCGCGGCCTTGGCGAAGACCGGCGGAAAGGCCGAGCATGCCGACCTCTCCGCAGCGGCCGCGGCGCCGATCCTTCGGGCGATCGACGAGGAACTGGACAGCCTGCTCCGCTACGGAACGGTCGGGGGCGGCAACGGCCTCGGATCGATCATCTACGGACTTGCGTCGATCGCCGACTTCCTGCCCGGCCATCCAATCGCGGCCAGAGCCGAGAGTGCGGCCCTGCGCTGCGCCGGCCATGTGGACGAGCCGCTTCTCCGCCGGGACGGCAAATTCGACCTGATCTTCGGCTCGGCCGGGCTCCTGCTGGGGCTCGCGAAGCTGCACGCGCTTCACGGCGATGCCGCCTTGGCCGATCCGATCGTCCGGACCGCCGATTACATGCTCTCCAGGTGCGCCGCCGACGGTCCGGCCAAAGGGCTGATCGCCACCTATGGCGGCAAGCCAATCACGGGCATGTCGCACGGCGCGGCCGGGATCGCCCTCGCCTTGATGCGCGCCCAGGCCGCGACCGGCGACGCAAGATATGGCGAAGCGGCGATGGCCCATGTCGCCTTCGAGGAAGACCTGTGGGACGAGGAAGCGGGCAATTATCCCGACTATCGCTCGACCCCCGATCAGAAGGCCTTCCTGACGAGCTGGTGCCACGGCACGCCCGGCATCGGGCTGAGCCGGGTCGCCATGCACCGGATCGCGGGCGACCCCGCCTTGCTGGCGCAGGCGGCAAGGTCGATGCGGACGACCGGCGCCTTCACGCTCGACCATGTTGACCACATCTGCTGCGGCAATATCGGCCGGATCGACGTCCAGCTCGAATATGCGCGGGCGACCGGGGATACCGCTTTGGCCGACAGCCTGCGCCGCGACGCCTCCTATGTCGTGGACCGCTATCGGAGGACCGGCAGCTTTCGGCTCCTTCTGAACGCGCCCAACAAGGTGTTCGCGCCGGGCATGTTCACCGGGGCCGCGGGGATCGCCTACGGCCTGCTCCGGCTCGCCGACCCCACCCTCCCCTGCGTCCTCGCCTATGAATGAGGAGGACGAGTCCGGCTGGAACCTCGAAGGGCTGCTCGGACAGGCCGGCCGGGACGAATTCCTCTCGCTTCATTGGCAAAGGACTCCACTTCACGTGTCGCGCGGCCGGCGCGACTTTTTCACCGGGCTGGTCGACAAGAGCCATGTCGATCATCTGCTCGCGACCCAGTGCGGGCGTCCGGAATTCCCGATCTCGGTGATCGGCGGCTATGTGGAGGGCGGCGATCCACCCGAGCCGGGCCCGGCAGCCCGTTCGCAGTGGACGGCGGAGCGGGTCCACAAGCGACTGACCAGAGGCGCGACGATCCGGATCGGCAACATGCCGCACTACGTTCCCGCGATCCGCCGTCTCGCCTCCCGCCTGGAGGCGGCGCTGAGCAGCGATGTCGCGATCAACCTCTATCTGACCCCGCCGGGGGCCCGCGCTTTCGGGGCCCATTACGACAATCACGACGTCTTCATCCTCCAGGTCGAGGGCTCGAAGAGCTGGACGATCAGATCGCCGGCCGAGCATCTGCCGCTCGAGACCGTCTTCCGCGGGCGCGAGCAATGGCTGCGCCGGACCCTGCCCTGGGAGACGAAGCTCAAGACCCTTCCGGAAGTCGAGTCGACACGGACCTACCGGCTCGAAGCGGGCGACCTGCTCTACGTGCCCCGGGGCCATGTCCATGAGGTGAAGACCGAGGAATCGGAATCGCTTCACCTCACCGTCGCCGCGCCCATTGTCACCTGGTACGAAGTGGCGGTCGACGCGCTGCTCGCCGCGGCCCGGCGAAGCCCCGCGCTGAGGCAGGCGCTTCCCGCCGGCTTCGCCACCGACTCCGAGGCGCGGGCCGAAGCCGCTCGGACCACCCCGGCAATCCTGGAGGCGCTGAAGTCGCATTTGCGGGCCGAGGATCTGGCCGCATCGCTCGAGCGGCTCGGAGATCAGTTCGTCCATTCGCGCGACGGGGACTGGCAGGGCGCGGCCGAGGACCTGATTCGCGCCGGCTCGATCGGTGCCGACAGCGTGCTGGCGATCCGGCCGGGACTGGCCTGCCTTACGCGCGAATCGGGCGCGGACCTGCTGATTCTCTTCGCGGGCCGGGTGGTCCGGCTGCCGGTGCGCGCCGCGACCATGGTCGACCATATGTTGGAGGCGCGCCGATTCCGGGTCGGCGACCTGCCTACCCATCTCGGGGACGAGAGCCGGATCGCCGTGGCTCGGACCCTGGTCGAGAACGGCATGCTGACCTTCGATCCGTGAGCCCCTTCTCGCCCTTCCTGAGGCCCCTTCTCGATCGGCTGCCGGAGGCGCTGGCCGACGCGGAGACTCGCGGCACGATGCTCGCGACGGCGTCTCTTCTTCCGGGCGGCTTCGCCTTCCAGACCTTCGGCTTCGAATGTCCGCTTCACGACGCGGCCGCCAAGGCCGACCTTTTGGTCTCCGCGGTCCGGGCGCGCGGAGGCGCGGCACTGCTCTCCGAGATCGAGCGAAGGCCGGGCTGGGAGCCGGTAGGCCGGCTCGCCGCGATGCTCGGCGCCGAGCCCGCGGAGATCGACGAGGTCTGGCTCGAGTTCGACATAGAAGGGCCCGCGCCCGATCTGCCCAATATGTTCTGCAGGCCGCTCTACCCCCACGGCGACCTCGAAGCGTTGCGCGCGAGCGCGGACGCGGCCGGGTCGGCCCTCGCGGGTGCCGCAATTCCGGACGCGCTGCTCGACGCCCTCGTCCGGAGCGCCGCTGCGCTGCCGGAGCGGGCGGAGATCTTCCAGATCGGGGCGATGCGGGCGCGGCCCTCGGCGGGCCTCAGGATCTGCATCAACCAGATCGCGCTCGACGGGATCCTCGGGGCCCTCGAGGAGATGGGATATGAGGATGTGGAGGGCGTTCGGGCCCTGCTGATCCGCTACCAGCGGGCGGTGGGGGACGTGGCGCTCGCGATCGACCTGATGCCGGAGCTCGGGGCGAAGATCGGGCTCGAATGCTATTTCGCACCGTCCCGGTCGGGGCGGAGCCCCGGCGAATTGCTCGATCTCTTCCTGTCGCGGCTCGACGAGGACGGGGCGTGCATTGCCGGGAAGGCCGAAGCCCTTCGCGCCTTTCCCGGCACCGCGACGATCGACGAGGGCGGCGGCTGGCCGCCGGAGCTGCTCGTGACCGGGAAATTGCTCGGGCCTGAGAGGATGGGCCGCTTCGATCTCGACATCCACCATATCAAGCTGGTCCATCGGCCAGGCGAGAGGCTCGAGGCCAAGGCCTATCTCTCGGTGCGGCACCGGCTTTAGGAAGCGAAATCCCCCGAAATCAGTCCCGGCGCGAGCCGGCCGGAGGGGTCGAGCAGCCGCTTGCGCTCGCGCAATCCGGCGAGTGGGCCGGCGCCGAAATGCTTCTCCGGGTCGAAGCCCTCGAACAGCAATTCGCTCTGGGCGTAGCGGCGGAAATCGGGATTGGCGCCAAGCCAGAGGGTGAATTCGGAATCGAGCGCTCGAAGCGCCTCGAAGTCGAAGCCGCCCGCCGGGGCCTCGCCCCAGATCCCGACCGCGACCAGATCGGCGGCCGAGGGATGGATGAGCGGCGGCGTGAAGCGGCGGAACGGGATCGAATAAGCATAAGGCAGGCGCGCCCGCCAGGCCGCGGCGTAGCGCGCGCCGATCGCGGCCAGCTCGCGCCGGGCCCGTCCCCAGGCGGGCTTCGGGACGAAGGCCGAGAACCAGATCGTCTTCTCCCAATCGTGGGTGCTGGCCGGCACCCGCCCGGCGAGGCCCGGAGTCAGCGGCTCGGCCCCCGGAAGCGGCTTGGCCCTGAGGGTCGCTGCAGTGACGATCCCGAGTTGGCCCATCGAGCCGAACAGCCAGGGAAAGAGAGGATCGGAGCGGCCGATCGTGAGGTCGTCCCCGCCGACCGTCATCAGATCGATGCTCTCGACGCTCTCCCAGAAGCCGCCGTTGCGCCAGCTCTCGGCGCCGAAGCCGCCGGCGGAGACATAGCCCCCGACGGTCGAGGCGGCGGCATCGCCGTCATTGCAGACGAGAAGGCCGTGATCGCGCGAGGCGAGCAGGCGCTGAACGTCCCAGACCGCGGCCCCCGCCCCAACCCGGATGCTCTCCGCATCCGCGACCGCCCAGGAATCGAGCGCTCGGGTCTCGATCAGAAGCTCGTCCGGACGGGGAACGGCAGAACCGTTCATCGAATGGCCGGCGCCGCGGACCCGGACCTTCATGCCCCGCCCGGCCGCCTCGGCGAGACCGGCGCGGAGCAAGTCCTCGTTCGCCGGGGCGAAGCGGAACCATTCGCCCGAAGAACGATGATATCCGCCATAATCGCCGATCGGCGCCGTCATCCGCTCGAACAAGGTCATGCCGGATGTGGTAGACCAGCGGCGAGCGCTTACCGAGTCCGGCGAAGCCGCGGATGGCCCGGCGCCGAAAGGAGGCAATTAGTGGAGAAGAAGCAGCGGACGGCGCCCGAGGCTTTCAGCGACGCCGAGGTCGAGGCATGCCGCGCCCATCGCGAGGATTTGCTCGACGAGGCGCTCGCGGAGAGCTTCCCGGCGAGCGATCCGCCCTCGATCTTCCGGCCTGCCTCCAGAAAGCGCTGACTTGCGTCCTCAGGTCGTGCTGACCGCCGCCGCGCCCCGCGCCCCGTCGACGCTCCATGTGCCAGGGCCGGCGAAGACGAGATAGAGGAAGATGAAGCAGAAGAGGATCGCGGCCTCGCCGGCGTTGAGGATCGGGAAGAAGCCTTTCGATCCGTGGAACATCCAGTAGGCGACGGCCATCTCGCCCGAGGCGATGAAGGCCGCGGGGCGGGTGAACCAGCCGACCAGGATGAGGATACCGGTCACGACCTCGATCACGCCGGCGATACCGAGCAGGCTGACGATCTCCTGCTGGCCGGGCATGGCACCTTCGGGGAAGCCGAACAATTTGACCAGGCCGTGGCCGAGGAACAGCAAGGCGGTCATGATCCGCAGGGCGGCAAGCGCATAAGGCGCGCGCGGAGTCAGGCTTTCGAACATTTCAATCTCCTCAGGTGCGGACGCAGGCTGCGCCCCCAAATCCGCGGGGTCCAGCCCCGGAGCGGCGCGCTTCCGATATCGGAGATCGAACGCGTTGCGGAAGCGGCGCAATCCGAACCCCGTCGTTTCGGATACGGCAACGCCTGGATGTCAGTGATTGTAGGCGCGCTCGCCATGATCGGCGATGTCGAGACCTTCCCTCTCCTCATCGCGCGAGACTCGAAGCCCGATTGCCCGCCTGACGATCCAGAAGCAAAGCGCCGAGCCGGCCGCCGACCAGAGGATGGCGATGGCGACGGCCTCGACCTGGACGAGCAGCTGGGAGGCGGCCGAATAGCCCGGGCCGGCATGTCCGCCGAGGACAGGCGCGGCAACGAGGGCGGTGCCGACCGAGCCGAATATGCCGGCCAGGCCGTGAATGCCGAACACGTCGAGCGTGTCGTCCAGCCTCAGCCGGTTCTTCACCGAGGCCACGAACCAATAGCAAAGGATCGAGGCCGCCGAGGCGAGCAGCATGGCGCCGAGCGGTCCGGCGGATCCGGCGGCCGGCGTGATCGCGACGAGTCCGGCGACTCCGCCCGAGGCGCCGCCGAGAAGGCTCGGCTTGCCGGAGACGATCCGCTCGGCCGCCATCCAGGCGAGCACTCCCGCGGCGGGCGCGACGAAGCTGTTGATCATGGCGATCCCGGCGACTCCCGAAGCTTCCAGGGCCGATCCGGCATTGAAGCCGAACCAGCCCGCCCAGAGCAGCCCGAAGCCGGTCACCGACAAAGTCATGCTGTGGGGCGGCGACGCTTCCTTCAAGAAGCCGATCCTCTTTCCGGCGAACAGGACGCCGACCAGCCCGGCTATGCCGGCATTGATATGGACCACCGTGCCTCCAGCGAAGTCCATGGCGCCCATCGCGAAGATCAGGCCGCCGGGCGACCAGACCATATGGGCGACCGGGGCGTAGACGAAGGTGAGCCAGAGCAGGGTAAAGAGCAGGATGGCCGAAAATTTCACCCGCTCGGCAAGCGCCCCGACGATCAGGCAGGCCGTGACGGCGGCGAACGTCATCTGGAAGGCGGCGAAGACGAGCTCGGGAAGGCCGACGCCCTCGCTATAGGTCGGCACCAGGCTCGTACCGTCGACGCCGCCGAGGAATATCTTGCCGAAGCCGCCGATGAGCGGGCCGGGGCCGCCGAACGCGAGCGAATAGCCCCAGCCTATCCAGACGAGGATGGCGACCGCGGTAATGCCCAGCAGCTGGCTCAGGATGGAGAGCATGTTCTTCGCCCGGACCAGGCCGCCATAGAACAGCGCCAGACCCGGCAGGACCATCAGCAGGACGAGGATTGTGGAAACCAGCATCCAGGCGGTGTCGCCCTTGTCCGCGGTGAGCGGCGGCGTGAGCTGGACGGCCGCACGGAGGGACACGGGAGCGGCCAGGAGGGAGAGCGGGAGAAAGAAACGCACCAGCCAGCTCTTCATGCCCGCTCCCCGCATGCGGCCGGAATCGGCCCAGTGTCCGAAGAGACTGAGCGACCCGGCCCGCCCGCTTCAATGTGAAGAAATCACCTTTCGTCCGGGATCGCGATCCCTCGCGCCGGCCCCCTTCGCGTGGGGAGCCGCGATCTTCTCATATTCACGATTTCAAAGAGCCGCGCGGCCCGGTTCGGCCACGGAAGTTTAGTAAGTTTAGCCTAACGTCGGGCGCGGAGCCTCATCCGGTCGGGGCCAAAAGGGGGGCGAATTGCGGACGCCACCGTAAAGCAGGGCGAACTTGCGGTGGGGACTTGGACGTTCTCCACCGGCCCTTGCCTCGACCGACCGGCCGGGCGGCGAAGCGGCCGGCGCCGGCCGGAAGGTGAGACCAAAGGTAAGCCCAAAGGTAAAGAAGGTAAGTACCACGTACCCCCCGAAAATCTTTTTTCGGCGCGACTCGGCCAATTCCTCGACGAAAGCCCGCTGCTTGTCCCGAGTCCAGCCGTCGAGCCGAGGGCGAAGTACGACCGGATCGAAGGCGAGCGATCGGGTGAGGGCTCAGACGCCTGAAGCGGCGCCGGCGCGCGGGCGATGAAACCGGTGGCGGAATCATATTCGGCACCGGCGGCAACGAACCTGTTCTGGTTTGTTTCATTTGGCGGACATAACATAAGGAATCCTATTTTGCAATAGGGGATGTCCTATGAGATGCTCGAGCAGCGAAAATAGGATTTCAGTGTTGCAATCGGGCATCCATCACGCGGCGGGTACTATTCGGATCCAAGCCGGCGGCATCGGTCCCGATCCGTCCCGAGCCCCCGGGTGCGGTACAGGCGGTCGCCTAGCCGAGGCGCAAGGTCGGTAGAGCGAGCTCCTGGGCATCGGCCGCATTTCCCTGGAACAACCGCTTGCCCACCAGAGCGCGCGCTAGGGCGTCTCGCGCATCGGGGGGCGCTGAACCGCTCACCATGCTCACCTCCAGCACCACGCCGGTCGGGGAAACCCGCACTATCAGATCGGCGGTGCCGCCCCTGCCCGAAATCCTGCCCGCCACCGCGCGGCGGGCCGCTTCGAGCACCACCTCGTCGAGGGTGAGACCGCCGAACGAGCGCGAGCCGAAGCCGAAGAAACCGAGCACGCGCTCCCCGAGCGAAGGCGCCTGGGAGCCGGCCCCGCGCTCGCGCCGAAGCGGCGCCGCCCCGGCATAGGGATCGTATACGCCGCCAGCGCGGCCGCCGGAGCCTGCCGCGGCGCCGGGCGTGGAGCCCGCCGTTGAGGCCGACGCGGGGGACGATTGCGCGTTCGGCGGCGCCGGACGGGGCGGAAGGCGCGACACGCTCCATTCGGGTACGAGCTCGGTTTCGGCGCTCGCATCGAGGTCGCTCGTCTCCGACGCGGCCGGCGGGAGTGGCGGCACCTTCACGACCTCGCGCCCTGGCGCAGCAGCGGAAGCGGAGGAGTCGGAGAGGCTGAAGCTGTGCAATATGCCCGCGTGCCGTCCGTCGCCCGCTGTGCCGGCGAGCCTGGTCAGGAACAGCCAGAGGATGAGGATGTGCACGAGGATCGAAAGCAGGATGGCGCCGGTCTTCCAAGCATAGCGGTCGCGACCGTTCGAGAGCAGTGGGTCAAGAGCAGAGAACGGCGCGCCCGCGGCGGCGGCGCCGCGAACCGGCGCTGCCACATCCCACGTCTGATCGAGCACGAATGCCATTCTTCCCCTTTCATTCTTGTAGATGAAAGCCTTAGGC
>DATDAS010000078.1:0-25503 GCA_036525315.1 Allosphingosinicella sp.
AGGGGGCGGCACTGAGTCAGACCTCGCAACCCCCTCCACCACCGCCTACGGCGGCGGTCCCCCTCCCCGTCCCGGGGAGGATCGCGTAGCGGAGGCTCGCGCGGCGTTCATGGTGCCGAGCGAGCTGGGCGAGGACGGGCGGGCGCTTTCGGAGGGGCCGAACACGGCCGCCGCGGAAGCGGCGGACGCGGAGGCGAATACGGCGCGGATCGGAGTCGCGGCGGCGCTGGAGAAGGCGGCCAAGGCCGCAGTGCTCCAGGACAACGCCCCGCCCGGCCGGATCATCTTCTCCGAGAAGTTCGCCTGCCCGGTCTCCGGATTCACGATCGCCGAGATCGAGCCGCGGCTCTTCTCGTTCAACGCGCCGCAGGGGGCGTGCCCGGCCTGCGACGGGCTCGGCGAGAAGCTCTATTTCGATCCGGACCTGGTCGTCCCCAACCATTTCCTGTCGATCAAGCGCGGCGCCGTCGTGCCCTGGGCCAAGTCCAACCCGCCCTCGCCTTATTATATGCAGGTGCTCGGAAGCTTGGCGCGCGAGTTCGACTTCGCGCTCGAGACTCCGTGGAACGAGCTGTCCGACGAGATCCAGGACATCATCCTTCACGGCACCAAGGGGCGGCCGGTGACCCTGCGCTTCATCGACGGGCGCAAGAGCTATGAGGTGCGCAAGCCGTTCGAGGGCGTGATCGGCAACCTCAACCGGCGGATGCTCCAGACCGACAGCGCCTGGATGCGCGAGGAGCTCGCCAAATATCAGAGCGCGGCGCCGTGCGAGACCTGCGAGGGCGCGCGGCTCCGGCCCGAGCCGCTCGCGGTCAAGATCGCCGGCGAGGACATTTCGATGTCGTCGCGCCGATCGGTGCGGCACGCGCTCGAATGGTTCTCGACACTCGAAGAGAAGCTCACCCCGACCCAGAAGGAGATCGCCCGCCAGATCCTCAAGGAGATCAACGAGCGGCTCGGCTTCCTCAACAATGTCGGGCTCGATTATCTCGACCTCAACCGGACCTCGGGCACTCTGAGCGGCGGCGAGAGCCAGCGGATCCGCCTCGCGAGCCAGATCGGATCGGGGCTGTCGGGCGTTCTCTACGTGCTCGACGAGCCGAGCATCGGCCTCCACCAGCGCGACAACGACCGGCTGCTGGTCACGCTCAAGCGGCTCCGCGACCTCGGCAACACCGTTCTCGTCGTCGAGCATGACGAGGATGCGATCCGCAACGCCGACCATGTCATCGACATGGGGCCGGGCGCGGGAATGCATGGCGGCGAGATCGTCGCCGAGGGCACGCTCGAGCAGGTGCTCGCCAACGAGAAGAGCCTGACCGCCGATTACCTCACCGGCCGGCGCGCGGTGCCGATCCCGGAGAAGCGCCGCAAGGGGACGGGCAAGAAGCTGACCATCCACGGCGCCACCGCCAACAATCTCAAGGACGTCACCGTCGCCATCCCGCTCGGCACCTTCTGCTGCATCACCGGCGTTTCGGGATCGGGCAAGTCGTCCCTGACCATCGACACGCTCTACGCCAGCGCCGCGCGGCAGCTGAACGGCGCGCGCGTGCTTGCCGGAAAGCATGAGCGGCTGACCGGGCTCGAATATCTCGACAAGGTGATCGACATCGACCAGTCGCCGATCGGGCGAACGCCGCGATCGAACCCGGCCACATATACCGGCGCCTTCACCCAGATCCGCGACTGGTTCGCCGGCCTGCCCGAGAGCCAGGCGCGCGGCTACAAGCCGGGCCGGTTCAGCTTCAACGTCAAGGGCGGCCGCTGCGAGGCGTGCAAGGGCGACGGGCTGATCAAGATCGAGATGCACTTCCTGCCCGACGTCTACGTGACCTGCGACGTCTGCCACGGCCAGCGCTACAATCGCGAGACGCTGGAGGTGAAGTTCAAGGGCCGCTCGATCGCCGACGTTCTCGACATGACGGTCGAGGACGCCCACGCCTTCTTCAAGGCCGTCCCCCCGATCCGCGACAAGATGGCGATGCTCGAGGAGGTCGGCCTCGGCTACGTCAAGGTCGGCCAGCAGGCGACGACGCTCAGCGGCGGCGAGGCGCAGAGGGTGAAGCTTGCGAAGGAGCTGAGCAGGCGGGCGACCGGGCAGACGCTCTACATCCTCGACGAGCCGACGACGGGGCTCCATTTCGAGGACGTGCGCAAGCTGCTCGAGGTGCTCCATTCGCTGGTCGAGCAGGGCAACACCGTGGTGGTGATCGAGCATAATCTGGAGGTGATCAAGACGGCGGACTGGGTGATCGACCTTGGGCCCGAGGGCGGCGACAAGGGCGGGGAGATCGTGGCCGAGGGGACGCCGGAGCAGGTGGCGAAGGTGGCTCGGTCTTATACCGGGGAGTATTTGGGACCTTTGCTCGCTAAATCGAATCGCGCCGGCCAGCCCGCCCTCGCAAAACTTGGAAAAGCGCGTTCCCCCGCCTCAAAGCGTCAGCGAGAGGCGGCCGAATGAGCAGTCCTTGTGCCCGCAGGGACGGCCGTCCGGGGGACGGCCGGATCGAGCACAGCGGACTCGCCGAGGTCATCAAGACGGCGGACTGGGTGATAGATCTGGGGCCCGAAGGTGGCGACAAGGGTGGCGAGATCGTTGCCGAGGGGACGCCGGAGCAGGTGGCGAAGGAGGCGCGGTCTTATACTGGGGGGTATTTGGGGCCTTTGCTCGCAAAGTCGGCTCCCGCCGATCAGCCGGCGTTGGCGAAGTTGGGGAAGGCGCGATCCCCCGCTTCGAAGCGCCAGCGAGAGCCGGCAGACTGAGCAGCTGTCCTCCGATGGGCGACCGTTTCTCAGACGGTTAGATCGAGCAAACCTGCCCGGCGCTCTGATTTGACACGGCAATTTGAGTAGCGATTTACACGACTGGGTGCGAGAACCGCGTGCCCTCCGTCTGCAAGCGCCGGCTGAGGTGGTACAGAAAGGCGAAATCAAGTGAGCAGCAATCGCGTTCGAGTACTAGGCGAGGTGCTTGCCATCGACGCTTGGCACGAACCGTTCGCCACCGGCGAGAGCAGCTCGGCCGTACACGTCGAACTAAGCTTTCGGGAGGGTAGGATAGGGGGAAACCATGATGACTTCCCTTTCACTTTCCGGCTCAACCTCAGGCGGGCACTATTACGGGTATCGATAGAGCCCCCACTCGAAATCGACAGGAATTCAGTAGCTCGCAGTATCCCCGAATCCCACGTCGAACTAAGCCGAATTAGGATGGCTAAGGACGCAGCAATTTCAGAATTGAGCGGCAGCGCTCGGCTCACTCCTACCGCTTTGGCGTTGGCGCTTGGCGCAACCGGAAAAAGAGCGGCAGAACTCCAAGCTGAGGATAAGATGAGCTTGGTTCAAAATCTGCCTGAAACGTTGGTGACCCCACGACCTGGAGGGGGCCGGGAATATTCGTGGGACCTTGAGCCGACATTCCGTGAAACGCTGCGTGGTCAGCCTTGGGATCCCGTCGAATCCCCTCGATTACACGTGAGGTGTGCGACTCGGCTTCCTGCGCTGCCCCCGACCATCAAGGTAGAGGTCAGCTGCTCGTTGTGTGACGTGGAAATTACTGAGCTAGAGTTGAAGGATGAGTCAATAAAGGGTGTGATGAAGAGCATGGTCTCGAATTCAATGAATGAGGCAGCTGCAATTCAACACTTAAAACTTATATTGAGAGATGCAGACTTGGAGCCACACGCTCTAGATAATAGATTTTCTGAGCTTTTGCTCGCATCCATTATAGCGGTGCCGTCGTGATGGTAAGCCGTTCATTGAAAGACGGTCTAGATAGAACGTTGCAGATACTTACTGCAGATACTCATTCTCTTAAGGACTTGGCGTATATGTCGGGATATGACCCCGCCACGTTCTATCGTCACTCCGACCTGTCTGGTCTCGATTTATCCGGGCAGGACTTAAGAGGATTGAACTTTGAGGGTGCAGACCTACGAAATGCGAAACTAGACGATGTAATTATAGATGCTGGCGCGATGAACCTCAGTCGCGCTGGCCCGGAAGCACAACACCTTCGCGATGCTTTTGATTGCTATTTCGGCGACGTTGATAACCGTTTTATTGCACGACTTGGTCTTATGGGGCGGTTACGTAAGAATGCGCTTGATAGCGCGCTACTTTCGGCAGGCGTTAATGCTGATCAAGTACAGCAGGAGATTTGGAAGAGGGGGGATTCTGTTAGACACGCTTGTGACGGAAAGTTCATTCGACTTGCTGAGTTATCTCAAATATATAATATTCTAACGGATAGAGAACTATATCGTAGCACACAAAGAGACTTAAGCTTAGCTGTGTGGAATCAACCTGTTCTTGAGGTCGCCCGTAAGACAAAGAGATCGTTTGTACATGTGACTCGTGAGGAATTTTACCGCCTCCTAGATGAGGCAGCAGAAGAAGTATATCGGAGCAATCTTGCTATTATGCATGCTGGCATTGGAAACGCGCTTCGATCAGCAGTTCGAGCGGACAAAGAAATGCCTAAGCAAATCGCGGACCTTTTGAGCCAACTCGATGGGATAATACTTCATTCGGATTGATGGACTTCTTACAATCGCGCGCCTCACTCGGCGTTACGGTGACAGTGCACTAATTACCTCGACCATCGCGCGTGGACACCCCACCTCCTCGTCCCGGGGCGAGACCGGCTCGATCAGCCGGCCGGCATCGCCCGAGCCAGGACGCTCCGCACCAACTTGACCGCCCAAAGGCCGAACCGCACACTCTCCGTGTGAGCCTCCGTGTCACCGTCCTTTCCGCCATCGCGATCGGGCTCGTGCTGCTGTTCATCGGGGCGCTGATCTGGCAGGGCCCGCCCAGGGAAACGAAGGACCGGATCCCTCCGCCAGAGATGGCCCGGATGGTCGAAAGCGCTGCGTCCGCGGTGCGGGAACGCGGTCTTGCGGGCGGCGACGCCGAGTTCGATCGGCTTCTTGCGATCGAGAAGGCGCGGAACGAACCGAGCGGCGCGGGGACCGCGGATCTCACCATGGCTTATGGCGTCGAGCTCTACCACGAGTGGACGAGGACGGATGACGAGCTGCTGCTCCAGGCTTCGCGGGATCGCATCCGGGCCTCGATAGCCCATTATCGGGCGGCGTTCGGGCCGAACCACCCGGAGGTCGCGCTCGCGCTTCACACCTTTGCCGACGTGGACATCGAATTGAACGGCGAGGCTTCGCCCACGGCCGAAATCGCATTCCGGGAAGCCTTGCGGATCAGGCGCGCCGCTCTCGGGGCCGCAAACCCCGAAACGCTCGCCACCGAAGCGCGGCTGGAAAGCATAAGCGGCCAGGGGAATGGAAGGCGGGGCGGGCGGCAAGCGGTGAATTGAACATGCTGCCGGTCGCAAGGCAGCCGACCCGGCGCGATCCTCAGTTGAACGGGGCCCCGGCGCCATCCTCCGAGATGCAGCATTTCTTGAACTTCTTCCCGCTCCCGCAAGGACAGGGGTCGTTGCGGCCGACGTGGCGCAGCGGATTGACGACGGGCTCGAGCCAGCCCTCCTCTTCATCCTCATCCCAGGCCGGATCGGCCTCGTCCGAATCATCGTACCAGGCGCACCAGTCCAGCGCCTGGACGATATCCTCTATGTAGCCGAGACGGGCGCGGCGGAATCGTTCGCCATCCGCCGGCGCGCGCTCGGCCTCGGCGAGGCTCGAGTCGAAGAGGTCCGCATCCGCCATCTCTTCCAGGACTCGTCCCTCGGCCCAGGCTTCGCGCACGAGAGGCGCCAGGTCGCGAAGGCCGAGCAGGACGATCGCCTGCTCCCACCCGCACCAGACGAAATCCTCATCGTCGGCGAGCCGCTCCCGATGGAAACGCTCCAGGAAAGTCCGCATCTCGTCGAGACCGATCCGGCCTTCCCAGGTGAGGAAGGTCGCCGCGCCGATCAGCGCGTCGCGAACATATTCGTCTCCGGACCGGTCGGCGACGACGTCGAACAAGGCCTTTGAGTCGCCGTCGAAGACCCCCACGGCGATCCGCGGCAGCGTCTCGGTGACCGCGTCCCCGAGCAGCCCGTCGATCTCGCCGATCGGACGGCGCAGCAACCGCAGCAGCGACTCGCCGGCCTTCGGATCGCGGGCGGCGCCGAGAATGTGAACGCCGGCGAAAAGCATGCGCCGTTCGTCCCCGGACAGGGCCTCGCCGGCGGCCGCCCGGTCGAGCAGAGCGCGAAGCGGCGGTCCGGATTCGTCGATCAGCGCCGTGCAGACGCCGAGCGCGACGATGGGCAGCTCGGGGCGGCTGGCCGCGAGCGCATCGAGATGATCCTCGATCGGACCCGCCCTCCGGCGGATCTCCTCGATCGCGGCGGCCTGCTCTTCGTCCATCCGTTCATTTTATCGGGCCCGGGGGCACGGGGCGAGCCCTGGAGCATCGGAAACGGCACCCGTCCCTACGGTGCGCTAATCGCCCGTCCCCGGTCCGGGCTTCCCCCAATCCTCGAACCTGGCGACCATTGCGAGGATCTTGCGGGCACCGGCCTCGTCATAGCCATGCTCGCGGATGATCCGCAGCGCGCCCTCCTCGTCTCCGGCCTCGACCAGCTCGAGCAGCTTGCCGGCGGTGCCGGGCGAGATGCGCTTCCGGCCGCGCTTTCGCGGACCCATCAGATCGTCTCCGCCGCCGGAGCCGCGCAGCTTCAGGGCCAGCACGACGAGTAGCAGGAGCACGGCTCCGGCCACGGCCGGCCAGAAGGGGATGGACGTCATGCCGCCTCTTTACGGCGATTGTGCACTTTACAAACCCGATCGATAAATTGCCCAGTAGGCAAGGGGCATCACAAATAGATTGAGCACCAGTCCGACGTAATTGCTCTTCGCAATTGCTCCCCGCGTGCGGCCGCGAAGCATCCCCGCCACAGCTAGAATCAGTCCGATAGGCATAAGCGGAAAGGCAAGCGACGCGAAGGCGCACATGCAGGAGCCGGTGCCGAGCCTTTTTGACCAGACATCCGGCGCTTGGCTCCGCTCAGGCTCTAGAGTCACTGCGGCTTCTCGACCGGCTCATGCTTCACCAGCTTGCCGAGCCGATCCTTGAACTTTGTCGGCTTGGCTCGGCCCGGGGACGATGAGCGTCTGTCTTGCGCGGCGCCTGGTCTCAGCCGCGGACGCTGCCGCTGCGGTCGCGCGGGCCGCGACCGGCCGAGCCGCCCGACTTACCTTTCGATTCGCCCATCACGCCGGCACTGCTACCGCTCGCGCCCTGCTCCCCGCCTTCTTCGTTCAGCGGCGTTTCGTCCTGGTTCTTGCCTGACATGATCCGTCTCCCTGGGTGGAGTAGAGAGCCTAAGCTACCGGTGTCCCTTTGCCCATCTCGCAATTCCAGGGGTCACATTATCCAATTGGAATTCCATCCGTGGCCTCGCGGCGCGCCGCTCACCCCGTCCCCGGTCCGGGCTTCCCGAAATCCTCGAACCTGACGACGAGAGCGAGGATCTTGCGGGCTCCGGCCTCGTCATAGCCATGCTCGCGGATCATTCTCAGCGCGCCCGCCTCGTCTCCGGCCTCGACCAGCTCGAGCAGCTTGCCGGCGGTGCCGGGCGAGATATGCTTCCGGCCGCGCCTTCGCGGCCCCATCAGATCGTCGCCGCCGCCCGATCCGCGCAGCTTCAGGGCCAGCACGACGAGCAGCAGGACCACGGCCCCGGCGACGGCCGGCCAGAATGGGATGGACGTCATCCCGCCTTCTTTAGCAGCCCGGCGCGCGGCCGTCAGTCGCGATGCTCGCGAGCGGATAGCGGCGACAGTGCACTAATTACCACACCGCACCGTCAAATCCGCTCGACTAACTTCCTCGCGTGGGCTTGGGCGAGACCCAGCTCATCCCGACTGCGTGACAAGATTAGGTCCATCCTGGCGGCGGCGCGCGCTCAGCCGGCAAGATTCTCGAGAGGATATTCCAGGATCCGGCCGTCTTCATGAAGCGCGATGAGCCGGTCGTTTGGAAATGAACCCCGATCATACAATTCGATGAATTCTTCAGCAAAGGCGCGCTCAGACGCCAGATACTCCGCCTCCGACACAAACCCCCTCTCCGGTATAAAGTAAGTCTGCCCCAGATCCTGGTCGGCCGCCACCCGGCTCGCCTTGCCCCAGCGCAGCTCGCCCTCCTCGAACTCCACGATCTTCTTCGGGACCCGATCCGGTGTCAGCTGGCCTTCGCGGATCTGGTGCGGGGAGAGTCCTTTTCCCTTCTCGGTTATGAAGATGATCAGGTCCGACTGGGAGGCCAGATAAGAGAACCAGACCAGCCAGCCCGGAAGCCCACCATATTCGGCGGCCAAGCCGTCGAGCCGGTCGAGAGCCAGGTAATTCCCGAAATATCCGCGGACTTGAAGGCTGGTGACGACGTCAATCGTATTTTGAAACACCGGGTAATGATAACGGTCGGTGCCGTGGAAGCGCAGGGATAGCAATATCCGCGGCCCGCCCAATCCATAGACCACAAAGCCCTCGCGGCGGCCCGGAATGTAGAGCTTGCGGGACAAGCCGCTGTTGACGACATTGTGGCAGAAACGGTCGATTTCCGGCGAGGCGCGAAGCTGCGCGTTGTCGAGAGAAAGTTGCCGTGGCGGCGACTCGTCCGCGACCCTGCCCAGCCAGAGCTCGCCATCGATCACTTCCCTAAAGTGCTTGAACTCAGATGGCTCATGTCCCGACGCGAGTATGAAGAGACGTAACAGTGCCTTCTCGCCATGCAGGTCGCACACGCGCCGGATAAACTCCTCGCTCACGGACGCGAGGTTCTGCACGAGATTCGATTCTCGTGCTTCCGCCATGCCACGCTTCAACCCCTCAACCGCGGCCTCGCGTACCATCAGCAACTTGTCGGCTGCGAGGGCGGGACCGCCAACATGCAGATGAGGATTTGACGGAATGAGCCATCGCCCTTGGCCAATAATGGCGTCGACAGGGTGATCGGATGACATAAGTCGATGGCCGCCCCTCAGGCGAGCTTATTCAACTCCGATGAGGTTCGAAGTCAACCGGCGTTGACGACCAAGATTAGCGGATCCGGGCTTCGTGACAAGAAAATGCCGCGCCCGGAATCGCCCCGACGGCGCGCCCGCAGTTCCGCCCCAGCGCGCTCGAACGCGCCCCCTCGATCTTCATCCGCCGCCCCAAATCTGATATCGCCTCCGCAACGAACCTGGGGGAGAATATTCAATGGCGACGGCGGTCCGCGCCCGGCTCAGCGCCGAGCGGCGTTTCTATTCGTGGATGGCGGCGATGATGATCGCAATCGTGCTGATCGGCTTCGCGCCGAGCTTCTATCTGCGCGGCATCGTGCCTTCCTACCCGCGGCCCAATCCCAGCCTGTCTCCGTTCGTGCTGCTGCACGGCCTCGCCTTCACTTTGTGGCTCCTGGTCTTCTGGGCCCAGACCGCCCTGCTCGCCGCCGACCGGCGCGACCTGCACATGCGGCTCGGCACGTTCGGCATGAGCCTGGCCGTCCTGCTGGTGCCGATCATGTATCTCGTCGCGGTCGGGCAGGTGGAGCGCGCCAACCAGCCGCCCTTCACCACGCCGCTGGCCTGGACCGCCGTCCCGCTCGCCGCCATCCCCAGCTATGCGCTTCTGATCTGGCTGGGCTGGAGCCGCCGGCGCGAGGCCCAGGTGCACAAGAGGCTGATGATGGCCGCCGCGCTCATCCTCGTCGGCGGCCCGGCGATCGGCCGCTTCCCGATCGCCCCGCCGATCATGGCCGGCCATATCGTCCAGCAGACCATCGCCTGCCTGCTCTTCCTTCCGCTCTTCTGGTGGGACCGCAAGTCGCTCGGCCGCTTCCACTGGGCGACGAAGCTCGGATTCGGGCTCGCAATCGCATCGGCGGCCGTGCCCGATTTGCTGATGTCGATGCCGGCCTGGGAAGGGATCGCGGCCTGGCTGCCCGGAGTCTGAGGCGGCGATCCCCCTGGCGGTCGGACCGATTAACCGCCCTCTAACCATCTTTCTTGCGATTCAAGCACTTAGGCGGAAACTTTGGCCTGCTCCCGGCCGTTCAGTCGGCTCATTCCAGGAGCATCAAAATGTCCGACATGCACAGCACTTCCAAGCTCGACGACCTGATCGTCACCCTGATCGACAGCGTCAAAGGCTTCGAGAACAGCGCCGAGGCGGCGAAGGCCGAGAATTACCGCGGCTTCTTCGCCGAGATGGCCAGCGACCGGCGCGGGGCCGTCGAGCTGCTCCAGGCGGCGAGCCGGGCCGAGGGCGGAACGCCCGCCGAGTCCGGGTCCGCGGCCGGCACCCTTCACCGACGCTTCGAGGATCTTCGCTCGGCGCTCGGCGGCGGCGACGAGGCGATCGTCAAGGAGGTCGAGCGCGGCGAGGATTATCTCAAGGAGGAGTTCGAGCGGGTGCTGTCCGACGAGCGCATGTCGCCCGCCGCTCTGTCCGCGGTCCGCGAGGCCTATGAGTCGGTCCGCCGCGGCCACGACCGGGCGAGCGCGCTCAAGCATCAGCTGGAACAGGCCGACTGAGGCATCGGTGACCGGGGCGGGCGCCGGACGGCCGGCCCCCGCCCGTCACATCCGCTCGATCATGTCCTTCGCCTCGGCGAGGCCGAGGCCGGTGACGGCGCGAACGCGCTTGATCGCCTCGATCTTGCGGCCGCCGGCGAGCAGTGCGCGAAGCTCGGCCTCGAGCTCGGGCGGCGCGGTTCCGATGGGCAGGGCGCCGGAGGGCCAGGCCGGCGGCTGCGCGGAGCGCGGCGGAGCGATGAGGTCCCGATCGCCGGAACGGCGGCGCAGGGCGAGCAGAAGCAGGGCCAGGAAGGAGATTCCGATCGCGGCGAGGACGGGCAGCGGCACGTACATGCGTTAATAGCCTTGGGTCGCCGGAGCTTCCCGTCCGCGCCGAGCCCTGGCGATCCGCGCGAGCAGGATCCGGAAGAATGGCAGGGAGAGAAGCCCGTACTGGCCGACATCCCGGAACAGCAAAGCGAGAAGGAATGCCGTGGCCGAGCCGAGCACGAGGGTGAGGCCGCGCACCCTCACGTTCCTGATGTCCTCCGACGATGCGGCTTCGTCGACCATCGGCGGGGCGGTCGCGATCAGGGATACGACCATGTTGAACGACGCGGCGGCGAAGAGAGCGCCGCAATAGACCAGGGCCGGCACGCGCTGGTCCATGTTCGCGCTGAGATAGGCGGTGGTGAAGGGCATGAAGGCGATCGTCGCGAGCAGACCCATGTTCCAGGGGAGAATGCGCGGGCGGTAATGCGCGGTGAGCGCGAAATAGCGGTGGTGGCTCATCCAGAAGGCGCCGACCAAGGCGAAGCTGATGATGTAGCCGGCGAAGCTCGAGCCGAGGTGGGCAAGAGCCGCCCAATGATCCGCGTCGCTCGCCGTGCGGGGAAGGTCGGGCGCGTGGATATCGATCACCAGCAGGGTGATCGCGATCGCGAAGACCGCGTCCGAGAAGAAGACGAGCCGCTCCAGCGTATGATCGGTCTTCCGGTCCGCCACGGGCGCCTCCTTCCTCACTTCATCTCCAGCACGACCGGCCCCGAGACCGGATCGGTCAGACCGAGATTGCCTCCGAGATCCTCGAGCGTGTCCCGGAAGCCGTCGAGGGTCGCGATCATATGGGGGCGGGCGGCGGCCATGCTCTCCATGTCGTCTCATTCGGCGATGATGCAGTAGCGGCCCTCGCCGGCGTCGATGATGCTGGCGTGGCGGAGGCCGGCCCAGTCGCGGCCGACGTCGCGGTGGGCGTCGAGGAACTCGCGGTCCCGCCCCTGCTTCACCTTGAATCGGACGGCGTTGAATGCGGTCATGTTCGTTCTCCCTGGCTTCGAGTGAGCCCCAGTCAGGCCCGACCGGCCCTTGCTTCTAGAGCGACGATGCTTCGACGGCGGTCGCCGGCAGGCGCTTGCGCACATACTCCACGATCATCTGCCCCTCGGCTTCGTCCAGGGACGCGGCCGCTCGGATCGTTCGCGCGCCGTAATTGAACTTGATGCTACCGAGCCTGGTCCAATTGAGGAATGGCGGAAATCCCCAGTTGAACATCGCGAACATGTCATTCGAGGCCGCGGCGGCAAGAGACCTTATGTCCCCGCCCCTATACAGCCGCGACCTTTGGAAGCCCGGAAACGAATACCCAATTTCGAGATCGCCACCGACTACCCGCAGGAACTCCACGCCGACAAGCTGCCACGAAATGATCGTGGCCGCGAACAGCACGCCCAGCAGCCAGAAGGCGAGCGAGATCAAGATGGCAAAATTGAACTCGCGCAAGACAGCCGCGCCAGTTCCCAGGCCGCCGATCGTCCAGACGGCGAGCCAGAGGGTCACGAACAGGAGCAGGAACCAGTTCCGGCGCGCGGGGATTCGGATCAGCTCGCCTCCGCTGGCTGGCTCGACGGAGAACCTGGGCGACTTCAGTTCCTCATATCTTCCCGCCATGGCCCTAGCTGCACTCCTTCCTGCCCGGCCGGGCCTCGAAGCGGCGCGGGCCGGCCGTATCGCGCGGCATGGGCAGGCCGTGGATCGCGACGAGCATCCGGCAGCCGCCGCCGCTGACCCGGTAGAGATCGGGGCGGACATATTCGATTCGCTCGACCGGACTGTCCATGCCGAATTCCCTGCCGACGGCGGGATGGTCGAGCACTGCCCGAAGCTCGGCGAGGCGCTGATAATTGGGCGGGAGCGCGGCGATGGCCGGAACCGCGGCGAGCGCGGCCGCGCAGAAAGCGATCGGGCGAATGGACTTGTGCATCGGCATCTCCCCCTGCCGGCGCGCCGCGAGCGGGCGGCCGCCTCGCGGCGAGCATGGCACGATCGGCGGCGCGATGCACCGGGTCGCCGCCGGCGCAGCGGCAGGCCGGCTTCAGGGCGCCGCCATGCCCGCGCCGATCACCGAGCGGATGAGCGTGGCGGCGACCCTCGCGGCCTGTTCGGGCGGGAGCGCGGCGGCCGCTTCGTGCATCAAAGCGGCGCCGACGCACAGATGCTCGTCGCTGGACGACCGGCGCAGCTCCCTGTCCTGGAGCATAAAGCGTACCGGAACGCTCGGATCCCGCCGTTCGAGCTCGACGAGCCAGGCCTGGAAATCCTCCTTTGCCGCGGGCCGGGGGGCGGCGCGGCCGCGGCCGGCGGCGGCCGCCTCGATCAGCGCGATCGCATAATCGTCGAGCCCTTCGGGCGCCGGGCCGGCGCGGGCCTCGCGGCTGAAGAAGCCGCGATCGCCGACGACGGCGCACAGGCGCATGTCGCGCGCCTGAAGCGCTCGAAGCAGGGCGCCGTGGCGCGCCTCGATCGCGATCAGCCTGGCGCCGGGCGCGGCGAGTATCGCCTGCAGGCGCTCCTGCTGGAATTTCTCCAGGGCCTCGGCGAGCATGAGCCGGGCGGCCTCCGGGGACTGGCCGGCGAGCCGCGCGGCGAGGGCGGAATGATCCTCGGGGAAGTGGGTTCGAAGCGATTCCAGCACCCGGGGCGAGGCAGGCTGGGCCGCGGCCGGCGACGCCACGGCGGCGATCAGGACGCCCAGCAGGACGATCAGGCGGAGAAAGTTCGGCATTCGGTCCCCCGGCTTGCGCAGGCCCCGGGGCCTGGCTTCATGACGCCGACATGCCATGATTCGCGGCGCGATGCATCCGGGCCGCGATTGCGTCGCGCGCTTCGGCTTCCTCCTCCTGGTTCGCAGCCGCCGGAAGGAAGCCCCCTTTTTGACGCGTGGCCAGTGCGTTGCGCCATCGGTCGGATCGACCTAGCCTTGCGGAGATCGCTGTTGGGGAAGAACATGCTGGATCTTCGGCGCGCGCGTGGATGGAATTCGATGCTCCGATCGGCCTGGCTGAACCTGGGCCGGGCCACGATCCTGTCGGCCGTCATGGCGCCCGCGGCGTTCGTCTCAGCGGCGCCGCGGACGGTGACCAAGACCGACATCCGCACCGACCCGCCGCCGACCACCCATCACCGGCTTCGCGACGTCGTCTGGGACATGATCCAGCAGGAGGACATGCGGCGCGAAGCCGATCCGAAGCACCCACTCGACAAGCTCTTTTTCCGGACCCGCACGCGCGGCACCGAGGTCCCTTCCCTGTGCCGTTTCGACAGGATCGTCGTCGAGCTCGCGCCGCTCGACCGCCGCCAACGCGGGGCCGATACCCGAGTCGGCGCGGTCGGGCTCCGGGCGCACTCCAACTTCCAGTTCCTGACCCCGCCGGCGGACGCTTATCACGCAATCGTCGACTATAGCCGCCTGCCCACTGACACCGACTGCGGCCCGCTCGACGACGAGGTGTGGAGCTTCTTCGTTGCGGAGGACGAGTATATCGCGACCGACGGCTACCGCGCCTTGCTCGCCCTCCAGCAGGCACTCCGCGCCGGCGCAGCCATCCCGCTCGAATGCGGCGTGTTCCTTGAAGAGAGGAAGGCGAAGTGCGCCTCGGAATTGCTCGCACTGGACTCCACCCGGATCGGTTCAATCGAGCGTTGCGAGAGAGAGGGCAGTCACCTCTGCTTCGAGATAGCCAACGACGATTGGCGCATAAAAATCATGGTGACCGGGAACGTCCATCCCGGTCCGCCAACGGGTCAGATCGTCAGCGCCCGGATGGACGAGGTGATCACGATGTCCCACGAGCGTCCCGACTGAGTGAGATGGGACGCTCGAGGCCGGGCGCTCAGTTCTTCCTGTTGCCGCCCCAGGTGTAGGTGAGCGCGAATCCGCCGGAGAATTGATCGCGGGCGCCGAACGTGCGCACGAGGGGCGAATCCCCGGCGTCGCCGACCAGCCGCTCATATTTGCCGTAGCCGTAAATGCCCCATTGCCGGCTGAGCTTGCGGATCAGGCCGGCGGTTGCGCCGACCGCCTGGATTCCGCCGTCGGGCTGCCAGACGGCGAGGCCGGTGCGGACGGATTCGGCCGGAGTCACTCCGAACCAGGCGCGCTGGTAGCGGCCGTCCGAGACGGTGACCCGAGGGCCGATCGAGAAGAGCCATTCGTCGCCCTTGCGGGCGATATAATCGGCGCCGAGATCGCCGAGCCAGCCGTCATGGCCGCCAAGGCCCTTGCGGACGTCGCCGCGGACCCGGAAATTCTCGCCGAACTGATACTGGACGAAGGCGCCGGCCTCGATCGTATCGCCCACCTTGTCCATCGGCGCCCCGACATCCTCGGCGGTTCGGCTGCCCCTGTAATTGAGCGAGGGGCCGACGGTCAGGCCGCCGCTCCTGATCGGGCCCATCCCGAAGCTGTCGTCGGGCGCCTCGAACCGGAACGGCTTGTCGCCGCGCGAGCGGGACAGGTCGAACAGCGGACGAAGGACGAGATGGTCCGAGCCGGGATAGCTCGGCACGAACTGGGCGCCGAGAGCGACCCGCGTCCGCCTCGGCTCCTTCGGCTCGTCGTCGTCGTCCTTGGCGAGCGCCGGAACGGACGCCAGCAGGAGGATCGCCGCGAAGGCGGAGCGGGCGAGAGCGGGGGTGATCATGGTCATGGACGGCCAAACAGTTGCGGCGCGAGATCGTTGCATGGTCGTTACGAAAAGCGGCCATCGGTTCCCGGCCCGATGGCGGACGAGCAGGCAGTCGCGCCCCTTCAGTCGCTCTCGCCCTCCACGGTCGGGGCCTGCTCGGTATAGACCGGGGTTTCGGGCGCCCTGAGATAATAGAGGATGACCGCGGCGGCGAGCGCCAGCCCCGCCTCCCAGCGCAGGAAGACGAGCGCCGCGGCGGCGACCATCAAGGCCGCGGTGACCTGATATTTGCGGGTCAGGCGCTCGACATAGGATGGCTCGAGCCGGTCGTCGACGTCGCCGGTGGCGCAGCCGGTCTTCCACTTGACCAGCCAGGCCAGGTTGGTCGCGGCAAGGGCGCAGGTGTAGAAGATCGCCCCTGCCTCGCGCGTCGCCGGATCCTGGATATGCTCGGCGAAGGCGCGGGTGGGAAAGGCGATGAAGCCGATCGCCAGCAGGAACAGGATCGTGGCGAGCAGGAAATGATGGCCGGTGGTGCGATAGATCGCGCCCGAAAAATGGTGGTGCACCCAGTAGATGCCGATCACCAGCACCGACAGGCCGTAGCCGAGATATTGGGGCCACAGAGCGAGCAGATCGGCGGCGAAGCGGGGACCGGGCTCGGGCAAGGCGATCTCGACCATCGGCAAGGTGAGCGCGATGGCGAAGACGGCGTCTGCGAAAATCTCCATCCGCTGGGTGCCGCGGACCGCGCCCTCGCCGGGATGCTCGTCCAGCCGCGGCGGCTTCTCGGGGTCGGTCCTTCGGGTCATTGCGCGCCAACCGCGGCAATGGCGGTTTCGTTCCGCCCGCGAAACCCGATTTGCCGTCACGGTACGAACCCGGCCGCTTCGCCCGGCGCGTGAATCGCCTCGTCGCATCGGCGGCGCGAGGCTGCAACTTCGAGCGGCGGCGTTCATTCTGCACGCAGGCGCCCGCCTTTTCGGCGCGGCCGATCCAGGAGGAAAAACATGAGCATTTTCGGCAAGATCCGCGACGCGATCTTCGGCAAGGCCAGGGCCGCCCCCGCTCCGAATCCGGCCCAGCAGCCCGGCGGCTCGGCCATGCCCCAGCTCAATCCGGCCGCGGCGCCCGCCCAGCAGGTCGACGTCGATGCGGTCCTCGAGGATCTGGCGTCGAAGAAGAGCGAGAAGCTCAACTACAGCAGCTCGATCGTCGACCTGATGAAGCTGCTCGACCTCGATTCCAGCCTCGACAACCGAAAGGAGCTCGCAACCGAGCTCGGCTATACCGGCGCCAAGGACGGAAGCGCCGAAATGAACATCTGGCTCCACAAGCGCGTGATGCAGGAGCTGGAGAAGAACGGCGGCAAGGTCTCGGCGCAGCTCCGCGACTGAAGGGTCCGTACTCAGCACGGACCCCTCTCCACGCTCGACCCTCTTCCCCCTTTCCGGCTAGGCTGTCGCGAGAGGGGGGAGAGGACATGCGCACATCATCCACAGCGATCGCGCTCCTGGTCGCGTCGGCGCTCGCCGGCTGCGGCGAGGGGAGCAGCTTCGACGAGGGTTTCAAGAAGGCCTATCGCGAGAAGGGCATCGCCGCCTGCGCCGAGGCGACGAGACGCCAGTCGCCGCTGGGCGCGGCCAGCATCGACGTCGAAGGCCTGTGCGCCTGCACCGTCGACAAATTGATGGAAGGCAAGAGCGCCAACGAGCTGATGAGCCCGGACGAGGAAGCGCAGAAGGCGGCGGTCGAGCAGTGCCTGGCGAAGGTCAACACGACCAAAAAGGCATGAGGCGGCCGCCGGGGCGCCGGGGCGTCCGGAAAGACCGCCTTATCTTCGCCTGATTGCAGGACAATTCTCGCTCCGGGCAATTCGGAGCCGCCATGTTCCTGACCTTCGTCCTCGCACTCCAGGCGGCCGCGCCGGCCGCTGGCGACATTGGGGCGGAGGGCTTCGACCTGAAGGATTTCGACGCCCCGTCGGCCGCTCCGCCCAGGCTGGGCGGCCCGGTGGTCAACCGCTGCGCCGACGTCGATCCCGCGGAGATATTGGTCTGCGGATCGCGCGGCGGCTCGAAGCAGCATCGGCTCAAGCCGCTTCCGCCCGGCTATTCGAGCGAAAGCGGCGGCCTGCCCAGCGCCGAGACGGGCCTCGGCGGCGGAGCGACCGGCAAGGTCTATGTCGAATCCGTCGGAATGCCCGACGGCAATATCAGCAAGCGGATCATGATCGGGATCGGCACCAAGTTCTGAGCTGCCACATTTGGCCAGGGCCCACCCCTGGCGCGAGGCGCCGGCCTGTCCCCCGGACAGACCTTGGCTGCGCCTCGCCCTGGAAATCCGGGAGGGGAATCGGGTCGGATGAATCGCGTCAGAGGATGAAGTCGGACGAGATCAAGGTGACCGGATCGCTCAGCTGGATCAGGAAGTCGGCGACCCCGTCTCCGTTGACGTCGCCCGAGACCCGGGTTTCGCCGCCGACGATCTCGTAGCGGAGCTGGCCTGCGACCCCGGAGAAGGCATTGGTGCCGATGAAGGTGAAGGCCTGGTTGTTGGCGGCGATGCTGTTCGCGTCGATCGCGCTGAGCGAGATCTTGTCGCCCTCGCCCCGGCTGAAGTCGGTGATCGTGTCGGGCGCGGCAACGCTGCTCTCGTTGACCGAATTGTAGGTGAACCGGTCCGCCGCGGCGCCGCCGGTGAGCAGGTCCGCGCCCAGTCCGCCGGTGATCACGTCGCTTCCGGTGCCGCCGTCGATGATGTCGTCGCCGCCCGCGCCCAGGATGGTGTCGTTGCCGCCCATTCCGGAGATAGTGTCCTCGAGCTCGGTCGCGCGCGGCTGCCCGTTCACGCTCGTGGTCGTCGAGATGGTGTTGCCGCCGGACGTACCAGTGATCGTATTGCCCTCGCGAACGTTGGTGACGGTGACTGCGAGAGCCTGGGTGTCGCTGAAGCTTCCGTCGCTCGCCGAGACGATCACGTCGTAGACGTTGTTCGCCCCCGCATCGGCCGGAGCCTCGTGGTTCGGAGCTGCGACGAAGCGAAGCGCGCCGGTCGCCGAGTCGATGGTGAAGCGCGCGGCATCGGCGCCGCCGGCGATCGCATAGGCGACGGACTGGCCGTCGGCGTCAGTGGCCGCGATGCTCGCCACCGCGAGGCCGTTCTCGGCGACCGAAACGGACGTCGAGGCGCCTCCGCCGCCGCTTGTGATCGTCACGGCCTCGTTGACGTTGGTCACGCTCACCGCAAGCGCCTGGCTGTCGGTGAAAGTGCCGTCGCTCGCGGCGACCACGACGTCGTAGACATTGTTGCCGCCCGAATCCCCCGGCGCCTCGAAATTGGGGGCCGTGACGAACTCGAGGGCGCCCGTGGACGAGTCGATGGTGAAAAGGGCGGCATCGGCGCCGCCGACGATCGCATAGGCGACCGGGCCGCCGTCGCCATCCTTCGCGTCGATCTGGGTCACGAACCGGCCGTTCTCGGCGACCGGGAGCGAAAAGCCGGCGCCGCCGCCTCCGGACGTGATCGTCACGCCTTCGTTGACGTTGCCGACGGTAACGCTGATCGCCCTGGAGGCGGTAAAGCTGCCGTCGCTCGCCGACACGATCAGCTCGTAGACATTGTCGAAACCGGAGTCGGTGGGCTGCTCATAGTCCGGAGCGGACAGGAAGCTGAGCGCTCCGGTCGCGGGGTCGATCGAGAATCGCGCGGCGTCCGCTCCGCCGGCTATGGCATAGGTCAGAGCATCGCCGTCCGGATCGCTCGCAGCGACCGATCCCGCGCCGAGTGAGTTTTCGTTCGCGAGCAGATTGCCGCTCGTGATCGACGGGCCGTCATTGCCGTCGGCCACGGTCACCGCGATCGCCTGGGTGTCGAACAGGCTGCCGTCGCTCGCCAGCACGAGCAGGTCATAGACATTGTCGCCGTTCGAATCGCCGGGCGCCTCGAAGTCCGGCGCCGAGATGAAGCGCAAGGCGCCGGTCGCCGGGTCGATCGCGAACAGGGCCGCGTCGGCGCCGCCGACGATGGAGAAAGCGGGCGCGGTCCGGTCGGCGTCGACCGCGGTCACGTTCGTCACCGCGACCTGGCTCTCGCCGATCGTCACGCTCGCGCTCGATCCACCACCGTTGGAAGTGATGACGGGGCCTTCGTTGACGTTCACCAGGTTGATCGTGATCGCGAGCGTGTCGCTCAGCAGCCCGTCGCTTGCGACGACGTTGACATGGTAAGGCTGGAAGCCGTTGTCGGCCCAGGTTTCGAAATCCTGAGGACTCGCCCACGCCAGAGCCCCGGTCACCGAGTCGATCGTGAACAGGGACGCGTCCGGACCGGACAGGCTGTAGCTGATTGCATCGGCCTCCGCATCGGTCGCCCTGATCTCGAGAAGATAGGCGAGGTTCTCCGGAATGTTCCAGGTGACGCTGTCGGGATAGAAGGAGATCACCGGCGCGATGTCGTTGGCGTTGGTGACCGCGACGGAAATCGCGCGGCTGTCGGTGAAGCTGCCGTCGCTCGCCGAGACGGTCAATTCATAGACATTGTCGCCGCCGGCATCGGCCGGGGCCTCGAAATCGGGCGCGGCGATGAAGCGCAGGGCGCCGGTCGCGGCATCGATCTCGAACAGGGACGCGTCGGCTCCACCCGAGATCGCGTAGGACAAGGTGTCTCCGTCCACGTCGACGGCCGCGATGCTCGTCACCGCGGCCGCGTTCTCGACGATCGAGAAGGACTGGCCGGAGGTGATCGAAAGGCCTTCGTTGACATTGCTGACCGAGACCTGGACCGACTGCCAGCCGCTCAGTACCCCGTCGCTCGCCGAGACGATGACGCTGTAGAAATTGTCTTCGAAGGCGTCGGCCGGGGCCTCGTAATCGGGCGCCGCGATCAGGCTGAGGACGCCCGTGACCGGATCGATGACGAAGCGATCGGCGTCGGGGCCGCCGCTGATCGAGTAGGTAACGGACGAGCCCTCGCCGTCGACCGCGGCGATCGTCGCAATCGCGGTCTGGCCTTCGTCGATCGAGAGGGAGGCCGAGGTTCCGCCGCCGTTCGAGACGATTCGGGGCGCCTCGTTGACGTCCGAAATGCTGAAATAGACGGCCTGGGTCGATGCGCCCGTGCCGTCGCTCGCCGAAACGAGGATCTCGTAGACATTGTCGCCGTCGGAATCGCCGGGCGCTTCGTGGTCCGGGATGCCGATATAGGTCAGGACGCCGGTCGCCGCGTCGATCCAGAAATCGGACGCGTCGGCGCCGCCGGCGATGCTGTAGGCGATCGTCCCGGTCCCGTCCGGATCCACCGCAGTTACAATATGGCTGGCGCTTCCATTCTCGGCGCGGGCAACGGTGGCGGAGGAGGTGAAGACGGGCAGCTCGTCCGCATTCCCGACCGCGATCGAGAGTGCCTGGGTGTCGGTGAAGCTTCCGTCGCTCGCGGCGACAAGGATTTCATAGACATTGTCGCCGCCGGAATCGCCGGGCGCCTCGAAATCGGGGACGGCGATGAAGCTGAGCGCGCCGGTCGCCGCGTCGATCCTGAACAGGGCCGCGTCTCCACCGCCGGCGATCGAATAGGTCGGAGAGGTTCCGTCGCCGTCCACGGCCTGGACGGTGGCGACGACGAGGCCGTTTTCGACGAGGCTGAGCGACGCCGAAGCGCCGCCGCCGCCCGAGGTGATCGCGACCCCCTCATTGGCATTGCCGACGGTCACGGTCACCACCTGGGTGTGGGCGAAGACGCCGTCGCTCGCGGCGACCACGACGTCGTAGACATTGTCGCCGTCGGCGTCGGCCGGAGCCTCATAGTCCGGAGCCGAGACGAAGCTGAGGGCTCCGGTCGTGGCATCGATCGCGAAGCGGCTCGAATCGGCGCCGCCGGCGATCGAGTAGAGCATCGGGCGCCCGTCCGGATCCGTCGCCGAGACCGCGCCGACCGCGCTCATGTTCTCGGCGACCGAAAAGGCGCCGAGCGGAGCGAAGGCGATGTCCTCGTCAACGTCGGCGACCGCGACTGCGAGCGCCTGCGAGTCGCTGAAGCTTCCGTCGCTCGCGGTGACGACGAGGTCGTAGACATTGTCTCCGTCGGCATCGCCGGGCGCCTCGTAATCGGGCAGCGAGGCGAAGGACAATTGGCCGGTCGCCGGGTCGATCAGGAATTTCGACGCGTCGGCGCCGCCGGTGATCGAGAAAGTCGGCGAGGTACCGTCCTCGTCGACAGCCGTGACGATACGGATCTCGCTGCCGTTCTCCGCGACCGAGATGGCCGGACCCGACGTGATCGTGACGCCTTCGTTGAGGTTCCAGATGTTCACCTGGATCGAGAGCGTATCGGTCAACAGCCCGTCGCTGGCGGTGACCGTGACATAATAGATGTTGGTGCCGGCGGTGCTCCCGGGCGACTCGTAATCGGGCGTGCTGAGGAAGGTCACCACCCCCGTGACCGCATCGACCGCGAATCGGGACGCGTCGATCCCGCTCAGGCTGAAGCTGACCGGATCGCCCTCGGCGTCGCTGGCGTCGAGGTTTATCAATTGCGCATGGCCTTCGGACATCGCCATGCTGATCGAATCGCTGTTCCAGAAGGCGATGACCGGCACGACGTCATTGACGTTCGTGACGGTCACCGCGAGCGCCTGGCTGTCGGAGAAGCTGCCGTCGCCGGCCGCGACGACGACGTCGTAGACATTGTCGCCGTCCGCGTCGGCCGGCGCCTCGCGGTCCGGGGCGGTTACGAAGCGCAGTGCGCCGGTGACCGAATCGATCGCGAACAGCGCGGCATCGGCGCCGCCAGCGATCGAATAGGTCGGCGCGGTCCCGTCCACGTCGGTCGCGGCGACAATCGTCACCGCCAGCCCGTTCTCGGCCAGGGTGATCGCGGCGGAACCGCCTCCGCCGTTCGAGGTGATGGTCACGCCTTCATTGGCGTTGCCGACGACCACGTCGAGCGACTGGCTGTCTGTGAAGCTGCCGTCGGTGGCGGCGACGACGACCCGGTAGACATTGTCGCCGTCCCAATCTTCGGGCGCTTCGAAGTCGGGTGCGGAGACGAAGCTCAGCGCGCCCGTAGCGGCGTCGATCGTGAAGCGAGCCGCATCGTCCCCGCCGGCAATCGCGTAGGAGGGGGAGGTCCCGTCGGCGTCGACGGCCGCGACGGTCGTGACCGCAAGCCCGTTCTCGACGGCCGCGACCGTGGCGGAATCGCCGCCGCCGTTCGAGACGATCGACAGGCCCTGATTCACGTTGGTGACCGTGACGGCGATCGCCTGGGTGTCGCTGAGGCTGCCGTCGCCCGCGGCGACGACGACGTTGTAGACATTGTCCCCGCCCGCGTCGGCCGGCGCTTCGTAATCGGGCGCGGTGACGAACCTCAGGGCGCCGGTCACGGCGTCGATCGTGAACAGGGCGGCGTCCGCGCCGCCGGCGATCGAGTAGGTCGGCGCCGTTCCGTCGAGGTCGGTCGCGACGACGGTCGTCACCGCGAGCGAGTCCTCGGCGACCGACAGGCCGGCCGAGGCTCCGCCGCCGTTCGAAGTAATGGTGACGGCCTCGTTGACGTTGGTCACCGTCACCGAGAGGGCCTGGGTGTCGGCGGGCGAGAATCCGTCGCTCACCGCGACGATCACCTCATAGACATTGTCGCCGTTCGAATCGGTGGGCGCCTCGAAATTGCGTCCCGACACGAAGAAAAGTTGGCCGGTCTGCGACTGGATGACGAAGCGGGCCGAGTCCGCGCCTCCGACGATCGAGTAGGTGATCGGTCCGTTGGTGGCGTCGGGATCGTCGCCGACGATCGTCGTCACCAGGGTGCTGTTCTCGGCGACCGACAAAGCATAAGCGCTGCCGCCGCCGCCCGAGACGATGACCGGCCCTTCGTTCGAGTTCAGCACCTCGACGGTCAGGGCCCGAGTCTCCCACAGGCTTCCGTCGCTCACCTTGATGACGAGGTCGTAGATATTGTTGCCGCCGGAATCCGTGGGGGTCTCGAAATCGGGGGATGCGACGAAGCGGATCGTGCCGCTCGAGTCGATCGTGAATTTCGCGGCGTCGGCGCCGCCGACGATCGACCAGGTGAGCGGATCGCCGTCGGGATCGGTCGCGTTGAAGGTGGCGACCGTGCCGGTCCCGTTCTCGACATATTGGAATGCGTTCTGCGATCCGTTGATCGCGACCGGCTCGTTAACGTTCGAGATGGTGACGGCGATCGCCTGGATGTCGCTGTTCACCCCGTCCGACGCCTGGACGACGACGTCGTAGACGTTGTTCCCGCCCGCATCCAGGCGCTGCTCGTAATTTAGCGGCGCGAGCAGGGTGAGGAAGCCGTTCGACGAGTTGATCCTGAATCGCGCCGCGTCGGCTCCGCCGACGATCGAGTAAGTAACCGGCGAGCCTTCGGGATCGCTGGCGACGACCGTCGTCACGCTCGTCATATTCTCCATGATCGTCAGGGCGGCGAACGAGTCCCCGCCGTTCGACGTGATGTCTGGCGCCCCGGTCGGCGTCAGGATCTGGCCGCGGATGTCATAATCGGTGAAGGCCGAGTTGGCGCTGTCCCAGACCGCGAAGATCATTCCGTTGCCGTCGACGGCGATCTCGGAATTGCCTTCGGTGCGGCCGGCGGCTGTGCTGATCAGAACCTCGCCGCCCACGCGGGCGCCCGACGAGCTGAAATATTGGCCGCGGATCGAGCTTCCGTTGGGGTCGGTGCCCGAGAAGGTCCAGGTGACGAGGAAACCGCCGTCGGGAAGCTCGGCGATGTCAGGGCTGGACAGGCCCGCGAAGGCGCCGGAGTCGGGATGGAAGCGTGCCGTGCTGACCGCGAAGTCGTTGCCGATCGGGACTCCGGTGGCCGAGAAGATCCGCGCCCGGATCTCGTTGTCGTTGGTCGACAGGCTCGAATAGCTCGTCCAGGTGACGACGAAGCGCCCGTCCGAAAGCTCGGTGACGCTCGGGAAATCCTGGTTGAACGACGTGGTGCTGTTTACCCGGAACATTCCGCCGGTCTTGAGGCCGCTGGCATTGAAGACCTGGGCGTAGATGTCGGCGCTGGTGCCCGAGCCGAGGGTCCAGGTGGCGACGAAGCCGCCGCCCGTCAGGCTCGTCACGCTGGGCGAGCTCTCGTTCCCGATCGCGCCGGTGTTGACGAGGAATTCGCTGCCGACCGCGACTCCCGCCGCACTGTATATCTGACCTTTGATCGCGGTGCTGGACCCGTCCTGGGCGCTGTCCGCCGTCTGCCAGGTGACGACGAAGCCGCCGCCGTCCAGGCCGGTGATGGCGGAGCGGGTCTGGTCGGCGACCACCTGCGTGTTGACCCGAAACTCGGAGCCGACGGCGGTTCCCGTGGAATCGTAAAGCTGTCCCTTGATCGCGGTGCCGGCACCGTCCTGAATGGTGTCGGTCGTCTCCCAGCTGATCACATAGCCGCCCGAGGCCAGGGTCGTGACGCTGGGCGCCCTCTGGTCTCCGGCGGCCGAGCTGTTCACCAGTATCTCGGGCCCGACGGCCACCCCGAAGCTGTCGTAGCGTTGCGCTTTGATCGATCGGCCGGCGCCGTCCTGGGTCGTGTCGGTCGTGCACCAGACGACGATGAACCCGCCCGAGGCGAAGCCCGCCACGGAGGGCGTCAGCTGGCTGCCGACAAGCTGAGAGTTGACGGCGAACTCGCCGCCACGGCGACCATAAGGCATAGCATTCCCCCCAAAGAATTATCGGGGATGAATAGTTCGGCCTTTGCTTAGAAACGGTAAATCAACGGAAATCTTTGCTTCGGGGTTGGGAGACGCGCCCCGCACAAGAGCCTGATTGTCTTGTGTCGAAACGCCCGGCGTTTCGACGCAAGGCGTGAATCAGGCTCATATCCGACGACCATGATTCACGTTTCAGGCTGATTCAGCCTGAAACGATCAAGGTCCAGAGCAGCGCCCCCCGCAAGAACAGGGTCCGGACTCATTACCGGCAATGGCCAGGATCGCCCGGAGAAGGGCACCGGCAAGGAGGAGTGCGCAGGGCGGGCTGGTTGCCCGCACAAGCGCTCCGACGCAGCCGGTGCCCTTGTCCGGGCGACCGC
>DATDAS010000079.1:0-3016 GCA_036525315.1 Allosphingosinicella sp.
CTCATCGCTCCCTCCTCTCTCCTTGCCGGACAGCAAATGCCAACCCGTCACAACCGCCTCCGGCAATGGGTCCGGACCCTGCGTCATCCATGGGAGAGAGCATTCCGTCGACGCGCTTGAACATGCGATTAATTTGCCCCTGCCTTCCGCCTTTAGTAACGCCGCGCCTTCTTATGGCCAATCCTCCGTCACCGCAGCTTCTTGAAACGCTCGAACGCCTCCTCGGGCCCAAGGGCTACAGCGCCGATCCGGCGGACCTCGATCCGTGGCTGACCGACTGGCGCCGCCGCTATCGCGGCAAGGCGGCCGCGATGCTGTCCCCGGCGAGCGCCGGCGAGGTGGTCGAGGTCGTCCGGCTCTGCGCCGGGGCGGGCGTCGCGATCGTGCCCCAGGGCGGAAACACCTCGATGGTCGCCGGCGCGATCCCCGGGCCGGAGGGCGATTCCCTCCTCCTGTCGATGCGGCGGATGAACCGGATCCGCTCTTTGTCGATCGAGACCGGCCAGGCGGTCTGCGAGGCGGGCGTGGTTCTCGCCACCCTTCACGAGCAGGCGGCCGCGGTCGGCCTCCGGTTCCCGCTCTCGCTCGGGGCCAAGGGCTCGGCGACGATCGGCGGGCTGATCTCGACAAATGCCGGCGGCACCCAGGTTCTCCGCTTCGGAACGATGCGCGGGCTCGTCCTCGGGATCGAGGCCGTGCTTCCCGACGGCAATCTGTTCGAGGGGCTCGCCGCGCTCCGCAAGGACAATCGCGGCTACGATCTTCGCCAGCTCCTGATCGGCGCCGAGGGCACGCTCGGGATCGTCACCGCGGCGACCCTTCGCCTGTTCCCGGCGGTCGGATCGCGCTCGGTCGCCTGGATCGGCCTCGACTCGCCCGAAAAGGCGCTCGACCTTCTCCGCCTGCTCGAGGCGAGCACCGGCGAGGCGGTGGAGAGCTTCGAGCTGGTTCCGCGATCGGCGCTCGACCTGGTCCTCGCCCATGTCCCCGGAACGCGCGCTCCGCTCGAACAGCCTTATCCCTGGAACGTGCTGGTCGAGGCGGTGTCTCCGATGGTCGCTCCGAGCCCGGAAAAGGATCTCAGTCACGCGCTCCGGGCAGCCCTCGAGACCGGGCTGATCGAGGACGCGATGATCGCCGCGAGCGAGGCCCAGGCCGAGGCCCTGTGGCGGCTCAGGGACTCGATCTCGGAGGGCGAGCAGAAGGACGGTCCGGCGGCCAAGCACGACATCTCCGTCCAGGTCGCCGACATGCCGCGGTTCATGACCGGGGCCGCGGCCGAGGTGGAGTCCAGATTCCCCGGCACCCGCGTCATCGCCTTCGGCCATCTCGGCGACGGCAACGTCCATTTCAACGTCCGCGCGCCGGAAGGGAAGGGCCCCGAATGGCTCGAGGACGAGGCGCCCGAGCTCACCGCCTTCGTCCACGATCTCGTCGTCGCCGCCGGCGGATCGATCTCGGCCGAGCACGGAATCGGCCAGATGCGCCTGTCGGAGCTCGCCCGCCTCGCCGATCCCGCCCGCCTCTCCGCGATGCGCGCGATCAAACAGGCGATGGACCCGAAAGGCATCATGAATCCGGGCAAGCTCGTCCCGCCCAGCGAAGGCGCGAACTGATCCACCTACCGTCATCCCGGGCTTGACCCGGGACCCATGAACGCGATCGTTGCCGGTCTTGCGCCGGAGGTGTTCATAGATCCCGGGTCAAGCCCGGGATGACGAATTAAGTTGGCGAAGCTGGCTCCCGGCTCTCGCGAGGCGCTTGCAGCTCAGGACATGCTTGCGAAAACCCCAATTGCGCCATAGAGAAAGCCCCCGCATCGTGGCCCGCGGCCGCTTTCATCACTTTGGAGAGACGATATGGCGAGCCAGGCGCCGTCCACCACCTTACCGATTTTCTACGGCGGCCTCGAGCCGCTCTCGAGCCAGCTTCATCCCAAGCATACGATCCAGCAGGCCAATGAGGCCCCGTTCCTGGTCAATGCCCATGCGATCCCGATCACGGTCGACGAGTTCGTCTCGGTCCAGCGTCATTATCCGATCGTCTTCTCGAGCGGCGAGCAGCCGGTTCCGCTGGCGCTGATGGGCCTCAACGAGGGCGTCAACGTCTTCGTCGACGACAAGGGCAAGCTTCTCAACAACGAGGTCTATGTGCCGGCCTACGTCCGCCGCTATCCGTTCATGCTCGCCCGGCTGAAGCCCGACGCCGAGGAGCTTTCGCTCTGCTTCGATCCGACCAGCGACATCGTCGGCGAATCGAAGAAGGGCAACAAGCTGTTCGACGGCGACAAGCCGAGCCAGACCACCAACGACATATTGAAGTTCTGCGAGGAGTTCGAGCTTTCGGCCCAGCGCACCAACGCCTTCATGCAGGATCTGAAGGAGCAGGACATGCTGATGGACGGCGAGGTCTCGATCCAGCCGGCCGGCGCCGAGCAGCCCTTCGTCTATCGCGGATTCCAGATGGTCTCCGAGGAGAAGCTCCGCGAAGCGCGCGGCGACGCGCTGCGCAAGATGAACCAGAACGGCATGCTGCCTTTGATCATGGCCCATCTCTTCTCGATGCAGATGGTCCGCGAGATCTTCAGCAAGCAGGTCCAGCAGGGCAAGGGCCCGTCCGTCCCCGGCCTCACCCCCGAAGCCCCCGCCGGCAACGCCTGATCCGGCGCGGCGCACGAGACTAAGGAGGGGATTGCGCCAGCAATCGCCGAGTTAGGCGAGGAAAAGGCGCAAGCCCGGCCGGCGGGGCGACGCAGTCCGGCCCGACCGACGGCGCGGCCGCCCGCGCCGTCTCCGCGCGAGCGCCGGCGTCCGTCGGCACCGCCTCCTTCCCTCCCCCCGGGCGGGGTGGCGCGCGGCCAAGGCTCGTCCGGGGGACGAGCCAGCGCCACGCGGACGCTTCGCCTGAGCGAGCCGATTGGCGAGCTTAGGCGAAGCTGGGTGAGGGGTCCGGCGCTCAACCTTCGTTGGGCGCCGTCTCCTTTTGGGCAACCATACACGCCAGCGCTCGAAAGCTT
>DATDAS010000080.1:0-34618 GCA_036525315.1 Allosphingosinicella sp.
TGCAGCTCGGGTCGAGGCGGAAGTCGAGATAGTCGTCGACCGACTTCATCAGCAGCGGCATCTCGTTGGCGAAGAAATGGTTGGCGCCGGGGATGGTGTCGTAGTGGATGGTGATGTGGCGCTGGGTGCGCAGCTTGTCGACCAGCTTCTGGACCGCCGAGGGCGTGACCACCTCGTCGCCTTCGCCCTGGATGATGATGCCCGAGGAAGGGCAGGGGGCGAGGAAGGTGAAATCGTACATGTTGGCGGGCGGAGCGATCGAGATGAATCCGCGCACCTCGGGCCGGCGCATCAGCAATTGCATGCCGATCCAGGCGCCGAAGCTGAAGCCCGCGATCCAGGTCGATTCGGCTTCGGGGTGGATCTGCTGGACCCAGTCGAGCGCCGAGGCGGCGTCGCTGAGCTCGCCGATCCCGTTGTCGAACACCCCTTGGCTCTTGCCGACTCCGCGGAAGTTGAACCGCAGCGTGGCGAATCCCCGGCGGACGAAGGTCTTGTAGAGGGCCTGGACGATCGCATTGTTCATCGTTCCCCCGCCCTGCGGGTGGGGGTGGAGGATCATCGCGACCGGGGCGCGGGGACGGGGACCGGGGCTGAAACGGCCTTCGAGACGGCCCTCGGGACCGGGAAAAATGACTTCGGGCATTGCACCTGCGATCGGCTTGGAAACAAGGCACGCAGGGGGCTGACCCCCTGCGCGGACCCGCCCTATATAGGGGCCGTGCCCCGCCGCGCAATTTGAAAGGAAAAAGGTGCCCGACCGCATCTATCTCGATCACGCCTCGACGACCCCGATCCTGCCCGAAGCCGCCGCCGCGATCAGCGAGGCCTGCGCCGTCTGGGCCAATCCGTCCTCGCCGCATGCCGAGGGGCGAAAGGTCAACGCGATGCTCGAGGATGCGCGCCGGCGCATCGCCTCGGCACTGGGCTGGGAAAAGAGCCTGATCTTCACCTCGGGCGCGACCGAGGCGATCTCGCTGGTCTTCGAGCGCGCGCGGGCGGAGAGCTTCATGGTCTCGGCGGTCGAGCATCCGGCGGTGCTGAGGAGCGCGCCCGGGGCGCGGCAGATCGCGGTCAAGCGCGACGGCACGATCGACCTCGAGGATCTGGATACGGCGCTGTCGCGGGCCCGGAAGCCTCTGGTCGCGGTCCAGTTGGTCAATAACGAGACCGGGGTGATCCACCCGCTCGGCCCGATCGCCGAACGGGTGAGGGCGGTGGGCGGGCTCTTGCTCGCCGATTGCGCTCAGAGCGCCGGCAAGCTGCCGCTTCCGGATGCCGACTTCATCGTCGTCGCCGCGCACAAGCTCGGCGGTCCGCCGGGCATCGGGGCGCTTCTGGTCAGGGACAGCGCGACCCTGGAGGCGATCGGCGGCCAGGAGGGCGGCTTCCGGCCGGGAACCGTGCCGGTTCCGGCGATCATGGGTTTTGCCGCCGCAGCCGAGGCCGATCATCATTGGTACGAGGAAGCGAAGAGGCTCCGTGCCATGCTCGACTCCGGAATCGTCGTGGCGGGCGGCGAAGTGGTGGCCGGGGACGCGCCAAGGATCGCCACCATCTCCTGCTACCGGATGCCCGGCGTTCCCGGCGCGTCGCAGATGATGCAGCTCGACCTTGCCGGGATCGCGGTCTCGGCCGGAAGCGCCTGCGCGTCGGGAAGCCTCAAGACCAGCCATGTGCTTCGGGCCATGGGCTGGGGCGAGGAGGAGGCGCGCGAGGTGATCCGGGTGAGCTTCGGGCGCTCGACTCGGGAATCGGATATCGAGGCGCTGCTCGGCAAATGGCGCGCCTTGTTCGGGAAGCGCCGAGCCGCGTGAGCCCGATCGCCTATCTCGATTACCAGGCGACGACTCCGGTCGCGCCCGAAGCGGCGGCGGCGATGCGGCCCTGGATCGAGACGGGTTTCGCCAATCCGCACAGCCCGCATCGGCTCGGCCGCGAGGCCGCGGCGGCGATCGAGGCCGCCCGGGAGCATGTGCGGGTGGCCCTGGGCGGCGCCGAGGAAGGCGGGCGGCTCTTTTTCACCTCGGGGGCCACCGAGGCGGCCAATTGGGCGCTGAAGGGCGCGGCGGCGCTTCTGCCGGAGGGCCGGCGGCGAATCGTGACGATCGCCACGGAGCATGCCTGCGTTCTCGACACGGCCGAATGGCTGAGCGGGCAGGGGTTCGACGTGGACCTGCTGCCGGTCGGGGCCGATGGGCTCGTCGATCCGGAGCTTGCCGCCGAGCGGATCGGCGGCGGGACCGGGCTGGTCGCGGCGATGCTGGTCAACAATGAGATCGGGGTGGTCCAGCCGGTGGCCGAGCTCGGGCGGATCGCTCGTGAGCGCGGCGCGCTCCTTTTCTGCGATGCGGTCCAGGGACTGGGGCGGGTCGAGATTCCGCTCGACGCCTGCGACATGGTCGCGGTCTCGGCGCACAAGGTGCACGGGCCCAAGGGCGTCGGGGCGCTCTGGGTGCGCGACGGAGTCCAGCTCGACGCCTTCCTGCACGGCGGCGGGCAAGAGGGGGGACTTCGCTCGGGAACCCTGTCGCCGGCCCTGTGCGTCGGGTTCGGCGCGGCGGCGCGCCTGCTGGCGGAGCGGCGCGGGCCGGATCGTGAGCATGTCGAGAGGCTGTGGAGCCTCGCACTTGAGGCGCTCGGACCGGGCTGGGTCCTGAACGGATCGGCGGAGCGGCGCTATCGCGGCAATCTCAACGTCAGGCGCGACGGTCTGGATTCGGCGCGACTGATCTCGGAGGTGCGGTCGGTGGCTTTTTCGGCCGGCTCGGCCTGCGCAAGCGGATCGGGCCGGCCGAGCCACGTCCTGGCGGCGCTGGGCCTCTCCGAGCGCGAGGCGCGATCGGGCATCAGGCTCGGCTTCGGCCGCTATACGAGCGAAATGGAATTGACCGATGCGCTGCGCCTCATCTCCGAGGCGGCCGCGCGCCAGACCGATTTCGCCCGATGACTCTGGTCCGCTTCGTCTCCGCAGACGGCTCGAAAGCGAAGGAAGTCGAGGCTCCCGCGGGCGAGCGGCTGCTCGACGTCGCCCAGGCGGCCGGCCAGCCGCTCGAAGGGACGTGCGAGGGCCAGATGGCCTGCTCGACCTGCCACGTCATCGTCGATTCCGCGGATTTCGAGAAGCTGCCCAAAGCGAGCGAAGAGGAAGAGGACATGCTCGACCTCGCGCTCAACGTGACGCGCTGCTCGCGGCTGTCATGCCAGATCTGGCTCAGCGAGGAGATGGAGACGCTGACGGTCCGGATGCCGGGCGGCGCTCATAATATGCAGGGGCGTTGATCCATTCGTCATCCCGGACTTGATCCGGGACCCATGAACACCGCCGTGCCGGACCTTCGACGTCCGTGTTCATAGGTCCTGACTTTCGTCAGGATGACGGCTCAGGCTCATCGTCTTGCGAAAATCGACTCCTTCGCCCATATGCGCCGCGGGAGTCGGGCGGACGGAACTGTCGCCAACCCGGTCAGATCCGGAAGGAAGCAGCCGTAACGATTTCGTTCCGGGTCGTTCCGGCTCCCACCAGCCTACGCCGCTTCGCGGCTTCGGCGGGCAAGCCCACCATCCCCCAACACCGTTCGGGCTGAGCCTGTCGAAGCCCTTTCCTTTTGCCTTCGAAAAGCAAGGAGAGCCCTTCGACAGGCTCAGGGCGAACGGCTAATGATCGGGCAATGAGCGATTCCCCCGATAATTCCGAAGACTTCGGCCCCGGCCTCGGGCTCGACGAGCCTCCGCAGCCGCAAAAGGCGCAGCCCTATCGGGTGCTCGCGCGCAAATATCGGCCGCAAAGCTTCGCCGAGCTGATCGGCCAGGATGCGATGGTGCGCACGCTCGGCAATGCGATCGAGCGGGACCGGCTCGCCCACGCCTTCCTGCTGACCGGCGTTCGCGGGGTCGGGAAGACCTCGACCGCGCGGCTGATCGCAAAGGCGCTGAACTGCGTCGGGCCGGACGGCAAAGGGGGGCCGACCATCGATCCCTGCGGAGTCTGCGAGCCCTGCGTCGCCATCGCCGAGGGGCGGCATATCGACGTGATCGAGATGGACGCGGCGAGCCATACCGGAGTCGACGACGTCCGCGAGATCATCGAGGCGGTCCGCTACGCCGCCGTGTCGGCGCGCTACAAGGTCTACATCATCGACGAAGTCCACATGCTGTCGAAGAATGCGTTCAACGCGCTCCTCAAGACGCTCGAGGAGCCGCCCGAGCATGTGAAGTTCCTGTTCGCGACGACCGAGGTGAACAAGGTGCCGGTGACGGTATTGTCGCGCTGCCAGCGCTTCGACCTGAGGCGGATCCCGGCCGCCTTGCTCTCGGCCCATTTCGGCGCGGTCGCGCAGGCCGAGGGGGTCGAGGTGGAGGAGGGCGCGCTCGCTCTGATCGCGCGCGCCGCCGAGGGATCGGCCCGCGACGGGCTCTCGATCCTCGACCAGGCGATCGCCCATGGCGAGGGCGGAGTGAGCGCCGAGCAGGTGCGCGGGATGTTGGGCCTGTCGGACCGGGGCGCGATCAGGCGGCTTCTCGGGCTCATCCTGTCCGGCGACACACAGGCGGTCCTCGCGGCGGTGAAGGACCAGTACGATCTCGGAGTCGAGCCCTCGGCGCTGATTCGCGGGCTGCTCGAGAGCGTCCACGGGATCACCCGAGCGAAGGTCGGCGGGTCCGACGATCCCGCCCAGTCGGCCGAGGAGCGCTCGGCCTATGGCGACTGGGCGAGCCGGCTTTCCTACGCCGCCATCCACCGGCTCTGGCAGCTTCTGCTCAAGGGCCTGGCCGAGGTTCACAGCGCGCCGATGCCGCTCGAGGCAGCGGAGATGGCGCTCCTGCGCGTGATCCACGCCGCGGACCTGCCCGATCCAGGGGAGCTGGCGCGCCAGCTGGAGACTGGCGAGACGTCTCCGGCGCGTGCCGCCGCGGCGCCCGCGCGCGAGGCCGAGCAGGGCGCGATGCTGAAGGCGCCCGAGACGTTCGAGCGCTTCGCCGAAATGATCGACAGCAGCGGCAACCGGATCCTGGCGCACCAGCTCAGGGAGAATTACCGGCTGGTCGAATATGGGCCGCCCAACCTTCTTCTTCAGAAAACGGGCAACGTCCGCGAGGTGAAGGACGTCGATTCCTTCCTCAAGACTCTGCGCGACGCGACCAGCGCGATCTTCGGCGAGAAATGGCGGGTGGCTCTTGCCGACGAAGGCGAGGCCCAGCCGACCCTGCGCGAGCAGGAGGTGGCGGCGGAAACCGAGCTCAAGCAGAAGATTCTCGACATGCCGGCGGTCAAGGCCGCGTTCGAGGCTTTTCCCGACGCGGAGCTTGCCGCCTGGACTTTGGATGAAAGAAGGAGCGGCTGATGCCGGATTTCGACGAGATCATGAAGATGGCGCAGAACGCGCAGGCCGAGCTGATGAAGACTCAGGAAGGGCTCGACAAGATCGAGGTCGAGGGCGTCTCCGGCGGCGGCCTGGTCAGGATCCGCGCGAGCGCCAAGGGCCGGATCATCGCCGTCGAGATCGACGAGAGCCTTCTGGCGCCTTCCGAGAAGGAGGTGGTCGAGGATCTGGTCGCCGCGGCGATCAACGACGCGCGGGCCAAGGCCGATCAGGCGGCGCAGGGCGAGATGTCGAAGATGACCAGCGGGCTGCAACTGCCGCCGGGGTTCAAGCTGCCGTTCTGACGCATCCGGGAGATGCGTCATCCCGGCGGAAGCCGGGGTCTCGTGGAGCAGGTCCGTGACTTTCCTGCATGAGATCCCGGCGTTCGCCGGGATGACGGTCTATTCGGAAGGCGGCGCCGGCGCTTCTTCGGGAGGCGGAGGCGGAGGCGGCGGTTCCGGCGCCGGGGCGGGCGGCTCGGCGGGCTCGGGAGCGGCCGACGGCTGCTCATATTCCTCGCCGGGCAGGGGCCCGACACTGGCGGGCTCGGCCGGCTTCGGCGCCTGCTTCGCCTTCGGCTTCGCGACCGTTTTCGGCTCGGGCGCATCGCGCGGAGCGGCGGCACCATCATAGACGCAGCCGTCCAGGCCTTCGTTTGCGACGACTCCGATCCGCGCCGAGATCGAATTGCCGTAGCGGCGCGTGAAGCCCTGGGGCGCGATCGCGCCGCGTTTCTTGGGGAGCGGCAGGATCGCGGCGATCCGGGCGGCTTCGAGCCTGCTCATCGTCTCGGCGCCGTGGCCGAAATAACGCTGGGCGCCGGCATTGACCCCGTAGGTGCCGATCCCGGTCTCCGCGACGTTGAGATAGACCTCCATGATTCGCCTCTTGCCCCACAGATTCTCGATCAGGAGGGTGAACCAGGCCTCGAGCCCTTTGCGGAAATAGCCGCCGCCCTGCCACAGGAAGGCGTTCTTGGCGGTCTGCTGGCTGATCGTGGAGCCGCCGCGGATGACGCTCCCGCCGCGTGCGTTGCGGCGCATCGCCTCGGCGATCGCATCCTGATCGAAGCCCCAATGGGCGCAGAACTTGCTGTCCTCGGCGGCGACCGCGGCACGGACCAGGTCGCGGTCCATCTCGTCGATGCTCATCCAGTCTCTCGAAACCGATCGGCCGCCGAGCATGTCGCCGATCATCGTGAAGGTGATGGGCGGCGGGACGAAGCGGTAGAGCAGGACCCAGAGGATCGAGAAAAGGATGAAGCCGAAGACGCCCTTGACGACCCAGCCGGCGATCCGGGCGGGCCAGGAACGGTGGCGGCGGCCATGGGGTCGGCGGGGGATTCGGCGTGGCATGAGGGGCGATTAGCGGGGCAATCTCCGTCCGTCATGCTGAACTTGGTTCAGCATCCGGCTGGTCATGCGCCCGGGAAACTCAGGATCGGATCCCGACACCCTGGATCGAGTCCAGGGCAGGCAAGTTCAGGATGACTGAGAAGAAAGGGCGCGGCGATTGCCGCGCACCCACCCCTCGATCCCCTCCCTGAAATCAGGGAGGGGAGGAGTGTCGCTTAGTGCGCAGTCAGAAGCTTGCGTTCGCCGGCTAGGCCCATCAGCGCCTTTTGCAGCTTCTCGAAGGCGCGGACCTCGATCTGGCGGATCCGTTCGCGGCTGACGTCGTAGACCTGGCTCAATTCCTCGAGGGTCTTGGGCTCCTCGCTGAGCCGCCGCTCGGTGAGGATGTGCTTCTCGCGGTCGTTCAATGCTTCCATCGCATGGACGAGGAGCTCGTGGCGGACCTTGGACTCCTCGGCCTCGGCGACCCGCTCGTCCTGGAGCGGATCGGTGTCGACCAGCCAATCCTGCCACTGGCCGTCGCCGTCCTCGCGCATCGGGACGTTGAGCGACGTGTCGCCGCCCATCGCCATCCGGCGGTTCATCGAGACGACGTCCTCTTCGCTGACGCCCAGATCCTTGGCGATCTTCTTCACGTCCTCGGGCTTCAGATCGCCGTCCTCGAACGCCTCGATCCGGTTCTTCATCCGGCGGAGGTTGAAGAAGAGCTTCTTCTGCGCCGCGGTGGTGCCCATCTTCACGAGCGACCAGCTGCGCAGGATGAATTCCTGGATCGACGCGCGGATCCACCACATCGCGTAGGTGGCGAGGCGGAAGCCGCGTTCGGGCTCGAACTTCTTCACGCCCTGCATCAGGCCGATATTGCCCTCGGAGATCAGCTCCGACACGGGCAGGCCGTAGCCGCGATAGCCCATGGCGATCTTGGCGACGAGGCGCAGGTGCGAGTTTACCAGCTTGGCCGCGGCATCGGTGTCCTGATGCTCGGTCCAGCGCTTGGCCAGCATATATTCCTCCTCGGGGGCGAGGATCGGGAATTTCTTGATCTCGGTCAGGTACCGATTCAGACCCGCTTCTCCGCCGCTCGCGGGGATGGTCGCCGGTACTTTATTTCCTTGAGCCATTTTTCTCTCATTCTCCCTGGCGCGCCACGCGATTTGCCTCGCGCCAGCACTTGGTCTTCTTATACGGAAAGCGCGCTTAACAGTTCCTGCATATCAGATGGAACGTCGCTTTTGAAGGATAAGTTTTCTTTTGATACTGGATGAACGAAGCCGAGCTCGGCCGCGTGCAGAGCCTGTCGCGCAAAATCCAGTCTTTTCAATAACTCACGATGGGCGGTTTTGATCCGTCCATAGACCGGGTCGCCGAGCAGTGGATGGCCGATCGAGGCCATGTGAACCCGCACCTGATGGGTCCGGCCGGTTTCGAGCCTGCATTCGACCAAAGCGGAGTCGCGAAGCGGCTCGAGCATTCGATAATGGGTGACCGCCCGCTTTCCGCGCCCCTCGGCGACGATCGCCATCTTCTGGCGGTTGGCGCTCGACCGGCCGAGCGGGGCATCGACGCTTCCGCTCGCGGGGCTCGGGATGCCGGCGACGATCGCCTTGTAGCGCCGGTCTATGGAATGGCGCGCGAACTGGGCCGAAAGGCCTTCATGGGCGCGGTCGGTCTTGGCCGCGACGAGGAGTCCGGAAGTATCCTTGTCGATGCGATGGACGATCCCCGGCCGGGCCACTCCGCCGATGCCCGAGAGCCGCCCGGCGCAATGGTGCAGCAAGGCGTTGACCAGGGTCCCGTCGAGATTGCCGGCGGCGGGATGGACGACCATCCCGGCGGGCTTGTCGACGACGAGCAGATGCTCGTCCTCGAACAGCACGTTCAGATCCATGTCCTGGGGCTCGTTATGGGCCGGGGCGGGGGCGGGGACCCGCACCTCGTAGACGCCGCCGGGAATCGCCCTTGCGGCCGGATCGCGGGCGAGGCCGGACGGGCCGGTGACGTTGCCGGCGCCGATCAGGGCCTTCAGCCTCTCGCGCGACAGGGTCGGAACGGCCGCCGCGAGCGCGCGGTCGAGCCTCCAGCCATCGGCATCTGCGGCGACGGACACGTTGATGATCGACTCCCCCCGGGTCATTCGAAGGGCGATGTGGCTATGAAGCGGGCGATATCAAGGCCTTTTGTCGACGGGCTGAAGCAGTAGCGGTTGAAGCCATGCGATCGGGCCCTAAGGGCTCGAAAGGGCTGAACCTTTCCTTGCAACCGAATGTTGCAGCGGCCAATAGACACAAGGACCGGCACCACAGGGGCGTCAATGAAATCCCACGAATTTGCGAGCCTGCTTTGTTCGCGCCTTTGCCATGACCTGCTGAGCCCGGTGGGCGCGCTCAACAACGGCATAGAATTGCTCGCCGACGAGCATGATCCGGACATGCGGGCGCGCTGCCTGGAGCTTCTCGGCGAGAGCGCGCGGGCCTCGGCGAACAAGCTCAAATTCTTCCGGCTGGCCTTCGGAGCCGCCGGCGGCTTCGCCGACGAGGTCGACACGCGCGAGGCCCGGGTGGCGATCGAGGGGCTGTTCGGAGGCGACGGGCGGATCCAGCTCGGCTGGGTGATCGACGAGCCGACGATGAGCAAGTCGGCGCTCAAGATATTGCTGAACCTGGTGCTGATCGGCGGCGACTCGCTGGTGCGCGGAGGCCGGCTCGACGTCGGCGCCGAGCGGCACGAGGCCGGGCTCGACATCGTCATCCGCGCCGAGGGGCCGCGGATCGTGCTCGATCCCGAGCTCAAGAACGCGCTCGCCGGCCGGACCGAGGAGGAGGCGATCGCGCCCCGCGCCGCGGCGGCCTGGCTCGCTTATTCCCTGGTTTCGGACGGCGGCGGCGAGATCCAGATCTCGGACGAGACCGAAGGAATGCTCCTGATCGGAGCGTCGATCCCGGCCTGAGGGCAAATCGGGCGCTTTCGGCCCAGAAGTAAACACCTTCTTAACCAGATCCTCCCCATAAGGTTCGCCGCATGCACGAGCGGCGGGCCCGATGGACGATCTGATCAACGATTTCATAGCGGAATGCCGCGAGATGATCGACACTCTGGGCGGCGAGATCGTCGCCTGGGAGGCGGCGCCGCAGGACCGCGAGCGGCTCGATGCGATCTTCCGCTTCGTCCATACGATCAAGGGCAATTGCGGCTTCTTCGACCTTCCCCGGCTCAAGGCGCTGAGCCATGCTGCCGAGGACGCCCTCGCTGCCGTCCGCTCGGGCAAGAGGGTCGCCGACCATCAGCTGGTCAGCGCCGTCCTCGCGATCATCGACCGCATCAGCGAGCTGGTCCAGGCGCTCGAGACCGGCGAGACGCTTGCGAGCGAGGATGACAGCCCGCTCATCGAGGCGCTGACGGCTGCGAAGCCCGAGGAGAATGGGGCTCAGGGCCAGTCCGCCGCCGCGCACGGCCGGACCGCGGTCCGAACCATCCGACTTCCGGTCGACCTGCTCGACCGGATGATGAGCGGCGTCTCTGATCTCGTCCTCGCCCGCAACGAGCTTGCCCGGCGGCTCCGCGAATCCTCGGCTGGAGTCGAGGTCGAGGCGGTGTTCGAGCGGGTCTCGGCGACGATCGCCGAGATGCGCGACGCGATCACCCGGACCAGGATGCAGCGAATCGACAATCTCTTCTCGCCGCTGCCGCGAATGGTCCGCGACCTCGCCGCCGAGACCGGCAAGCAGGTGGTACTCGACATCGACGGAGGCGACGTCGAGCTCGACCGCGAGATGATCGAGATGATCCGCGATCCGCTCACCCACATCGTCCGAAACGCGATCGATCACGGGATCGAACGTGCCTCCGAGCGAGAGGCGGCGGGCAAGCCCGCCGCCGGCCGGCTCGCCGTCTGCGCGCGCCAGGCGGGCAACCAGATATTGATCGAGATATGCGACGACGGGCGCGGGATCGACGGCGATGCCCTGGTCCGGAAGGCGATCGCCTCGGGCGTTCTCGCCGAGAAGCGCTCCGAACGGCTGAGCACGGCACAGAAGACGGCGCTCATCTTCGAGCCAGGCCTCTCCACCGCGGCGGAGGTCACGGCGATCTCGGGCCGGGGCGTCGGTATGGACGTGGTCCGGGCCAATATCGAGCGGATCGGCGGAATCGTCGACGTCGACAGCAAGCCGGGCGAGGGCGTTCGGCTGACCCTCCGGGTACCGATGACCCTCACCATCATTCCGGCGCTTACCGTGTCCGCTGGCGGCGCCAATTATGCGATTCCGCGCTCGGCGATCGAGGAGATCGTCCGGGCCAGGGGCGAATCGGTGCGGATCGAATGGGTCGGCGGGACCGGGATCGCGACGATCAGGGGTCGGCGCGTGCCGCTCGTGTCGCTCGCGGACGTCCTCGGCTCCGAGCAAAAAGAGGATGTCGAGCAGAGCCTGATTCTGCTCAAGCCCACCGGCGCCGACGTCTACGCTTTGGCGGTCGACGCGGTTCACGACCATGAGGAATTGGTCGTGAAGCCGGCCTCGCCGGCCGTCATGGCCGCGGGCCTCTATGCCGGAACGACCCTGGCCGACGACGGCAAGCCGGTTCTCCTGCTCGATCCGCCCGGGATCGCTGCGAGCGCCGGCGTGGTGCTCGAGCGCGACGACCGCGACCGGCAGGAGGAGACGGCCGACAAGGCCGTCCAGCGCGGCACGCCCAGCCTGTTGTTCCGAACCATGCAGGGCGCGAAGAGCCTTCTGCCGCTGTCGGCGATCGAACGGATCGAGGACGTGGCGGCGGATTCGATCAAGCTGAGCGGCGGGCGGCTTCACGTCGCGGTCGGCGAGGCGATCCTTCCACTCGAAGGCTGCGGCGCGACCCCGCCCGAGCACGGACTGCGGATCCTGCGCCTGACCGACGGCTCGGCGCAGATCGCCTACGGCTTCGCCGAGGTGGTCGATATCGTAACTCCCGATGCCGAGGTTCGTCCGGTCAGCGCCCCCGGCGAGGTTCGGGGCGTGACTTTGATCGACGGCGAGCAGGTCGAGATCATCGACCTGCACTGGCTGTTCGCGGCCCATGCCGCCGATCCGTCGAGGTCCGGCGAGCAGCCGGTCTGCCTGCTTCCGCACGGCGATCCGTGGATGGACAATATATTGCGGCCGATCGTCGAGAGCGCCGGCTATCGCGTGGTCCGCTCCGGCGAGCCCGGCGCGGCGGACGCCGACGTCGCGATCGTATCGGACGGCGCGGAAGCGCCCGCATCCGGAATCGCCCGGATCCTGAGGCTCCGCTCGGACATCGCGCCGGCGGGCAAGAAGGACGACAGCATCCACAGATACGATCGCGCCGCATTGCTCGGCGCACTCGGCGCCTCCGGGCGCGGGAAGGCCTGACATGTCGAACCTGCTTCTGATCGTCTGCCTCGCCGGAGAGCGGGTCGCCTTGCCCGCGGACGAGGTCGAAGCGGTCGTCGAGATCGAGGGGATCACGCCGGTCCCGCGCTCGGCGGACCATGTCGCCGGGCTTACCGCTCTTCGAAGCCGGGTGCTGACCGTGATCGACTGCGCGGCATCGCTCCAGGCCGGAGCGCCGGCGACCGTCACGCGCGACGCGGTCGTGGTGGTCGCGGACGGGCATCCCTACGCCCTGCTCGTCGACGGGGTCGAGGACGTGGTCGAAGCCGGCGGCGAGGCCCGCGCGGTCCGCACCTCGCTGAGCGGCGGCTGGAGGCGCGTGACCCGGGGAACCGTGGACGCACAGGGCGACCTCCTGCTCCTCATAGATCCGGGCGCGCTGATCGCTGGTCCCGAAGCGAAGGCGGCGTGATGTCCGGCTTAAGACTGTCATTACCATTTGCGGCTAGGTTTCGCGCGCGCCCCACGGAGCGAGAAAAAGCATGAAGAGTTGTCTTGTCGTCGACGATTCCAAGGTGATCCGGAAGGTGGCCCGGCACATATTGGAAACTCTGAACTTCTCCGTGGACGAGGCGGAGGACGGCCGAGAGGCGCTTTCACGCTGCGAGGCGCAGATGCCCGACGTCGTCCTTCTCGACTGGAACATGCCGGTGATGGGCGGGATCGAATTCCTTCGCACGCTCCGCCAGGGCGATTACGCCAGCCAGCCCAAGGTGGTGTTCTGCACGACCGAGAACGACGCCGCCCATATCAGGGCGGCGATCGACGCCGGCGCGGACGAATATGTCATGAAGCCGTTCGACCGCGAGACGCTCGAGAGCAAGCTCCAGATCGTCGGGATCGCGTGACCCGGGCCGCTTCAGCGGCGTCCGACAGGGTTTCAGACTCCCGGCAGCGCCCGCCTCCAATAAGATTGATGATCGTGGACGATTCTCCGATCGCCCGGGCCGTGCTGTCGCGAATGCTCTCGGGCCACAAGGAGTTCGAGATCGTCGCACTGGCCGGAAACGCGGCCGAGGCGATCGACGCCCTGAAGAGCGTGACGATCGACATCGTCCTTCTTGACGTCGAGATGCCCGGAACGACCGGGATCGAAGCGCTCCCCGAGATTTTGCGCCTGGGCAAGGGCGCTCGGGTGCTGATTGTCTCTTCGCTTGCAGAGGACGGAGCCGAGGCCGCCGTCAGGGCGCTCGCCCTCGGCGCGGCCGATACATTGCCCAAGCCCGGCACCGGCAATTTCGCGGGCCGATTCTCCGAGGTGCTGGCCGAGCGGCTTCGGCGGATCGGGCCGGCCGAGCGGGCAGGGGCCCTTTCGGCGGACGAAGGAGGCAGGCCGCTTCGGCTTCGCGCCGCGACCGCGTCGAGGCTGGGCTGCGTCGCGATCGGCGCCTCGACCGGCGGACTTCATGCGACCACCGAATTCCTTCGCGCTCTGCCCGCGATGATCGGCGCGCCATTGCTGATCACCCAGCATTTGCCGGCCGTGTTCATGCCCTTCTTCGCACGCCAGCTCCAGCTCGCGTCGGGCCGGACGACCCATGTCGCGAGGGACGGACTGGTGCTCCAGGCCGAGGAGATCGTGCTCGCTCCGGGCGATGCCCACATGTCGCTCGAGCGGCAAGGCGGAAAGGTCTGCGTCCGGCTTGCCGGCCAGGCCGCGGAAAGCGGCTGCATGCCTTCGGCGGACGTCATGCTGTCGGCGGTCGCCGAGATGTACGGAAAGAACGCCGTCGGGGTGATGATGAGCGGTATGGGCCGCGACGGGCTGGCCGGAAGCCGGATGCTTGTCGAGCGCGGCGGGGCGATGCTCGTCCAGGACCGGCTGAGCTCGGCGGTCTGGGGCATGCCGCGCGCGGTCGCCGAGGCCGGTCTCGCCTCCTTCATCCTTCCGCCCGCCGACCTCGCCCGCCGGATCGGCGCCCATGCGACCGGTGAACAATGGACGTGAACGACGCCTCCAGCCGGATCCTCGCGGGCCTGCTCGAGGCGCGGACCGGTCAGCAGCTTTCGATGAGCCGCCGCTGGCGGATCGAGACCGCGCTTCGATCGCTGATGCGCGAGCGCGAGATCCATTCGCTCGACCAATTGGTCGCGACGCTGGTTGCGGGCCGCGAGCCCGCTTTGGCCGACGCCGTCGTGGAGGCCCTTCTGAACAACGAGACCTATTTCTTCCGCGACCGGCTTCCGTTCGACCTGCTGCTCGGGCCGGCCTTGTCGAGGCTCGAACGGGCGCGGGCATCGACCAGGAAGATTTCGATCTGGTCCGCCGGCTGCTCGACCGGCCAGGAGGCCTATTCGATCGCGATCGCCTTCGCCGAGCAGAAATTGCGCTGGCAGGGCTGGACGATCGACATATTGGCGACCGACATCTCGCGATCCGCGATCGACCAGGCGCGTGGCGGACTCTACTCGCAGTTCGAGGTCCAGCGCGGACTGGCCGTCCTCCAGATGATGCGCTGGTTCGAGGAGGCGCCGGGCAAGAGCTGGCGGATCTCGCCGGACCTTCAGCGCGCGGTCCGTTTCCAGGTGCACAGTCTGGTCGAACCGCCGCCCCATCCGGGCTGCTTCGACATCATATTGTGCCGAAACGTCCTTCTCTATTTCTCGCCGGCCATGCGCCGGCTCGCCTTCACCCGCCTCGCCGAGGCGGCCGCTCCCGACGGCGTCCTGATGCTCGGCGCCGGAGAGACGGTGATCGGACAGGGCGACGAGTTCGTCTCCGACCCGGACTGCCGGGGCCTTTACATCCGGAGCAGGAAGGAGCCGAGGCCGGCGCGCGTCGCAGCCGCCTCTTGACCTCGGCCCGAATGGGGCTTTGAAGCCGGAGGATGTTCGAGCCCGGCGATATCATCGAAGCCCCGTCGCCCAATTTCGACGAGCGCAACGGGGCGGCGGTCTCGATCCTCGTCCTCCATTATACCGGAATGCAGGACGCGGCGTCGGCGATCGAGCGGCTCCGCGATCCGTCCTCCAAGGTCTCGTGCCATTATCTGGTCACGGAGGATGGCGCGGTCCTTCGAATGGTCGATGAGACCAAGCGGGCCTGGCATGCCGGCGCCTCCTTCTGGCGAGGCCTAAGTCCGCTCAACCCGGTCAGCATCGGGATCGAGATCGTCAATCCGGGCCACGAGTTCGGCTACCGGCCCTTTCCCGAGCAGCAGATGAGCGCTCTCATCCCGCTCGTCGCCGACATCGTGAAACGCTACAAGATAATCCCGCCCAACGTCGTCGGCCATTCCGACATCGCTCCGGCGCGCAAGGAGGATCCGGGCGAATTGTTCGATTGGGCGAGGCTCGCGAAGCTCGGCCTGGCAATGCCGAGACCGACCGCGAACCTGATCGATCCGCACTGGACCGACGGCGGATTCCTGCTCGCGCTCGAACGCTACGGCTATGACGTCCGCAAGCCCAAGGCCGCGGTGACTGCCTTTCAGCGCCGATTTCGCCCGGAGCTGCTCGACGGGATCATCGACGGAGAAACTCGGGCGATCCTGCTCGGACTGCTCTTGGATCGCCGCTCCGCGCCCGCTACATAGAGCGGGTCAGAGGGTCGGGCGGCCGCCCTTCTTCGCCGAGGCTACGAAGGGCTTGCCCTCCGAAGCTTTGGCGCAGGAGGGAGGAAAGTCCGGGCTCCACGGAACGACGGTGCCGGGTAACGCCCGGCGGGGTGCGCGGAGACGCAATCCTCAGGGACAGTGCAACAGAAAGCAGGTCGCAAGGGCTTCGGTCCCGCGACAGTGAAAGGGTGGGGTAAGAGCCCACCGCGGCCACGGCAACGGCGGCCGGCACGGTAAACCCCACCGGGAGCAAGACCGAATAGGGACGGCGGGTTGTTCCGCCCAATGCCGTCCGGGTTGGTTGCTTGAGGAACGGAGCGATCCGTTTCCCAGATGAATGGTCGCCTATTCCGTCATGGCCTCGCGCCAGGGCGGATGGACAGAACCCGGCTTACAGACCCTCTGACGCCTTTTTTTGGGCGAACATTGCCTCTAACGGAGCCCCATGGCGAAACAGTCGCGTTCGAATGATTGGGGTTTTCCGCGCTGGCGCGCCTATGGGAGCGCGCGCGACGCCGAGCCCGTGCGCAAGTGCGACCGCGACGGCTGCGACGAGCCCGGCGACCGGCCCGCCCCCAAGGCGCCCAACCGCCCCGGACGCTGGTATTTCTGCGAGCAGCACGCCGCCGAATACAACAAGAAGTGGAATTATTTCGAAGGCCTGACCGCCGCCGAGGCGGCCGACCGCGAGGCCGGCGAGCAGAGGGAAGCGAACGGATTCAGGCAGGCGAGCCATTATGGCTGGGGCGGGCCCGGGGACGGAAGCCGGAGCCGCGACGAGATGCGCGCGCTCGAGACTCTCGAAGTGGACGTCGACGCCAGCTTCGACGACATCAAGTCCGCCTACCGCCGGCTCGCCAAGGCCAACCATCCCGACGCAGCCCCGGGCGACAAGGAAGCCGCCGGCCGGTTCCAGGCGGTCCAGGCCGCCTACGACGTTCTGAGAAAGTCGGAAGAGAGGCGGAACGCCTAGGGCAGGACAAAAGGTCACGGCGGGTCTCGCCGAGATCCCGGCCTTCGCCGGGATGACGGCCTGTTGGGGCCGTCACTTGGTGAACATGAAGGTGCCGGCGACGTGGGCGACGGGATCGGCGGGGTCGCCGTCGTGGGCGACTCCGCGGACGAAGGCGACGCTTCTCTTCACGCCGATACATTCGCCTCGGCCGACGATCCTGCGCCCGGGCACGGCCGGGCGGAGATAATCGACCCTCAGGTCCAGGGTGGCCTGGTGGCGGAATCGGTCGAGCTTCACCCAGATCGCCATGCTGGTCGCCATGTCCATGAGGCTGATGATCGGGCCCGAGGCGATGATCCCGCTCTCGGCGACTCCGACCAGCTGCTCACGATAATCGAGGCCGAGCTCGACCCAGTCGGGCCCGTGGCCGACATAGGAAATGCCGAGCGCTCCGCCATGGCCGACCCGGCTCGCATAGGAGGTGAAGAGCTCGGGATCGAAACCCTTCGAGTCCGGGCCGGGGCGGCTCATCCGTCGAGCCGCGCCGCGGTCTGCCGGATCAGCGCGATCATGTTCGGAATGCCCTGGGTGCGGTTCGAGCTGAGCTGGTTCCTGAGGTCGAAGGGCGCGAGCGCGCCCTCTATGTCGGTGGCGAGTATCTCCGCCGGAGTCCGGCCCTGCACCGCAAGCAGGACCAGAGCGACGATGCCCTTGGTGATCGCCGCATTGCTGTCGGCGAGGAAATGGAGCCGGCCGTCGTCGCCCGCGGTGGGATAGACCCAGACCGAGGCCGAGCAGCCGCGCACCAGGGTCGCATCGGTCTTGAGGGCGTCTGGCATCGGCTCGAGCGCCCGGCCGAGGTCGATCAGGAGCCGATAGCGGTCGTCAGCCTCGAGAAGCTCGTAATCGGAATGGATTTCGGCCAGGCCGGGCGCGGACATGGCGCCCCGCTATCACTGCCGGGGCGCCGCCGCCACTATTAGGCGAGAGCGCTCAGAGATCGCCGTTCGCGATCGCCTCGAGCTTGCGGACTCGCTCCTTGAGGTCGGCAAGCTCGATTCGTCCGGCCGCGGAAGGCGGAGAATGGTCTGGATACTGGGCGCGCGCCAGCTCGAGCTGCTTCAGATTCAGCCAGCCGCGCCAGCCCTTGAGCGCGGCGAGGCTGGTCGAAGCAAGACCGAGGACCGTGGCGAAAGCCAGGATCAATATGGTCATGGGTTCGCCCATTTCCTTTCTCCTAGCGGTCTCGAAGCCGCTCGATCTCGCGCTCGAGGGTGCTTTCCTTCTCGACCGTGATCCGCTCGAGGACGGCGAGCCGCTCCTTGAGCTGCTTGACCTCCTCGCGCAGCCGCTGGGTTTCCGCATTGTCCTCCATGGCCGCCAGATCCTGCCCGTGGCGTCCCCGCTTCGAACGGCCGCCGCCGAGATAGGTCCTGATGATTCCGGCGACCATGACGATCAGGACGATCAGAACCACCATCCCTTGATTGCCGCTCATTCCAAATCCCTTCCTTAGAGCGCTCTGTCGCCGGTCCTAGTTTTTGGGCAGGCGAAGGGCTTCGATTTCCTGAGTCAGGCGATGGCTGTCGTCGGTGACGATGCGCTCGACCGTGGCGAGCCTGTCCTTGATCGCGCCGAGCTCGGCACGGAGCTGGGCGTTCTCGGTGCTGAGCAGCTTCACCCGCTCAACCGTCTCGTCGTTGGACTTCGGGTAGACGGTCTGGCCCCAGCTCCCCTCGAGCGGGTAGCCGTGCTTGATTCGCAGCCAGGTGGTGAGGATCCACCCGCCTATGGCGAGAACGCCGAGAATACCGATGAGCGGCGCCAACTGGCCGAAAGAGACTTCCATTCCAAATACTCCCTGTTTCTAGTTGACCTTCTCGTTGCGCAAATCCTCGATCTGCGCGGCGAGCTCGTTTCCCTTGTCCGTTGCGATCCGCTCGAGCACGCGCACGCGCTGCTCGAGCCGTTCGATATGGGCGGCCTGGGCGGTGGCCCTGTCGGCGGCCAGCGATGCGGCATGCTCCAGCTGCTTTTCCTTCAGCTTGAGCCAGCGCTTGAACATGTCGGCGGCGATCCCGCCGATGACCGGGATCCCGACCACGATCATGAAAAAAGCCGCAACGTCCATCTTCAGTGCCCCTTCTGCGCCTAGCGCAATTTCTCGATCTCGCGCGCGGTGCGCTCGGCGGGATCGGTGGCGATCCGCTCGAGCACCGCGAGACGCTCCTCGAGCCGCCCGATCTGGCCCTTCAGCCCTTCGTTCTCGCTCGACAGCAATTCGATCTTCCTGGTCGCCGCGAGCTCGTCGGCGCGGTTCGTCTTGCCGCCCCACTCGTCCTCGAGCGGATAGCCGTGCTTCGCCCGGATCCAGCTGCTCAGTACCCAGCCGGCGGTGGTGATGAAGATGATGGCGATGACGAAATTGGGTCCGCCGAAATCCATGTCCGTTCCCCTGTTCCTGCCCGGCTCAGCGCAACCGCTCGATCTCGCGGGCGGTCCGCTCCGCGGGATCGGTCGCGATCCGCTCGAGCACGGCAAGGCGATCCTCGAGCCGCTCGATGGTCAGCTTCAGATCCTCATTCTCCCGGGCCAGCTGGACGTTCTCGCGGGCTTCTCCGACGCTCATCGACGTCCCCGGTCCGAGGTTTCCTTTCCCCTGCCGGGCCCTGGCCACGGCCACGATCACCCAGGCCGTCGCGATGATCGACACGATCGGAATGAAGACTGCGAATTCCATTGCTCCTGATCCCCCTGCAGGCCGACTAGCGCAGCTGCTCGATCTCGCGGGCAAGCTGGCTGTTCGAGCTGGTCACGTAGGTCTCGACGTCGGCGAGGCGGCGATCGATGTCGCGGAAGCGCGAGCGCACGTCGCGGACGGTCCGGGCCGGCGATGCCCGGACGCCCTGCCAGAACTTGGCCTGCTCCGGAGTCTCCAGCGCGAACTCGGTCGGCTTCTTGGGCGCCATCCAGCCGGCGATCAGATAGGCGATGATCGTCATTCCCGAGCCCAGGATGGTGAGAAGCACCGTCGCGATCCGGATGAGCGTGACGTCGAGGCCGGTATAGTCGGCAATCCCGGCGCAGACGCCCAGCCAGCGGCCGTTGCGCGTGTCGCGGTAGAATTTGGTGTGGCGCGGCGTCATCGACGGACACTCCTCGGCTCATTCGTGGTTGCTGACAGGCTCTCCGACAGGCTTCGATCCTCGAGCCCGATGGCGGCGGGATCGCAGGCGACCGAGCGCCAGGCCGGATTCTCCGCGGTCATGATCCGCTCGATCGTGCACAGCCGGTCGTCGAGACGACGGGCGAGATCGTGAAGCTCGTCGAGCAGATTCTCGTCCTCGGTGGTGAGGGTCGCCTGGCTCTTCCACTTGGTGACGTAGTGGAAGATCAGCCAGGGCAGGCCGATGAACAGGATCCCGACGATGATCAGGGGCAGTGCGACCTCTTCCATCGTCTCAGCCCTCCTTGCCGCTGGCGGAGTCGCCGGCGGCCGAGCCGCCCGACGCACGCTTGGCCTTCAGGGCCTCCAGCTCGGCATCGACCTTCTCCGCGTTGCGGAGCTCGGCGATCTCCTCGTCGAGGGTCTTGGGCGGAGCTCCGAGAGCGAGCGCGTCGGCCCGGCCTTCGGCATAGTCGGCATGGCGCTCAAGCACGTCGAAGCGCGAGAAAGCCTCGTCCACCTTCGGGCCCGAATACATTTCGCGCAGTTTCACGCGGTTGTGCGCGCTCTCGATCCGGCTCGCGATCGCGTTCTGGCGGGTCCGCGCCTCGCGAAGCTTGTTCTGGAGCTTGGCGATGTCGCCCTCGGACGCGCGAAGGGCGTCGTCGAGCACCTCGATCTCGGCGTTGAGGCCCTCGGCCAGGTCGGCGGCCTTCTGCTTCTCGACCAGAGCGGCCTTGGCCAGATCCTCGCGGTCCTTGGACAGGGCGAGCTCGGCCTTCTCGGTCCAGCTCTCCTGGAGCCGCTCGAGCTTGCCGATCTGGCGCCGCATTTCCTTCTGGTCGGCGATCGAGCGCGCGGCCGAGGCGCGAACCTCGACCAGGGTCTCTTCCATCTCCATGATGATCATCCGGATCATCTTGGCCGGGTCTTCGGCCTTATCCAGCAGGTCGGTCATGTTCGCCGCGATGATGTCCCGGGTGCGTGAGAATATGCCCATCTGAAACTCCTTCACTGTTCTTGCGCGATTCGGCCGGCGAGCGCGGGGGTCGCGCTCCCGGCCGGCTGCCGGATCAGGCCTGAGCCTGACCTGAAACCTGGGTCGCGGCAAGCGCCGTCGGGGCGGTCTCGACAGCGCGGGCGGGGCCTACCGCGGCTCCGACCGAGGTCGCGGTCAGGACGATCGTTCCGACGATCGCCAGGACGGTCTGGTTGAGATTGCTCGACATCTGGATGCTCCTTGAACCTTGATTGCTCCCCCGCCTCGCGGCGGTATGCCCAATCTTTTACAAGGTCCGTGCCAGGCGGCGGAAATGGCGGAAAACCGCCATTTTCCGGTGCCTTATCCCGCTAAGGCACGCCTTTTCTCTTGCGAATAGCTGGTGAATAGTCCCAACAAGTGGGAATGGAACGCAACACCCAGCTCGTCGGCCAATCCTCCTCTTTCCTTGACGCGGTCGAGCGCGCGAGCCGCGCTGCGCCCCTCGACCGGCCGGTCCTGGTGATCGGCGAAAGAGGCACGGGTAAGGAGCTCATTGCCGAGCGCCTTCACCATCTCTCCTCGCGCTGGGACGGGCCGCTCGTGGTGATGAACTGCGCTGCGCTGCCCGAAACCCTGATCGAGGCGGAACTGTTCGGCCACGAGGCGGGATCGTTCACCGGCGCGACCAAGAGCCGGGCAGGCCGGTTCGAGGAGGCCGACGGAGGAACCCTGTTCCTCGACGAGCTGGCCACTCTATCCCAGGCGGCCCAGGACCGGCTTCTTCGGGCGGTCGAATATGGCGAGGTGACCCGAATCGGCGCGTCGAAGCCGATGCGGGTGGACGTGCGGATCGTCGCCGCGACCAATGCCGACCTGCCCAGGCTCGCCGCCGAGAGTCGGTTCAGGGCCGATCTGCTCGACCGGCTCTCCTTCGAGGTGATCACCTTGCCGCCGCTGCGCCACCGGAGCAGCGACATTCCCGTCCTTGCCGATCATTTCGCGCGCAAGATGGCGATGGAGCTGGAATGGCCGTCCTGGCCCGGGTTCAGCGCGAACGCATTGAACCGGATGCTGTCCTACAACTGGCCGGGAAACGTGCGCGAGCTTCGAAACGTAATCGAGCGCGCGGTCTATCGCTGGGAATCGCCGGAAAGCCCGGTCGACTCGGTCCAGTTCGATCCGTTCGAATCTCCCTGGCGGCCGCTCGAGAGCGCGCCCGGGACCGGCGAGACGCCGGAAGCCGGACCGACGGTGCAGATCCTGCCGCCCGCCCAGCCCTCGCCCTGGGACCCGGAGAATTGCGCCGATTTCAGGCTCGCAATCGCCGAATATGAGAAGGCGATCCTTGCCGCCGCTCTCGAAAAATGCCGCTGGAATCAACGCTCCGCGGCGAACGCCCTCCAGCTGAGCTACGATCAGCTTCGCCACGCCATGAAAAGGCATCAGCTCATGGCGTGATTCGCCGGAATCTGCTATCGCGGAGTCGAGGAGGATCTGGATATGACGATCGGCAAATTCCTCATTACCGCGGCGGTCGCCGCGATGGCGGTTCCGGCCGCGGCCGCTGTCACCGTGCTCGGGGCGAACTCCGCGAGGCTCTGCTACGAAGCCGCCGAGGCCCGCTCCAGCCCTTCGGACAGCAGCATCGATCGCTGCGACGACGCTCTCCAGGGCGAGCCGCTCACCGAATATGAGATGGTCGCCACCTATGTGAACCGCGGCATATTGAAGCTTCGCCGCGGCCGGATCGACGATGCGATCAGCGATTTCGACACCGCGATCGCCCGCGACCCCGACGAGCCGGAATCCTATCTGAACAAGGGAATGGCGACTCTTCGCCTGCCCAACGGGTGGGACGAGGCAGTGCCTCTGTTCGACGCGGCGATCGCGAGGGAAACCCGCCGGCCCGCAATCGCCTATTACGGCAGGGCGGTGGCGAACGAGCTCGGTGGAAGGCTGAAGCAGGCCTATCTGGACTATCGCCAGGCGAGCCGGATCGATCCCAAATGGCAGGATCCGCAAAAGGAGCTGGCGCGCTTCACGGTTCGCCAGAACTAGCGGAACTCTTCGGCCCGATGGACGTCCATCGGGCAGGAGGTTTCCAATGCCCTTCGTTCTTCCCGACCTGCCGTTCGACCGGCAGGCGCTCGGCCCGCACATGTCCGCCGAGACGCTCGATTTCCATCATGGCAAGCATCACCGCGCCTATATCGACAAGACCAACGCGATGGCGTCCGAGAAGGGGCTGGCGGGGGCCTCCCTTCTCGAAGTGATACGCCGCGCCCACGAAGGCCGCGACAAGGGTCTGTTCGACAACAGCGCCCAGGCCTGGAACCACAGCTTCTTCTGGCAGTGCCTGGCGCCGGCGGACGGGCAGCGGCCGACCGGCAGGCTCGCCGAGATGATCGACGACGGCTTCGGCTCGGCCGAGGCGATGCTGAAAAAGCTCAAGGAGGAGGCGGTCGGCCATTTCGCCAGCGGCTGGGCCTGGCTGGTCCTCGACCGGGACAAGCTCGACATCGTCTCGCTTCACGATTCCGGCACTCCGGTGGTCCGCGACGGGATGAAGCCGCTGCTCACGCTCGATGTCTGGGAGCATGCCTATTACGTCGATTACCGCAACGACCGCGGCGCCTTCGCCGACGCGGTCCTCGGCAATATCGTCAATTGGGAGTTCGTGGCGTCGAACCTGGACGGGCAGGGCGCCGGGAGGGCCGATCAGCAGGGGTAACAGTTCCTCCCCTCGATTTCGAGGGGAGGGGGACCATGCGAAGCATGGTGGAGGGGCCCTTCGCGGCATAGGAAGAGGCCCCTCCACCGCCTTTCAGGCGGTCCCCCTCCCCCTGCAAATGCAGGGGAGGAACTACTAGCTTTTCAGCCGGTAGCCCGTCCGGAAAATCCAGGCGACGATTCCGAGGCAGATGAAGAAGAAGGCGAGGGTCATCGCCAGGCTGATCCCGACCCCCACGTCGGCGCTTCCATAGAAGCTCCAGCGGAACCCGCTGATCAGATAGACGACCGGATTGAACAGGGTGATCGTCCGCCAGGCCGGGGGCAGCATGTCGATCGAATAGAAGGCTCCGCCGAGGAAGGTGAGGGGGGTCACGATCAGCATCGGTATGATCTGGAGCTGCTCGAAGCCGTTGGCCCAGACCCCGATGATGAACCCGAACAGGCTGAAGGTGGCCGCGGTGAGAAGCAGGAAAGCGACCATCCAGAATGGGTGGAGGATCTGGATCGGGACGAACAGGGCGGCCGTGGCGAGGATGATCAGGCCCAGTGCGATCGACTTGGTGGCTGCCGCTCCGACATAGCCGATCACGGTCTCCAGAGGCGAGATGGGTGCTGAGAGCAATTCGTAGATCGTGCCAGTAAACTTCGGAAAATAAATGCCGAAGCTGGCGTTGAAGATGCTCTGCGTGAAGAGCGAGAGCATGATTAGCCCGGGCACGATGAAGGCCCCGTAGGGCGTTCCGTCAACCTCGGTCATGCGCTGGCCGATCGCCGCTCCGAAGACGATGAAGTAGAGCGAGGTGGTGATCACCGGCGTGACGACGCTCTGCCACAGGGTTCGGAGCGCGCGGGCCATTTCGAACCTGTAGATCGCCCAGACTGCGTGCCGGTTGAAGGCCGGGACGCTCATGGCCGGGCCTCCTGCCGGGTACTGACCAGGCTGACGAAGATGTCCTCGAGCGAGCTCTGCTCGGTGTTCAGATCCTTGAAGGCGATCCCGAGGTCGCTCATCCGGCGGAGCAAAGACGGGATCCCGGTCCGCTCGGCATTGACGTCGAACACGTAGAGCAATTCATTGCCATCGGCCTTGATGGCCAGGTCCCATTCGCCGAGTTCGGGCGGGAGCTCGGCCATGGGTTCGGCGAGGTTCAGAGTGAGCTGCTTCTTGCCGAGCTTCTTCATCAGCCTGGCCTTTTCCTCGACCAGGATGAGGCGGCCGTGGCTGATCACGCCTATGCGGTCGGCCATCTCCTCGGCTTCCTCGATATAATGGGTCGTGAGGATGATGGTGACCCCGCTGTCGCGAAGCCTTCGGACCAAATTCCACATGTCGCGGCGAAGCTCGACGTCCACGCCCGCGGTCGGCTCGTCGAGGAAGAGGATCTCGGGCTCGTGGCTCAGGGCCTTGGCGATCATCACCCGGCGCTTCATTCCGCCCGACAATTCCATGATCTTCGACTTGCGCTTGTCCCAGAGCGACAGGTCGCGAAGCACGGATTCCACATAAGCGGGATTAGGCGGGCATCCGAACAGACCGCGGCTGAAGCTGACCGTCGACCAGACGGATTCGAACGCGTCGGTGTGGAGCTCCTGCGGAACCAGGCCGATCTTCGAGCGGACGGCGCGATAATGATCGGCGATGTCGAGGCCCTCGACCTCGACAGTGCCGTCGGTGGGCGTGACGATCCCGCAGACGATGCTGATCAACGTCGTCTTGCCGGCGCCGTTCGGGCCGAGCAGCGCGAAGATCTCGCCTTTCTCGATGTCCAGGTCGACCTCGCTCAGCGCTTCCTGGCCCGATGCATATTTCTTGCCGAGGCCGCGGATCGAGATGACCGGAGACTTCATCCCTGCGGCGGCACCGGCGGCAGAGGGGGCTCGGCCGGGGCGGGTGTGGCTGGGTCCGCCCCCGTCTTTTCGTCTTCGGGAACGGTCAGGCCGTGGCGGAGAAGCATCGGGATGTTGGCGAAGGCGAAGAGCAAAGAGAGGATCGTGATTCCCCACACCTTGACGGTGAGCCAGGTTTCGAAGCTGAGCCGCGCGCGCAATATCTCGTTGAGGATCGCCATCGCCGCGAAGAAGAGCGCCCAGTTGAGCGTCAGCTTCATCCAGCCCTTGTCGCTCAGGCCCTCGAAGGCGAGGTGGAAGACGTATTTGAGCAGGGGCCTGCCCGCAGCGAGGCCGGCGAACAGGAGAAGCGCGAATCCGGCATAGATGATGGTCGGCTTCATCTGGATGAAGCGCGGATTGCCGAAATAGAGGGTGAGTGCTCCAAAGCCTACGATCAGGACGGCGGAGATCCAGGTCATCGGCGAAACCCGACGGAATCGGGCGAGCGAAACGGCGACGGCGATCGCAATCGCCACCATGAACACGGCGGTGCCGAAAAAGACCCCCCCGACCTTGAAGGCGATGAAGAAGGCGAGGAGCGGGCCGAAATCGACCATGAAATTGAATGCCGCGCTCGGCTTGGCGGCTGCCTGGTCGGTCAATCCTTATACTCCTCGAGGCCGGCGATCAGCCGGGCTATCTCCCGCGCGTCGAACGGCCGCATGTCGCCGATCTTCTCGCCCACTCCGACCGCATGGATCGGAAGCCCGAACCTGTCGGCCGCGGCTACCAATATGCCGCCGCGCGCGGTCCCGTCGAGCTTGGTCATGACGAGGCCGGTCACTCCGGCCACTTCCCTGAATATCTCGATCTGGCTGAGCGCATTCTGGCCGGTGGTCGCGTCGAGGACGAGCACGACGTCGTGCGGCGCCTCCGGATTGAGGCGTCCGAGCACGCGCCTGATCTTGGCGAGCTCGTCCATCAGATCCTTCTTGTTCTGAAGCCGCCCGGCGGTATCGACGATCAGTACGTCAATGCCCTCGGCGGTGGCCTTCTTGACGCCGTCGAAGACGATCGCCGAGCTGTCGCCGCCTTCGGGGCCGGCGATCAGGGGGACTCCGATCCGGTCCGCCCAGACCCGCAATTGCTCGATCGCGGCGGCCCGGAACGTGTCGCCGGCGGCAAGCAGGACGCCATAATCCTGCTCGAGGAAATTGTTGGCGAGCTTGGCGATGGTGGTTGTCTTGCCGGTGCCGTTGACTCCGACGACGAGGATGACCTGGGGACGCGGAAAGGCGTCGATCAGAAGAGGCTCGGCGACCGGCGCGAGCACTTTCTCGAGCTCCTGGGCGACGACCTCGCGCACCGCATATTCGCTGAGGCCGCGCTCGAACCGCTCCACGGCCAGGCGCGCCCGGATCCGGGCCGCGGTGGCGGGGCCGAGGTCCGAGGCGATCAGGGCCTCCTCGATCTCGTCGAGGGTCTCCTCGTCGAGAGCCGCCTTGGTGAACAGGCCGCTGAGATTGTCGCCAAGCTTGTCCGACGTCTTGCGGAAGCCGTCGCGCAGCCGTTCGAGCCAGGGGACCTCGCTGCTCACAGAGCCTCCGCGAGCAGAGAGTCGCCGTCGAGGCCGGTGATGTTTGCGGTGACGATCTCGCCCACACTTCCGTCATTCCCGCGAAAGCGGGAATCCCGCCTGGGCACGGCAGTCGGGAAAGAAGCGGGATCCCCGCGTTCGCGGGAACGACGAACAATGCGAACCGGCGCGAAATTCTCGGCGTGGCCGGTGCCGTCCTCGCGCTCGACAAGCACCTTCTGGCGCGTTCCGACCAGCGATCGGAGCCACGCCGCCTTGCGCCGAGCGGTCCCTTCGCGCAGCCGCCGCGCACGCGCCTTCGCGACCTGCGCCGGAACCTGCGGCATACGCGCGGCGGGCGTCCCCTTTTTCGGCGAGAAGGGGAAGATATGACCCATCACGATGTCGCAATCGTCGACGAGGCGAAGGCTGTTCTCGGCCATCTCGTCCGTCTCGGTCGGGAAGCCCGCGATCAGATCGGCGCCGATCGCGATCTCCGGGCGGCGCGCCTTGAGGCGGCGGACGGTCTCGACCGCCTGAGCGCGGCTGTGGCGGCGCTTCATCCGCTTGAGCACCATGTCGTCGCCGGCCTGGAAGCTCATATGGAGGTGCGGCATGAAGCGCGGCTCGCCGGTCACGATCTCCTCGAGCCTTTCGTCGAGCTCGATGCAGTCGAGCGAGGAGAGTCGAAGGCGCGGGAGATCGGGGACGTGGCGGAGGATCCGCTCGACCAGGATTCCGAGGCTCGGAGCGCCCGGAAGGTCGGGGCCGTAGCTGGTCACGTCGACTCCGGTCAGCACGACCTCCCGGAAGCCCTGGCCGACGAGTCTCTTGACCTTCTCGACGACGAGTCCGGCGGGCGCGGAGCGGCTGTTCCCCCGGCCGTAGGGGATGATGCAGAAGGTGCAGCGATGGTCGCAGCCGTTCTGGACCTCGACGAAAGCGCGCGAGCGCTCGGCGAAGCCGGTGACGAGGTGCGGCGCTGTCTCGCGCACGGCCATGATGTCGGAGACCCGGATTTCGGCGCCATCCGTCATCCCGGCGAAAGCCGGGATCTCACTTGCCTTTACGGAGTCCGTCGAAGGACATTGAGATTCCAGCTTTCGCTGGAATGACGAAATATCGAACTTCTCGCGATTGCCGAGTACGCGCGCCACCTCGGGCATGGCCGCGAACGTCTCGGGCTCGATCTGGGCGGCGCAGCCGGTGACGACGACCCGGGCGCCCGGGCGTGCGCGCTTGGCCTTGCGGATGGCCTGGCGGGTCTGGCGCACCGCCTCGTTGGTCACCGCGCAGCTGTTGACGATGACGAGATCCTCCTCGCCCCGGGCGAGCAGCCGCATGGCCTCGCTCTCGGCGGCGTTGAGGCGGCAGCCCATGGTGATGATTTCGACTCCGCTCACGCGGCGGCCTCGAGATCGATCTCGCCCTCGAAGACGAAGGCGGCGGGGCCGCGCATCGCGATCGTCCCGCCCGGCGCCCAGGCGATCCGGAGCGCTCCTCCGGGAAGCCGCACCTCGACCGGGCTCGTGACGAGCTTTCGGCTGATCGCGGCGACCGCGGTCGCGCAGGCGCCGGTGCCGCAGGCGAGGGTGAGGCCCGCGCCGCGCTCCCAGACCCGAAGCCTGATCGCTGCGCCGTCGATCGACGCGACGTTGACGTTGACCCGCTCGGGGAAGAGCGGATCGCGCTCGATGATCGGGCCAAGCCGGGCGAGGTCTATCGAGTCGGCATCGTCGACGAAGAAGACGACGTGCGGATTGCCGACATTGACCGCGAACGGATCCCGAAGATCCTCCCAGCCGACCGGCATGGCGGCGGCGTCCATGGCATAAGCGAGCGGTATTTCGCCCCAGGCGAAGCGGGGCGAACCCATGTCGACGGTCGCTTCGCCGTGCGACGCCGCCGCGGCGATGACTCCACCCGCGGTCTCGATCCAGGCATTGCCGGCGAGTAGCAGCGCGACGCAGCGCGCGGCATTGCCGCAAGCCTCGACCTCGCCGCCGTCCGAGTTCCAGATCCGCATCCTTACATCGGCTTCCAGCGACGGCTCGAGCAGAATGAGCTGGTCGCACCCGATGCCGGTACGGCGGTCGGCCAGGGCGCGGGCGGTCGCTCCGTCGATCTCGAGCGGCTTGTCGCGCGCGTCGAAGATCACGAAGTCGTTGCCCAGACCGTGCATCTTTCGGAAGGCGCGTTTCATCGTCCGGGCATCTAGGGTCCGGACCCGCTATCGGCAATGGCGGCCGCACAGCGGCGCGGCGGAGAGACGGCCCTGGCGCCGTCGCTCGGTCGGCTTGGCGCGCAGGATCAGCAAGGCGCCACGTCCATGGGCAAACTCAGATTAGTCATACAACCGCTTGGCTGAATGTAATTTTATATTGTAAATCCTCCTCGGGCGAGTCTTGGCCGCCCTTGGGACGAAGTAAGCGTTAAAGGCCCGCATGGCTGACCCATCCCCGCCGTCCGCGGCCCGTCTGCCCGGGATCGTCTCGCCGCGCGCCAAGGCGCCAAAGATACGAGGATGAAATGGCTTATAACCCCCGCACCTCCGAATTTCTCGTCAACATCCCCACCGCCGGCAATCAGCTGGGCCCGTCCGTAACCCGGCTTGCCAACGGGAACATCCTCGCCGTCTACGCGACCCCGACCACGGCCGCCGCTACCCAGAACGCGATTCAGGGGCAGTATTTCGATTCCGTCGGCAACAGGATCGGCTCCTTCTTCTGGATCACCGATTTCACGATCCGCGGACAGCTGGAGCCCGACGTGGCGTCGCTTCCGGACGGCAGCTTCGCCACGACCTGGGTCTGGTTCACGAGCGGCGGGTCGAACATCAAGATGAAATTCGGCACGGCCGGCGTCGAGCCCCTCCTCGATTTCGGCAACATGTTCTCGGTGAACAACCCCGAAATAGCGGGTCTCAGCAACGGTTCGGCGGCAGTCGTATGGTGGGACGACATGGACTTCGACCCGACGGTCAACGGAGCGATCGTCGCGCCGGGCGGAACCGTTCAGAGCTTCTCGATCGTCACCAACGAAGGCGGAGCCCAGGGCAGGCCGCAGATCGCCACGCTCAACGGGGGCAACTTCGTCGTCGCCTGGGACGACACGAGCGGAGTCGGCGGCGATTCGGACGGGACGGCGGTAAAGGCGCAGATCTTCGATAGCGCCGGCAATAAATTCGGTCCGGAGCTGCTGGCCAATACGACGACGGCCGGATCGCAGAGCAATCCCTATGTCGCCGCATTGCCCGGCGGCGGCTTCGTGATCGTCTGGGACGGCGGAGGCCAGATCTTCGACGCGCTCGGCAACAAGATTGGAGGAGAGTTCGCCGTCGCGGCCGGCGGGAACATCGGCGTCCGGTCCGACGGCGGCTTCGTCGTCGTCTATGTTGCGGCCGACGGCGACCAGAACGGAATATATGCCCAGCAATATGCCGCGGACGGGTCCGCAGTAGGCGGACCGGTGCTCGTCAATTCGGTGACCAGTGGAAACCAGATCGATCCGGACGCGGTGATGCTCGTCAATGACGAGCTGTTCGTCACCTGGCAGGACAATAGCGGAGTCGGGGGTGACACCGACGGCAACGGGATCAAGGGCCGGATCCTCTCGCCGAGCACGTTCGGGACCGAGAATGCGGATGTCTTCACCGGAACCGCGTCGCTCGACGATTTCCAGGGGCAGGGCGGCAACGACACCTTCTACCTCCAGCAGGGCGGTGACGACCGCGCCGGCGGCGGCAATGGCGACGACACTTTCTATTTCGGCAATGCCTATACGTCCGCCGACCGGGTCGACGGGGGTGCGGGCAACGATCGCCTCGTCCTTCAGGGCCGATACGGGAATCTGCAGCTCAACGCGCAGAGCCTGGTCAACGTCGAGACGATCCTGCTTCTGACCGCATCGAACAATGCGTTCGGAGGGTCCGGTCCGAATTCGACATTTTACAGCATCAAGAGCGTCGATGCGAACGTGGCCGCGGGCAGCTCCCTGTTGGTCGATGGCCGTCAGCTCGCGGCGAATGAATATCTGAACTTCGACGGTTCGGCGGAGAGTGACGGCTCCTTCTTCCTTTACGGCGGAGCAGCCGTGGACACGCTCACCGGCGGTGCCGGGCGGGACACGCTCGACGGCGGCACCGGCAACGATACTCTGGCCGGCGGTGCCAACGACGACATCTATTTCGTCGACCATCCCGCCGACATCGTCAACGAGGCGGTCGGCGGCGGCAATTTCGACGCCGTCTACAGCCGGGTCAATTACGTGCTTCGCGCCGGCTCCGAGGTCGAGCTGCTTGCCGCGACCGGCCTCGGGCTCGGCCAGGCGATCGCATTGACCGGCAACGAGTTCAGCCAGTCGCTGGTCAGCGGATCGGGCAATGACGATCTGAACGGCGGGGGAGGGGCTGACTTCCTCACCGCCAATGCCGGCAACGACCGGTTGAACGGCGGAACCGGGATCGACCAGATGAACGGCGGCGCCGGCAACGATATCTATTTCGTCGACAATCTCAGCGACACCGTCGTCGAGCTGGCGGGCGGAGGCACGGACTCGGTCTATGCCTCCACCACCTACCAGCTGAGCGGCGGCGCCGAGGTCGAGTTGCTGGCGACCACGGGCCTCACGCCGGGTCAGGCGATCACCCTGTTCGGCAATGATTTCGCCCAATCGATCATCGGCGCGAGCGGCGACGATACGCTCTTGGGCTTCGGCGGCAACGACAGCCTTGTCGGGAACGAGGGCGCCGACATACTCGACGGCGGCGCCGGGAATGACGGCCTTCGCGGCGACGCCGGCGCGGACATCTTCAGGTTCGTGTCGGTATCCGACAGCACTGGCGCCGGCGACAATATCTTCGATTTCCTCTCCGGTACCGACAAGATCGATCTGTCGCAGATCGACGCCAACACCAATGTCGACGGCAATCACGCCTTCACCTTCATCGGAGGGAACGCGTTCAGCGGGACGGCGGCGGAGTTGCGTGTCGAATCGAGCGGCGGGCTGGTCAACGTCTACGGAGACGTGAACGGCGACGGCGCCGCCGACCTCATCATCCACCTCTACAATACGGGTGGGGTGATGCCGGTGGCTGGAGACTTCGTGCTCTAGCGGCCGATCCTCGCCGGACCGAACGGTAAGACAGATCCGCCGACCGGTCTGCTGATATCCGCCACGAGTCCGCAACCTCGGGGGCGGCGCCTCTCCACTGCAGCCGTCGCGCTTGTGGCAACTACGTATTCGCGCCGCCCTCCGATCACGTCAGAACCGACAGGGTTCCGCATCTGAATAGCGGACTGTCGGGAGGGATTCGTGCCATATCAACCGCGAACCGCGGAGTTTCTGGTCAATAGCGCTACTCCGGGAAGCCAGAACGCAGCCCGTGTTGTCATGCTCGCCGACGGGAGAGTGATCGTTATCTGGCGCACGATCAGTGAGCAGGGCGATCAGACCGCGATAAAGGGCCAGTTCTTCGCGGCGGACGGAGACCGGATCGGGGAGGAAATCTTCCTGACCGACGTCGGCACAATCTTCAGACCCAATCACCCGGTCGCGATTGGATTGCCCGGTGGCGGATTCATGCTCGCCTGGACCAGTGGCAACGGTACCGAGGTGTTCCTGAAGGCGCAGCGGTTCGACGCGTCGGGGGCCGAGGCCGGTGACGAGCTGACGATAGCTTCGAGCGCCGTATTGCCGGAAATGGCGCTGCTCGACGGCGGATCGGTCGTCCTGGTCTGGACCAATTCCACCAGCTTTGGAGGCGCCGGCGACGGCGCCGGCCAGGGTGTCGCGGGAACGATCATCGCGCCGGACGGAACCCGACAGGACTTTACGGTCAATTCGACCACGCCCGGCGACCAGTGGCTGGCCACTGTCACGGTGCTGCAGAATGGCAATTTCGTTGTTGCGTGGACCGATGAGAGCGGGAGCGGCGGGGATTCCGACACCAGCATCAAGGGACAGATCTTCACCCCGACGGGGGCCAAGACGGGCGGCGAGATCCTGTTCAATACGTCGACCACGAACAATCAGAGTGAGCCGATTGTCGCGGCCCTGGCCTCGGGCGGTTTCGTCGCGATATGGACCCACGACAACGCTGACGACGCGTCGTTCGAATTCGATATTCGGGGCCAGATATTCGACTCGGATGGCGTCAAGGTCGGCGCGGAATTCCTGGTCAACAGCTCGACCGCGGGAAATCAGTTCCGAGCGACGGTCACCGACACCGGGGATGGCGGGTTTCTGGTGAGCTGGACGGTGGAGACCAGCATCTTCTTCGATACGACGGATGGGATCATGGCCCAGGCGTTTGCCGCCGACGGCTCGAAGATCGGCTCCGAGTTTCTCGTCAGCGACGTTACCTTCGACCTTCAGCTCGATCCCGCGGTCGCCCCGCTCGGCAAGGGCGACCTCTTTTTCACGTGGGAGGACTACAGCTCCATCGGCGGCGACCCGAGCGGAACCGCCGTCAAGGGGCGGCTCTTCACCACCGCGACTTTGGGCACGCAAGGGGACGACGTCTATTCCGGCACCGTCTCGAGCGAGCGATTTCTCGCGCTCGGCGGCAACGATTTTCTTTTCCTCCAGCAAGGCGGCGCGGACGATGTAGACGGCGGATCCGGCAACGACATTTTCTATTTCGGCAACGCATTCACGGCCGCAGACGCCGTGGAAGGTGCGGCCGGCAACGACCGGCTGATCCTTCAGGGGCAATATTCGAACCTTGTTCTCAATGCGCTTAGCCTCGCCAGTGTCGAGACGATCCTGCTTCTGACCTCCTCCAACAATGTGTTTGGAGGCGCCGGGGCCAAGCCGACCAGCTATCGGATCACGGCGGTGGATTCGAACTTGGCCGGGGGCAGCTCGATGCTCGTGGATGGACGTCAGCTCGCCGCGAATGAGCGATTGACCTTTGACGGCTCGACCGAAACCGACGGCGCCTTCTTCCTCTATGGGGGCGCTGCTATCGATACCCTGACCGGCGGCGCCGGGCGGGACACGCTCGATGGCGGCATCGGCACCGACACGCTGGCCGGCGGCGCGAACGACGACATCTATTTCGTCGACCATCCCGCCGACATCGTGATCGAGGCGGTCGGCGGCGGCAATTTCGATGCCGTCTACAGCCGGGTCAATTACGTGCTTCGCGCCGGCTCCGAGATCGAGCTGCTCGCCGCGACCGGCCTCGGGCTCGGCCAGGCGATCGCATTGACCGGCAACGAGCTCGGCCAGTCGCTGGTCAGCGGAGCGGGCAATGACGATCTGAACGGCGGCGGTGGCGCCGACTTCCTCACCGCCAATGCCGGCAACGACCGGTTGAACGGCGGAACCGGGATCGACCAGATGAACGGCGGCGCCGGCAACGACATCTATTTCGTGGACAATCTCAGCGACACCGTCGTCGAGCTGGCGGGCGGAGGCACGGACTCGGTCTATGCCTCCACCACTTACCAGCTGAGCGGCGGCGCCGAGGTCGAGTTGCTGGCGACCACGGGCCTCGCGCCGGGTCAGGCGATCACCCTGTTCGGCAATGATTTCGCCCAATCGATCATCGGCGCGAGCGGCGACGATACGCTCCTCGGCTTCGGCGGCAACGACAGCCTTGTCGGGAACGAGGGCGCCGACATACTCGACGGCGGCGCCGGGAATGACGGCCTTCGCGGCGACGCCGGCGCGGACATCTTCAGGTTCGTGTCGGTATCCGACA
>DATDAS010000081.1:0-9065 GCA_036525315.1 Allosphingosinicella sp.
GGCCGAGCGCGCCCGGCCGCCGCTCGCAAGCCACTGGCCGTCGGGGCTGAACGCGACCGAATAGATGTGCTGATGAGCCTCCATCGTCCGGACCGGGCCGCCGCCGGGCAGCGACCAGAGCCGGACCGTCGAATCGTCGCCGCCGCTGGCGAGCAGCCTCGCGGCAGGGCCGATGTCGAGAGCGACGACGGCCTCGCCGTGCCCGGACAGGGTCTGGAGCGGAGCGCCGCTCCGGCCGTCCCAGAGGCGGATCCTGCGGTCGAAGCTCGAGCTTGCGAGAAACGCTCCGCCAGTCGCGAAGCGGACCGCCCAGACATTGAGATCGTGGCCCTTCTGGTCGGAGATCGGAGCTCCGTCGCGGGTCCTCCACAGCCGGACGTGACCGTCCTCGCCGCCGCTCGCGGCGCGCTCGCCGTCGTCGCTGAGCGCGACCGTCCAGACCGTGCCCTGGTGGCCGGCGAGGCTGCGCATCGGCCGGCCGTCGGCGACCCGCCAGAGCCTGACCTTGCGGTCGTAGCCGCCGCTGGCGAGCATCGCTCCGTCGCCGGAGAAAGCGAGCGAGGTCACTCCGCCTTCGTGGCTGAGCAGGCGCGGCGGGCCGCGTCCGGCGACCCGCCAGATCCGGATTCCGCCGTCGACGCTGCTCGCGGCGAGCAATGCGCCGTCCGGGCTGAAGACGAGCTGGCGCGCCGGCATCCTCGTGAAGGCGACCTGTCTGTGCGGCACGGCCCGGATCGGGCTGTCGCCCGCCGCGGCCACGCGCGGCGGCCCCGGCAGGTCGAAGCTGAGCGCCGCGCCGGCGGCGAGCAGCAGGAATGCGGCGAGCGGAAGAGCGCGCCGCCAGCGCCGCATCAGCCGAGGCTCTTCGAGGCCTGCTCGAACACGTCCTTCGACAGGCCGGGCATCGCGACGATCCGTTCGAGCTGGGCGCGCATCGCGGCGGCCCGGTCCTCGCCGAAGCGGCGCCAGCGGCCGAGCGCCGGGACGAGCCGGGCGGCGGTCTGCGGGTTCATCTTGTCGACCGCCAGGATCATGTCGGCGAGGAACTCATAGCCCTTGCCGGACGGATCGTGGAACGCGCGCTGGTTGGCCGCGAAGGCCCCGACCAGCGAACGCATCCGGTTCGGGTTGGCGAGCGTGAAATCGGGATGCCGGGCGAGGGTCCGTACCGCCTCCACGGTATCGTCGCGGGTCGAGAGGGCCTGGGCCATGAACCATTTGTCGAGCACCAGCGCGTCGTCGCGATAGCGGGCGTAGAAGGCGGCGAGCGCGGTCTCCCGCTCCGGCGCCTCGCTGTTCGCGAGAGTCCCGAGCGCGCCCTGCCGGTCGGTCATGTTGTCGGCGTCCTCGAACTGCCGAAGAGCGAGGGCCGGGGCGTCCTCGGCCTCGGCCGCCATCAGATAGCCCAATGCGACGGTGCGGAGCCGACGAGCGCCCTTGGCGGCGGGCGAATGCTCGAACCGGTTGGCCGAGGTCGCCGCATAGGCCGCGCGCCAGGCCGATTCGAGCTCGCCGCCGAGCGCCCGGCGAAGCGAATCGCGCGCGGCCCGGATCGCCTCGGGATCGACCAGGTCCATATGGTCGCCGATGAAGGCCTCGCTGGGCAGAAGCACCGCCTCGGCGATGAAGGCATGGTCGAGCGCGGGATCGCCGAGCGTGTTTCGAACCGCCTCGATGACCGGCAAATGGTCGGCGCCGGGCGCCTCTGCCCCGTTCGCGATCGCCGCGAGCAAAGTGTTCAGCATCAATTGCTGCATCGCCTCGTAGCGGGCGAACGGATCGTCGTCATGGGCCGAGAGGAAGGCGAGATCCTCGGGCGCCCGATCGCTGTCGACGACGATCGGCGCCGAGAAGCCGCGATTGATCGACAGAATCGGCCGCTCGCCGATGCCGTCGAAGACGATCTCCTGCCTGGCGTCCTCGAGAAGGACGAGCCGCTCGGAATGCTTGGCCGCGCTCTTCTCGCCGAACAGGGCGATGCTGAGCGGGATCGGCATCGGCTTCTTGACCGGCTGGCCGGGAGTCGGCGGCACTTCCTGCTCGAGCGCGAGCCGGGCGCGGCCGTCGCCCGGCTCATGGGACAGGCGCGCCTTGACCCGCGGAGTCCCGGCCTGGCCGTACCAGAGGCGGAAATGGGAGAGATCGACCCCGCTCGCCTCCTCCATCGCGCGGACGAAATCCTCGCAGGTCACGGCCTGGCCGTCGTGGCGGGAGAAATAGAGATCGGTGCCGGCGCGGAACCTGTCCGGGCCGAGCAGGATGTGGATCATCCGGATCAGCTCGGCGCCCTTGTTGTAGACGGTCGCCGTGTAGAAATTGGAGATCTCGATATAGGATTCGGGCCGGACCGGATGGGCGAGGGGCCCTGCATCCTCCTGGAACTGGGCGGCCCGGAGCGCTCGGACGTCCTCGATCCTCTTGACCGCCGGCGATCCCTGGTCGGCCGAGAAGCTCTGGTCGCGGAAGACCGTGAAGCCCTCCTTCAGCGAGAGCTGGAACCAGTCGCGGCAGGTGACCCTGTTGCCCGACCAATTGTGGAAATATTCGTGCGCGACGACCCCCGCGACCGCGTCGAAATCGGCGTCGGTCGCCGTGTCCGGATCGGCCAGCACGTAGCGCGAGTTGAAGATGTTGAGGCCTTTGTTCTCCATGGCCCCGAAGTTGAAATCGCTCACCGCGACGATGTTGAACACGGCGAGATCATATTCGCGGCCGTAGACCTTCTCGTCCCAGGCCATCGCCGCCTTCAGGGCCGCCATGGCATGCTCGGTGCGGGCGAGGTCGGGCTCGCGGACCCAGATCCCGAGATCGACGGTCCGGCCGGTGCGCGTGACGAAGGTCGAGCGGTTGGCGACGAGGTCGCCCGCGACGAGCGCGAAAAGGTAGGAGGGCTTGGGGAAGGGATCGCGCCACAGCGCCCAGTGGCGGCCGCCCTCGAGCTCGCCGGACTCGACCGGATCGCCGTTGGAGAGGAGGATCGGATAGGCCGCGCGGTCCGCCTCGATACGGACGCTGTAGCGGCTGAGGACGTCGGGGCGGTCGGGGAAGAAGGTGATCCGGCGGAAGCCCTCGGCCTCGCACTGGGTGCAGAGGATCCCGCCCGATTCGTACAGGCCCATGAGCTGGGTGTTTGCGCGCGGACCGATCTCGACGAGGGTCTCGACAGTCGCGGCCGAGGCGGAGAGCGGGATTGTCAGCCTGTCGCCTTCGTAGGCGTGATCGTGCTCCGCGCCGTCGACCCTGAGCGAGATGAGCTTCAGCCCCTCGCCGTCGAGCACCAGCGGCCGCCCGTGCGCCCCGCTGCTCTCGACCCCCAGGATTGCGCGGACTCGCGTAATTTCGGGGTCGAGCTCGAACTCCAGCGAGATGTCGGGGACCAGCCAGTCCGGCGGCTTGTAATCCTCGCGGCGGACCGCGGCGGGCGGCTGGGCGTTAGCCTTTTGCACATCGAGCATGGCCGCGATGTAGTCGTCGCCCCTGGAGCGCACAATGGCGGCGGCCCCTACGTGCTTTCCACTCGCCGGACGCTGAGCTAGCCTCGGCGCTTCACGGGGAGGGGGACTTCCATGCTGATCGACATTTTCGCCGCCGCCGCCGCGGCCGCGCCGCCCTTCGATCCGGAGGCGGCGACCCGCGCCTATCTCGACACCTTGCAAGGCGCGGCACGGGCCAAGTCCGACTCCTATTTCGAGGGCGGCTATTGGATCATCCTGTGGGGCGCACTCGCAACGATCGTCGCTGCCTGGCTTACGCTGCGGTTCCGCTGGTCCGCCGCCTGGTCCGGCTGGGCCGGCCGGGTGACGAAGCGGCGCGGGCTCCAGGCAGGTCTTTACGCAATCCCCTGGACGATCATCTCGTCCCTGCTCGTCCTGCCCTGGTCGATCTACACCGGTTGGTATCGCGAGAAGCAGTACGATCTGATGAATCTGAGCCTCGGGGGCTGGTTGGGAGAGCAGGCGATCGCGCTCGTCGTCACGCTCGTCTTCACGATGATCCTTTTCTCGATACTCTTCGCGGTCATCCGCGCGGCGCCGCGCAGCTGGTGGCTGTGGGGCACGGGCGCGGTGACGCTGTTGATCGCGCTCTCGGTGATGGTGGCGCCGGTCTTCATCAGCCCGCTGTTCAACACCTACACGCCGATGGAAGCGGGGCCGCTCCGCGACCAGATATTGGGGATGGCGCGCGCGAACGAGGTGCCCGCCGACAATGTCTGGGTCTTCGACCAGTCGAGGCAGCACAAGAGGATCTCGGCCAACGTGTCTGGGCTCGGCCCGACGATCCGGATCTCGCTCAACGACAATCTGCTCGAGCGAAGCACGCCGGCGGAGGTCAAATCGGTGATGGGCCACGAGCTCGGCCATTACGTCCTCAATCACATCCCAAAGTCGGTCGCGGTCCTGACGCTGATCATGGCCCTGGCCCTCTTCCTCCTCTGGTGGGCAACTCCGCGGATCCTCGCCCGCTGGGGCGCGAAATGGGGCGTGAAAGGAGTCGACGATCCGGCGGTGGTTCCGGTCTTCACCATCGTCATGACCCTCTATTTCCTGGTCATGACTCCGGCGCTCAACACCCTGGTGCGCACCCAGGAGAGCGAGGCCGACGCCTTCGGCCTCGATGCCGCGCGCGAGCCGGACGGCTTCGCCGCGATCGCGATGAAGCTCTCCGAATATCGCAAGATCGAGCCCGGGGCGCTGGAGGAAGCGCTCTTCTTCGACCATCCCTCGGGCCGCACCCGCGTGCGGATGGCGATGGACTGGAAGGCGAGGCATCTGGCGGAGGTGGCGGGGAAGGCGGAGGCGAAGCAGTAGCCCAAGTTCCTCCCCTCGATTTCGAGGGGAGGGGGACCACCCGAAGGGTGGTGGAAGGGCCTACTTGCCGCCGAAGAGGCCCCTCCACCGCGTTTCACGCGGTCCCCCTCCCCTGCAAATGCAGGGGAGGAACTCTCAGACCCGCCTTGCCCTCAACGCGATCACCAAACCCGCCAGGGCAAGGACGCCACCCGCCGCGGCGAGCGTCGACCAGTGATAATCCTCGAATAGGGTCGACAGCCCCATCGCCAGGATCGGAACGAGGACGCTCGAATAGGCCGCCTTGCCCGGCCCGATCAGCCGGAGCAGGCCGAAATAGAAGGTGAAGGCGAGCGCCGAGGCGAAGACACCGAGATAGACGAGCCCGGCCCAGTAGAGCAGGCGCGGCTCGGCGGTGGGCGGGCCGTGAAGGACCCAGGCGGTGATCGCGTCGGCGATCACGCCATAAACCATGCCCCAGGCGAGCATCGCCGCGATCGGGCGTGCCTTCATCCGCTCGGCCGCCTGCATGACGTTCGCGACCGAGGCGGAGAGGACCGCCAGCAAAGTCAGGCCGATTCCGATCAGCACCTCCCGGGGGGCAACGTCGGCCGAGCGCATCTCCTGGAGGAACAGAAGGGCGACTCCGGCCAGCGCCACCGCCGACCCGAGCATGAACCGGCCGGTCACCTTCTGCTTGAGGAAGAGCCAGCCGAGCGCCGAATTGGGCACCATCAACAGAGCGAAGACGACCGCGACCAGGCCCGAGGTGACATAATGCTCGGCCGCGTAGACCAGGTTGAAATTGAAGAAGAATTGCGGAATCCCGAAGGCCGCCGCGAGGATATGGCCCTTGCGCCCGATCCGAAGCGAGGCGCCGGTGAAGCGCGCGTAGGCGAACATCGCCGCCGCCGCGATGATGAAACGGTAGGTCACCGACCAGACCGGCGGAACCGAGGAGATCTGGTCGCGAATGACGATCCAGGTCGAGCCCCAGATCAGGGTGATGGTGATGAAGGGGAGAAGGACCCGGAGATCGAGGAAGGTCGCCTCCGGCTTCGTCTCGGGCGGGCAGGGGGTGAGCGGAGCGGTCTTGGAGCCCCCGGCGGTCACAATCGGCCGATCGCCGCGGCCAGGGCGTCGATCGCGGCCTCGTCGCTGTCCCAACTCGTCACCAGCCGCGCTTCGCCCGGCGCCCAGTCGTAGAAATCGAAGCCCTGGTCGCGCAGCGCCCTGGACTCGACCGGGGTCACCTTCAGGAAGACCTCGTTCGCCTCGACCGGGTAGAGGAGGCGGTCGCCCGCCGCTTCGGCCAGCCGGGCGGCGCCCCGGTTCGCGGCGTGGGCGTTGCGGAGCCAGAGATCGTCCTCGAGCATCGCAAGCAGCTGGGCGGCGAGGAAGCGGCCCTTGGACAGCAGATGGCCGGCCCGCTTGCGGCGGTAGAGGGTCGAGTCGCGAAGCTCGGGCCGGAAGAAGATCAGCGCCTCGGCGCCGAGGCCGCCATTTTTGACGAAGCCGAAGCTCAGTGCGTCGACTCCCGCGCGCCAGCTGAGATCGGCCGGAGCGCAGCCCTGGCTCGCCACCGCGTTCGCGAAACGGGCCCCGTCGAGGTGGAAACCAAGGCCCCGCTCGCGGCACAGCGACCCCAGCGCCGCGGTCTCGCCCGGCGTGTAGACCAGGCCATATTCGGTCGCGTTGGTGATCGAGAGCGCGGCCGGAGGCGAATGATGGACGTCCCTGCCGACGGAATCGTGGACCGCGGCGACGGACTCCGGCGAAAGCTTCGCCCCTTCGCCTTCCGCGATCAGCAGCTTGGCGCCTCCGGTATAGAATTCGGGGGCGCCGCATTCGTCGGTCTGGATATGGGCGTTGCGATGGCAGACGATCGCTCCGAAAGGCGGACACAGCGCGGCGAGAGCGAGCGCGTTGGCGGCGGTGCCGGTCGGAACCCAGAGCGCCACCACCTTGGTCTCGAACAAGGCGGAAAAGGCCCCGTCCAGCCGGCTGCTCCACGAATCGCGGTCATATGCGGTGTCCAGCCGATTGGCCTCGGCGATCGCCGCCAGCACCTCGGGGCAGGCCGCAGCCGCATTGTCGGAGAAGAACCGCATGGCCGCCCCATAGAGGAGGGTGAATCCGCGTCAATCGCGATCCCCGCGCGGCCCTCATTCCGGGCTTCCCGGCCGTCGGAGCCGGACCGCCCTTTCTCCCCCCGGCGCAAGCTATTGGAAAAGCCAGTAAAAACCCCCTGCCGCGGCGTCCGCGGGCGCGACCCGGAAGCGTCCGGAAATTCCGCCGACGTTTACCACAATTTAGGTGGCTGGGGCCTATCGTCCCGCGACTGAAGGCAAGGAAGGACGAAATGGGCGCAGAAAGCTTTCTCGAGGCACCGGCGGAGGGGCAGCGCAAGGCCAAGCGCGCCCGGGTCCTCCTCGCGGTCAAGCTCGGCACCGAGCAGGGCGAGGTGGATGGGCGGCTTCGCGATCTTTCGCGCAAGGGCGCCCTGGTCGAATGTTCCACCGTTCCGCCCGTCGGAAGCGAGGTGATGTTCACCCGCGGAGCGACCAGCGTCCCGGCGCGGGTCGCCTGGACCAGCGCCAACCGGATCGGGCTCGAATTCGCGTACATGATCGATGAGAACGAGGTGCTGGTGCAGCTTGGCCGTCCTGCCCCGGCCAGCGCCGCGCCGGCCAGCCCCTATGCGCCGCAGCGCTTCCGCAGGGCGCGGCTGTTCGGTGAGGACATGGGCGAGCAGGAGAGGGCGATCGCCCGGGCCTGGGGCCGCCAGGTCGGAATCCACGTTCCAGGGGAATGAAGCAAGCTCGAGGGAGCTGACGGACTGAAACTATGGATCTGAGCGCTCAACTTCATACCGAAGAGGTCCATGACGGACGAAGGGCGTCGCGTGCCGAAGTCACGGTGGGCGCGGGCCTTCGCCAGCGCGGCGCGAGCGGCGTGACAATCCAGCTTCTCGACCTCTCAATCGCCGGCTTCCGCGCCGCGACCCATCTCGAGCTCGAGCCGGGGAGCGACGTCTGGCTCCGGCTGCCCGGCCTCGAAAGCCTTCACGCCCGGGTCGTCTGGCAGCGCGGCCATCTGCTCGGCGGCCAGTTCATCCGCCCGCTCCACCCCGCGGTCCTGGCGATGATCGTCCGCAACGCGGGCGGCCACTAATCCGGATTAGCCCCGACGAAGATTCTCCATAATCTCGATTAAATCAGCAGCTTAGTCTGGAAACTGGCCTTCATGGTGAACGTTACGTTGACGTTCGAATCTGAAGAGCCGGAGGGAAGAAACGCGTGACTGCCGACAATCTCGATTATTTCCAGCAAAGGGCGGAAGCCGAGCTCGAGCTCGCGCAGACCGCCGAGCATGCCAATGCGGTCCGTGCCCACTATACGATGGCCGGATATTATCTCGACCTGGTCCATAATGACGAAGCCCAGGCGGCGCTTTCCGCCGCGGGCGAGGCGGGGCCGTCCGGCGGCCTCGACGAATGGGCGATCCGCTATGCCAGCAAGACCTCGCAGGAGCATGGCGAGCTCGCCCCCGATTACGTCGCCGCGCGGATCGACGCCTGCCGAACCGCGGGAGACAGAGCCGGCGTAAGGCTGTGGGAGCAGGTGCTGGCTCTCGTGGAGCGCAATCCGATCGGGAAGGCCTTGGCGGTCTGAGCGTCCGCGCGCTCAGATAACGCGCGCGGACGGGGGGCGATGGTGCTGCCGGTGAGGATTGAACTCACGACCTCAGCCTTACCAAGGATGCGCTCTACCACTGAGCTACGGCAGCATCGCCTGTCGGGAGACGCGGCGCTATGGCCGGGGGGCGCAGTGCCTGTCAAGGCGGGCTTGCCGGCTGGGGGGCGAATTTCCTAAGCCGGAGCCATGGCCAGGCAGGACGAGGAACGGGCGAAGAGGCTCGCGGAAGCGCTTCGGGAGAATCTGCGGCGAAGAAAGGCGCAGGCGCGGGGGGAGGATCGATCCTCCCTGGAGGGGAGGGGGACCGCACGAAGTGTAGTGGAGGGGTCGGCGGAGGATTTGGAGAAGGGATAGCCCATTCAAGGGCTACGGCATGCCCCTTGTATCTGGACGTGGTGATCTTTGTCCGGTTGGAAGCGATTGTGCGTCGGGGCGGGCCGCCGCCCGCCCCGACGCTGCGGCGATGTCGCCCGATGCCCCTCAGGCCGCAACCGTGGTGGAGCCAGGGATCATCGTCGCTTTCACGCACGACCGAACAGTCGATTGATCTCCAGTCGTACAGACAAGGCAGGTTACCGTG
>DATDAS010000082.1:0-113024 GCA_036525315.1 Allosphingosinicella sp.
GTGATGGCATCAGAGCGGGATGAGCCGGCAGGAGCAGCCGCGAAGGCGTGGCGGCACCACGTCGAGCGGCTGCGACGCCCCGGATCGCCCGCTATGATGCCACCCCGGAGGGGCAAGGGGATATTTGGCCCGATGGACTGCGTCGCTCGCTTGCCCGATAGTCCCACTATCGGGCTGCGCTCGCTCCTTGCCACGAACCAAATCTCCCCTTGTCACGGCCTTGCCAGAGCCGGGTTTGGGCCCTAATGGCCGCCCGCACATCCGGGCGCGTTCGCCGCCGGGGCCGCACAGCCCTGCCCGGCTCACAAATACAGGGAAGGAAGTTTCATGACCGTCGTGCTCATCGCAATCGCCTGTGGAGCGATCGCAGTGCTCTATGGCGCTTTCACCAGCAGCCAGGTGCTCAAATCCTCCGCCGGCAACGAGCGCATGGTCGCCGTCGCCGCCGCGATCCAGGAAGGCGCCAAGGCCTATCTGCTTCGCCAGTACAGCACGATCGGAGTCGTCGGCCTGGTCGTCGCCGCTTTGGTCTTCTTCTTCCTCGGCCCGGTCGAGGCGATCGGATTCGCGATCGGCGCGGTGCTTTCGGGCGCGGCCGGATTCATCGGAATGAACATCTCGGTCCGGGCCAACGTCCGTACCGCCGAGGCGGCACGGACCAGCCTCCAGCGCGGCCTCACCGTCGCCTTCCGGGCCGGAGCGATCACCGGAATGCTTGTCGCCGGCCTCGCCCTGCTCGCCATCTCGGTCTTCTTCTACGGCCTCATCGAGCTTCAGGGCTACGCGCCGAACGACCGCGAAGTGATCGACGCTCTCGTGTCGCTCGCCTTCGGAGCCTCGCTCATCTCCATCTTCGCCCGTCTCGGCGGCGGAATCTTCACCAAGGCGGCCGACGTCGGCGCCGACCTGGTCGGCAAGGTCGAGGCCGGAATCCCCGAGGACGATCCCCGCAACCCGGCCGTGATCGCCGACAATGTCGGCGACAATGTCGGCGACTGCGCCGGAATGGCCGCCGATCTGTTCGAGACCTATGTCGTCACCGTCGGCGCCACCATGGTGCTGATCGCGCTCCTGATCCAGGCCGGCCCGGAGCAGATGCTGGCGCTGATGAGCCTTCCGCTGATCATCGGCGGCGTGTGCATCATCACCTCGATCATCGGCACCTATTTCGTCCGGCTGAGCCGCAGCCAGTCGATCATGGGCGCGCTCTACAAGGGCTTCTGCGTCACCGCGATCCTGTCGATCCCGGCCATCTTCTACGTCATGTGGCAGACCTTGGGCGGTGACATGAACGCGGTGATCGGCGGCGCCGTGGAAGCGGCCGGCCTCGACGTCGAGACCCAGGTCGCGACCGGCGCGGTCAGCGATGGCTTCACCGGAATGGACCTCTTCTACTGCTCGCTGGTCGGGCTCGCGGTGACCGGCCTGATCGTGTGGATCACCGAATATTATACCGGTACCAACTATCGTCCGGTGAAGTCGATCGCCAAGGCGTCGCAGACCGGCCACGGAACCAACGTGATCCAGGGCCTCGCGATCAGCCTCGAATCGACGGCTCTTCCGACTCTCGTCATCTGCGCCGGAATCATCGTCTCCTACCAGCTGGCCGGCCTGATCGGAATCGCCTTCGCGGCGACCGCGATGCTTGCTCTGGCCGGAATGGTCGTGGCGCTCGACGCCTACGGCCCGGTCACCGACAATGCCGGCGGAATCGCCGAGATGGCCGGAATGGAGGAGGACGTGCGCACCCGCACCGACGCCCTCGACGCGGTCGGCAACACCACCAAGGCGGTGACCAAGGGCTATGCGATCGGATCGGCCGCGCTCGGCGCGCTCGTGCTGTTCGGGGCCTACACGACCGACCTGGAGCATTATGCCGCGGAGCTCGGAATCGGCGCCGGCGGAATCGATTTCTCGCTCTCCAACCCGTACGTGGTCGTCGGCCTGCTGCTCGGCGCTCTGCTTCCTTACCTGTTCGGGGCGATGGGCATGACCGCGGTCGGCCGCGCCGCCGGCAACGTGGTGCTCGACGTTCGCGAGCAGTTCCGCTCGAACCCGGGCATCATGGACGGCACGTCGCGCCCCAATTACGCGCGCACGGTCGATCTCGTCACCAAGGCGGCGATCAAGGAGATGATCGTCCCCTCGCTTCTGCCGGTGCTCGCCCCGATCGCCGTATACTTCATCATCGCCGCGATCGGCGGACGCGAGCAGGGCTTCGCCGCCCTCGGCGCACTGCTGCTCGGAGTGATCGTGTCGGGCCTGTTCGTCGCCATCTCGATGACCTCGGGCGGCGGCGCCTGGGACAATGCCAAGAAATATATCGAGGACGGCAATTACGGCGGCAAGGGCTCCGAGGCCCACAAGGCCGCGGTGACCGGCGATACGGTCGGCGATCCCTACAAGGATACGGCCGGACCGGCGGTCAACCCGATGATCAAGATCACCAACATCGTCGCACTGCTTCTACTCGCGGCGCTGGCCGCGGGCGGCGGCGTCGCCGGCTGATCGGCGCCACGATGCTGGACGAAAGGCCCCGCCCGGAGCGATCCGGGCGGGGTTTTTCGTGTCGCCTTGAAGTTTCGGGCCTTTTCGGCTTTACCCTTGGATTACAAAGATTTTCGGGTGGGATGATCTTATGAAGAAGCTTCTGATCGCGCTCATATTGGGCGTGTCCTTCGCTGCCACGGCGCACGGCCAGCCCCAGCAGGACGTGCAGGCGCCGGACCTGATCGTCACCGGGCGAAACATGATCCCGATCTCGGTCTTCGGGAAGCGGCCCTTCATGTCGCAGCCCAAAATCTCGCCGGACGGCAGCAAGGTCGTCGTCCAGATGGCGAAAGACCGGGTGGGCTATCTCGGGATCATCGATCTCACCAAGCCGGGCTCTCCCCCCGATCTGTTCATCGCGACGACGGAATTCCGCGATGCCGGAGATCGCGACATCTTTGCCTGGAGGTGGGTCGGGAATGACAATGTCGTCGTCTCGATGGTTTCGCGCGAGATCATCTACGGGCAGCGCTACGACGTCTCGCGGCTGGTAGGCTACAATGTGAAGACCAAGAAGCTCACCCCGCTCGCCTGGGATAATGCGACCGGACAGGCATCGGAGATCCTCCATATCGATCATGATGCTGGCAAGTTCCTGCTCGCGCGGCAGAGCGCCGCCTACGGCACCGAGCGCTGGCAGCTCGACGAGGTCGTCCGGGTCGACGTCGAGACCGGCAAGTTCACGATCGTCCAGCGTCCCAATCCCGTCGTCAATCAATGGATCGCCGACGGAAAAGGAGTGGTCCGAGCGGCGATCGGCTACGATCCCGACAGCGGCAAGCAGCGGCTGATGTACCGGTCCGGCCCCGGGGGCAATTTCGACACGGTCGCGAACGTCGCGGACAAGACCTTTACCGACGCGAACATCGTCCCCCAGGTCTTCCTCGACGAGCCGGACATGGCGCTCGCTTTGAGCAACAAGGACAATTACCGGCGCCTCTACAAGGTCAATCTGAAGACCATGGCCCTTGGGCCGGTCGTCTTCGAGCGGCCGGGCTACGACATCGAAGGCGGGCTCCATACCAATTTCGAGCGGAACAAGCTGATCGGGGTCACCGTCACCGAGACCAACGACCGCGCTTACTGGATCGATCCGGACTGGAAGATCATCCAGCAGCTTATGGACGAGCAGTTCGGTGTGGGGAACGCGCATATCGTCTCGCGCGACCGAAAGGACGAGAAGCTTATCTTCTTCGTCGGCAAGCCCAGCCAGCCCGGCGGCTATTATCTCTACGACACCGCGGCCGGCCGGCTGGCCTTGCTCGGATGGGTCCATCCGATCCTGAAGGACGCCACGCTCAACCCGATGTCGACCGTGATCTATACGGCGCGCGACGGCACGAAGATCCCGGCCGTCGTGACGATGCCGCGCCACCGCGCCGGCCAGCGGAGCTTGCCTGCGGTGGTGCTTCCGCACGGCGGTCCATTCGGAATCAGGCAGCAGGAAGAGTTCGGCCCCTTTCCCTGGCACCAGGCCCTCGCCGAGCAGGGCTATGTCGTGATCGAGCCCAATTATCGGGGGTCGGGCGGCTACGGGAAGGACTTCGTCCAGCTCGGGCGGCGGCCCGAGGGTTATGGCAACACGATGCAGAACGATCTGAACGACGCCGTCACCTGGTTCGCGGCGCAGGGCACGATCGATCCGAAGCGGGCCTGCATCATGGGCTGGTCCTATGGCGGCTATGCGGCGGCTCGGGGCGCTCAACGCGATCCCGACGTCTGGCGCTGCGCCATCGCCGGCGCGGGCGTCTACGATTTCCCGATGATGAAGGCCTACGACACGGACGCCTTCGGAAAGTTCGGAGCGCGCTACCAGGCGACCGCTGACGATCTGGTGGCGATCTCGTCGGCCCGCCACACCAAAGGCAAATGGGCCCCGATCCTCATCGTGGCGGGCGTTCGCGACCAGCGGATCCCGATCGCCCAGTCGCGGACACTCGTGTCCCGGCTCAAGGGCGACGGAAAGCGCGAGAACGTGGATTTCCGTTACATCGAACAGAAGCAGGGTACGCACAACCTGCCATATGAGGACGTCGCCACCCAGTTCCTGGAGGAGACGGCCGCGTGGCTGCAACGGTGGAACCCGGCCTACATCGCGAGCGATCCGGACAAGGCGCCGCCCGTTCAGCGCATCGGCGCGAACTGAGCGGGGACCGGCCGGAATGGCGGACTATTGATCGAAAGCGGGGAGGAGCCGGGTCGGCACGGCCTTCGCCATCGTGGGGGAAGCGGAAGTGAATGATTGTGGCGGGGCGCGGACACGCGCTCGATTCAGCACCGTCCTGGCGGCCGCGATGATCTCCTTCCTCGCGCCGGGTTCGACCGCGGCTGCCGAGGCTCCGGCGCCGATCCCCATCGAGTCCATCGCGCAGATCCCGTTCATTTCCGACCCGGTCCTTTCGCCGGACGGAAGGAGGATCCTCGCCAGGATCAGCCTTCGCGGGCAGGAGCGGCTCACCATCTACGATCTCGCCGCGGGCCCGGACGCACAGCCCAAATTCGTGCCGATGGGCGATCTTTCGGTGCGCTGGTTCAGCTGGGCCGGCAACGACCGTGTGCTGATCGGATATCGGGCGGTCGTCCTTCTGCTCGGCATATTGCCGATGCCCGCGACCCGGCTTCGAAGCTACGACAGCAAGGCCAACACCATGGTCGAGGTCGGCGGCAATCGCGGCCTGACCGGCGACGACGTTATCTTCACCGATCCGGACGGACGGTTCGTATTGCTCTCGACCCAGGACGACGCGACCGACGAGCCCTCGGTCGAGCGGGTCGACCTCGCGACCGGCAAGGGGGTCGAGGTCCAGCGCAAGAAGAAGGACGTGTGGAGCTGGTACGCCGACGCCGAAGGGACGGTTCGCGGCGGGATCGGCTACAGCGAGAAGGCCTGGACCCTCTATTACCGAAACCCCGAAGGCGAGATGGTGCGGGCGGGAACCGGCCGATACTCGGCCGAGGACAGCGCGGTCGATTCGATCCAGCTGCTGACCGGCGCGGATTCGGGAGTCGTCGTCACCAACGGACCCACCGGCCGCTTCGGGGCCTATTCCTACCAGCTCGGCTCCGCGTCGATCGGAGCGCCGATCTTCGAGCATCCCGAAGTGGACGTCACCGCAATCAAGCTGTCGGCCGACGGCAGGCAGGTCGCCGGAATATCCTATGAGGACGACCGCCAAAGGGTGAAGTGGCTCATTCCCGAGCTCGAGGCGCTTCAGGCCCAGATCGACCGCACCTTCAAGGGCAAGGACAATCGAATCGTCAATTTCAGCCGCGACCAGAACGTCGTCCTGATCTGGTCGGGCGGCGCGGACGATCCCGGCACCTATTATGTGTTCGACCGGGCGGCGAAGCGGATGAACATCTTCGCGAGCCCCTATGACAGGCTCAACGACGTCCGCCTCTCGCCGGTGAGGCCGGTGCGCTATCAGAGCCGCGACGGCCTCCCGATCCCCGGTTACCTGACGCTTCCGGCCGGGCGCGAGGCGAAGGGCCTTCCGCTCATCGTCATGCCGCACGGGGGACCTTTCCTCCGCGATTCCTACGTCTTCGACCCCTGGGTGCAGATGCTCGCCGACCGCGGCTATGCGGTGCTCCAGCCCAATTTCCGGGGCTCCACCGGCTACGGCCGCGCCTTCGTCGAGCGCGGCTATGGCGAGTGGGGCGGCAAGATGCAGGACGATCTCGACGACGGGGTGGACTGGCTCACCGCCTCGGGCACGATCGATCCGAAACGGGTTTGCCTGATGGGCGGCTCCTACGGCGGCTATGCGGCCCTGTGGGGCGCGATCCGAAACCCGGACAAATATCGCTGCGCGATCAGCTTCGCCGGGGTCTCGGACGTCCGGGCGCAGCTGAAATACAGCAACGATTTCCTGATCGCCCCGCGCTACACCAAGCAGTGGCGAAAGAAGATCGTCGGCGCGGAAGCGCGCGACCTCGCCGCGGTGTCGCCGCTCCAGCAGGCGGCGCGCCTCAACCTCCCGGTCCTGATCGCCCATGGCGAGAGGGACTCGACGGTGCCGGTGGACCAGAGCCGCAAGATGGTCGCGGCGCTGAAGGGCCGGGGCGCGGCGGTCCAGTCGGCCTTCTATCCCAATGCCGGCCACGGATTCGACCGGACCGAGGACAGCGTCGACTTCCTTCGCCGGGTCGAGGCTTTCCTCGAAGTCCACAATCCGGCCGGCCCGTCGGCAGGAGGCGCCCGGGAAGCCCGGCTGGTCGCCGGCGCGATCGGGGATTCGGACCTTCCCGCAGCCGAGCAGAACAAGAAGGCGAAGCGGCCGGTCGGCGTCCGGTACAAGGTGACCGCCGACGGCAGGGTGACGGGCTGCGCGGTGAGCAAGACCAGCGGCGCGAAGGCGCTCGACAGCCTGGCCTGCCGGCTCGTCGAGGAGAGGTTCCAATATGCACCGGCGCGCGACTCGAACGGCGCGTACCAGGAAGTGATACTCGACCATGTCGTGACCTGGACGATCGCGGCGGGCGCTTAGGGTCTGTCCCCTGGTTCGTAATCGCCGTGACGGAGCCAAGGCGCGCTGCCCGTTGTGCATGTAGCGCTCCCGTTTCTCCAGAGGCTCCGCCTTCCCTTTTCGCGCTCCGCTCGCTATGGCGTCGCGGTTTTTTGGGCACACCCAGGGGATTATGGCGAAAGAAGAACTTCTCGAGATGCGGGGCAAGGTGGTCGAGCTTTTGCCCAACGCGATGTTCCGGGTGAAGCTCGAGAACGACCATGAGATACTCGGCCACACGGCCGGGAAGATGCGCAAGAACCGCATCCGCGTCCTGGTCGGCGACGACGTCCTGGTCGAGCTGACTCCCTACGACCTGACCAAGGGCCGCATCACCTATCGATTCAAGTGACGGCCCCGACAGGCCGTCATCCTGAACTGGCGGTCCCCACGGGCCGTCACCCTGGCTGCGTTCCGCACCCTTGCCCCGCAAGGCTTGCGGTACTCGCTGTTTCAGGGTCCAGCTGGTCGTTTGCCCGGGAGGCGGAGAACTGGATGCTTGATCCTGAATCAAGTCCAGGACAGGCAAGTTCAGCATGACAGTAAGTAACGGCATGCGGCTCGTCCTCGCCTCCGCAAGCCCGCGCCGGCTCGAGCTTCTGGCGCGGCTCGGAATCGTGCCCGATTCGGTGCGCGCCGCCGAGATCGATGAGACCCCCGCGCGCGGCGAATTGCCTCCCGCTTATGCCTGCCGGATGGCCGCCGAGAAGGCGGCCGCGGTCGCGGCGGCCGAGCCCGACGCCATCGTCCTCGCCGCGGACACGGTGGTTGCGGCCGGGCGGCGGATCCTTCCCAAGGTCGAGAGCGAGGTCGAGGCCAGGAAGGCCCTGGGCCTGCTTTCGGGACGAAGGCACCGGGTGCTCTCGGCGGTCGCGCTTGCGGTGCCGGGCGCGCCGCCGCGGCTTCGCCTTTCCACGACGATGGTCGCCTTCAAGCGGCTGAGCGAGGAGGAGATCGCGGCCTATCTCGCCTCCGACGAATGGCGCGGAAAAGCCGGCGGCTATGCCATACAGGGCCGTGCCGAAGCCCTGATCCGGGCCATTTCCGGAAGCCATTCGGCCGTGGTCGGCCTCCCACTCTACGAGACCCGCGCCCTGCTTCGAGCGGCCGGATATCCCCTTGGCTGAATGGCTCTACGAGCAGGGGATCGGCGAGAATCGCGCCATCCTGGTCGACGGGGACCACGTTCTCGAAGCGGCAATCGAATTGCCCGGCACGCTCGCCGCCGGGACGGTGGCCGACGGCCGGCTGACGTCCATCATGGTCCCCGGGCGGCGCGGGATCGTGCGGATCGGCGATGGCGAAGCGGTGATCGAGCCTTTGCCGGGCCGACTCACCGAGGGGCAGAAGCTGCGGGTCGAGATCGTGCGCGAGGCGATCGGCGAGGAAGGGCGGCCAAAGCTGGCGCGCTGCCGGCAGAGCGATTCCGATCCGCGCCCGGGCCCGGCCCTGGCCGAGCGGATCGGCGGCTTCACCCGCAATGACGGGCCGGGATCGGACCGGTTCGAGCAGGCCGGCTGGTCGGAGCTGCTCGAGGAGGCGGCGAGCGGGGAGATGGAGTTTCCGGGCGGCGCTCTCCGGATGAGCCTGACGCCGGCCATGACATTGTTCGACGTGGACGGGACTCTTCCAACGGCGGAGCTGGCGGCGGCGGGCGCCGAGGCGGTCGGGCGCGCGATCAGGCGGCTGGGCATAAGCGGATCGATCGGGATCGACCTGCCCACCCTCGCCGGGCGTTCCGAGCGGCAACGGGCGGCGGCGGCGCTCGACGCCGTATTGCCCCAGCCGTTCGAGCGGACGGCGGTGAACGGCTTCGGCTTCCTGCAAGTCGTGCGCAGGCGCGAGCGGGCATCGCTTCCCGAGCTTCTCCGCTCCGATCCGGCCGGCGCGGCCGCTCGGGCCCTGCTCCGCAAGGCCGAGCGGGCGCCGGGCGCGGGCGAGCGCGTGCTGACCGCCGCGCCGGCCGTCGTCGCGCGAATCGAAGCGAACCCGGACTGGATCGCCGAACTGGAGCGGCGTACCGGCGCTCCGGCAGCCTTGCGGGCCGACACGGGCCTCGCCATATCGGCGGGCCATGCCCAGAGCCGCTTCGCCTGATTCCTGCCCTTTGTGCGGCAAGCCCGCCGTGCCCGACCACAAGCCGTTCTGCAGCCGGGGCTGCCGTGACCGGGACCTGCTCAACTGGCTCGGCGATTCCTACCGCGTGCCGGGCCAGCCCATCGACGAAGCGTTGATCGCGGACCGCGAGCAGGACGGCGAAGGCGGGCTGGACAGGTAAGGCTGGCCGCCTCTATAGGCGCACGACTTTTCCGCATCCGCCGGAAATGCCCAGGTAGCTCAGTTGGTAGAGCACGTGACTGAAAATCACGGTGTCGGTGGTTCGATCCCGCCCCTGGGCACCATCCTGCTTCGCTCCTTCGGAGCTTCGCAGGATCGGCTTTCACACTCTTGGCGAAGCAGGATGTCCTTCGAAGCTTCAGCGAAGAAGGGCGCCTTATGCGCCGCCATCCTCCAACATGGATGAAGACCGACGCGAGGCGCTGAAGGCGCGGCGCGCGGCCCTGTGCGACCGGCTGGCGCTCGCGCCGATCAACCACCTCGTCGAGCGGCTGGCGGCGCGCGGGTGCCGGGCCGAGCTGCTCCTGCCCGAAGACAATGAGAGGGTGCTCGGCGAGCTGGCGGACGTGCCGGGGCAGGACGAGCGAATAATATGGAGCCTCGTTCCGACCGCCCAGGTCCGACTGTGGACGATGGATTCGATGCGAGACGCGCTCGCGGTCCAAGCGGTCCATGCCTGCGCCGGCCCGGACTCGAGGATCGCGGCGATCTGGAACCCATGCCAGCCCGGCCTCGCCATGCCTGTCGACGGGCTCGAGGACTGGATCGACCTGCTACTCGACGAAGCAACCGAGACCTGGATCGTCGCGGCCGAGGGCGGCAAGTGGCTGGTCGAGTGCGCGATCTTCGATCACGAGATCTGCTGGTCCACCGATTTGATGCGCGGGATCGGGCAGAAGATTTGAAGACTTGCCCCGTCGCTCGCCGGGGCGCGAGACCCGGTTAGCCGCCGGCGAGCGTCTTCTCCGCCCATTGAACGATCGCCGACGTGGGCATGGCGCCGGAGATGCGGCCGAGGACCTGGCCCTTGCGGACCAGGATCAGGGTCGGGATGCTCTGGATTCCGAAGCGGGCGGCGAGGTGCGGCTCGGCTTCGGTGTCGAGCTTGCCGAGACGGAAGCGGGGCTCGAGGTCGGACGCCGCCTGAGCGAAGGCGGGGGCCATCGTCCGGCACGGACCGCACCAGGCCGCCCAGAAATCGATCAGCAGGGGCAGGTCGCTCTTTGTCGCGTGACGGTCGAAATTGGCGTCGGTGAGGGCGACCGGTTCGGCGCGGAACAGAGGATCGCCGCATTTGCCGCAGCGCGGGTCCGACGACAGCCGCTCCTCCGGCACGCGGTTCAGGGTTCCGTCGCTCGGGCAGGCAAGGACTCGGCTGTTCGTCATGGCTTCCGCTTGGGCCATGCGACTCCAATGAAAGCAAGGCCGGACGGTTCCCTGCGATGGGCCGCCCGCTGCCTCGGCCAGGACGAATCCCAGGGGCGGAATGAACGGGTTCCAGTCGTCCGGACCCGCTGTTAACCTGCCTTTAGCGGAATGGGGGGAACCTTCCGCGCAAGAGTGGGACGGGGATTATGAGAAAGTGGGCGACGGCCGCGCTTGCGCCGGCCGCATTGCTGACCGCGGCGGTCCTGGGACCGGCGGCGCCGGCCGAATCGGCACCCGCCTGCCGCCCCGGCTTCGCGCCCATTCCGATGACGGCCCTGGCCAGCGGCCATCACAGCGTCTCGGTCCTGCTCAACGGCAGGCCCGCTTATTTCCTGGTCGATACCGGCGCCGGCGCGACGATCATCCACACGCCCTATCTCGCCCGGTTCGCCTTGAGCCGTGGCACGGGCGAGGGCACGGCCACCAACCCGACCGGCAAGCTCCGCTTCGATCCGGTCGCGGTTAAAGGGTTCGCGGTCGGCGGCACGAAGACGCGCCTCAGCAAGATCTATGCGATGGACATCTCCTATCTGGTCGACGCGGTCAGCGCCGCCTCGCCGCAGCAAATCGAGGGGCTGGTCGGCCAGGACGTGCTTCGCGACCAGAAGGCGATCGTCGATCTCGATCAGTCGATCCTCTATCTCGCCGATCCCGATGCCAACTGCGCCGAGGCTCCCGGCCCGATCGTCGCCGCGATCCCGCCCGCGCGGCCGCGCACGCCCGCGCTGTAGGAGCCGGCCGCCACCCCCTCATTTCGGGTTCATCCACGCCTTCGCAGGGATGAACGTGGAGCCTCGCGCCCTGCTGTTCATCCAAGGGGGGAACGTATAAGCAGCGCGTCAACCAGCCCGGAGCCTTGTGACGCCGAACGCCTATATCAACGCCATCGGCACAGCCGTTCCGGGCCACGACGTCCACGGCGCGTTCATCGACTGGGCGGAGGCGCGGATCGGCGACCCGCGCGCGCGCAACCTGTTCCGCCGAATGGCCGACCGCTCCGGAATCGAGCATCGCTGGTCCGTTCTTCCGCCCACCGAGGCCGGCGGACCGCCCATCGCCGAGGGCGGCTTCTATCATGAAGGCTTTCCTTTCACCGGCGCGCGCATGCGTATCTATGCCGAAGCCGCCCCGAAGCTCGCGCTGGAGGCGATCGCCCGGCTGAACGCGATCGCAGCGATCGGCGGAATCACCCATCTGATCGTCGCCAGCTGCACCGGCTTCGTCGCTCCGGGCATCGACCAGATCATCGCGGCGGAGCTCGGCCTCGACGGGAGCGTCGAGCGCACCCTGGTCGGCTTCATGGGCTGCTATGCGGCGGTCTCGGCGCTTCGCCTGGCCTATCACGTCCTGCGCTCCGAGCCTGAGGCCCGGGTGCTCGTGGTGACGGTGGAGCTTTCCACCCTTCACCTCCAGGACGAGACCGAGATCGAGCCGCTGCTCGCAATGCTCCAGTTCGGAGACGGAGCGGCGGCGGCGCTGGTCACGGCCGAGCCCCAGGGCTTCGCGATCTCGCGCCCGTTCGCGGCGACTCTCGACAGCTCGTCGGAGCTGATCCGCTGGACGATCGGCGACCGGGGCTTCGCGATGCGCCTGTCGGGCGAGGTGCCCGGCCGGATCGCCGAGGCCCTGCGCGACCCGAAGGTGCGCGCGACCATGCTGGGCGGAGAGGCGCCATCCGACTTCGACAGCTGGGCGATCCATGCGGGCGGCCGCTCGGTGCTCGACGCGGTCCAGCATGGGCTCGGCCTGCCGGACGGTGCCCTCGCCGAATCGCGGCGGGTGCTCGCCCGGTTCGGGAACATGTCCTCCTCCACCCTCCCCTTCGTTCTCGCCGACCTTCTCGCCGACGAGACGCATAAGCGCGGAATCGCCCTGGCCTTCGGACCCGGACTGGCCGCGGAGGGCTTCCAGTTCGAGCGGGCGGGATGAGGTCGCTCGCCACGCGAGTCCGCGAGGACGAGCAGATGGACGATGCGTCGCTCGGCGCGCAAGAATATGCCTCGGTCCTGAACGACCTCGAGCGGGTCAATGCCTGGACCTTCGCCGCCCGCCCGACCCTGGATTTCCTGGCGCGCGGCACCCGGGGCATGAGCGGCTTCAGCCTGCTCGACGTCGGCTTCGGCCAGGGGGACATGCTCCGCCGGATCGCGCGCTGGGCCCGGAAGAAGGGGCTGAAGGCCGAGCTCGTCGGAATCGATCTCAACGCGAAGAGCGAGACCGTGGCGCGGGCCGCGACCCCCGCCGATCTCGTCATCGACTATCGAACCGGCGACTATCGCGACCAGGGCCGGTTCGACTTCATCGTCTCGAGCCTCGTCGCCCACCATATGACCGACGAGCAGCTCACCGCCTCCCTCCGCCACATGGAAAGCGGGAGCGAGCGCGGCTGGCTGGTCAACGACCTCCACCGCCGGCTCTTCCCCTATCTTGGCTTTCCGCTGCTCGCCCGGCTGCTGGGAGTTCACCGAATCGTTCGCGAGGACGGCCAGCTGTCGATCGCCCGTTCCTTCCGGCCGGAGGAATGGCGATCGATCCTGGCCGAGGCCGGAATCCCGACAGGCGCGGCGCGGATCCGCCGCTATTTCCCCTTCAGGCTGTGCGTCGAACGCCTCTCCTGATCGTCGGGGGCGGCCCGGCCGGGTCCGCCGCGGCGATCGCCCTGGCAAGGGCGGGGCTGAAGGCCGAGCTCGTCGAGCGGACGACGGAGCCGCACGACGTGGTTTGCGGCGGGTTCCTCGGCTGGGACGCCCTGGCCGCGCTCGCCAGGCTCGGAGTCGATGCGGCCGCGCTCGGAGCCCGCCCGATCGCGCGGATTCGCCTCGTCTCCGAGTCGGGCGAGGTCGAGGCGAAATTGCCGCGCTCGGCGGCCGGGCTGTCGCGGCGCACGCTCGACGAGGCCCTGCTCGCCAGGGCGGCGGAGGCCGGCGCCAGTGTCTCGCGCGGGCGGGCGGCGCGGGCGGCCGACCCCGAGGGCCGGACCGTCAGGTTCGACGACGGCGAGGAGGTGGAGGCCGAGCGCCTTCTGCTCGCCACCGGCAAGCATGAGCTTCGCGGCGCGGCCCGGCCGCGCGACACGAGCGGCGATCCGGTCGGGCTTCGCACCGCTTTGGCGCCGAGCGCGGCGCTGGACCGTGCGCTGGAAGGCGTGATCGAGCTTCATCTGTTCGAGGGCGGCTATGCCGGCCTGCTCCTGCAGGAGGACGGACGGGCCAATCTCTGCCTTTCGGCGGCGCGCGAGCGGCTTCGCGAGGCCGGCGGGGTCGAGCCGCTCATCGCCTCGCTCGCCGACGAGCTTCCGGCCTTGCGCCGGAGGCTCGATCAGGCGGCGCCCGGCGAATGGAGCGCGGTTTCGGGCGTGCCCTATGGCTGGCGCGCCGGATCGACATTGCCCGGCCTGTACCGGCTCGGCGACCAGGCCGCGGTGATCGCCTCCCTGGCCGGGGACGGAATCGCAATCGCCCTGACCAGCGGCCTGTCGGCGGCCGCTTCGATCGCGCGCGGCGAGGAGGCGACCGCCTGGCAGAGGAAGTTCGCACTGAAGGCCGCGGCGCCGATCGCGATCGCCGAGGGCCTGCGCTGGGCGGCGGAACGGCCGAGGCCGCGCTCGGCCCTGATGTCGGTGCTCGGGAAGCTGCCGGGCCTACCCGGGCTCGCCGCCAGCCTCACCCGGATCGGGCGCTGATTCGGGCATTGTCGCCGGCGATCCGGTGAACAGGCGTGGATAGAATCGCGCGAACAGGAGAAGCAGAGTCGGCAGCAGCATCGTGTTCCATATGTCGCGGATTCCGCCGTTGAGCTGGACCGTTCGATCCTCCCAGATCTCGTACTGAAAATCGTAGGCTTCGTTGGCCAGCGCGGCGGCGAGGACGAGAAGCCAGGGAATGACGCTCCTCAACGGCCGGCGGAGAATGATCGCCGCCGCGATCTGGCCGAGCACGCCGGCATGGACATGGAGCGAATCCATGTCGAGGCCGCTCAGCTGCTCGGCGGCGTGCTTGATCTCGTACCAGTCCATCGCCCCGGGACGTAGGTGATCAATATTCCTTGCGATAGCGCAGATTGACGTTGGTGCCGCCCGACGAGCCGACGGTCGAGAGCAGGCTCAGCGCCTTGGAAAGGGCGATCTCGAGCTGGGTGGCGGTGAAGCCGCGCGCGTCGGTGATAATCTCCAGATAGATGTCGTTGCTGACGTAGAAGCCGGCGGCGATCGCGGTCCCCCGGCCCGTCGTCTCGTCGGCGCCGAGGATCCGAAGGCGGTCGAGGCCGGTCGCCGAGCGCAATGTGCCGAGCGGGTTCAGGCCCCCGCCGCCGCCGCCGCGGAGAGCGTTCAGCGAAGCGGCGAGCTGGACCGCCTGGAGCGCGGAGATCTCGCTCACCGATCCGCCGAACAGGATCCGGGCGAGCAATTCGTCCTGCGGCATAGCCGGAGTCGAGGTGAAGGCGATCTGCGGGCTGTTGGCGCTGCCGCTGACGATGATGTTGACGGTGACGTCGTCCACATCGGCGCTCGCGGCGATGTCGAGGCGCGGATTGGGCGGCCGCTGGCCGGTGAAGTGGATATTGCCCCTGGTCAGGGTGAAGCGCCGGCCGCTGAAGCTGTAGGTGCCGCGGACCATCTCGGCCTCGCCGACGATCGACGGGGTCGCCGAAGTGCCCTGGACCCGAAGGTCCACGGCCCATTCGGATTCGAGGCCCATTCCCGCGATGAACACCTCATTGTCGGCGCGAAGCCTGAGGTCGAGCTTCCAGATGCTCGGAACGCCCGCGTCCTGCTGGTCCTCGCCCGGACGCGGAAGCGGCTCGCCCTTGCGGCGGACTCCGGCGAGCTGGACGACCTGGGCCGCGCCCTGGCGGACGATCTGGTAGCGAAGCTCGGGCATGTGGAGATCGCCGGCGATCAGGGCGCCCGACCGCGCATCGTTGGTGATGGCGAGAGTGCCGCTGAGCGTCGCTCCGAGGGAATCGCTTCGGGCGAGCTGGGCGTCGTTCAGGGTCAGTTTGATGTCGATCGGATAGCCGGCAGCCGCCGCGAATCCGATGCTCCCGCTGCCTTCGACGGTGCCGCTCCCGGCCCGGCCGGCGAGCCGCTCGATCTCGAGCCTCGAGCTCGTGAACCGCCCGCGAAGGGCGAGATTGGTGATCCGAGTGCCGTAGGTCTCGTCGACGAAGACGAGGTTGTTGGCCCGGATAACGCCGGTCAGCTGCGGATTGTCCATCCGCCCGGTGAAATCGGCCGCGACCCCGATCGGGCCGGAGAGGTGCTGGCTCGCCATTCCGCTCAGCGACCAGAGTACCTCGGCCGGGCCGTTATAGCGAATTCCGCCGGAGAGCGGCGCCGCCATCAGCCGCTGCATCCAGCCCGCGCCGCCGGCGACCGGCTGGAGCCTGGCCTGGGCCCGGCCGATCAGCGCGCCGCCGCGGCGGATGACGGCGTTGAGCGATCCGCCCTCGGGCCTCAGGGTTCCGACCAGCGCCAGGTCGACCGGGGACGAGCGGACGGCGATCCCGGTTCGGGTGAAGCCGGCGATCCTGATGCGAGCGTCGGCGCGCGGGAAGGCGGCGGGGCTCGCCTGGGCGAAATCCAGGCTTCCGGTCGCCTTGCCGCCGAGGCCGAGGCCAGGCGAGAAGGCGTTGATCATCGACAGATCGAAATCGCGCATCCGCGACTGGACGACCAGGCCGTCGCCGTATCGGCCGGCGAGAAGGACGCTGCCCTGCGGGAAGACGATCCGGGTCGGCGCGAGCTGCCAGGACGTCCCGACCTTGCGGATCTCGGCGGGCCGCTCGAAGCGGAACGGGATTCGGTTGAGCTGGCCCTGGGCCGCGGCGCGGATCCGGTCGGGGGTGAGCGCGGCATTGGCGGCGACCCGGAACGAGACTCCACTCGTGCCCTCGGCGAAGAGCTGGGCGGTTCCGCGGCCGCCGCGATAATCCACCTTCGCCCGCGCCCGGCCGAGCGCGAAACTGGCGCCGCGCACTCCGGCGAGCTGCGCGTCTCCGACGATATGGGGCGCGTCGGGATAGAGGATGATCGTCGCGTCGGCGAGGCCGCGCTGGATCAGGATCGGCTGCTCGCCCGGAATTTGGGCGCCCTCGGCGCGGGCGTGGATGTCGGCGCGCTGGTAGCGGCCCACGGCGGAGAGCTGGACGGTTCCGGACATGCCCTTGCCGGTCATGACGAGGCTTCCGACGAACGGACCGGCCGGAGTCTGCCGGACCCGGCCGGTGAAGGTCATTCCGGCGAAGAGCAGCCGATGGACCTCTATCGTCATCGGCCCGCGGCCGGAGAGGATCGTCACCTCCGCCTCGAACGGCCCGTAGGCCGACTGGCCGGTGGCGCTGATCGCGTAGCCGCCGGCGGTCGCCCTGATGGTCGCCTTTACGTCGCGGAGGCCGATCCCGAAGCCGAGGTTGCCGGCGACGAGCTGAACGTTCGGCTTCGCGAGCGTGCCCGTGACGATGACCGAGAGCGCGCCGTAGCGGGCCGAGCGCCCGGTCGCGCGAAGGTCGATCCGGTCGCCGGGGCCGTAGGTGCCACCGCCCGAAGTGATCGTCATCAGCGGCGCGTTGAGCCGGAGATTGGCGATCCGGACGATCCCGTCCGGATTCATGGCGAGATCGAAGGCGGCGGCCGCGCGCCCGCCGAGCAGGTCCCGCGCCGTCGCATTGTCGATCCGGCGCGTGCGGACGGCGACCTTGCCCTTGATCCCGAAGCCGGCGGCGCCGCTGACCACGTCGAGGTCGCTGGTGATGTCGAGCAGCCCGATCCCCTCGATCGCATATCCCTCGATCGTGCCCTGGAGGCCGGCCCGATATTCGCCGCGTTGAAGATCGGCGGCGAGGACCGCGGTGGCCCGGAGCCTGTCCGAGCGGATCCGCATGTCGTCGGACAGGATCTTGGTGCCGCTGATGTTGAGAGTGCCGTTCAACGCGACATTGTTGAGGAGACCGCCGACCGCCGGGTTGAGGCCGGTGATGCGCGACGCGGTGGCGGCGACGGGGACGGTGATCCGGTCCGTGTCGACCTTGGCGCGGCCGCGGGCGCGAAGATTCTGCACGACCGTCCCGTCGAACCCGAGCGAGGCGGCCTGGAGATCGTAGGCGACGAAGGGAGTCCCGAACGCGCCGTTCAGCACCATCGCGACCCTGAGATCGCGCGCGCTGAGGTTGGGCGCGATCGCTCCGGGCCTCGACAGCCGGGCGGCGACCTTCAGATTCTCGAAGCGGCTCTGGCCCAGATCGACGAGGCCGTCGGCGGCGAGCGCGACTGCGGGCGCGGTCAGCTTGAGCTCGGTCTCGGCGCGGCGATTTTCGAGGCGGCTCTTCAGATTGAGCTGAACCATCGGCTCGAGCAGCCGCCGAAGCGGACCCTCCGCCATCATCAGGCCCGGACGGACCGGGCCGTTCGCGCTGATCGTGCCGTCGCGCGCGCCAATGGCGAGATCGAGCAGGCCCTGGCCGCCGAGCTCGGCGCGGGCGCGCCCGCGCCAGTCTGCCCAGCTGCCCTTGCCGTCCAGCCTGGCCACCAAAGGCTTGTCGAGCCCCGCCAGGCCGGCGACGAATCCGCCCGCGGGCGCGTCCACGCGGGCCCCGATGTCGAACCGGTTCTGCTCGGGCACGGCGTCGAGGCGAATCGCCACCTTGTCGCCGCCGGGGAAGCCGGGCGCGGCGATCGCGGCGGTATCGAGAGAGACCTGGGCGCGGCCGTCGGCGACCTTCGCCTTGCCGCTGAGGGTGAGCAGGTGGCGGTAGCCGGTGACCCCGGGATCGACGACGATCCGGCCGACCTGGAACCTGCCGATGTCTATGTCGATGTCGGGAAGCAGAGGCGCGTTCGGATCGCCTGCGCGCAGCTCGGGCAGGCGGAGCAGGCGCGCCTTCGGGATTTCGAGCCCGCGAATGTCGATATGGTTGCGGACATAGGCGAAGGGGCGCCAGTCCATCTTCGCCTCGGGCGCGTAGAAGAAGAGCCCCTTGTCGTCCTTGAGCTGAAGGCCGTGGAGGGTCAGCTCGCCGAAGATCGAGCCTTCCATGCGCTGGACGTCGATGTCGAGCCCCGAGGCCGTCTCCAGATTGTTGATCTGTCCGACGACGTAGCGGCGGCCCAGATCGCTGCTCAGCCAGGCGTAGAATCCGAGCAGAAGCAGAAGCACGATTCCGAGCGCGATCCCGGCCCATTTCGCCGCGGTGCGAGCCCGGCGGCGGCCGACCGGAATCGCGTCTGGCCGCTCGTCGGTCATCAGAAGGCCTGCCCGATCGAGACGTAGACCGCGAATTTGGATTCGCCCTCGCGCCTTCCGACCGGCATTGCGACGTCGACCCGCAGGGGCCCGAAATTGGTGTAGACCCGGCCGCCTATGCCGACCCCCAGGCGGAGGTCGGAGAAGCCCGGAGTCTGGCTCTCATAGACCTGGCCCGCGTCGACGAAGCCGACCACCCCGTAATTGCCGAACCGGTAGCGGCCCTCCAGGGCGAACTCGACGACGCTTCGTCCGCCGGTCGGAGCGAACATGGTCGGGCTGTCCTTCTCGTCCGGATCGGTCGGATCGAAATCGGGATTGGCCACCTCGGCCTTCGGCCCGAGCTCCTGGAAGCCGAATCCGCGCACCGACCCGCCGCCGCCGGCGTAGAGGCGGCGCGAGGGCGCCAGCTCGGCCAGGCCCGCGCCGTAGATCGAGCCGACCCGCGCGCGGCCCGCGACGACGAAGCTCTCACCGACGGGATAATAAGCGCTGCCGTCTATGATGTTGCGGATGTAGGGCTGGCTCGGCTCGCGAAGCGACGTCTCCGGATTGACGAAGCCCTTGAGGCGAAACCCCCTGGTCGGATCGAGGAGGCTGTTCGACGCGTCATAGCCGAGCTGGCCGGTGACTCCGGCGAGGAAGAAGGCGTCGGCAATCGAGAGCGGCGGGAATCCGGTCTCGTTCTCGTTGGTCGCGATCAGCTCGGCGCCATAGGCCCAGGTCCATTTCTTCTGCCAGATCGGGGTCGATTCCCGCGAGATCGTGCCAGCGATCCGGGCGGTATAGCCCTTGAAGGCCGGGAGATCGCGCCGCCCGGCCTCGGCCAGGAGGAAGATGCTCCGGTCGCGCTTGCCGGCATTCATCTTGCGGAAGGCGATTGCGACCGACTGCTCCTGGGTGCCCAGGACCGCGGCCAGGCGGAGCGAACCTTCGGGCGGGAACATGTTGCGATGCTCCCACACCGCCTCGGCCCGGAAGCCTTCGCCGGTATTGTAGCCGGCGCTTCCGGCGAGCGATCGGGCCGGGCCCTTCTCCTGGCGGACGAGGATGTTGACATATTCGGCGCCGTCCTCGGCGATCTCTCCGGTCCGGACAGGCTCGGCCGAGACGGTGCTGAACAGGTTGGTGGCGATCATCGCCTCGCGCAGATCGTCGACCTTGCGGCTGTCGTAGAGCTCGCCGCGGCTGAATCTCGAGAGGACCCCGACATGCTTCGCGCCGAAGGCGAGATCGCCTTCGGTGGTGAAGCCGCCGAAGCGGGCGCGCGGCCCCGGCTCGACCGGCAGGGTGTAGTCGCCGATGTGGGTGGCGGGATCGAGCAGGATATCGCGGAGCCCGACCTCGGCGAAAGGATAGCCCTGTTGAGGCAGCTTCAGCCGGACGTTCGCCTCCGCCGCCTCCACGCCGATCGCGACGATCGGCTTTCCGGTTTCCAGCGGAAGAGCCTCGCGGGGCAGGCCGGGCGGCGAGGTGTCGGGGCCCGCGACCGCGATCGCTCCGAAATTGTAGCGCTCGCCGGGCACCGCGGTGATCGTGACCCGCGTCTCGCCCGTCTCGGGCAATTGCTCGATGGTCGAGACGGCGGTGCCGTCATAATAGCCCTCGGAGCGCAGGATCCGGACCGCGAGCAATTCGTCCTCCTCGGCGCGGGCGGCGATCATGGCGCCGTTGGTCGCCTCGCCGTCGGCATCCTCGAGGGCGGACAGATCGCGGAACCGGCCATCGAGACCGACGGCGTCGAGGCCGTCGACGACCAATGTGTAGCGGATCCGCGCCACCTCCTCTTCCTCGTCCGTCTCGCCAGCGGGAGTCGCCGGGGTCTCCACGTCGAAGCTCGAGATCGGCGGCAGTGGCTCGGTCAGCGCCGGATCGTCGGGCGTGGCCACGGGCGGCGTGAGGGTGCCGTCGGGAGCGACCGCGGGCGGCTCGCCCTGCACGTCGAACGTCTCGATCGGCTCGAGCGGTCGATCCATCTCGGGGTCGAGCTTTGGAAGCTCGGATTCGAACTGGCTGTCGGGGACGATCGGCTCTTCGGACCGCGCGGTCTCCGGCGGCGTCGGCGCGGGGGCGGCCTGCGCGAAAGCGGCCTGCGAGACCGAAACGGACGCGCAGGCGACGCTCGCCAGCAGAATTCCGGCCTTCTTCAAATTCGTCGCCGCTCCCGCCCATCGCGCCGAAAGCCGAAGGCCCTCGCCAGGTGCACCGGAACGTACCGCGCCGGTGCGGATGCGAAACGAGGTAAATTAGCGAAAGGTTCCAGCGCCTTCGCGCCTATTTCGAAGGCAGCACCGGCGCCGCCCCGTCGCCGATGATCGCGAAGCCCGCCCAGTAATAAGGATGGGAGGTGGCGGGCGAATCCATCAGGCGCTGCTGCGCGGCGCGCAACGCGGAGGCGGTAGTAGTGCCGGGAGGCGCTGTAAACAGCCCCGATATCAGCCGCTTGGTGGAATCGTAATCGTCGGGCACGGGCCAGTGGCTGGCGATCACCGAGCGCCCGCCGGCGCCGATGAAGGCGCGGACGAGGCCGTCGAGGGCGAAGTCGCCGCCGCTTCCGAGCCCGGCCTCGCGCGTGGCCGCGAGGCTCGCCTTGCCGGCCGTGTCGCAGGCCGAGAGGATGACGAGATCGGCGTCTATGCGCAGATCGTAAATCTCGCTGAAGCTCAGCAGCCCGTCGGACCCCGGGCCTCCGAACGAGGTCATCAAAGCGGGGCGCGCGGGGCATTCGGGACGCGGCGCAGTGACCAGGCCATGGGTCGCGAAATGGAGGATGCGGTAATCGCGAAGATCGGCGCGGGTGCGGATCGCGCTGTCGCTGAACGCGTCGCCGGTAACGATCTGAGACCCGCTCGGACCTTCCTGGCGCTCGATCACGCCCTCGGCGACGACCAGCTCCGAGGCCGAGATCGGCCGCGCCCATTGGGTCAGAGGGAAAGCGCAGGCGGGGTTCTCTCCGAGCAGGGTGTCGAGCGCGTTCCGGACGACGGCGCGATTCTCCGGAACCCGATTCTCGCCGAAGCCGAGATAATTCTTGCTCGCACGCGAGGGCGCGATCCGGCGTACGTCGCGGAAGGCGAGCGCCGAGACGGCGGTGCTGACGTCGCGGTCCCGCCCCAGCCATTCGACCCCGGTGAAGTCGAAGCCCTCGTCGCCGGGCCGGGCGGCGCGGGCGAGATAGGAATCGACGCCTGCACGGCCGGCGACGAGAAGATTGGGAGGAAGCCTCAGCATCGCTCCATCGGGCTCGAAGATCAGGTGGCGGACCGCAGCCATCTCGGCGGCGACCGGATCGAACAGCTGGCCGTAGAGGCGATGGGCGAGAGCGACGTCGAACGGATAGGTTAGGACCCGGCCTTCCTGCTCGACCGCGACGGTGGCGCGGAGCCGGTCGACGTCGCGCTCGAGCTCGGAAGGGCGGGCGCCGATCCGGAAGGCGCGCGCCTCGCTTGCGGTGGCGAAGATGGCGTAGGCGTCGCCGCCCGCGACGATCATCTTGTAATAGGCCTCGCCCGGCCGAAGCAGCTGCTGAAGCTCGGAGAGCGGCATCGCACCGCTCGCGACGACCCGGTAGCGCGGGAAGGCGGCGAGCTTCGACTGGGTGGCGACCTGGCTCGCCTCCAGCCCCGGCAACAAAGCGCGAAGCGCTGCGAGCCGAGCCGAATCGGCTTCGGGCAAAGCCGGCAGCGAGGCGAGTCGGGAGGTTTCGACGCGGACGCGCTCAATGTCGCGGACGAGATCGACCGACTGGCGAAACAGGCGCGAGGCCTCGTCATTCCCGCCACTCAGCTCGCGCGCCAGCACGGCCTGGGTCTGGGCGACCCCGGGGCGGAGGAGCAATTGGCTCGCCTTGAACAAATCGGCCACCGAGCCGGGCCGGGCGGATTCGCGGATCAGAAGCGCGAAATAGGGCGCCAGCGCCCGGCGCAGACCAGGCGTGGCCTGGCCCCGGGCCGCGGCCTCGTCGACGATCTCGCGAAAACCGGCCAGGGCCTCGGCGGTGCGGCCGGCGCGGGCGAGCCAGGCGGCCCGGCGCGCGCGCGCGCCCAGCAGCGCCGGGGAATCGGGATAGGCGCCCTGGAGGAGGGCGATCGCGGAGTCATGCTCGCGCCCGGCGGCGGCGGAATCCTTCCTCTCCTCGGCGATCGCCGCGAGCTCGCCGTGGATCTGGGCGCGAAGCCAGAGAGTCGAGACCACCCGGCCTTCCCGGACCGCGGCCAGCTCGCGGGCCGCCCGGACGAGCGCGGCCTCGGAGTCGGCGCCTCGGCCGGCCCGGCGAAGCAAGGCGCCGCGCAGGTGCAGTGCCTGGGCGTCGAAGATGCGCGCCCGCTCGACCGGAAGAAGGGCCGAGGCGGCGGAGCGGAGGCCGCGCGCCGCCGGCGGATCGGCGTTAAGCCGGGCCGCCATGGCGGCGTCGACCGCCGCCGATGCCGGCGCCGGACGAAGAAGCTCGGCGCCTTCGGGCAAGGGCCTTGCAAGCGCGTCGAGGGCGGCCGATTCCCGGCCCTGGTTCATCAGATGGATGGCGCGATAATTGCGCAGCATCCGGGCAAGGACCGGGTCGTTTCCGACCAGGGCCTCGGCCTGCCCGAACAGGGCCGCGGCTTCCTCGGCTCTTCCGAGGTTCGAATGCTGGAGCGCCTGGTTGATCAGCGCCTCGCCGCGGCCGGCGCCGTTCGGATCGGAGAGGATCAGGCTTTCGAAAAACTCGGCGGATTCGGCGAAGCTGCCTTCATTGTTGCGCCGATAGGCCTCCGCCATGGCCCGGCCCGGATCCAGGCTTCCGGCCTGGGCCCGGGCGAAAGCGACCGGATCGCCCGCGCCGGTCGTGGCGATCGAGACCTCGCCGTCGACCGGCCGGTCGGTGACGATGGTAAGAAGGCCGAGCCGGAGCGCGCTGTCGTAGCCGGCCAGCCCTTCCGCGACGTACAAGGTGTTGCCCGACCGGCGGGCATAGATACGGTAGCCGACGTCTCCGGCCGCCAGGGTGCAGAGAGACGAATCCACGCCCGCGAGCCCGTCGAGTTCGGCCCTGACCGAGGGCTCGCAGCTTATCTTGCCGGCGCGCAACGCCGCGAGGCGGGCGGCGGGATCGCCGCCGCGGACTCGAAGCGCGTAAAGACGGCCGACCGGCACCGAGGCGTCGCGGCAGGCGATCGCATAGCCCCGGTCGAACATGCCCGTGAGCGCCGGATCGCGGCCCATCGCCTGAGCGGTGCAGAGGATTCCGGCGCCCGAGCCGATCGCGAAGCTGTCCTGCCGGCTGATCGGCTGGACCGCCGCCGAAGCCGCGGCGGCAAATGCCGCGGCGAAGGCGGCGGCGAGCCTAATCCTGCGGCGAATCGTCATCGCGATCCTCCTCATCCTCATCGCCGATCCACAGGCTCGAATCGCCGCCGCTGGCGACCGGCTCCTCGATCAATGGGGCGGCGTTGAGCGAGCCCGGGTCGATCAGCGCGCTGCTCGAAATTGCCTCGTCACGCTGCGGAAGCAGCGGCCCGAGCACGATCTCCGAGCCGGGCAGGGATTGCGGCACCAGTGTCAGAGGGTCGGGGCCCGGCGGCTCCGGCGGGGCCGGGCAGACGCCGCTGTTGATCTTGCACAGATTGACCTCGGAATCGTCGGTGAAGGTCCCGTTGGCGCGGTCGTAGACGATCGTCGCGAAGAAGGCGTCGCCGGTGGTGAAGCTGCCGTCGTCGTTGCGGCGGCGGCCGAAGCCGACGACCGTCGCGACCCTGTTCTGCTGCGGCGCGATCGTGAGGCCTGCGGCGCCGACCGTGAGGCCGCGAAGATCCGTGGCAGTGCCGCTGTTCTGGATGAACAGGGTCGCTCCGGGAGCGCCGGTTCCGACCCGGAAGGTGATCCCGCCCGCCTGGAGATAGCCGGCGTCGAGGACCGGCCCGGGATTGGCCAGCAAGGCGGCATTGCGCCCGGCGAAGTTCGGATCGGCGGCGAGCTGGGCGGCGAGCCCCGGATCGGCGACGACGATGTTGGAGGATTCGATTCCGAGGCGCCCGCCCGGATTGCCCGCATCGTCGAGCAGATAGAGGCTTCCCGCCGGCGTGAAGAGCTCGAACCTCTCGTTCGCCCGGAACCGCATCGTGTCGGCGGCGCCGGCGCCGAGCAGGCGAACGTCGCCGATCACGCGCATGGTCCCCGGCGTGTCGAGGAAGAAGGCGAACGGATTGACCGCGATCGTCCCGAGCAGGGTGAAATCGTCGACGAGAACGTCGGGCGGGCGGCCCGCGGCCGTTCCGAGCGCGGGCGCGGCGATCGAGATGTTGTCGGAGCGAAAACGGGCGAGCTCGGCGGCATCGAGCGTATAGCCCGCGCCGGCGGCGGCGCCCCCGATCAGAGTCTGGGCAACCGGATTGAGCACCGTGAGATTGAGGTTGGTGGTGGAGTCGGCGCCGAGCTGCGCGCCGGCCTGGACGTCAATGTCCCGCGAGGCGAGGTTCATCAGCGGCGCCGCGACGGTCCCGGCCGTGTGGATGGCGCGGTCCGCGGAAGCGTCGAAACGGACGTTCATCCGGACATTGTTGAAACTGGAATCGCCGCCCGAATCCGACCGCATGACGTCGCCGGCGATGTTGGTGCCCGCCGCTCCGGCGATCGCGTTGACCGTGCCGCCGGTGGCGGTGCCCGCCGTCGCTCCGGCGCCGCCGACCCCGCGCGCGGTCAGAAGGGAGTCGCGCGCATTGAGGGTGCCGGTGTCGGAGCGCATCTCCGACAGGCCGCCTAGTCCGGCTCCGCCGCCGAGGCCGGGGCCGGTCGCCGCCCCGCCGACGCCGACCGCGGTCAGCCGGACCGAATCGAGCTGGACGTTGCCGCCGGCGACGATGATGCGCGCGCTTCCGCCACGTCCCTGTCCGCCCGCGACGGCGGGCGCCGCGACCGCGCCGAACGGAAGGCCGGTGCCGCCCGTGCCGGAGGCATTGAGGGTGGACGCGCCCGCGACCGTGATCAGCCCGCCGCCGTTGGCCGTGACCCGCACATTGCCGCCATTGCCCGCGCCCGATCCCAGCCCGGCCATGATCGCCGATCCGCCCTGGCCCGAGGCGGAGAGGTTCAGGGCGGCTCCGACCCGGACCTCACTTCCCGCGCCGGACGCTCCGACCGAGACGTTGCCGCCGGCGGCCGAGCCCGGAATTCCATCGCCCGCGCCCGCGTTGAGGCCTCCATCGGCATTGGCCAAAGCGGCGAGGGAGCCGGTGACCTGGATCTTGCCGCCGTTGACCGCCGAGACGTTCGCGAACCCGCCCTGCATGTCGCCCGGGTCGGCCGCGGGATCCTCGGGCGCGACCACGCTCGAATCGACGATCAGGTTGCCGGCAATGCTGATCGTTCCGGTGTCGGCCGAGACGGCCGCGCTTCCGCCCGTGCCGTTCGACCCCGCCGGCGCGCTCGCGCTTGCATCGACCCGCGCATCGCCGGCGATGGTCACTGTTCCGCCGCCGCGGGAGAAGATGCCGGCCTGGCCGCCGCCGACGCCCAGCAGGCCGCGGCCGGTCGATGCCTCCGCATTTCCGCCGACGGTGAGAAGCCCCGCTTCCGAGCCGATATTGGAATCGCGCGAGATCAGTGTGACGTCCTGCTGGAAGGTGAGGGTCTCGCCGCCGAAGGCGGTGGCGACCGCGCTGGTCGTCGCGATTCCGGTGAGGTCGGAGCTGGCATTGGCCTGGCGGATGTCGATCCGGGCCTCGACCGGGCTCGACTGGGTCACCCCTTCGGCGAAGCGGTTCACATTGTAGCCGGCCGAGAGGATGATCTCGCCATTCTCGACCCCGGCGACCGACGCCGCGTCATAACCGACGCCGCCGCGCAGAAGCAGCGAGATGGCCGTGTTCTTGGGAATTGCGACCATGTAGATCTTGTGATTGTCGTCCGCGGCGCCGCTGCCCGGGCCTCCGGTGCTGCCCTGATGGACGATCGTGGCCGGAGCGCTGCTGCTCCCGACCTTGACCTGGATGTCGAACAGGCCCTGATCGATGTTCACGGTGAGCGATTCGGCGGCGATCAGGCCGGTGGAGCCGTTGACCCGGATGGCCCCCAGCTGCTCGATCAAGGGCGAGACGATCGTGACGTAGGAGCGCTCGGCGGTAGCGTTGATCTTTGCTCCGGCCTCGATCCGGATGAAGGATTTGGAATCGACCGGGCCCGACAGATTGTAGGTGTTGCCCATGAAGAAATCGCCGGTGGCGAGATCGGCGATCGGATCGATCGTGGTCAGGAGCAGATTGCCGATATCGAAGACCGCGGTCGATCCGATGATGATCCCGCCGGGGCTGTAGAAGGCGACGGTTCCGCCGCGCACCGCGCCGCCGCCAAGCGTCTGAAGCTGGCTGATCACCATTCCGTTGAGGGCGATCGGCCGGGACGGATTCTGCGGAATGATCCGGTTGAGGACCGCGAAGTCGGGATTGTTCGGGCCGTTCTGGAAGGTCGCGACATTGCCGGCGGGGAGGAAATTGACCGGGCCGAGGCCGAGCACGTCCTCCGGCTTCCAGTCGATGATCGCGCTCGGGCTGAAGACGGTGATCGTTTCCGTGGTGCCTGTGGTCACGTCGCGCGTAGCCGCGCCAGCGACCACGGTGGCGCCGCCGGCGAAGGCCTGGGCTTGGGCGGCCTCGGGCACGAGCGAAGCCGGAAGCGCGGCGCAGGCCGAGACGAGAAGGAAGGGGCGGATCTTCATCGGAAGCTCCATGGCCGGATGCTGGTGGTGAGCGAGAGCAACAGGCGCGGATCGCCCTTCTCGGCCTGGAGCCCGGCGCGGACGAGCGGGACGGCGATCGCCGCCTCCAGCCGCGCGCGGTCTCCCCAGGCCGCCCGGACTCCGCCGCCGATCGAGGCGAGACGCTGGCGCCCCGCGATCGGGAACAGCCTGTCCTCGTTCGACACCCAGGCGGCGTCCGCGAAGACATAGGGTTGCCAGGCGACGTCGTTCGAAGCGCCCGGAACGATCGATCCGAAGCGGATCTCGGCCTGGAATCCGATGCCCTTGTCGCCGAGCAACGTGCCGGGATCATAGCCTCGCCCGACCGTGTAATTGCCGGCCGAATATTCCTCGAAGGCGAGCAGGGGCTCGCCGGCATATTGGCCCCGGACGCCGAAAGCGAAGGCAAGTACCGGATCGGGCCGGAACTCGGCGAGCGCCTCGCCGCGAAGCACGGTCGCCGAAGGATCGCCCTCCAGCCGGCTCAGGGCCACCGCGCCGGGCGCGATGCAGCGGGCCAGCGCCGGGCCGCAACCCTCGCTCGCTCCGAGCCCGTTCAGGCCGCGCCGGGCCTCGACCCTTCCGCTCAGCCGCCAGCGCGGCTCGGCCGGGCTGTAGCCGCCGGCACGGGCGACGCTGGCCTTGTCTGCGGCCTCGAAATCGAGCCTGGCGAGGGCCACGCGCATCTCATCGCGGGTCAGCGGAAGATCGTTGAACGTCACTTCCTGGTCGATAAGCTCGAAGCCGAGGCCGGCCCACAGGCTGAAACCCTGACGGCGCACGAACGGATATCGGGCCTCGGCCGTCGCGAGCAGGGTGCGCGCCCGCAAATCCACGCCGGCGAGGCCGATGTCGGGCCGCGCCCAGGACAAGGTGACGTCGCCGCCCAGGGTCAGGCCATCGCCCCCGATCCGGAACTCGTGCGCTGCCTGGAGGGTCTGCTGCTCGCCGAAGTCGCTGGTCGTGAAGATCGTGAGGCTGGTCCGGTCGCCAAGGCCCGTCAGCCCGAAAAGCTGGGCCCTGGCCAGGCCGCCGAAGCGGCCGAGCGAATGCGAGCCGTAATTCTGGACGTTGAGATCGATCAAGGCCGGAAGCCGGCGCACCGTCACCTCGCCGACCACCTCGCCGCGCGCGCCGCCCGCCGATCTGAGAGCGAGCCTGACGTCGAAGCCGGGAATATCCCCGGCGAGAAGAAGCGCCCGCTCCGCCTCCTCGCTGTTGAACACTTCGCGCCGGGTCAGCGGATCGAGGGTGCGGGCGATGATCCGCTCCGAGCGCCCGCCATCGCCGCGAACGCGTATCGAGACCAGCTTCGCCATCAGCACGTCGAATCGGACGATCCCGTCCGATATGCGCTGCTCGGGAATCTCGATCGCCGCGATATAGCCGGCGTCGCGGAGGATCGCGGCGGCCGAATCCCGGATCGCGCAAAGGATTGCGAGATTCTGGGGCTTGCCTTCGTAAGGCCGCCAGGCCGGCTCGAGCGCGTCGGCCGGAAGTCCGCGGAGATTTTCGAACTCCGCGCCGCGAAGGGTGAACTCGATGCTCGAATAAGCCGGGTCGGCGAGCGCGCAGGGCGATTGCTCGACTCCGCCTTCTGTCGTCAGCTGCGGGGGTCGGCGCTCTTCCTTCGGGCGCGGCGGCTGGACCTGCTCGCGGGTGGGCTGGAGCGGGGCCTGGCCGGCGAGCGGCGAGGCGACGCCGGAGGCCAGCAGGAAAGCGAGGCTCGCACCTCCGCGCCCTGGCCGTGCCGAACGAGAAGCAGCTTCCCGCAAATGCAGCCTCCGCATGCCGCGGGGCCCGGCCGGCAAAGAAAAAACAGGCCGCGTCCCCCCGAACAGGAGTCATAGACGGGTGGCGGTTGGCCGCAAGCGATTAGAAACAAGGGTCCGAACCCTCGGGTTCGGCCTGGAGGTCAGCCGACCCGGCCTGTCATCCTGGTGCCGTTGAACATCAGCTCGCCCTTGATCAGCGAGCCTGAGATTCCCGCCTCACCGATCAGGGTCGACCGGCCCAGATAGAATCCGCGAGGATAGCTCGTCCGTTTGGAACGCTGGGAGAGGAAGCAGTCGGCATAAATGACCTGGGTCGTCCAGGGCAGGACCGCTTCGTGGGTGAGCTCGAATCGGCAACGGCTGAAAAGCACATTCGGCTGCGAGGGCAAGTCGGCGATCGGCCGGTCCGTGTTCGTCCCGCCATAGACCCGCCGCCCGGGGGCGAGCGCGGGGTCGTCGCGGAACGTGCAGTCGTAGAACTGGCAGGCAAGCTCCGGCCGCGCACTACCATAGGCCTGGACGATCGGGCCGACGAAAGTGCACCGATTGAAGCGGAAGCGCGGCTTGTTCGGCCAGATCGCCCAGTTGGTCGTTCCGATGAAGGTACAAGCGGTGAAGTTCACGCCTTCGCTGTCGCCGCTGTCGGCGACCATCCCCTGACCCGAATTGTTGGAGAAGGTGCAGTTGCTGAAGCTGATGTCGCGCACCTTCTTGCCCGCCTCGGCCTCGATATCGACCCCGGCGCCGGGCGCGCTGGCGACATTGGCCCTGCCGGTGTGATTGAACTGACAGTCGCGGAAATCGTAGCCCCGGCCCCCCACGACCGAGCAGCCCTGCCGGCCATTATATTCGCACCGTACGTTCGCGATCAGGCTTCGCGCGGATCGGGCCGAATCGACCCCGTCGACATAGAGTCCGTCCTGGCCGTGATGGTGGCTGTGGATTCGCGACAGGCGCTCGCTTCCGCGATTGCCGACCAGCGCGATTCCTCCGGCGGGGATCTGCCAGCCCGTATCGCCCCATTTGCCGCCGATCGACTGCCCGACGATATTCCCGTCCAGCTCGAGGTCGGATATGTCGACCGCTCCCCGGCAATCCTTGACCAGGATCATCCAGCGATAGGGCGTGGAAAGCTCACCGGGCGCGGTATGCGGCATTGGATGGACGGTCTTGGCGCCGGTCATCGGGTTGAAGGTGCCGTAGCGGAGGCCGCGGGCGCAGCGCAGGACGGCGCCGTTGCCGCGAATCGTGAGAGGGCCGCTCAGCCCGACGAACTCCATGATCTTCGCCGGCTCGAAGGCGTAGGAGGCCCGGCTTCGGAATGCCTGGGTCTGGCGCCCGACGATATAAACGGCGCGGCGGAGGTGGATCTCCCCGCGGCCGCGCCTGTTCACCTCGGCGGCCAAAGCGGCGAAAGCGGCGCTGTCATTGGTTCGCCCGTCGCCCTTGGCGCCGAACTGCTCGGGAGTCAGTGCGCCGGTCGCGGCCGAGACCCGGCCCGCCCAGAGCGGGAGGCACAAAGCCACTCCGCCGATCCCAGCCGTTTCGAGCAGATGTCTGCGGCTCAGTGTCATTCGGCACCCATTGCGGAGGGCGGCTGAACCCGCTCTGACCGTTCTGTTCATGACAATGACTCACTGGCGACATGTTTCCCGATACTTGATCCTGCCTCGTCGAACCGCCACCTCAGAAGCCTCAGGGAGAGATGTGAAGCATGTCGTTTCTGCGCAGACTGTCGCAAGGCCTTTCGGGCGGAGAAGGATGGCGCCCGGCCGGCAAGGCGGGCGCGCGCGCCTATGCGATCGGCGATATTCACGGCCGGCTGGATTTGCTCGACATGCTGCTGGAGAAGATCGAAGCCGATATCGCCTCGCGCCGGGCGAAGCGCAACTTCATCGTCTTCCTCGGCGATCTGGTCGATCGCGGCCCCGATTCCGCGGGGGTCGTAGAGAGGCTCCGAACTTTCCGGCCGAGCTGGGCGAAGCCGATCTTCCTCGCCGGCAACCACGAGGAAGTGCTTCTCAGGATGATCGCCGGCGAAAAGAAGATCCTTCCCTCCTGGCTCAAATATGGCGGAATCCAGTGCGCCCAGAGCTACGGCCTCGATCCCGAGGCGATGCGGATGCTCGACGAGGAAGCCGCGCTCCAGCTCGTCGCCGCCAAGGTGCCCCGCGCCCACGCCGAGTTCCTCGAAAGCTTCGGCGACACGTTCCGCTTCGGCGACTATCTGTTCGTCCATGCCGGGATCCGCCCCGGAATCGCGATCGAGGAACAGGATCGAACCGACCTGCGCTGGATCCGCGAGCCCTTCCTGAGCGACGCAAAGCAGCATGGGCTGATGGTCGTCCACGGCCACACGATCGTCGACCGGGTCGAGGAAAGGCCGAACCGCATCGCGATCGACACCGGCGCCTATCATAGCGGAGTGTTGACCGCACTCGGGGTCGAGGATCGCGAGCGCTGGTTCCTGAGCGCCGAGGGGAGCCGCCCCGGCCTTGCCGGCGGCTATGAGCGGCCCGTAACGACCGCCGCCTGACCCTCGCCAGCACACTGATTTGCAAGGATTTTGAGTCGCACGGCCGTTAAGGCCGAGCTAATATGGCTTGACCCAGGAACCCCGTTCACCCATTGCGAGGCTCCGATTTTGCAAAATTCAGGATTGTCCGTGTCGATATCCACCGACGCCAGGCCGGTCGGCTTGCCGCCCGCCTCCGCCCTCATTGCCGCGCCCACGCGCGCGCGCTTCCTGCTCGCGGCCCTGGTCCTCGCGGCCGCGATCCTGGTCAGCGGATGCACCGGTTCGCGCGGCGGACCGATCCCGTACGAGCCCACCGGCTTCCAGGCGCCCGACGCCCCGCAGCCGCTGAAGCTCGACGAGGATTATAAGATCGCTCCGCTCGATACCCTGAAGATCGCCATCTTCCAGGTCCCCGATCTCTCGGGCGAGTATGAGGTCGACCTGACCGGCCATATCGCGATGCCGCTGCTCGGCAATGTCGAGGCGGCGAATTTGACGACGGCGGACCTCGACACCGCCCTGACCCGCAAGCTCGGCGAGAAATATCTCCAGTCGCCCGACGTCAGCGTCGGGATCACCAAGTCGACCAGCCGGGTCGTCACCGTCGACGGTTCGGTCCGCCAGCCGGGCCAGTTCCAGGTCGCCGGCCAGACCACCCTGATGCAGGTCGTGGCAATGGCGCGCGGAGCCGACGAGAACGCCAACCCTCGCCGGATCGCGATCTTCCGAACCATCCAGGGCCAGCGCATGGCCGCGGCCTTCGACCTCGTAAGCATCCGCCGCGGGCAGATGGAAGACCCAAAGGTCTATCCGGGCGACATCGTCGTCGTCGACGGGTCGAAGGTGAAGGCGATCCAGCGCGAGATCCTCCAGACCCTCCCCCTCATCAGCATCTTTCGTCCCTTCTAAGCCGGAGCGTCTCCGGCTAAGGGGGCGCCAGGGCTGATACCAAAGGCAGTCTTCATTCTATGAGCAGGAACGATATCGAGCCCGCGGGCCCAATGCCGGTCTGGCCGCTCGCGCCGCAGCCGGGCTCGGACCTCGCTTTGGCCCAGGATTGGGGCCAGCGATCCTATACCGGCGGCGGACCGGGCGAGCTCAATCTCGCGACGATCTGGCGGATCATCTCGGAATGGCGCTGGCTGATCCTTGGCGCGGTCGCGGTCGCGCTTGCCGGCGCCGTGGTGATCACCTTCCTGACCACTCCGCTCTTCCGCGCCAATGCGGTGATCGAGATCAACCCACCGACCATCCAGATCATGGAGGAGAGCAAGGCCAAGACGAGCGCGAACGACCGCGAATATCTGGCCACCCAATATGGGCTTCTCGCAAGCAAGAGCCTGGCCGAGCGAGTCGCTCAGGAGCTCAATCTCGCGTCGAACGAAGCCTTCGTCAGCGCCGATGCCGATCGCGCCACCCGGCTGAAGATCGCCACCGGCGTATTGATGGGCAATTTCGAGGTTGACCCGGTCCAGGGCAGTCGCCTCGTCCGGATCTCCTACACCTCGCCGTCGCCGGCTCTGGCAGCGCAGATAACAAACAGCTTCGCAGACAATTTCATCAACTCGAATCTCGAGCGGCGCTACGAGGCGAGCTCCTACGCGCGTCAGTTCCTGGAACGACAGATCGCAAATGTGAAGGGCGAGCTGGAGAAGTCCGAGAAGGGCCTGATCGCCTATGCTCAGAAGCAGGGCATCATCAACACCAGCACCGGCGAAAAGGGCGGCTCGAGCGACGTCAACTCCCTTGAGGGCGCTTCACTTGTCGCTCTGAACGAGGCCCTGGCCCAAGCTACCTCAAAGCGCATCGCCGCCGAGCAGGCTTACGGCCAGGCACGGTCGATCGGCGGAACCCAGGAAGTGGCCGAGAGCACCGCCCCGCTGCGCGCGCAACGAGCGACGCTGCAGGCGGAATATCAGGAGAAGCTCTCCACCTTCCGCCCCGAATATCCCGACATGGTTCGGTTGCGGACGAAGATCGAGGCGATCGACGCCGCGATCGGCCGCGAAGCCGGAACGGTCGCCGGCAGCCGCACCAACAGCGCGCTTGCCGCCTATCGCGCCGCCGTCGCCGAGGAGAGCGCTCTTCAGGGCAAGGTCAACCAGTACAAATCGGCGGTGCTCGATCTCAGGAACCGCGGCGTTCAATATACGATTCTGCAGCGCGAGGTGGACACCAACCGCTCACTCTACGACGCCCTTCTCCAGCGCTACAAAGAGATTGGAGTCGCGGGTGGAATCGGCACCAACACCGTATCGGTCATCGACCGGGCCGAGCCTCCGGGTGGACCGTATCGGCCGAACCTGATGCTGAACCTGCTGATCGGCCTCGCACTCGGCCTCCTCGGCGGAGTCGGCGCGGCCCTGGCCCTCGAGTTCCTCAACGACACGATCAAGACGCCCGACGACGTACGCGACAAGCTCAAGCTGGCGTCGCTTGGAGTGATTCCCAAGAAGAAGAGCTCGGACGCAGTCTCGGAGGAGCTCAAGGACCAGTCCTCGGCCGTCTCCGAAGCCTATTTCTCGCTTCGCACCTCGCTTCAGTTCACGACCGAGACGGGCGCTCCGAAGAGCCTGCTGATCACGAGCACACGGGCCGCGGAGGGCAAGTCGAGCACGACCCTCGCCCTCGCGCAGAATTTCGCGCGGCTCGGCAACCAGGTTCTCCTGGTCGATGCCGACCTTCGCAAGCCGGCCTTCGTGACCGGACTGGATCCGGACGAGGGTCTTTCGAAGCTGCTCACCAACACCGATCCGCTCGAGCAGCACGTGCTTGCGACCCAGTTCGAGAATCTCTCGCTTCTGCCCTGCGGGCCGCTTCCGCCCAATCCGGCGGAGCTTCTCGCCTCGCCGAGGCTTCGCGCCATCCTGGCCGAGGCGATGAACCGGTTCGACATGGTGATCGTGGACGGCCCGCCGGTGCTCGGACTCGCCGACGCACCGTTGCTGGCCGGCGCCTGCCGATCGACCCTCCTGGTCGTCGAGAGCGCCAAGACCCGGACCAAGGCCGCGGTCGACGCGATCAACCGGCTCCGCGCCGCGGGCGGCCACATCGTCGGCGCCGTCCTCACCAAGTTCCGCCACCAGGCCCACGGTTACGGCTATGGCTACGGCTATGAGCCCTACCGTTACGACACGGTCGCTGGCAGGGATCGCGAAATCAAGCTAATCGCGCAGCGTGAGAGCTAGGGTCCGGATTCCTCACCGGAGGTGGCCGTGAACGGCCGGGGAAGGCGTAGAGGCTTCAGTCTGACCGGCGCGGGAATCGCGCGCCTGCTCGCGGTCGCGGCCGGATCCATCCTTCTCGCCTGGCTGGTGGTCCGGACTTCCGCGGTCGACGCGCTGATCCGCCGCAACCCGATCGCCGCGGCCGCGGTCTCGCCGGACAATCCGCGGGTCAAGATCGAGCTGGCCATGCTCGAGTTCAAGCTCAACGGCGGAAAGGTCAGCGAGGCCAGCCGCCAAGGCGCCTTCTCCGCTTTGTCTCGATCGCCCCTGGCCGAAGATCCTTTCATGCTGGCCGGGATCGATGCCCTTGCCAAAGGCGACGAGCAGAAGGGCGAGGCTCTGCTCGCGGAGACGCGGCGCCGGGATCCCCGCTCGCGGACCGCCCGGCTGATCCTCCTCGACCGCTATCTTCGCACCAACCGGACCGCCGAGGCCGGAATCGAGATCGCCGTGCTCAACCGTCTGATCGCCCAGGCCGCCACGGTGCTGGTGCCGGAGCTCGCGCGGATGATCTCCGATCCGAAGACCGGTGAGGCGCTGATCGGACTTCTCCGTGACGACGCGGAGATGCGCGACGCGGTGCTCGGCAAGCTCGCCTCGGGCGGCGCCGACCCCGACCTTATCCTCCGCGTGGCGCGGAGCGCCGGCGCCGGCGGACGCGGCGGCCCGGCCCCGGCGTGGCAGCCCGCTTTGCTCGCGAAGATGGTCGAGAGAGGCGACGTCGCGCGCGCCAATCGCTTGTGGCGGGGCTTTGCCGGTCTCGGTGCCGCCGAAGTCGCCGCCGCCCCCTACGACGCCGATTTTCGCGGCCTTCCGGGCCCAGCCCCGTTCAACTGGCAATATCTGTCGAGCGCCGCGGGCATCGCGGAGCGCACCCAGGCGCAGTCTCTGGACGTCGAATATTATGGCCGCGAGCGCGCCGCGCTCGCCAGCCAGCTGCTCATGCTCAAGCCCGGGCGCTATCGGCTGAGCTTCCGCGCCGAGGGCGACGCGACCGGCGAGGGCAGCAGGCTCGCCTGGCTCGTCTCGTGCGGCAATGGGGGCGCGCAGCTTCTCGAGGCCCCGCTTCAGGGGGTCGGCTCAGCGCCGAAGGCAATCGCCGCGCGGTTCGTGGTGCCGGCCTCGGCTTGCCCCGCGCAATGGCTTCGGCTCACCGGAATTCCCGACGAATTCCCGACCGGGCAGAGCGCGACCATCAGGGACCTCCGGATCGTGGCGGAGGGACAATGATCCATTATCTGCGCGTCGGGATCGTCCCGCTCTTCCTCTTCCTCTGCCTGATCCTCGGCGGCGCCAGCGCGGCCGGATATTGGTCGAACATGGCGCTCCAGCTGATCGCCATCCCGATCATCGCCTGGTCGCTCCTGATCCGGCGGAGCACGCCCATGTCCTCGTCGAGCCGGACCCTGATCTGGCTGCTCGCGCTGATGCTCCTTCTCATCGGTCTGCAGCTCGTTCCATTGCCCCCGGCGATCTGGACCGCGCTCCCCGGGCGCGACGGAGTCGCGGCCGGATTCGCTATGCTCGGCCTGCCTTTACCCTGGCTGCCAGTATCGCTCGCGGGCGATTCGACCCTGGCCTCGGCTCTTTGGCTGCTTCCGGCGATCGCGGTGCTTCTCGGAATCGTCAGGCTTGGCGGGTTCAAACCGAACTGGCTGGCCTGGTCGATCGCGATCGTGACCCTGTTGTCGGTGGCCCTGGGGGCGCTCCAGATCGTCGGCGGCGAGGGATCGCGCTGGTATTTCTACAAGATCACAAATTACGGCGTCACCACGGGCTTCTTCTCCAACGCCAACCATATGGCGACCCTGCTCGTATCGACGGTGCCGTTTCTCGCCGCTTTGTATCTGACCGCCAGGCGGCGGGGCCGATCGCTCCAGCGCATGTCGGGGCTGGTCGTGATCCTTGCCGGGGCGTTGACCGTGGTTTTCGTCGGCCTGGCCGCGAACCGATCGCTCGCCGGCCTCGGGCTGGCGGTTCCGGTCCTCGCCGCGAGCCTTTTGATGGTCTTGGGGCGCAAGCGCGCGCTTCCGCGCTGGCCGATCGCCCTGGTCGCTCTGCTTGCGGTCGGCTCGATCGCGATCGCGTTCAGCGCCCCGTTCGGAAACAACCTCACGTCCGCCGAGGCACAGGCTTCGGATGAATCGCGCTACACCAGCTTCACCAAGACGCTCGAGGCTTCGAAGGATTATTTGCCGGTCGGGTCGGGGATCGGCACCTTCCAGGCCGTATACCGGACTCATGAGGATCCGGCCGCGGTCACGCGCTTCTACATGAACCACGTCCATAGCGACCTGATCGAGCTGATCCTCGAAACGGGCGTTCCGGGCGTGCTGCTCATCCTCCTTTTCCTCTATTGGTGGAGCCGTCGGACGCTCTCGGTGTGGCGGGCCGAGGATCCCGATTATTTCGCGCGCGCCGCGACCATCGCCTCCGCGGCAATCATCGCCCATTCGCTGGTCGATTATCCGCTGCGGACCGCCGGGATCAGCGCCCTGTTCGCAATGTGCTGCGCGCTGATGGCCGAGCCGCGGGCGAGGGCGCAGCAACGCAAGGCCGAGCCGAGCGCCGCCCAGGCGAGGCACCTTTCGGCCGACTAGAGCAGCGGACGCGATTTCTGAATCGCGCCGCTGCTCTAGGCCCTTGTTGCCGCATCGTTAATGCGGAAAACCGGTTCCCACTTTTCCGCACGATGCTCTAGCTCAAGGCTTCTCCGATGGCCTGGAGATAGCGAGCGATCGCGATCTTCTCGTCATATTCCGCCTCGACCTTTAGCCGCCCCGCGGCGCCCATCGCCTGGCGCTCCTCGGGCGTCATCCGAAGCATGGCGAGCATGGAATCGGCGAGCGAGCGGGCGTCGCGGACCCTGCAGAGCAGCCCGTTGACTCCATGATCGACGACCTGGCGGCAGCCCGGAACGTCGGTGGCGATCAGCGGCTTCGCAAGCGCCGCGCCTTCGAGCAGGGTTCGCGGAAGGCCCTCTCGATAAGAGGGAAGGACGATGCAGCCGGCCGCCGCGACATGGGGTCTGACGTCGTCGCTTTCGCCGAGATAGTCTATCAGCCCTTCGGTCGCCCAAGCCTCGACATCGGAGCGGGGCACCGCTGTGCGGTTCGCTACGTCGAGGAATCCGAGAAGCCGGAACCGCACCTCGGGCGCCTCCGCGCGGACGAGCCGCGCGGCCTCGACATATTCGCCGACGCCCTTGTCCCAGAGCAATCGGGCGATGAGCAGAAAGGCGAAGTCGCCCTCATTCTCCGAGCCCGCCGGCCTGAACCGCTCCAGGTCGATTCCCGATCCGGGCAGAAGCCGCGCCTGGCCGGGGCGGACGATCTTCATCTCCTGGAAGAGCGCCATGTCCTCCTCGTTCTGGAAGAAGACGGTCCTAGAGCGGCGAAATGCCCCTTTGTAGAGCGCGGTGACGATCCGCATCAGCGCGCCCGGGCGAATGAATGCGGTGCCAAGCCCCGATACGTTGTTGATCACCTTGATCCCGCGCGCATGGGCGGCGATCGAGCCCCAGATATTGGGCTTGGGCGTGTAGCCCAGGAAGACGTCCGGCCGAAACCGCCCGAGAGCGCGCCAGTAGCGGGCCAGCAGCCGAAGGTCGTTGACGGGCGAGACGCCCTTCTTGTCCATCTCGATCGGCGCATATTCGACTCCGAGCGCCTCGATCCGGCCGCTCCAGGCGTCGGGCGGCGCGAGCGCCACGACCCGATAGCCCGCGCCGCGAAGCGCGACGATCAGGCCGGACCGGAAATTCACGATGTTCCAGGCCGCGTTGATCGAGATGAGGACCGTCTTCTGCTTCATCGCACCCGAAATCGAATGGACGCGGCACAGTCCGCGCATCTGGACTGGCGGTTAGCGAAACCTCTATAGCGCGCCAGCATTTTCTGCGTGCGCGGCGGTGTGCGCTGCGCTTCGATCGAGACGCGATGTTTCCTTACTGGTTTCTTTTCACCTTATGCGCTGCCGGTGCGGTTCAATTCCGCGACCGTCCGAACGTGCGCGGCCATGGGGGGCCGTTGCTGCTGTTCATGATCGTGCTCACCACGGCCATGATCGGACTCCGCTACGAAGTGGGCGGAGACTGGTTCAACTACGTCCACATCTTCCAGGACATAAGATACGAGCCGATCGGCGACATCTTGACCATGTCGGATCCCGGCTACGGCCTGCTCAACTGGATCATCGGCTGGTTCGGAATGGACCTGTGGATGGTCAATTTGATCTGCGCGGCCATCTTCATGTGGGGCCTCGCCAAGTTCGTCCGAAGGCAGCCCAATCCCTGGCTCGCTCTGCTGGTCGGGATACCCTATCTGATCATCGTCGTCGCCATGGGCTATACCAGGCAGGCGGTGGCGATCGGAATCATCCTGGCCGGCCTCAGCTCCCCCACGGGCAGGCGTATCACCCGGTTCTGGATCTATGTCGCCTTGGCGGCGACCTTTCACAGGACGGCGATCATCGTTCTGCCGCTGGTAGCAATCTCGCAGACGAAGAATCGCTGGCTGATGGCGGCGATCGGGGCCGCCGCCTTGCTGATCCTCTATTATCTGTTCGTGAGCGCCGAGATCGACCTGCTGATGACCAATTACGTCGAGCAGCAATATGGATCCGAAGGCGCGGGAATCCGGGTTGCGATGAACCTTATCCCGGCCGCGGTCTTCCTCCGATTTTCGAAGCGCTTCGGGCTGGACCATGACGAGCTGATGTTGTGGCGCAACTTCGCCCTTGCCGCCTTCGCCGCTTTGGCCCTGCTCTTCCTCTCGCCTTCCTCGACGGTGGTCGACCGGCTCGCTTTGTACCTCATCCCGCTCCAGCTGATCGTCTTCGCCAGACTACCGATCGTGTTCGGGACCGACGGGCGCCGGAACGGACAATTGACCATCGCGATCATCGCCTATAGCGCGCTCGTCCAGTTCGTCTGGCTGACCGGCGCGGACAACGCCGAATATTGGCTTCCCTACAAGGTGTATCCCCTTTGATGAACGAGACCGGTCCGACTTCCAGCGGGAGCCGCGGGCAATGAAGCGCTTCGCCCTGATCGGGGCCGCCGGCTACATCGCGCCTAGGCACATGCAGGCCATCAAGGCGACCGGCAACCAGCTGGTCGCGGCAATGGACCCGAGCGATTCGGTCGGAGTGATCGATTCCTATTTTCCGGAGGCAAGCTTCTTCACCGAGTTCGAGCGGTTCGACCGCCATCTCGACAAGATGCGGCGGTCGGGCGGAGAGGCGGCCGATTACATCTCGATCTGCTCGCCCAACTACCTGCACGATTCGCACATGCGATTCGCCTTGAGGACCGGCGCCGACGCGATCTGCGAGAAGCCGCTCGTGCTCAATCCCTGGAACATCGACGGCCTGCTCGAGATAGAGCGTTCGACCGGCTGCTCGGTCAGCACCATCCTCCAGCTCCGAGTCCATCCGGCGATCGCCGCGCTTCGCGACAAGGTGCTGGCCGAGGCCGGCGACCGCAAGCATGAGGTCGACCTCACCTACATCACCTCGCGCGGCCTCTGGTACCAGCACAGCTGGAAGGGCGACGTGAAGAAATCGGGCGGAATCGCCACGAATATCGGGGTCCATTTCTTCGACATGCTCCATTTCATCTTCGGCGGGCTCCAGCAGAACGTCGTCCACCTCTCGGACCCGACGCGCGCCGCCGGCTATCTCGAATATGAGCGCGCGCGTGTGCGCTGGTTCCTGTCGGTCGATTCCGCCGACCTTCCGGCCGCACAGCGCGAGGCGGGGCAGCGCACCTACCGGTCCATCACCGTCGACGGAGAGGAGATCGAATTCTCCGGCGGCTTCACCGATCTCCACACCCGGAGCTACGAATTGATCCTCGAGGGCAAGGGTTTCGGCCTCGTGGAGAATCGCTGCGCGATCGCCACCGTCGCCGACATCAGGACGGCGGCGCCGATCGGGCCGAAGGGCGACTATCATCCGCTCGCCGCCCGGGGAGGCTGAGTTGGACCATTACCGGCACGAAAGCGCGATCGTCGACGAGGGCGCCGAGATCGGCGAGGGCAGTCGGGTCTGGCATTTCGTCCACGTCTGCGCCGGCGCCCGGATCGGAAAGAGGGTCAGCCTCGGCCAGAACGTGTTCGTCGGAAACAGGGTCGTCATCGGAAACGATTGCAAGATCCAGAACAACGTCTCGGTATACGACAATGTCACCTTGGGCGACGGCGTGTTCTGCGGCCCTTCCATGGTCTTCACCAACGTCTACAACCCGCGCAGCTTCGTCGAGCGGAAGGACGAATATCGCGACACGAAGGTGGGCACAGGCGCCTCGCTAGGCGCGAATTGCACCATCGTCTGCGGAGTGACGATCGGCGATTTTGCTTTCGTCGCGGCCGGAGCGGTGGTGAACCGCGACGTGAAGCCCTACGCGCTCGTCGCGGGAGTCCCGGGCCGCCAGATTGGCTGGATGAGCCGCCACGGCGAGCGGCTCGAGCTGCCTCTGTCGGGAGACGGCGAGACTATTTGCCACGCTAGCGGCGACACCTACAGACTGAAGGACGGCGAGATCGAATGCCTGGCGAAATGATGCAGTTCATCGACCTCAAGTCGCAATATCAGGCGCTGAAGCCCGAGATAGACGAGGCGATCCAGCGCGTGCTCGATCACGGACAATATATTCTCGGTCCGGAAGTGGCCGAGATGGAGCAGGCGCTCGCTTCCTATTGCGGAACGGCCCACTGCATATCGGTCGCGAGCGGAACAGACGCACTCTTGATGAGCCTGATGGCGCTGGGCGTCGGGCCGGGCGACGAGGTGATCACCACCCCCTTCACCTTCGCCGCGACCGCCGAGGTGATCGTTCTCGCCGGAGCGACCCCGGTCTTCGCAGACATCGACACCGAGACCTGCAACCTGGATCCGTGCCTGATCGAGGAGAAGATCACGCCGAGGACCCGGGCGATCATGCCGGTCGCGCTCTACGGCCAGCCCGCGGACATGGACGAGATCGAAGAGATCGCCGCCCGCAACGGCAATCTCCCGGTGATCGACGATGCCGCGCAGAGCTTCGGCGCCGATTACAAAGGCCGGAAGAGCTGCAGCCTCTCGACTCTCGGCTGCACCAGCTTCTTCCCGTCAAAGCCGCTCGGCTGCTACGGCGACGGCGGTGCCATCTTCACCGACGACGATGCGCTCGCAACCGCCTGCCGCGAGATCAGGGTGCACGGCCAGTCGCGCCGCTACGTCCATACGAGGATCGGAATCGGCGGCCGGATGGACACTCTTCAGTGCGCCGTGGTGCTCGCGAAGCTCAAGCGGCTCGACTGGGAGATAGAACGGCGCCTCGAGATCGGCGCGCGCTACAATCAATTGCTCGACGATGCCGGGATCAGGCGCGTTCAGCAGAGGCCCGACCGGACCAGCGTCTTCGCGCAGTACACCGTCCTGGTCGACGACCGCGCCGGGGTGCAGGAGAAATTGAAAGTCTCGGGGATACCGACCGCGGTCCATTATCCGATCCCGCTCAACCGCCAGCCCGCCTACAGCAACCGAAGCGCCGGAGGCCCGACTCCGAAGGCCGACAGGGTCGCGGACCGGGTGATGAGCCTGCCCATGCACGCCGATCTCAACGAGGAGCAGCAGGAAGCCATCGTCGCGGCTTTGGTCGAGGCGGTGCGTCCGTAAACGATGCGAACTGCCGACTTCGTCGTCATCGGCGCCGGCGTGGTCGGCCTAACGATCGCGCTCGAGCTGAAGCGGCGGCTTCCCGACAGCCGGATCATCATCCTCGAGAAGGAGCCGGAGCCGGGGCGCCATTCGTCCGGACGCAATAGCGGCGTTCTCCACAGCGGAATCTATTATCCGCCCAATTCGCTCAAGGCCCAGGTCTGCGGCCGGGGCGCCAGGGAGATGGCGGACTATTGCAGGGAGCGCGGGCTTCCGCTCAACCGGATCGGAAAGGTGCTGCTGCCGCTTCGGCCCGAGGAAGGACCCCAGCTCGACCTGCTCGAGCATCGCGCCGGCGTGAACGGTGTCGAGGTCGAACGGATCGACGAAGCCGAGCTGGCCAGGATCGAGCCGGAAGCGCGTTCGGCGACCGGCGAGGCCTTGTTCGTGCCCGGGACGTCGGTGGTCAGCTCGTCGGACGTTCTCGCCTCGATCGTCGCGGACGCCAAGACTGCCGGGATCGAGATATTGTGCGGCGGCTCGCTCGGAAAAGTCGATGCCGAGGCGCGGACCCTGAGCTGGGGCGGCGAGCGGATCTCCTACGGTCATGCGATCAACACGGCCGGCCTCCATGCCGACAGCGTCGCGCACCGGTTCAGGGTCGGCGAGCGCTACACTTTGCTCCCGTTCAAGGGGATCTACTGGAAACTGGACCCGGCTTCCGGGCTGAAGATCAATCATCTCGTCTATCCGGTGCCCGACCTGCGAGTGCCTTTCCTGGGGGTCCATACGACGACCGCGATCGACGGCAATGTCTATGTCGGGCCCACCGCGGTGCCCGCTTTCGGCCGTGAAAATTATCGCGGTCTGCAGGGCGTGTCGGCCGGCGAGCTGGTCCGAATCCTCTCCCATCTCGGCCGCCAATATGTTTCCGGCCGAAACGGCTTCCGGCGGCTCGCCTGGCAGGAGGGGCGCCGCTACCTCAAGCCCTGGTTCGCCGACGCGGCGCGGCAGCTTCTGCCGAGGCTGAGGCCCGAGCATCTCCTGCACTGCACCAAGGTCGGGATCCGGGCCCAGATGCTCGACCGGAAAAGTGGCGAGCTCGTCACAGACTTCCTCGTAGAGGGTGGACCAGCCTCGACTCATGTGCTTAACGCCATCTCGCCCGCTTTCACGAGCGCATTCCCCTTCGCTCGTCATGTGTGCGACACCAACATCCTCAGATGAGACGATAAAATGGATTTGAAGGGTAGTAAGCTCGTCCTCGTCGGCGGAGCGGGTCTGATCGGCTCGCACACCGTCGACCGGCTCCTGCAGGAGGATGTCGGCGAGATCATAGTCTACGACAATCTCGTCCGCGGCCGCGCCGAGAATCTGATCGACGCGCTCAAGGATCCGCGCGTGCGGATCTACGACATCGGCGGCGACATCCTCCAGACCGACATCATGGAGACCGCGTTCGAGGGCGCCGACGGCGTGTTTCACTTCGCCGCTCTCTGGCTTCTCCAGTGCCACGAATATCCGAGAAGCGCCTTCGAGGTGAACGTCCGCGGCACGTTCAACGTGATGGACGCCTGCGTCCGCAAGGGCATCAAGCGGTTGGTCTATTCCTCGTCCGCCTCGGTCTACGGAGACGCGGTCACCGAGCCGATGACCGAGGACCATCCGTTCAACAACCAGAATTTCTACGGCGCCACCAAGATCTGCGGCGAGGCCATGCTTCGCGCCTATCACCACCGTTACGGGCTCGATTATGTCGGCCTGAGGTACATGAACGTCTATGGCCCGCGGCAGGATTATCGCGGCGCCTATATCGCCGTGATCATGAAGATGCTCGACGCGATCGACCGGGGCGAGAGCCCGACCATCCTCGGCGACGGCTCCGAGGCGTTCGATTTCGTCGCGGTCGAGGATTGCGCGCTCGCGAACGTCCGGGCGATGCAGTCCGACGCCACCGACAGCTTCTACAATGTCGGCACCGGCACCCGCACCTCGCTGAAGGAGCTGGCCGAGATGCTGATCGAGGAGACCGGCACCGACAAGCCGCTCGCCTACGCCCCTCGAAGTACCGCGACCCTGGTTCGCAACCGCATCGGCAGCCCGGTCAAGGCGAGCCAGGAGATCGGCTTCACCGCCGAGATCCCGCTTCGCGAGGGGCTGAAGAAGCTGATCGAATGGCGCGCCGGCCACAAGGCCGAGGTCGAGGCCCGCCGACAGGCAATGGGCTTCCAGGCATGAGCGACGCCATGGCCAACGAGCGGCTGGAGGGCCTGTTCGAGAAGGAGCTCAGGCTCGTGAACGGAGTCCACATGGCCGCCGAGGCCGGCACGTCCGAGAACGAGCTCCATACCAACGAGGCCTTCACCGAGAAATGGGTCGTTCACGACGAGACCGACCAGGAAAGCTGGCAGCGCATCCAGTTCGACTGGTATCTGCGCTGCTATGGGTTCGAGGATGAGGGCCGGCTCGCCGATTTCCTGCGCGGCCGGCGCGTCATTCTCGATGCCGGCTGCGGGCCGGGATACAAGGCCGCCTGGTTCGCCCGGCTCAATCCGGATGCGACCGTCGTGGCGATGGATCTGTCACAGTCCATCTTCGTCGCCGCGCGCACCTACGCGGACGTTCCCAACCTCATCTTCGTCAAGGGCGACATTGCCAGCACGCCGTTCCGCGCCGGCACCTTCGACCTGGTGAGCTGCGATCAGGTGCTTCACCACACCGAGAGTCCGCCCCGCACGGTGGCCGAGTTCGCTCGCATTCTCGCGCCCGAGGGCGTGCTCAACACCTATGTCTATGCGAAGAAGGCCCTGCCGAGGGAATTGCTGGACGAGCATTTCCGCGAATATTCGAAAAATCTGAGCGCTCCGGAGCTCTGGGAGCTGAGCGACCAGCTCACGAGTCTCGGCCGGACCTTGTCCGACCTTGCGATCGAGGTCGATATTCCCGACATGCCCGCGCTCGGGATCAAGGGCGGCAAGATGGACCTTCAAAGGTTCATCTACTGGAACTTCATCAAATGCTACTGGAACCCCGAAATGGGTTTCGACGTGTCGAAGACGATCAACTTTGACTGGTACGCGCCGAGCACCGCCTTCCGGTACACGCTGGACGAGTTCACTCAGATGCTGAAGGAATCCGGGTTCGTCCCCGACTTCCTGCGCAGCGAGGAAGCCTGCCACACCGGGAGGTTCCACAAATAGAATGTGCGGCATTGCCGGAATCCTGAACATCGACAATGCGCCGGTCTCGCCGGTGCATATCCAGCGCATGACCGACGCCGTCGCTCATCGCGGCCCCGACGGCGAAGGCCAGTGGATCGAGGGCAATGTCGGGTTCGGACACCGGCGGCTGGCGATCATAGACCTGTCGCCGGCGGGCCATCAGCCGATGGTCAGCGCCGATCATCGCTTCGTCCTCACCTACAATGGCGAGGTGTATAATTTCCGCGAGCTGAAGGCCGAGCTCGAGGCCATGGGCTATTGGTTCAGGTCGCGAACCGACAGCGAAGTGGTGCTCAACGCATTCGCCGCCTGGGGCGTCGAGGCCCTCAACCGATTCAACGGCATGTTCGCCCTGGCCTTGTGGGACCGCAAGGAGCGCAAGCTCCTGCTCGCGCGCGACCGCTATGGCATCAAGCCGCTTTATTATTCGATGCAGGGAAACAGGCTCGCCTTTGGATCGGAGCAGAAGGCGATCACCAGCCTGCCGGGCTTCGAAACCCGGGTCGATCGCGCCGCTTTGCTCGAATATTTCACCTTCCAGAACATCTTCACCGACCGAACCCTGACCCAAGGGGTCCACCTTCTTCCGGCCGGCCATTACGCCATGCTCGATCTCGGCGCGGCGACCCCGGAGCTCAAGCGGACCCAATATTGGGATTTCGATTTCCGCGAGCCGACCGAGAAGGCGAGCGACGACGAATATCGCGAGGAGCTGGACCGGCTGTTTAAGCAGGCCGTGAACCGGCAGCTCATTACCGACGTCGAACTGGGCTCATACCTCAGCGGCGGCATGGATTCCGGATCGATCACGGCGGTCGCCGCCGCATCCTTCCCCTACCTCAAGACCTTCACCTGCGGCTTCGACCTGAGCTCGGCGTCGGGCATCGAGCTCGGCTTCGACGAGAGGACGAAGGCCGAGGCCATGTCCTACCATTTCAAGACCGAGCATTACGAGATGGTGCTGAAGGCGGGCGACATGGAGCGGTGCATGCCGCGCCTCGCCTACCATCTCGAGGAGCCTCGGGTCGGCCAGTCCTATCCCAATTTCTACGCGGCCCAGCTGGCAAGCAAGTTCGTCAAGGTGGTGTTGAGCGGCGCGGGCGGCGACGAATTGTTCGGCGGCTATCCGTGGCGCTATTACCGCGCCGTACGGAACGACAATTTCGAAGATTATATCGATAAATATTACGTCTTCTGGCAGCGGCTGGTGAACAATACCGAGCTGAAGAAGATGTTCGCGCCGATCGCCGCGGACGTGGAAGGAATCATGACGCGCGACATTTTTCGCGACGTCTTCCGCCACCATGACGACAGCCTCGCCACACCCGAGGGCTATATCAATCACTCGCTCTATTTCGAGTGCAAGACGTTCCTGCACGGCCTTCTCGTCGTCGAGGACAAGCTCAGCATGGCGCACAGCCTGGAAAGCAGGGTGCCTTTCCTAGACAACGATCTGGTCGATTTCGCGATGCGCTGCCCGGTGCATCTCAAGCTCAACAACCTGAAGCAGGTCGTCCGCTTCGACGAGAACGTACCCGGGGACAAGACCGGCATATTCTTCAAGAAGACCAAGGACGGAAAGCAGATCCTTCGCGACGTGATGCGCAACTACATCCCCGAGGACGTGACGAAGGCGGAGAAGCAGGGCTTCTCGGCGCCTGACGCCACCTGGTTCAAGGGCGAGAGCATCGATTTCGTGCGCAGCACTTTGCTGAACGGCGACGCTCGGATTTACGAGCTGCTCGATCGGGATTCGATCCAGGCGCTGGTCAGGCAGCATCTCGACGGCGAGCAGAACCGGCGCCTGCTCATCTGGTCGCTGCTCAACGTCGAGCAGTGGCTGAAGGCGCACTGACCGGCGCGCCGAGGCGCGTCCTTTTCAACTTTACTGCCACACGCTCATCCGATCGACAAAGCGCTGGAAGCCCGCAGCCATGGAGCGGGAGCGGGCTCGGAGCAGAAGCCGACGTCCTTTCTCGTTGCGCAAATATGCGAGTCGGCCGCCGCCGACATGCCGGTTCCAGCTCTCCGCAAACTGCTCGGCGTCAGCCTTTTTCTGGCCGAGCATCGAAGGCACGGCGTGAAAATCGATCCGCCTCCAGCGCCCGAGCGCGGATCGCCTGACGATGAGGTACCGCGGATTGCCGACGGGCCCGAGAATCTCCTCGATCGCCTGGAGGATCATTCTCTCCTCCCGGCGAGTCGCGTTTTCCACCCGGATCAGGCATTTGCCTCGCGGGCTGCGTTCTGAATGGACGCTGATCTCGCCCGGCCAGCGACCGAAAGATCCCGCTTTTTCGAGACCGTCGATCACCGCCTTGCCGACTTGTCTTATGCTGCCCTCAAGCGTGCCGTTTCGCACAAGGAGCCAAAGTGCCCAGCCGAGCTTGGGCAGCGCATAGAACAGGGTGAGCCCGAGAAACGCGACCAGTAGCAGCATACCCAGGTCCGAGGATAAATTGCGCACCGCATTCGCCGCCGACAGGGCTCCGCCCAGCAGCGCCGTGACCGCGAGATAATGAAGAGTGTCTGAGAAGGCGACGAGCCGAGGCGTATGGTTGACCCTGCTGATCTGTCGCATCCGGCGAGGTTCGACGGTACCGCCGCCTAGGGCGTTCCGCCATCGGTCGGCGAGTTCAGGGCGTTGACCTGCGCGGGACAGCATTTCGGCGTTAAGGGCATCGATCGCCGCTCGATCCCACTCGCGGCCGGCCAGACCGAGCCTTGCCAAGCCGCTCTCGATCCGGACGTCCATTCCATGGCTCACGCCCTCGAAAGCGAGAAAACGCCGCTTCAGCGTCTCCATGTCCGCGCCCAGCGCCCTGCCAACTGGATCGGACGGGGCGAGCGGGGTCGACCAGCCAAATCGCCGGGAAAGTTCGTCTTCAAGAGTATCCGGCACGATGGTCGCGAGGTGCCATATGTTGGCTGCCTTCTCCGGCCTTGTCGGATCGACCCGGATCGCCCGCCCGCGCATCTGATTCGAGAGCATGTAGGAGCCGACATAGGACGCAAGCACCAGCGTGTTCGCCGTCGGTGCGTCCCAGCCCTCGCCAAGCAGGGCCTGGGTTCCAACGAGGCAATTGATCTCGCCCGCATCGAACAGGCGGGTAACGAGCTGCACGATCCTGTCTGCGCTCTCGCCTTGGATCTCGACCTGGAGATGGTTCGGGTCGTGCGCGAGCGGGAGGGCGTGCAGATGACCCGCGACGATGCCACACTCGTCGGCCGCACGCTCAAGTGCCGGTAGAGCCGGGGCAGGAACGACGACCAGGCTACCGGTGAGTATTCCGAGCCGAAGACCGCCAATACCCGCGCGGCGCAGAATCTCGAATATCGGCACGACGCCCAGCTTGGCCGGACGAAAAGCTTCGTCTGGTCCCCGGGGCATGTCGGCCGCGCGGACATAATCGGCCAGGACGACCATGCGGAGATCGACGCCGAGGCAGGCACTTTCCGTGCGCGCTATGTCCACGATGCTGCCGAACTTGGCGAGACTCCCAGCAAGCGCCGCATAGAAGGACCGGTCGTCGAGAAGCCGAACGCGGCGTCCTTCTATCGCGCCGAGCCGCCGCAACTCGGCTCGCATCTCTTTGAGACGCGCCTCGCTTTCACCGAAGGATTCGGTGTGTGCGAAGAGCATGCCGTTCAGTAGGATCTCCATCCAGGCGGCCGACATCTCCGGCACCTCCGAGGCGCCGACGCCGAGCAGCTCCAGCGCGACTGGCGGCGGGGCAATGCCTGCGAAACCTGCGAATACGAGCATGGAAGAGAAGAATTCCGGGTCGTCCAGCACTTGGGTTTCGTGGCCGGCCGGGTCCGTCAGCCACGGATGGGCGAGGAGAATTGCGAGCAACTCCCGATCGTCGTGCAAACGGACGATGAAATCATAGAGCCCGGCGCGGTGCGCGGTGACGAGCACCTCCTCGGATGTGGCGGGAAGCGACACATGGAGATAATCCTGGTGCGGGCAAAGCTCGCCTGTCCTGACCAGTTGAGGGATGGGGATCTCCTCATCGATCGGTCCGCACAAGGCCTCGTAATTCAACCATTCGGCATGCTCGACGTCGTAAGGCGGAGTCGCGGTCAGCGAGACGATCTTGGCCTCGGGCAGGGCTTCTCGCAGCTCTCCAAGCGTGCGCCACCATTCTCGGCGAAGATGATGCGCCTCGTCCAGCACGAGCGTGATCGCTCCGAGCTCTCTAAAAAAGGAAGTGAGCGTCTCAAACCGACCCGGCGGTTCGGCAGGGGGCGCTTCGTCGCTCTCCTGCTCGTCACCTGCAGCTCGGCCCGGCCTCTCGCCCGTCGCCGCGTGCAACGCCTGATAGGTGGAAATCGTGAGCGGCCTGGGATCGGCGAGCGAGGTGGAAATCCATTCAGGCCCGACGTGCGGCGCCGGTAAAAACATGTCGCTCAGCCGGGCGACCCATTGGTTGCGGATTGCCACCGTAGGGGCGAGCACGAGCGCCGGCCGGCCGATGCGGCGCACGACCTCGAGCCCCATCAGCGTCTTGCCGGAGCCCGGGGCGGCGACCAGGTGGAGCTTGTCGTCGACCAGATGGCTCTCAAGCGCGTCGAGCACGGCCTGCTGATAATCGCGCCAGCGGCCCTGGAACGTCATTTCGGACTGCATGTTCACAACATTCCCCCTGCCCGACGCAGAGGTGCAACAGTTCGAGCGTATCTTCAATTCGGTCGGGGACGTTCCGGGCTCAGCCCTTTTTCTTGAGCACCCAGAGCACGTTCGAGCCGACGCCGGGCTCGAATGGAAGCATCTCCTGGATCTCGCGCGCCAGATCGTTGATCTTCGCTCCGAACTTTGGCGGGCGCGGAGCGATCATCGCCGGGTGAAGCGCTCGGCTGACCGCGAAGAAGAAGCTGAAGCCGTCCTTCGAGACCAGCTCGAAACCGGTTTCCTCGGCGAAGGTCTCGATCTCCTTGTCCTCGAAGCGCAGCGAGCTGAGATTGTCGGCGCTGTTCGGCAATATCTCCTCGACGCCCAGGCCGCTCCGGAGCGCGTTCAGGCCGCGAAGGCCTTCCATCGATCCTTCGCACATCAGGAAGAGTCCGCCCGGCGCGAGCACGCGATGGATTTCGGCTATCGTGCTCTTCTGCACTTCGCGGGTCGGCAGATTGAGGACGAAGCGCTCGGTCAGAACGGCATCGAGCGCGCCTTCCGGCGTGTCGGCCAGGAAGGCGAGCGCGTCGCCATGCTGGAACCGAAGGGTCGAGCCGATCTCGTCCTTCGCCTCGTCGAGCAGATGGTTGGCGCCCCCGATCAGCGTGGTCGAGAAATCGACCCCGGTCATGTCCCAGCCGGCGATGCGCTTGGCGACCGAGATCAGGGTGTAGCCGTTGCCGCAGCCGAGATCGGCCAGCTTGCCCGGCGCCTTTTCCTGAAGGGCATCGCCGATCGCCCTGATCTCGAGCTCGCGCTGGTTGTAATCGCGCGAGGTCGCATATTTGTCCGCCGCATTGCGAAGGTCGTACAGCTTTCTGATCGCATCCTGCTTGGCCGCCTCGTCGAGCTGCCAGTAGCGCTGATGGTCCTCGGCAGTGATGACGTCCGACCGTCCGCGGTCGGGATCGTCGTCGATCGAAAGCAGGTTCGGGAACATCTCGCTGGTCTCGAGGATGGTCCGGAACTCATGGCCCTCGTCGCGAAGCCGCGTCAGAAGGCCGGTGATGAACGTCCGCACGCCCTCGCCCGGGTGACGAAGCCGCTCGATATCCTCCCTGGTCATCTCGCCGGTCGGGACGTCGAGACCGCGGTAGAAATCGAGGTTCGGCGTATTAAGCGCGAAGTGGATCGGATGGACGTCGAGGACCTTCAGGCCCGGCGTGATGAAGTAGCGATAATAGGTGTCGACGTTCCAGGTCGTGTCCGGCCAGCAGAAGTGGATGTCGTCCTCCCAGAAGACGGGCAGCCGCATCAGCCCGGAGCAGTGCCGCAGCGGAACGAGATCGTCCTGGAGGAACACGCACAGATTGCTGTCGCAGGTGATCCCGCGGCTCTTGAGCGACTGGGCGATCGGGGTGCTGTCGAAATAGGAGTGCGAGCGGAAGGACTTCGCGCCCGGCACCAGGCCCATCACATGATCGATTACGGCCTCGACATCGTCTCCGTGGGTCGAGCCGGGCCGGAAGTTGGGGTGAACGCCGATCTCCGCTTCGCCTTTGGCGCCCATTTCCTCGACCACGGCGCTCTTGTGGGTGGCGAACCAGGTCGGCCTGATGCCCAAGCTCTTCGCAAAGTCGGCCAGGTCGGCGATCAGGGGCTCCGAGGCCCAATCGGTATCGCAGCTCAGGGCAAAAAGCGGCTGGTCGATAATCACGTTTTCAGAACCTCCGGGATAGGCGAGCCACGAAGCTGGCCGCGGGCGGCTAGCAAGGTCCAGACCCCGATGCAACCCCGCCGAGGGCCCTGCCAAGCCTAGGCGAGGACCGGGACGGGGGCGCCCGAAAACCTCCGAATTTTCAGAAAGCTGGGCCTCGGCCGCGCTCGGCCGCGCCCGGCCTCGAACGCGGTCCCGTCACCGGACAGCACCGCCCCCGAGCCCCTCGGCTTTGCATCGGAAGGAAGGAGCGCTAAGGCGCCTTCCATGCGATCCTCATGGCCGAAGCTCGTTCTGTGGAACCTGCTGGTCGCCCTCTTCCTGCCGGTCTTCCTGCTCGCCGCCCTGCTTCCGGGCGGGCGGCGCGACCTGCTCGTCTGGGGAAGCGCCCCGCTCACCTCGAACAAATATTGGTCCGAGGCGATGAAGGCCGGCGGCCGCGCAAGCATGACGATCATGAACACCGTCTACGCGATCAACAACCGATCGGATTTCGACCGCCTGTTCGAGGATTTCGCGCCGGCGTTTCTGCCGCGGCCGCTCCGCTTCGCGATCGGCGCCTGCCTGGCCTTCATCTATGTGCTCCGCCGGGCGCAGGTCGTCCATACCAGCTTCTGGGGGTTCGCACTGACCCAGTCGCTGTTCTGGCGGCTGGAGAGCTGGTTCTTCCGCCGCGCCGGTGTGAAGACGGTCGTGACCGGGTTCGGCGCCGACGCCTACATGTATTCGCGCATCGTAGACACATCGGTGCGCTACGGCCTTCTCGCGTCTTATCCGGCGCTGGCCCGAAGCGAGGCCGCGACACGACGCAAGGTCGAGCATTGGAATCGCCATGCCGATGCGATCGTCGTCGGTCTGATGATCGACGGCATGGGGCGCTGGGACGTGACGGTGAACCAATTCTTTCAGATCGACACCGCGGCCTGGACCCCGAAGCCGATCTATTCCCCAAATGACGGAGTGAACGGCCCGGTCCGGATCCTCCACACGCCCAACCATCGTGGATTCAAGGGAACCGAGTTCCTCGTCGACGCGGTCGAGAAGCTTCGCGGAGAAGGGCTGCAGATCGATCTCGTCCTTCTGGAAAAGGTGCCGAACGAAGAGGTGAAGTCGGTCATGCAGACCGTCGACATCCTCGCCGAGCAGTTCATCGGAATCGGCTATGCGTTCAGCGCGATCGAGGGCATGGCCTCCGGGCTTCCAGTCATGGCCAATCTCGAGCATGAAGCCTATACGCGCGTCTATCGCCGCTACGGCTTTCTGAACGAATGCCCGGTGCTTTCGACCTCGCCGGAGACTCTCGCCGATAATCTGCGCGCCCTTGTCCGCGATCCGGCCCTTCGGGAGACGCTCGGCCGGGCCTCGCGCGCCTTCGCGGAGAAGTATCACAGCTACGAGACCGCACTCTATCTGTTCGGATCGATCCATGACAAGATCGTGCACGGGCGCGACATCGACCTGATCAACCTCTTCCACCCGCTCAAGTCCGAATATAACCGACGGACGCCACTCATCCGCCATCCGCTCACGGACAACAGGCTTTCCGCGAACGAGCCCAAGCGCGAATGCTGAGACAGCTGGGCAGGGACGTCGCCATCTATGGCGGCGCGGATCTGCTGTTCAAGCTCGTCCAGTTCCTGGTCATCCCGATCTATGCGCATCGGCTCGCCGTCGCCGATTTCGGGATCCTGGCGCTTCTCCAGGTCTCGGCGATCCTGCTCGGAGCGATCGTCAATCTCGGGGTCAATTATTCGGTCCAGCGCTTCTATTTCGACAAGGAGATAGACGAGAGCCGTCGGCCGCTCCTGGTATCCACCGGGCTCTTCCAGCTTCTCGTCTCGGGGACCATCCTGATCGGAATCGTCGGCTTCCTGCTGTATGGATGGAGGGAGCCGATCCATTTGGATTATGGGATCGCCTGGCCGCTCGTCCTGGTGGCGCTGGCCACGATCCTCCCGGACCAGATCGCCCAATATGCGCTGGACACTTCGCGGCTCCAATTCGCCCCGCTCAAATTCTGCGCCATCGCCATGGTCAAGAACGTGGCGGGCCTCATGCTCGGCCTCTGGCTACTCCTTTCATTGGACATGGGCGTCCTCGGCCTCCTCGTCGGCAATCTCGTCGCGGCGATCGCGGCCGTGCCCCTCGGTCTCTGGCTGGTCCGGCGCGACCTGACCCTTGGGGTCGATCGGGAATATCTGAGCACCATGCTTCGTTTCGGAACGCCGTTCGTCTTCACGGCCGCGGCCTATTGGGCATTCGGCTCGCTCGACCGGTGGATGCTCGCCGAGATGAGCGACGCCGTTCAGGTCGGCCTGTTCAGCATCGCCTTCAAGTTCGCCTCCGTGCTGACTCTGGCGATCGGCGCCTTTCACCAGGCCTGGATCCCGCTCGCCATGCGGATGGCGAACGAGGAGCCCGACTATCGGCGGCTTTTCTCCATGGTCTTCAGCGGCTGGTTCTGCTTCCTCGGCCTGACCGCGCTAGGCCTCGCCTTGTTCGCCGACGACGTGATGGCCGCCCTGACTCCGAAATCCTATTGGCCGGCCGCCCAGGCGCTCGCCATAGGCGCCGCGGCCATTGCCCTGTCGGGAACCATGCAGATCACCAGCCTGGGAGTCACGCTCGAGAAGAGGACCCTATTGATCGCGACCGGCGCCTGGATGACCGCCGGAATCAATGTCGGCCTCAACCTTCTGCTCATCCCGAGACTCGGGGCGAGCGGCTCCGCCATCGCCACCTTGCTCTCCTATCTCTTCCTCACGCTCTTCTACCTCGGCTGGAGCCAGAGGCTTCATCCGATCCCGCTCGAGCGCGGAAGGCTGGCTTACGGCCTACTTCTCGTCGTCGCGGCCACGGCCGCCGCCTTCCTGCCCAAGGGCGAAGCGCTCGCCCTGGTCCCCATATTGGGCAAGTTGAGCATTTTGGCGGTCGCTCTATTAGGCGGCGTCCTGGTCGGGGCATTCCCTTTCGCCCTCCTCCGGCGTGTATTCTTGCGGACTGGAACACAAAGCCTTTGAACAACATCCTCATAACCGGCGCGGGCGGCCTGCTCGGATCGCATCTCGTACCGCTGCTCGCAGGCAGGGGTCAGGTCTTCGCGACGGCGCGCTCGGTCCGGCCCGAGACCGTCGACGCGCGGATCGTGCCCCTGGACCTGTCCCGCGAGATCGACCTCTCGGCGCTTCCCGCGAAGGTGGATTCGGTCATCTACCTCGCCCAGTCGAGCCGTTTCCGCGAATTTCCGGACGCGGCGGACGACATATTGGCAGTCAATGTCGCGCAGCCGATCGCACTGCTCGATTATGCGCGCCGGGCGGGGGCGAGGAACTTCGTCTACGCCTCGACCGGCGGCGTCTACGGCAGCGGCGACAACCCGCTCGTGGAAGATTCGCCGGCACCTCCCCCGGGCCAGACGCTCGGCTTCTATCCGGCGACCAAGCGTGCGGCCGAGATCCTGGCCGAGGCATGGTCCCCTTATCTGAACGTGGCGATCCTGCGCTTCTTCTTCATCTACGGGGCCGGGCAGAAGCGAGACATGCTCGTTCCGCGGCTCATCGACAGCGTCCGCCAAGGCCGCCCGGTCACACTGCAAGGCGAAGACGGCCTCAGCATCAATCCGATCCACGTGTCGGACGCCGCCATCGCGACGGCCGCCGCGGCGGCCCTGGAGCGGAGCGCGACCCTCAACGTCGCGGGCCCGGAGGTGCTTTCCCTGCGCGGCATGTGCGACATTATCGGCCGCAAGCTTGGCCGAGAGCCGGCGTATGAGACGCAGCCGGACCGGAAGCCCGCCGATCTCGTCGCGGACATCTCGGCGATGCGCGACCTGCTTCACGATCCGGCGGTCCGGTTCGAGGAGGGCGTCGAGGATCTCGTCGAGACAGCGCCGGACGCCGCCGAATGACCGCTCCGGAAAGCGCGAGCGAGGCCCCCGTGAAGCGGCATCTGCTCGTCTTCGACACCGCCTATACCTGGAAGATTCTCAACGAGCGCAACATCGCGGCGATCATCACCGGCCGCGACCAGGGCGGCTGGTTCGACCATGTCTGGACCGTCCATCCGGTCGCGAGCCTCCTCGAGCCCGAGGATTCGCCGCCTCGATTCGGACGGCCCGTGGTCCACGATCTGGCGCCGCGCCACACCTTCATCGAGGGCAAGATCGGGCGTTTCGCGGCCCTGCGCCGGTTCGAGAAGCTGAACTTCCTGCTCGCCCAGCTCAGCCTCTTCCTGTTGCTGATCGGAATCGGCCTGCGTCACCGCTTCGACATCGTCAGGTCGGAAGAAGTCTATTTCGCGGGTCCGATGGCCTGGCTGTTCGCCCGCCTGTTCCGAAAGCCGGTGCTGATCGGCGTATGGGGCAATCCCGGGGCACAAAGGAAGCATACGGGGCGGCCGCTGACGCCGCGATTGTTCCGGACGGTCGCTCAGGAAGAGAAGGTCGAGCGCTTCATGCTCCATCGTGCCGACGTCGTGATGATCCAGAACGAGGACAATCGGAACTACGTCCTCTCGCTCGGGATACCGCGCGAACGGACGGCTCTGTTCAGGGTCGGAAACATCATCGAGCGCCACCATTTCATCGATCCGGCCGAGCGGCCGGACGGCAATGCCGACCTGGAGGCGATCGGCGCGACGGGCGATCCGACCATCCTCGTCGTGGCCCGGCTCCAGCAGGTGAAGCTGATCGACGACGTGATCCGCGCCGCCGGAGTGCTCAAGGAGCGCGGCCGCTTCGTGAAGGTGCTTCTGGCGGGCGAGGGCCCCTATCGCAAGACTCTCGAAGCGCTTGCGGCCGAGCTGGGCGTGACGGACCGGATCATGTTCCTCGGCGACTGCGACCAAACATGGCTTTGGCGGGTCGTTCCGAAGGTCTCGATGATCGTCTCGCCGCTGACCGGCCGAGCCATGGCGGAGATGGCTTTGGGGGCGGCGCCGATCGTCGCTTACGATCTGGACTGGCAGGGCGAGCTGATCGAAACCGGCAAGACCGGCGAACTGGTGCCGCATCTCGATTACGTTGCCATGGCCGACGCGATCGAGCGCTTTCTCGACGATCCGGCCTATGCCCGGCGGATGGGCGACGCCGTTCGCGCGCGGACCCTGGAGATGATGGACCCGGAGGCCAACGACCGCATGCAGATCGAGGTCTATCGCCGGCTCATCGAGAAGAGCTGAGGCACTTTCGGTAGACGGCGACAGTCTCTTCGGCCGCCTTCTTCCACGAGAATGAATCGAGCCGTTCCATGCCCGCCGCCGCGAGGCGCGGGCCAAGCTCCGGGTCCGCATAGAATCGCACCATCGCATCGGCCATGTCGCCGGCGTCGTTCGGGTCGAAATAGAGCGCCGCATCGCCGGCCACCTCCGGGAGCGAGGTCGCGCGCGAGGCGAGCAGGGGCGCTCCGAAGTGGAAGGCCTCCAGCACCGGCAGTCCAAACCCTTCCGAAAGGGACGGGAAGATGAAGGCGTCGGCCTCGCGGTAGAGCCGCGCGACGCAGGCATTGGACACGTAGCCGGTGAAGATCACGCGGGTTCGCTTCGCGTTGATCGCGGCCATCACCTCGCGATTCGCGGCGGAGAGGCGCCCGCTCGATCCGCTGATCACCAGAATCCGGTCTTCCGGAATCCGGTCCATCGCGATCCGGAACGCTTCGAGAAGAAGGCTCAGATTCTTGTGAACCCGATAGGAGCCCAAGAAGAAGAGATAGCCGCCGGCGCCAAAGTCGAACGGCTCGCATTCCGCCGGATCATAATCGGCGAGATGCTCCCAGCCCTCATGGATCGTCTCGATCCTGCCCGGGTCGGCAGGCGCGAACCGTTCGACCAGTTCGCGGCGGGTGGAATCGGAGACGGCGATGACCGCCTGGGCGCGTTTCAGGGCGCGGCGCACGATCCGGTCGAGATAGGAGCGGGCGGCGAACCGCCAGCCCGGGATGCGCGACTTGCTGTCGAACCAGGTCTTGAAGGTGACGTCGTGGATGGTGACGACTCCGCCCTCGAGCGCGATCGGATAATTGTGCGATGTGATGTGGATCAGGTCGAAGCGGCTCCGGTGTCGGCGAAGGAAACGGAACATGTCCCAATCGCGGTGCGGGCCGATCGGCGCGATTGGAACCCGCAGATCCTCCATCCCGCCGGAGCGAATCGCCTCGGTCAGCTCGGGCCAGTCGATCCCCGGATTGAGAAGGATGGTGAAATCGAACTCGGCGAGCGCATCGGCCGGCAGATTGCGAATCAGATTGACGATGTAAACGGAGAGGCCGTCGACCGAGCTCGTAACGGGCGAGGCGTCGATCAGGATGCGCTTCCTCGGCGCATCCCCCTGCCCATCATGGTCGATCGAGCGAGTCATCCAAGGCCGTCCGAATGCGTGAAAAGGGAGCGGCGACGCATATCCCCCGCGCGCCGCCGTGCACGTGCGCCGTTTGACAGGAACGAATTTGCAGCGAAAGGAGAATTTTCCAGTCTTTCGCGGCGCCTCGCGGAGCGCGCCCTCTCGAAAAAGGTGATCAGGTGACCTCGTCGCGGACCGGCATGAAGCTCGACATTCCTGGAGATGGAGGCCGCGCATGAGCGATTCTGCCGAACGCGCTCAGATCGAGCGCAACATCGCCGTCCACAACCAGGTCGCGCAGAAATACGAGAAACTGCACGGCGAGATCTTCAACGAGATCGAGCAGAACCGCCTCGCCGCGGCCCTGACCCGGGCCCGCGATTCGGTCAGGACCGGCGCGAACCCTCTCAGGGCGCTCGATTTCGGCTGCGGATCGGGAAACCTCAGCCGCCACATGCTCGCGCTCGGCCTCGACGTCACCGCCGCCGACGTCTCGCCCGATTTCCTTCGCCTCGTCGAGCGGCGCTTCGGAAGCGAGCGGCTCAGCCTGCTCCAGATGAACGGCAAGGATTTGTCGAACGTGGCCGATGCCAGCTTCGACATGATCGCGGCTTATTCTGTGCTCCACCACATTCCCGATTACCTCGCGGCGATCGGGGAGCTCGCCCGGATCTGCAAGCCGGGCGGAGTGATCATGCTCGATCACGAGCAGAACGAGATCTACTGGCAGGGCGACCCGGTCTATGACGAGTTCCGCAAGGCGGGCCTTCGCTTCGACTGGCGCAAATATCTGACGCCGTCCAACTACCTCCACCGCGTGAGGCGCCTGTTCAATCCGCGCTACACCAACGAGGGCGACATCCACGTCTTCCCGGACGACCATATCGAGTGGCCGAAGATCGAAGCGCTTCTGAGCGGCCTCGGCTTCGAGACGATCGCCCGGGAGGATTATCTCCTCAACCGAAGGCTCTACCGGCCGGAAGTCTATGAGCGCTACCGCGACCGCTGCACCGACATGCGGATGATGCAGTTCCGCAAGCTCTGAGCGGCGTCAGCCCGGGATCAGCTCCTGCCGCACCCGGCCGCCTTCATAGGCCGCCAGCACGACCGCGTCCTCGCCGAGGCTGAGCTCCTCGCGGCCCTCGGCGCGCCAGACCTCGCCGGCAACGAAGCCGTTGCCGGAGATCGTGCCGCCTCCCTCGAGGGGGACGAGCCAGACGGGCCGCGCAGCGTCGAGCCGGGCGGACATCGGCCCGATCCAGCGTTCCAGGACGAAGGCACGGCCGTGGGCGAGGATCTCGCGCCCGGGGGCCAGAGCGTAGGGACTCGGCGGCTCCTCCCACGGTGCAGCCTTCGCCACGGCCACCGCCTCGTCGACATGAAGCTCGCGGTCGCGCCCGTAATCGAACAGGCGGTAGGTGACGTCGGCATTCTGCTGGATCTCGACGATCGAAAGGCCGGCGCCGATCGCATGGATCGTCCCCGCCGGCGAATAGATCGCCTCGCCGGGGCGCACCGGCCGCCAATCGAGCATATGCTCGATGCTTCCGTCGAGTGCCGCCGAGCGAAGCCTTTGCGGATCGATCGCCTCGCGGAGGCCGAGGCCGACCCTCGCGTCCGGCTCGGCCGCGATCACCCACCAGGCCTCCTCCTTGCCGCCGGAGAGCCCGCGCCGCCGCGCGGCCGCGTCGTCGGGATGGACCTGGACCGACAGCTTCTCGGAGGTGAACAGATATTTGACCAGCAGGGCGTCGTCCGTGGAGCCCTCGAACCAGATCTCTCCGACCGGCTCGGCCTCGGGCGGGATCGGGCCGAAGGGCTCGGGCAGGTCGCGCCTGCCCCAGATCTTCTCGACCGTCTTCGGCCGCAATTTCTCGACCGTCATGCCCAGCCGCGCTCCATCCCCGCCTCCTAGCCAGACTCGGACGCCGAAGCTATCAGGACCGCCATTGTGAAAGCGACTGTAAGAATATGTGCGGAATAGCCGGTCTTATCAGCAGGAACGGGGCCGATCCGGCCTTGGCCGCTGCCATGGCCGGGGCGCTCGCCCATCGCGGCCCGGACGATCAGGGCGTCTGGTCCGACGCGGAGAGCGGAATCGCCTTCAGCCACCGCCGCCTGTCGATCGTCGACCTCTCGGCCGCCGGCCACCAGCCCATGGCCTCGAAGGACGGCCGCTGGATGCTCAGCTACAATGGCGAGATCTACAATCATTCCGCGCTGCGCGCCGAGCTCGAGGCGAAGGGCGGGCCGCCCGGGCCATGGATCGGCCATTCCGACACCGAGACCCTCGTCGAGTGCATCGCCGCCTGGGGCTTCGAGGCGACTCTCGGCAAATGCGTCGGAATGTTCGCAATCTCGCTCTGGGACCGGAAGGCGCGCAAGCTGTTCCTCGCCCGCGACCGGTTCGGCGAGAAGCCGCTTTATTACGGCTGGGTCGGCGGCGATTTCCTGTTCGCCTCGGAACTGAAGGCGCTTCGTCTCCATCCACGCTTCGCCAATCCGGTCGACCGGCGCTCGCTCGCCTTGTTCGCCGACCGCAATTACATTCCTGCGCCGCTCTCCATCTATCGCGACGTCTACAAGCTCGAGCCCGGCTGCATCCTCGAGACCGGCCCGGAGTCGGTCCGGACCATCCCTTCCGAGCCGCCGGCGGTCGACGGCCCGGCGGAGGCTGTTCGAATCGAGCGCTACTGGTCCTATCGCCAGGTGGTTGCCGGCGGGCTCGCCGACCCTGTCGGGAGCGAAGCCGAGGCGCTTGAGCAGCTCGAGGCGGTGCTGGCCGATTCGATCGGCGGGCAGGCCATGGCCGACGTGCCGGTAGGCGCGTTCCTCTCGGGCGGAGTGGACAGCTCGACCGTCGTCGCGCTCTATCAGAAATATTCGACCGGGAGCGTGCGCACCTTCACGATCGGCTTCGAGGAGGAAGCCTATGACGAAGCCGACCACGCCCGAGCGGTCGCGGCCCATCTCGGCACCGAGCATCACGAGCGGACCGTCAGCGTCCGCGAAGCGCAGGATCTGATCCCCGAGCTCCCGGACATCTATGACGAGCCCTTCGCCGACAGCTCGCAGATCCCGACCCATCTGGTCAGCCGATTCGCGCGCGAGCAGGTGACGGTGGCGCTGTCGGGCGACGGCGGCGACGAATTGTTCGGCGGCTATAACCGCTATGTGAGCGGCGCCCGGCTGTGGGGGAAATTGAAGCATCTCCCGGCGCCGCTCCGGGCGGTCGCCGGCACCGGCCTCGGCGCGATGCCGGCCGGCGCCTGGAACGGCCTGTCGAGCCTGCTTCCGGGCGGAAGGCGGCCGGCCCATTTCGGAACCAAGGTCCAGAAGGCGTTCCGGACGATGGGCGAAGCCTCGAGCCTCGACGCCTTGTTCGCCAGCTTCGTCGGCGAATGGTCCGCGGAAGGGTCGCCGGTCTCCGGAGCCGACGCCTCCCCAGCCGCCTGCGCCTTCGATCTCGATGCAGGCGCGGGCGCGCCCGACGCGGTACGCATGATGTATTGCGACGCTCGCTCCTATCTGCCCGACGACATTCTCTGCAAGGTCGACCGGGCGGCGATGGCGATCAGCCTCGAGACTCGGGTCCCCTTCCTCGACCATCGCGTGGCGGCGCTGGCCGCGCGGATTCCGATCGGGATGAAGATTCAGGGGGGGCGCGGAAAGCAGATCCTCCGCCGCCTTCTTTATCGCGAGGTGCCCGAGGCCCTGTTCGACCGGCCCAAGGCCGGCTTCGCGATCCCGGTCGGAGAATGGATCAAGGGGCCGCTCCGGCCCTGGGCGGAATCCCTGCTCGATCCGCGCCGCCTCGCCGCCGAGGGCTGGTTCGACGCGGCCAAGGTTCAGCGGCGCTGGCAACAGCATCTCTCGGGACAGGCGGATTCGACCGCGGCGATCTGGGGCGTCCTGATGTTCCAGGCCTGGCTGGACAGGCAGGCCGAGACGGCGGGAAGCAAGGCCGCCTAACGCGCTCCGAAGCCGCTGAGGATGGTTCGGGCCGTTCTCGCCACGATCAGAAGGTCGAGCCAGAACGAGAAATTCTTGATGTAGTAGAAATCGTACTGGAGCTTCCAAAGCACGTCGCCGACCCCCGCGACATGCCCCTGGCGAACCTGGGCCCAGCCGGTGATCCCCGGACGGACGATATGGCGGTAGCGGTAGAAGGGCAGCTCGGCCTCGTACCAGCGCGACAGCGGCACCGCCTCGGGCCGGGGCCCGATCCAGCTCATCTCGCCGGTGAAGATGTTGAGGATCTGCGGAAGCTCGTCGATCCGGTAGCGCCGCAGATATCTGCCGATGCTGGTGACCCTGTCGTCCTCGTCCTGGGTGATCGCGGCGAGACGCGCATCCTCCACCTCCTCCGCCACCTTCATCGTCCGCAACTTGTACATCCGGAAGATCTGGCCCTGATAGCCCATCCGCTCCTGGACGAAGAGGATCGGGCCGCGCGAGGTCAGCTTGATCCCGAGCGCGACGAGAAGCATCGGGAGCGCGAGCAGCGGAATCAGGACCGCGGCCAGGACGAGGTCGCCGAGCCGCTTGATCTTGGCATAGACGATTCCGGGGATGAGCGATCCGAGATTGTTCTCGGACAGATGGTCGATCGCGACCCTTCCGGTCAGCGATTCCTCCATCTGCTTGACGTGCATGACCAGGCTTCCGGCCAGCGCCCGGTCGGCGAGATAGCGCTCCCATTCGTCGGGAAGGTCGGCCCTCAGATCCGCGACGATGGCGTCGTGGGGCTGCTCCTTGTTCGCCGAGTCGAGCATCACCCAGGTCACGTCGGGCACCTCGAGCAGATGCTCGACCGCGCCGGCCGGAACGATCCCGATCCTCAGTGTGTGCTGCCGCTGAAGCTTGAAATAGACGACATAGTACCAGAACACGCAGAGCATGAAGCTGGTGAGGAAGTGGAGGCGGCTGTAATCGAGCCGGACGAAGAAGAAGGCGACCAGCACCAGCCCGTAGGAAATCGCGAAGGTCGGGAAGATGTGGTAGGAGGCCCGGACCCCGGGATAATAGGATACCCGGCGGAACGCATAATAGCCGCCGATCAGGGCCGCGATCGTCCCCACCAGCGAATTGTTGAGGCTCTCCAGATCGGGCTGCCCGCCGGCCGGCCCGATCTCCTGACGAAGCCGCACCAGATAGGGGATGACGACGGCGAGAAGCAGGCCCACGCCGAGCTGGAGACGGACGCGGTGCCACAACGTCCGGCGCGCATGCGCGAATTTCCCTGCCGGAATAGCCACCTGTCTGCCGCTTTCGCCCCGATCCTGATTTGACCGTGCCTAAAGAGCAAAAGCGGCGACAAGTCCACTTTCCGTCCCGCTTCGACGGCTTACCGGCGGCAAGCGCGCGGGCGCTTCCACCTGGGACGATCATTCACTATGCGCGGCGGAAACCCGAAACGGACAGATCCATCACATGACCACAATCGTTACCGGCGCGGCCGGCTTCATCGGCTATCATGTCAGCGAAAGGCTGCTCGCGCGCGGCGACCGGGTCATCGGCCTCGACAACGTCAACGATTATTACAGCGTGGAGCTCAAGCGGGCGCGGATCGCGGATCTTCGGCGGCGCCACAACAGCTTCGAGTTCGTCGAGGTCGATTTCGCCGACAACGCCGCCCTCCTCAGCGCGCTCGACGGCAAGGATTTCGACCGGATCGTCCATCTCGGAGCCCAGGCGGGGGTGCGCTATTCGATCGAGAATCCCCACGCCTATGTCCATTCGAACCTGGTCGGGCATCTCAACATGCTCGAGCTCGCCCGGGCCCGCAAATCGAGCCATTTCGTCTACGCCTCCTCCTCCTCGGTCTATGGCGGCAACGAGACCCTGCCCTTCCGGGTCGAGGACAGGGTCGACCATCCGCTCTCGCTCTATGCCGCGACCAAGAAAGCGGACGAGCTGATCGGCGAGACCTATGCCCATCTCTACCGGCTTCCGCAGACGGGCCTCCGCTTCTTCACGGTCTACGGCCCGTGGGGCCGGCCCGACATGGCGATGTGGCTGTTCACCGACGCCATCCTTTCGGGCAGGCCGATCCAGGTGTTCGGAGAGGGCAATATGCGCCGCGACTTCACCTTCGTGGACGATATCGTGACCGGAGTCGTCGCCTGCCACGACAATCCCCCGCCCGACGACGGGCAGGAGAAAGCCGGCGGGAGCCGAAGCCCGCACCGTCTCTACAATATCGGCAACAACCGCTCCGAAGAGCTGACGCGGATGATCGAGCTGATCGAGCAGGCCTGCGGCCGCAAGGCCGAGCGGGAATTGCTTCCGATGCAGGCCGGCGACGTTCGCGACACCTTCGCCGACATCAGCGCCATCCAGCGCGACCTCGGATTCGCGCCGACCACCCCGATCGAGCAGGGCGTGCCGCGCTTCGTCGACTGGTACCGGGCCTATACCGGGCGCTGAGCCGGAGCGGCCGCCAGCGCCGCGACGAGGCGGTTGATCGAGCGCTGCTCGAATGGAAGCGCGGGATCGATCTCGAGCCCGAACTCTTCCTCGATCTCGCCGGTCAGCTCGACCGCGTCGACCGAATCGAGGCCGAGCTCGAACAGATCCCCGTCATGGTCGCGCGCGGCTTCGGAGCCGATCCGCTCGGCGACCCTTCGGGCGACGAAATCGACCAGCGAAGGGAGCGACGGAGTCACGCCGCCGCCTCGATCCGCCGGGTCCAGCCGGCGCGTGCCTCGGACCTCTGGATCTTGCCGCTGGTCGTTCGCGGCAGTGCGCCGGGCTCAAGAATGCGGACCTCGTCGAGCCCGATCCCCAGGGCCTTCTGAACCGAACCCCTGATCCCCCGCACCAGCTCCGGCTCGTCCGCCGCGTCCCACGGCCCGCGCTCCTTCTCGACCAGAAGCACGACCGGAGTACCAGCGCCGTCGAGCTGGAATGCGGCGGCGCCGTTCCGGTTCAGCCGAGTCCGGCCTTCGACCGCGATCCTCTCGACGTCCGCGGCCGCGATATTGGCGCCGGCCCGGATCAGGACATCCTTGATCCGGCCGGTGATTCGCAGCGCGTCCCCGTCGAGAATCGCCAAATCGCCGGTTCGGACCCACAGGCGATCGTCGCCGACGATCCTGTTGCCGAAGACCCGGGCCGTCGCCTCGGGATCGTCCAGATAGCGGGCCGCGACCGACGGGCCGGTCACCCAGATCTCGCCTTCACGGCCCTCCGGGATCGGGAGGCCGTCATCGCCGACGATGCACAGATTTCCGCGGTTGCCGGAATCGAGGAAGCAGGGCGCCCGGTCGGCCGGCCCGGCACCGGCCGTCCCGACCGAGTCGGCGCGCGGAGGCGTTCCCGCGGCATAGACGGTCACCTCGGCGAGCCCATAGACCGAGAAGACCGATTCCGGCCTGACCCCGGCACGGGCGAATCGGCGGCGGAACCTCCCGAGGCACGATTCGAAAACCGGCTCGGCCCCGCAGAAGACGATGCGCCAGCTCGACAAATCGAGGCTGTCGATCACCGCGTCCGGAACGCGATCCACGCACATGTCGAGCGCGAGCGGGGGCCCGCCGCACATGGTGCCCCGGTAGCGCGAGACCGCCTCGAGGAAGCGCGCCGGCTTCTGGACGAAGGAGAGCGGAGGCATGTGCACCATCTCGCCGCGGCTGAGCAGAGGGAGCAGGAAGCTTCCGATCAGGCCCATGTCGTGAAAATGGGGCATCCAGTTGACGAACACCTCCTCGCCTTCGCGGAGGCGAAGGGCGCGGATCATCTCGGCGACGTTGGCCGAGATGCAGGCCGAATCAAGCACGACCCCGCGCGGCTCGAGCGTCGAGCCGGACGTATATTGGATCAGGACCGGATCCCTGGGACCGAGATCGAATCCCGGCGGCGAAGCGTCGCCGGGTGCCGCCGCCAGCTCCTCGACCGCGACCGTCCTGGCCGCTCGAAGCGCGTTCCGCTTGCCCAGCAAGTCCCTGATTCCGGCGCTGGTCAGGATCAGCCGCGCGGAGGATGAGCGAGCCACTCCCTCGAGGCGTTCGAGAGAGGCGCCGGGCCGCGGCGCCGGCGCCGGGATCGCCACCAGCCCGGCATAGATGCAGGCGACCAGCGCCTCGAGGAAGTCCGGCCCCGGCTCGAAGACCAGGAGGATTCGATCGCCGGGAGTGGCAATTCCGAGCAGCCCGGCGGCGAGCGCCCGGGCGCGCTCGTCCAGCCCCGCGAAGGTCAGGGTCGCGCTCTCGGTCTCGCCGCGATCGAGGAAACGGTAGCAGATTCGATCGGATGCGGCGCCGTCGGCGATTCGGCGGGCGATGGACTGGAACATGGACACTCACTGGGACCGGGCAGGGGTAAAGCTGTATAGGCGCGAAACCAGCCTTGCCAACGGTTGCCGGCGCCGTTGCAAGCAGATGGCGCAGGCGATACGCCCCGGCTCGTCCATGACCCCTTACCACGCCGCCGCTCTCGCCTTCGGGCATGGCCTTCGCCTGCTTCCCAGGCGGCTGCGATGGCCCGTCTTGCTTGGCGCCTCGCGCCTGGCGACGCCTCTCATCCCCCGCGCCGACCGACGCGGCGGGTCTGGAATGGGCATAGATTCGTGGCGCGACATGGCTTTGTGGCGGCTGATGATGGCGGCGGCCGCGGCCGGGGTCCGCTACGACCCGATCCTCGGACAGCGCGGCCGCGAGCATCTCGACTCGGCCTTGCGGAGCGGCGGCGCCATATTGCTCGCGGCGCCCCATTCCCTGCTCGGCTATGTGCTCTTGCGGCTCCTGACCGACCGGGGACGGGCTCCGGTCGCGATCGCTTCGAGCCCCGACGTGCCGATCTTCGGCACTTCGAAGCCGGCGCGGGTCATCCCGGTTTCGGAGACGGTGCTCGCCGAGTCCGTCCGGGCCTTGCGGTGCGGAAACGTGCTTTGCGCGATGATCGACCGGCCCGACCCCGATCCCAACGCATTCGAGGTCCCGACACCGCTCGGCCCGCTCTACATCTCGGATGCGCTGCTTCGCTTCGCCCTTCGCGAGAAGGCCTCCATCCTGTTCTGCACGGCCCGGGTCGAGCACGGAGAGCTGGTCGTGACCTGGTCCGCGCCTTCGCCGGCAGCGACTCCCGACAGCGTCGGACGCGAGTTCGCGGCGTTCGTGGCTGCGCGGATCGAGGAGGGGCACGGCCGGGAGGGACCGCGGGCGGTCAGCAGACCGGCTCGGGCACTTCCCGCGCGATGAGCCGGTTCGGCTCCTGAAGATAGGAGCGGTAGGGAGTCATGCACCCGGCGTAGGGGCTAAGCATCGCCCAGGCCGCGAACATCGCCCCATAGAGGAAGACCAGGCTCGCGATCGCGGTCCGACGCATCGCAGGCGCGGCGAACATGTCGGGAAGGCGGGGCAGGACGAGCATCTGAAGCGCGATCGTGTAGAGGCCCAGCCGGTCGGCGTTGAGCGACGAGACCGGGAGCTGGGCCAGGCAGAGCAAGGCCAGGCCGGCCAGATAGAAAGCGATCGCCGCGGCGCCTTCCGCCAGCATGGCCTTGCGGCGCAGAAACACTATGGCTCCCGCCGCGATCAGCGAGGGCAGCAGCCGGAACAGGCCGCCCGCGGCTGGAATGCCCGGCTCGGCCCTCAGCCAGACGGCCGCGGCGGCGGCGAATGCGAGCGCGACGAGGCCCCAGCCGATTCGGGCTCGATTTTCGGGCCTGGCCAGCAGCAGAGGAACGATCGGCAGGAGCACGGCCGACGACCAATGAAAGGCGCAGGCGAGAAGAAGCGCGAATATGGGCAGGCCCCGGCGCCCGTCCAGGAACCAGCCCAGCGCGAGCAACTCCAGGCCGATTGCGGCCGACTGGCGAGTGGTCGTCATCGCGGTCACCGCGAGCAGGACCGGAACGGCTGCCAGCAGGGCGAGCCAGGGCCGATTCTGGCGAAGCGCGAAGGCAAAGGTTCCGGCCACCGCCAGAACCGCGCAGGCGAGATTGACGAAGGCAATGCTGAAGCCGAGCCGGGCGGCGACGATGTTCAGGCCCATATATGCGGGATCGCTGATCGTGAGCGCCGTCGCCCAATCGAGATTGTGCGCCCGCTCGAGCATCAGCCAGTAGGAATGCCAGTCTCCGCCCACTCTGAAGCGGAGACCGATCAGGACTGCGAGGATCAGTGCGGTGACCAGGACGGCAGCCTTGCCGGGCCTCCCGTTCCCGGAGCGCCCCGCGGCAGCGACCCATGCGGCCGGGAAGACGAACAGTGCGGCATAGATCCACATGCCGTCACTCCACCCGAAGCGCGACAGGCCCGGGATGGCCGGGCCCCGGCGGCACTGCAACCGCCGTCGCCGCGACGTCGAGCGGCAGCCTGGCCGCAAGGCCGCGCGGCACCAGAGGCGGCCGCCAGGCCTGGCGGACCCGAACCCGGACCGCATTCGGCCAGCCCCGGTATCGGCCGCCGCTGGGCCCTTGCTCTATCTCGATCCGCGCTCCGGGCCGAATGGCGGGGCCTGCGTCGAGCCTCCTTCGAACCTCCGCTTCGATGCTCCTGCCCTCGGCCAGCGCGTGCGCCCCGTGTTCGGCGGCGGCGTCGACCCTGAGCTGGAGCCGCTGCCGGGTCAAAGCGTAAGCCTCGAACAGAGCCGCGCCCCCCAGCAATGAAAGGCTCGCCAGCAGCATCAGCGGCCGTTTCAAGCTCTGGAAACCGGCAATGAGGAGCTGGCTAGAGCGTCCAGCGCTCGACCTGGAGCGCCCGCCCGCGGAACAGGTTCTTGAGATCGGCGAGCAGGCCGCCTTCGGCGACCAGGGCCAAGACACGTTCGTCCGCAAGCGCGCCATATTCGGCGTGCGGAACCGCGACGACGACGAGATCGTAGCTCCTGTCGAGCGCGTCCGGATCGAGATCCAGCGCATATTCGTGCCGCGCCTCGGCGGAGTCGGCGAGCGGATCGTGGACCGTCACCTCATGGCCGAGCTCGGCCAGCCGGCGGATCACGTCGATCACCTTTGAGTTGCGGAGGTCGGGGACATTCTCCTTGAAGGCGAGCCCGAGGACGAGCGCGGTGCCCGGCTTGCCCCTCTTCTCGTGGAGCCGCTCGGCGACCCAGGCGCCCATCCGGTCGTTGATCGAGCGCCCGGCAAGGATGACGTTGGGATCGACCCCCATCTGCTGGGCGCGATGGCTCAGATAATAAGGATCGACTCCGATGCAGTGGCCTCCGACCAGGCCTGGCTGGAAGGGCAGGAAGTTCCACTTCGTGCCCGCGGCGGCGAGGACGTCCCAGATCGAGATGTCGAGCTTCGAGAAGATCTGGGTGATCTCGTTCATGAAGGCGATGTTGATGTCGCGCTGGGCGTTCTCGATGACCTTGGCGGCCTCGGCGGCCTTGATCGAGGCGGCCCGGAAGGTGCCGGCCGTGGTCACCGCGCCGTAGAGCTCGGCGAGCCGGTCGGTCACTTCCGGATTTTCCCCCGCGACCACCTTTACGATCCGGTCGACTGTGTGCTCGCGGTCGCCGGGATTGATCCGTTCGGGCGAGTAGCCGAGGAAGAAGTCGCGGCCGCGGACCAGGCCCGAAATCTCCTCGATCAGCGGCCCGCAAATCTCCTCCGTGACCCCGGGATAAACAGTGCTCTCGTAGACGATGACCGGCTCCTTCGCCGGATCGAGCAGGGCTGCGACCGACCGCGTGGCGCCGATCACCGGGCCGAGATCGGGCTTGTTGGCCGAGTCCACCGGGGTCGGAACGGTAACGATGTAGACGTCGGCGCCGGCGCAGTCGGCGGGATCGGCGGTCAGCGCGAGAGTGGAGGAGGCGAGCGCCTCGGCCTCGACCTCGCGGGTGCGGTCGTGTCCGCGCCGGAGCTCGTCGACCCGGCCCTGGTCTATGTCGAGGCCGGTGACCCGGAACGAGCGTGCCAGCGCGACCGCGAGCGGGAGGCCGACATAGCCGAGGCCGACCACGATGATATGTTCGTTGGGCGCGTTCATTCGTCTCTTCGCAAATCTGTCAGGAAATTCGGGCTGGACCCGGCGGGCTGAGAGGCGATGCAGGCTGCAAAGTCAACCCGCCCGGCTGCTCCTCGAGAGGGCCGCCACGGCTCTTTGCGCGGGCGGCCGGGTGATGACCGCGCGGCGGGCTTCGAGCCACGCCTGGTTGGCAGCGGTGAGGAAGTCGAGATAGGAGCGAGGCTTCTTCATCAGCTTCTTCGGCGTGTCGGCGCGCATTCCGACGCTCGCTGCGATCTCGGCGACGAAATGGATGCAGTTGCGGGTTCCCAGGTCGTAGCTCGGCTGCGGGCGGTTTCGCCACCTCTCCACCGTCGCAATCACCCTGTCATATTCCGAATCGCTGATCGTCACCGTGAAATGGGCGTCGCTCTTTGCGACATAGCCCGCATTGTGGTCGCTCACGACCTCGCCCTTCACCGCGCCCATGAGAATCGCGGGGCTGACCGATTTGGCCGTGAATCCGTAATCCTCGTCGATTCGGGCGCCGTTGCGCTCGAGCGTGCCGCGCATGACCACGAAGGCATGGGGAAAGGAGGAGGTCAGCTGCTTCGAATAGAATGTGATCTGGACCGCGGCCGCGGCCGGCATGGCGGTCAGCGCAAGTAGTGCGGCCGCAAGCAAGGCAAGCAGGCGCGGCAGTCGGTTGAACGGGATCACCGGCTCCTCCCCAAAGTCGGGTTCGCGAACGCCCTGAAACAAATTGCGATTCCCCGCAACCTCAGCCCGAGCACCTGGCCCGAGAGTCAAGGCCGGAGGCGGCACCCATCGGCGCGGCGTTCGCTCATCCCGTTCGAAGCTCAGCCGGGTCCCTGATAAATACAGAAGAAATGGGGCCTTAGATCTTTCCGGCGCAAAGGCCGTTTCACGATAGACTTTTTTGGCCGGCTCGACTAAGTGATCTTGGCTAAGACGAGACGATCAGACTCACTTTCGAGGGGAGATACTGACGTGGCTTTCAAAAAACTTGTTGCTTCGGCCGTATCGCTCACCTTGATGGCGGCTCCAACTATCGCTCAGGCACAAGCGTCCGCAACGGCTTCGGCGGTCCATGAGGTAGGGCCGGCGGACGAGACCGTCGACGGAAGCGAGCTCCGCGGAGGATTCATCATCCCGCTGATCGCGATCATCGCCGTCATCCTCGGTATCCTGGCCGCGACGAGTGACAACGACGACGATCTGCCCTCCAGCCCATGAGCTGAGTCGGACGTTCGTCAGCCAAGGATGAAAGTCTGTAGGGCGAAGCGCGCCTTCGTCCGATCCCGCTCGCCATGGGCGCCAAGCCGATCCGCACCGTTCCAAGTCCCGTCAGCGCGCGTCCGCGCCCGCCCCGCGAGCGGCGTGGCGGCACCTCCCCGCCGGGTTCGCAAGATTTCGCAACCCATTGAACAAAGGCCGTTTTCGCGCGCCGCCGAGGGGCGGGGATCCGAAAAGCGTTACCCAGTTGCAACACCTCTCCACACTTCATCCGGAGCCGTTGAACTTTCGCCGAAGGGGCGCGTTGCGCTTCAGTGTTCGTAAACTTGCTCGTGGCTACGGAGCGAACGCAAGGTTTCACTGGGGTCATTTCGGGGTAGACAGCCATTGGCGCCTCGATTAGGAAGGCCTCGAAATCGAGAAGATCAGACTCGAGTACGAAGGGAGAAGCTGACGTGGTTTTCAAGGGAATTATCGCTGCGACCGCCTCCGTCGCCCTTATGGTGACGCCGGCTGTGGCTGCCGCTCAAAGCACGGCTAAGGCCGCGACGACCGAAGTTGCGCCGGCCAGCGAGACGGTCACGGACGGAAGCCAGCTTCGCGGCGGCTTTATCATTCCGTTGATCGCGATCATCGCCATCATCCTCGGCATCCTGGCCGCGACGAACGACAACGACGACGATCTGCCGCACAGCCCGTAAGGGCAGGGGCGAACGTCCGAGAGTTTAGGCCGGATGGGGTACTCCCCATCCGGCCCTTTTCTTGTGCGTGCTCTTAGCCACAGCTAGGCTGACGAAGTGACCCGCCGTTTCGCGATCGCCATCTCTCTGGGCCTGCTGCTCGCCGCCCATGCGGCGTTCGGCCAGCCCGCCACGCATTCCGGCCAAAGCACGTTGCGCCAGGCCGATCTTCGGGTCGGCGCGATCGCCTATCGAATCGCGCTGGCCGGCCGGCCTTATTGCAGCCAGCCGCATCCGCTGACCGGACTGCTCTTCCACCATCTCGGCGAATATGAGCCGGCCGACCGAATCACGATGATCCAGCGCCATGGGCTCGACCGCGGACCCGGGATCCTGACCGTCCTCGCCGATACGCCGGCCGCGCGCGCAGGGCTCGTCGCCGGGGACGTCCTTTTGGCCGTGAACGGCAAGCCCTTCCCCTCGCCCATTGCCAACGCCGCGATCGCGAATCGCGATTCGCGGCGAAAGGCAATGGAGGCTTCCGAGTTCCAGCTCGAGGAGCAGCTTCGGTCCGGACCCGCCCGGCTGCGCCTGCTCCGCAACGGCCGCGAGATCGAGGCGAGCCTGGGCTCGGTCCAGGGATGCCTCGGCCGGGTCCGGCTCGCACGGTCGAGCCAGACCAACGCCTTCGCCAACGGCCGATTCGTGGTGATGACCACCTCGATGCTCGATTTCCTCCGAAGCGACGACGAACTCGCGGTCGTCCTGGGCCACGAAATGTCGCACAACATCCTCCATCACCCGACGCTCCTCGACGAGCAGGGCGTGCCGAAAGGCGGGATCGGCCGGGCCTTCGGAAAGAATGCCAAGAGGGTGTGGCGGACCGAGGAGGAAGCCGACCGGTTCGGGATCAGGCTGATGGCCGCGGCCGGCTTCAACGTCGAGGCCGCGATCCCGTTCTGGCGCCGCTATCTCGGAAAATACGACTGGTTCCCGCAGGTCTTCCGGACCCATCCGAGCCTTCCGGCACGCGAGCGAATCACCCGCGAGGCAATCGCAGCCCTTAGCGGCCCGGCGCCGCGGCCGCTGCCCTAGTATCCAATAGGCCCGTTCGGGCTTTTTCGCCTAAACCTTCGTGCGCAGCGACCAGAGTTCGGGGAAGGCGCGCTTCGCCAGGGTCGACTGGAGATAGGCGACGCCGGCCGTTCCGCCCGTGCCGCGCTTGAGGCCGATGATCCGCTCGACCGTGATCACATGCTTGTGCCGCCAGGTCGCGAAGGCGTCGTCGATGTCGACCAGCTTCTCCGCCAGCTGATAGAGCGGCCAATGGCGCTCGGTGTCGCGATAGACCTCGGCCCAGGCATCCTCCACCGCCTCGCTCGGCCGGTAGGTCTCGCTCCAGTCGCGCTCGAGGACGTCGGCGGGAAGTTCGAAGCCCGAGCGGGCGAGCGCCGCATTGGCCTCGTCCCAAAGGCTCGGCTCGCTGAGCGCGGCGGCAAGAGCCCCATGCTCGGCCGATCCTTCCTCCTGGGACTTCAGATGGCCGCCTTCCTTGAGGCCGAGAAGGAACTCGACCTGGCGGAACTGCGCGGACTGAAAGCCCGAGCTGGTGCCGAGAACGTGACGGAAGCTGGTATAATCAGTGGGGGTGAGCGTCGAGAGCACCTCCCAGCTCAGGGTCATCACCGCCTGGATCCTGGATACGCGCGACAGACTCTTGTGGACCGGAACGAGCTGGTCGCGGCGGATCAGCTCGCGCGACAGACGAAGCTCGTGGATCGTCTGCTTGAGCCACAATTCCTTGGTCTGGTGGATGATGATGAAAAGCAATTCGTCATGATGGCTGGAGATGGGGTGCTGAGCCGACAACAATTGCTCGAGGCCGAGATAGCCTCCGTAGGTCATGGATTGGGGCGTGTCGTTCATGGCCGCTCCCTACAGCGAAAGGACTGGAAGCGGTATCCCGGCGAACCCGCCTCAGTGAGAGGCGAAAGTGGAGCGGCCGCCCGGGCCGAAGGCGACGACATCGTAGGGCTGGCGATGGTCGCCATGCTCCATTCCCGGCGCGCCCATCGGCATTCCGGGAGCCGCGATCCCGCGAACGCCGGCGGGCCTGGCCGCGAGCAGCCTCTTGACGTCGGCCGGCGGAACATGGCCCTCGATCGAAAAAGCGCCGACCAGGGCGGTGTGGCAGCTTTGAAGGTCGTCGGGGACTCCGCGGGCGCGCTTGATCGCCCGCATGTCCGGCGCGGCGACGATCGTCATCGGACGGCCGAATGCGGCCTCCATCCTCTTCGCCCATTCGAGGCAGCAGCCGCAGCCCGGATCGCGCCACATGACGAAGGCGTCCGCGGCGAAGGCGCGCGTTGGAAGCAAAGGCAGGAGGGCGGCGCCTCCGGCCATGGCGAGCAAATGCCTGCGGTCGATCCGGTCCATCCGACGGTCCTACAGCCGCTCGGCGCTGGACACCACATCGCTCGCGCGAAGGGCGGCGACGATTCGCATCAGATGCTGGAGATCGTGCACCTCGACGTCGAGATGGAAGGTGTGGAAGCTTCCGTCGCGGCTCGCCTGGTCCATGCTGACGATGTTGGCGCCGTGATTGCCGAGGATTCCCGCGATCGCCGCGAGCGAGCCGGGCTCGTTCTTGATGATCACGCAGAGCCGGGCGGTGCCGCCGTCCGATTCGTCGCCCCAGGCCAGGTCGACCCAGTCGGCGTCGATTCCGTCGGCGAGGCTGTCGCAGCCGATCATATGGACCTCGATCTCGGTGCCCTCGCGCCTGAGCCCGACGATCCGGTCGCCGGGAATCGGATGGCAGCATTCGGCGAGCTTGAAGGCGACTCCGGGGGTCAGGCCCTTGATCGAGATCGCCGTCTGCTGGGGCGGCGGCTTGACCCCGCCCTTGCCGGTCGAGCCCGGCATCAGGGCCTCCATCACCGAGACGTCGGAGACGCGCTTGAGGGCGATCGCCTCCATCAGCGCATGGTCGTCATGGATGTGGAGCCGCTTCAGCGCCTCGGCCATCGCCTCCCAGCCGAGGGGATTGGGAAGGCGCTGGACGATCTCGTCGAAAATCTTGCGGCCGAGCGATACCGTTTCCTCGCGCTCCTTCGATTTGACGAATCGGCGGATCTTGGCGCGCGCCTTGCCGGTGACGACGAAGCTCAGCCAGGCGGGTTGGGGATGCTGGGCCTTGGAGACCAGAATCTCGACCTGGTCGCCATTCTCGAGCGGAGTCCGGAGCGGCATCACCCGGCCGTTCACCTTCGCGCCGACGGTCTGGTCGCCCAGATCGGTGTGGACCGCATAAGCGAAATCGACCGGTGTCGCGCCCTTGGGGAGCTGGATCAGCTCGCCCTTCGGAGTGAAGGCGAAGATCCGGTCGGTGTACATCGCCATCCGCGTATGCTCGAGCACCTCCTCGGCGCTCGCGGCATGGTCGAGTATCTCGATGAGGTCGTCGATCCAGGGATGCTGGTGCTTCGCGGCGGCCTTGCCTTCCTTATAGGCCCAGTGGGCGGCGAAACCGTGCTCGGCCTGGTCGTGCATCTCCTGAGTGCGGATCTGGATCTCGATCCGCATCTGCTCGTCGTGGATCACCGTGGTGTGGAGCGAGCGATAGCCGTTGCGCTTCGGAGTCGAGATGAAATCCTTGAAGCGTCCGGGAACGACCGGCCAGCGCTGGTGGATTCGCCCGAGCGTCTTGTAGCAATCCTCGACATTCTCGACGATCACTCGGAACGCCATCACGTCCGACAATTGCTCGAAGCTGACGTGGCGCTCGGCCATCTTCCGCCAGATCGAGTAGGGATGCTTCTCCCGCCCCTGGACTCGCGCCTTGATCCCCTGGGCCTCGAGATAGGCGCCGATCCCCTTGCCGATCCGCTCGATCAGATCGCCTTCGCCCTTGTGGAGTTGCTCGAGCCTTTTGGCGATCGAGGCGTAAGCGTCGGGCTCGATCTCGCGGAAGGCGAGAGTCTGCATCTCCTGCATGAACTCATACATTCCGATCCGCTCGGCGAGCGGGGCGTAGATATCCATCGTCTCGCGCGCGATCCGGCGGCGCTTCTCGTCCGACTTGATGAAGTGGAGCGTGCGCATGTTGTGGAGCCGGTCGGCCAGCTTCACCAGCAACACCCTGATGTCGCCCGACATCGCCAGAAGGAACTTGCGAAGGTTCTCGGCGGCGCGCTGGCTCTCGCTCTGCGCCTCGATCTTGGAGAGCTTGGTCACTCCGTCGACGAGGCGCGCGACATTCTTGCCGAAGCTCTTCTCGATCTCTTCGGGGGTTGCGACCGTGTCCTCGATCGTGTCGTGAAGGATCGCCGTGACGATCGTCTCGTCGTCGAGATGAAGGTCGGTGAGAATTCCGGCCACCTCGATCGGATGACTGTAATAGGGATCGCCCGAGGCGCGCTTCTGGGTACCGTGCTTCTGCATCGAGAAGACGTAGGCACGGTTGATCATCGCCTCGTCGGCATCGGGATCGTAGGCCCGGACCTTCTCCAGGAGTTCATATTGCCTCAGCACGGCGCCAGCATGGGGCGCCGTGCTGCTGCGTTGCAACGTAAAAAGCTTTTTACTTCGCCCTGGCGTTGCACTTTTCGAGGTCGGAGTCGCTCAAGGCGCGGCCCTGGACGGTGAAGCTGCGGAGGGCGCCGGCTTCGCGGACGAGCGCTGCACAGTCGATCGCCGGCCGGCTGTTGCTCTTGCCAGCGACGCAGGCCTCGGCGCCGCATTTCCAGATGAGGCCGCGGGCGATCACCTGGCCGGACGATGCGGGCGCCGCGAGCTCGGCGCGATAATAAGGGCCGGCGGCGACCGCCGGAGCGGCGGCGGCGAGCGAGAGCGAGGCCAGGCTGAGGGCGGACAGGATCGGAGCGGCAAAGCGTGTCATTGGACGTCCCTATTAGGTAGTGATCGGCAACTTATATGAATGTCAGTATCGCCTTGCAACTGAAATTATCCCTGCTATGGAAAATGGCGAAAAAAGGCGTAGGCTGAGGGCGTGGTAAAAGTGCACCAAATGAAGGAAGTCTTTGCGGAATGCGGGATTTCCGCGATGCTCGAGGTCGTCGGCGAGCGCTGGTCGTTCCTGATCCTCCGCGGCGCCTTCAACGGCCTTCACCATTTCGAGGAGTTCCAGTCCGCCCTCGGAATCGCCCGCAACATCCTCTCCAACCGCCTGGGACGCCTGGTCGAGCATCAGATCCTGCACCGAGACCCCGATCCCGCGGACCGGCGCAAGGTCGCCTACCGGCTCACCGAGCGCGGGCGCGAGCTGCTTCCGGTCCTGATCGCGATGCGGCAATGGGGCGAACGCTGGATCTGCGACATGCCGAGCAACCCGGTCCTGATCGACCGCCTCAGCCGCCGCCCGATCGCGCCGATGACCGTCCAGGCCGCGGACGGCCGCCCACTCTCGCTCGGCGACCTGGAATGGGTCGACCAGTCCGAGGTCGAGGGTTTCGAGAAGAAGGCAGAGGCCGCGGCTTAGTAGCGGTCGTCACGCTGCACTGACTTTTCCAGCAAGCCGTCACCCTGAACTTGTTTCAGGGTCCAGTTCTCCACCGGCACGGCGCGCGACCAACTGGATGCTGAAACCCTGGATCTAGTCCAGGGCAGGCAAGTTCAGCATGACGGGCAGGAACCTAGGGTCGAGATGTCGGCCTCACCGCCAGCGGCAGCGTCTCGAACAATTCGGGGTCGCCGGGCCGCTTCGCCCCTTCGATCTCGAGCATCCTGAACTTGGTCACGGTGCCGCCCGGCGCCGAGAAGCCGCCGCTCTTGCCGTGGCCTCCGAGGACCCGGTGACAGGGGATGACGATGGGAACAGGGTTTCGCCCGAGTGCGGCGCCGACGGCACGGGCGGCGCCGGGCTCGCCGATCGCCTCGGCTATCTCGCCGTAAGTGCGCACCTCGCCGCGCGGGATTCGGCGCGCTTCGGCATAGACCCGGTCCTCGAAATCGGTGGTCCCCGAGAGGAAGACGGGAAGGTCGGCCAGATCGGCCTTGTCGCCGTTGAGCAGCCCGGAAATCCGCTCGATCGCCTCGGCGACCGGGGGCGGAGCGGAGCCTTCATGGGCGCCTGGAAAGCGCATCGCGAGGCGCGCCCTCAGGCGCCCCTCGTCGGTTTCGGGAAGTGCGGCGCCGATGATCGCGTCGCCGAGCCAGACGATCGCGCAACGCCCGATCGGCGTGTCGAAAAGCGCGAAGGCCGCGCTTCCCGTCTCCGGCTTATTCGTAGTCGCCGCCCATATTGTTGTTGCGCGGCGGCGCGGCGGCGGTGAGCCGGAGCGCCTCGGCCGAAGCGCTCAGCGAGCCGACCTCGTCCGGAGCCTCGTCGTCCTCGATCTGGACGCGCTGCAGGTTGGAGACCAGGGCCTCCTCGAGATGCTTCGGCTTCACCGTCTGCTCGGCGATCTCGCGCAGCGCGACGACCGGATTCTTGTCGCGGTCGCGGTCGATGGTCAGCTCGGCGCCGCCGGAAATCTGCCGGGCGCGCTGGGCCGACAGAAGCACCAGATCGAACCGGTTGGGGATCTTGTCGACACAATCTTCGACGGTTACGCGCGCCATGAAGCACTCCGCTTTGCTCAAGCTTTGGGAAAGGGGGGCGGCTAGCAGCGAGGGCCGGAAATGTCAATCTAACAGGGTCTTCGGGTCGGGGATTCGAACCTTCCGGGGCTTGCCCTGTATCGCCGCGACGACCATGTCGGGTCCATGGCCGATGCAAATCCGCGCGAGCCGGCGCTTCCGGCGCCGATCGAGGTCGCCGGCAACCATCTGACATTGCTGCCCGACGGGCCGCAGCGACTCGAGGCGCTGGTCGCCCTGATCGACGGGGCCAAAAAAGACCTCCGGATCCTCTATTACATCTTCCTGGACGACGTGTCCGGCCACCGGGTCCGCGACGCGCTGATCGCGGCGTGCGGCCGGGGCGTGAAGGTGTCGCTGCTGCTCGACGGCTTCGGGTCGACCGGCAACGCCGAATTCTGGCAGCCGCTGGCGGCGACCGACGTCTCCTTCTACCGCTTCAGCCCGAAATTCGGCCGGCGCTATCTGCTCCGCAACCACCAGAAGCTGGCGCTCGCCGACGGCCGCAAGGTGATCATCGGCGGCTTCAATGTCTCGGACGAATATTTCGGAACGATCGAGGCCGGCGCCTGGCGCGACCTCGGCCTCCAGGTCGAGGGCGACAGCGTCCACTGCCTGACCCGCTATTTCGACGACCTGTTCGCCTGGGCGCGGCAACCGCGGGCGCGGCCGCGCGAGCTTCGCCGCATGCTCCGGCAGCACAGCATCACCGAGGGCAAGTTGCACTGGCTGTTCGGCGGACCCGGCCGGCGGCTCAGCCCTTGGGCGCGCGCCGTGCGCAACGACATGATGGGCGCTTCGCGACTCGACATGATCGCATCCTATTTCGCGCCGAGCCTGCCGATCCTACGTCGGATCGGCAGGGTGGCGCGGACCGGCTCGGTGCGGCTGGTGACCGCCGCCAAGTCGGACAATCGGGCGACCGTCGGCGCGGCCCGCAATACCTATTGGTACCTGCTCAAGCGCGGAGTGCGGATCTTCGAATATCAGCCGACCAAGCTGCACACCAAATTGTTCGTGGTCGACGACGTCGTCCATATCGGCTCGGCCAATTTCGACATGCGCAGCCTGTTCCTCAACCTCGAAATGATGCTGCGCGTCGACGACGTCGCCTTCGCCGCGGCGATGCGCCACTTCGTCGACGCCGAGGTCGCGGACAGCGCTCCGGTTACGATCGAGAGCCATCGCCTGATGCGGACGCCGTTCGCCCGGCTGCGCTGGTGGCTGGCTTATTTCGTCGTCGCCATCGCCGATTACGGCATTTCGAAGCGGCTCAATTTCGATCTCGACGACTAAGGGTCCGCATTCGGACCCTGGGGCCTATTCCTCGTCCTTCCACGCCCAGAACAGGGTTGCGGGCGGAACGTTCAGCCATTCGAAGCCGCGGTCGATGCGCTCGAAATAGGGCGCGATGAACTGGCGGACCTTGGGCGAGAATTGATAGACCAGGAAGGCTCCGCCCGGACGAAGCGCGTCGGCGGTCGCCTGGGCGATGGCCGGGCCGACTCCGGCCGGAAGGGTCGAGAAGGGCAGGCCGGAAAGGATGTAGTCGGCTTCCTCGAAACCGAGCTCGGCCATGATCTCGCCGACGTCGGCGGCCGATCCGGTCACCGGCTTCAGCCGCGAATCGCGGATCTTGGCGCCGAGATAATCGGTGAAATCGGGATTGGTATCGATCGTCAGAAGGGTGCCGTCAGGTGCCAGCCGATCGAGGATATGCTGGGTGAAGGTGCCGACCCCCGGCCCATATTCGACGAACAATTTGCAGTTCGCCCAGTCCACCGGCGCGAGCATCTTGTCGATCAGGATCTTCGAGGACGGGATGACCGATCCGACCATCACGGGATGCTTGATGAATCCCTTGAGGAAGTACCAGAGCGGGTGGCCGCCGCCGCGGCGCGCAAAGGCGCGATGGCTTTGTGCCTGTTCGAATGAAAATGTCATGCTGGGTCCCGTAAAGCTCTGGTCCGACTGGCTGCGTTGGCAAATAGCGGCGGGGATGGCAAGGGCGGCGCGGCGGACCGAAAGGGGAAGAAGGGCGTTCCGAGCCCTCCACGCACAGGCCGGAGGCCCGATTTGTCGAAGACGAAGACGATTCCCCGCGAGCGATTCGCCCTGCTCTTCGCGGTAATGCTCGTCGCGGCGGCGGGCAATACGGCGATGCAGTCGCTGATGCCCGCGATCGGCCGGCAGCTTGGAGTCGCCGATCTCTGGGTCGCGGTCGCGTTCAGCCTGTCGGCGGTGATCTGGGTGGTGACGGCGCCGCATTGGGCGCGGCGGGCCGATCATCGCGGCCGGCGCGCCTTGATGCGGCTCGGTCTATACGGCTTCATCGGTTCGATGCTGATCTGCGGGACGGTGCTCGCCCTCGGCCTCGCGAACTGGATCGCGCCGATGACGGTCTTCGCGATCTTCATCCTTGGCCGTGCGATCTACGGCGCCTGGGGCTCGGCATCGCCGCCCGCGGTCCAGGCCTATGTCGCGGCCCGGACCGAGGGGACGGAGCGGACCAACGCTCTTTCGGCGATCGCCTCCTCCTTCGGCCTCGGAACGATCATCGGGCCCGCGCTCGCGCCACTGTTCATATTCGCTCCGCTCGGCCTTTCGGGGCCGCTGATCGTCTTCGCGGGGATCGGGCTGCTCGTGCTGGCGGCGGTCGCGACTCGGATTCCGGACGACACGCCCGGCTCGTCGCCGCGCGGGCGGATCGTCGGCTATCCCTCGATCGGCGGAGTCGAGGCGATGGGTCCGGTCGAGCCTTCGAAAGGGCGCCGCCCCAATCTGCGCTGGCGCGATCCGCGCGTGCTCGTCTGGCACGTGATCGGAATCGTCGGGGGCCACGGTCATGCCGCCCTGCTCGGCGTGATCGGATTCCTCGTCATCGACCGGCTCAAGCTGCCGCTCGATCATGCCCAGCAATGGATCGCGATCGTGATGATGGCCGGCGCCGCTGCCAGCCTGCTCGCGCAATGGGGCCTCATCCCCTATCTCGGAATGGATCCGCGCCAGATGGTGATGTGGGGATCGCTGACCGCCGCGGCCGGATCGCTCCTGATCGCTTTCTCCGGGGGCATGTACGGAACGACCATGGGCTTCGCCTTGGCGTCGCTCGGCTTCGGCTTCTTCCGCCCCGGCTTCACCAGCGGCGCGTCGCTCGCGGTCAAGCCGTCGGAGCAGAATGCCGTGGCCGGGATGGTCACCTCGGTGAACGGGGTCGCCTTCGTCGCCGGGCCGGCGCTCGCCGTCGGACTCTACGGCCTCAACGGCCCGCTTCCCTTCCTGCTCACCGCGGCCCTCATGCTCGGCCTCGCCGGCTGGACCTGGCTCCGCTTCAGCCCTTCGGCCCCCGCGGGGTAAGCATTCCGGGGGCGATGAAGCCGATCCCGCCGCTGCTCATCGCCTCCTGCTTCAGCCTGGAGCGGATCTCCTCATAATCCTTTTCCATCTCCGGAGTGACCGAGGCCCGGGTCTCCTTCAGGCCCGCCTCGAAATGGTCCATCGTCACTTCGGTCGCGCCGAGCGAGGCGCGAAGCGCGAACAGGCCGGCGCGGCGGACCAGGTCCTCCAGATCGGCGCCGGTGAACCGGTCGGTGCGCCTGGCCAGGCTGTCGAGATCGACGTCCTTGGCCAGAGGCATCCTCACGGTGTGGATTCCGAGGATCCGGCGGCGTCCGGCCTCGTCCGGCACCGGAACGTAGATCAGCTCGTCGAAGCGGCCGGGCCGGAGCAGGGCCGGGTCGATCAAATTGGGCCGGTTGGTCGCGCCGATCACCACGACCGACTGCAACTCCTCGAGCCCGTCCATCTCGGCGAGGATGGTGTTGACCACCCGCTCGGTCACCTGCGGCTCGCCCATTCCGCCGCCGCGCGCGGGCACGAGGCTGTCGAGCTCGTCGATGAAGATAACGGTCGGCGCCACCTGCCTTGCCCGCGCGAACAGGCGGGCGATCTGCTGCTCGCTCTCGCCATACCATTTGGAGAGCAGGTCCGAAGATTTGGTCGCGATGAAATTGGCCTCGGCCTCGCGCGCGGCGGCCTTGGCGAGCAGGGTCTTTCCGGTGCCCGGCGGCCCGTAGAGCAGGAAGCCCTTGGCCGGCCGGATTCCGAGGCGCCGGAAGGCGTCGGGATCCTTGAGGGGCAGCTCGACTCCTTCGCGAAGCCGCTCGCGCGCCTCGTCGAGGCCGCCAATGTCGTCCCAGCCGACCGTTGGGGCCTGGACCATGACCTCGCGCATCGCCGAAGGCTGGACCCGCTTCAGCGCCTCCTCGAAATCGCTTCGTGTCACCGACAGATTGTCGAGCACCTCGGGCGGTATCGTCCCTTCCTCGAGATCGATCTGGGGCATGATCCGGCGGACCGCCTCGATCGCGGCCTCGCGGGTCAGGGCCGCGAGATCGGCGCCGACGAAGCCGTAGGTTCGGCGCGCGAGTTCGGCGAGGTCGACTCCTTCGCCGAGCGGCATTCCGCGGGTGTGGATCGCAAGGACCTCGCGCCGCCCGCCCTCGTCGGGAACGCCGATCACGATCTCGCGGTCGAATCGGCCGGGGCGGCGAAGCGCCTCGTCGATCGCCTCGGGCCGGTTGGTGGCGGCGATGACGACGAGGTTCTGGCGCGGCTCGAGCCCGTCGAGAAGGGTCAGGAGCTGGGCGACCAGCCTTTTCTCGGTCTCGCCGGTGACCTGGCTTCTCTTCGGCGCGATCGAATCGATCTCGTCGATGAAGATGATCGCCGGCGCCGCCTTGGCCGCGCCCTCGAACAGCTCGCGAAGGCGCTTCTCGCTCTCGCCATAGGCCGAGCCCATGATCTCGGGCCCGGCGATATGGAAGAAGGTGGCGTCGCTCTCGTTGGCGACCGCCCGGGCGAGCCGGGTCTTGCCGGTGCCGGGCGGGCCGTGGAGAAGAACGCCCTTGGGCGGATCGACTCCGAGCCGCTCGAATATCTCCGGGTAGCGCAGGGGAAGCTCGACCATCTCGCGGAGCTGGTCGATCGTGGTTCCGATGCCGCCGAGATCGTCATAGGTGACGTCGGCGCGGCGGGTGTCGGCGGCCTCGGTATATTCGGCGCGAAGCTCGACCTCGGTATTGGCGTCGATATGGACGATGCCCTTGGGGGCGGTCGAGACGACCTTGAGTCGGATCTCCTGGAGCGCATAGGCGGGGGCGTTCAGCATCTGGCGGAGCTCGGGCGGGATGTCGCCGTGCTGGATCTGCTGCTGGCCGGTGGTCGCGACGATGTCGCCCGCGGTGAGCGGCTTGAGGCCGAAGCTTCGCTTGAGGGCCTGGGCCGAGCCCTGGAGACGGAGATTCTTCTGGGCCGGAGCGAAGACGACCCGCTGGGCGGCCTTGGATTCGGCCTTGCGGATGGTCACGAAGTCGCCCGAGCCGATCTCGGCATTGGCGCGCTGGAGGCCGTCGAGGCGGATGATGTCGAGATCCTCGTCCTCGGGATAAGGCGAGACCGCGCGGGCCGGCGTGTCGCGCTTGCCGCTGATCTCGATCACGTCGCCTTCGGAGAGGCCGAGCGCGTTCATCAGCCGGCGCGGAAGCCTTGCGAGACCTCGGCCGCTATCCTCCGGGCGCATCGTCGCGACCTGCAGCCGCGGCGGCTGCTTTTCTTCGTCCGCCATTCCAGTCTCCCAGTGAGTCGGCAGGTCACATAGGAAGGGACAACGGGGCTTGCACCCGTGCGGGTCCGAAAAGGCGAAAAAAGGCCGACTCCCCCTCGCTCCCCCGGCACGACTCGCTCTCGGACTGTCCCGATGGATGGAACCGGCCGACCCCCAGCCGCATTGACGCACCCAGGCAGCATTTACCCGTTGCTGAAACAGAGGCGTCCGGCTGATCCCTAGTGACCGGGCGCCTCTCGCCTTGTGCGGGCGGACCGGCTGAAGAGGCCGTCGGCACCGGTCAACTTCGGAGGAAAAACATGAAAAAGCTAATTCTCGCCGCCGCGGTCTCCTGCCTCGCTCTCGCGGCCTGCAGCGAGGCGGACATGACCAAGAACGAAACCGGCGACGTCTCCGCCGAGGACAATGGCGCCCTGGTCGACGGCAACGGAGCCGCGGTCGCGACGACAGGATCGAGCGCTTTCCCGAAGGGCGCGCGAATCGTCGAGGAAGGCGGAGTCACCTATCGGATCGATGCCGACGGCACCCGCGTGAAGCTGGGCGACACCGACAGCAAGATCGTGATCGAGAACAAGACCCGCTACCGGGTCGACCCGGACGGCACCCGGGTCCGGATCGACGACCAGGGCCTGGACATCGATCTTCCCGACGTCACGCCCGACGTCGATGTCGGAATCAACGACAAGGGCAATCCCGACATCGACGTGAAGACCGACGGCGACAACAATGCCGGCCCGGACTGAGCCGTAAGCCGGCCCGCCCGACAATTCAGACCAAAAAAAGGGGCCGGTCCTGGGGGAGGACCGGCCCTGAAGTTTTTAGGAGAGGATGCCTGAAAGGCAGGGTCCTTTTCCGCCTTTCGCACAATTTGTGCAATTGCGAAGAAATATGCTATAGATGCAATTGTTGCACTCCGGATTTCCCGGAAATGCTAGCGTGTCGGCGCGGCCGCGTGTAGCTGCGGCGCACCATGGAGGCAGGAAAATGAGACGGTTGCCGCCGCTTACGGCGATCGAGGCGTTCGTCCAGACCGCCCGCCTGGGCTCGGTCAAGGCCGCTGCGGAGGCGCTCGCGCTTTCGTCCCCCGCACTCACCAGGCGGATCCAGTCGCTCGAGCGGTTCGTCGGCCATCCCTTGTTCGACCGCCGCCACCAGGCCGTCCATCTCAATCCCGACGGCGAGCGGCTGCTCGCCGAGATCGCCCCCTCGCTCGACGCGCTGGCGATGGCGATGGAGCGCGGAACCAGCGGCGCCGAGCTGATGCGGCTTCGGCTCGGAGTCCTTCCGCTCTTCGCCTCGCAGCGGCTGATGCCGCATCTGTCCGAGCTGCGCGCGGCGCATCCGGGCCTTCACATCGATATCGACACTGCCGCTCACGGCCTCGCCCGGCTCGACGAGGGCCTGGACGCGGCGATCACGATCGCGAGCGAGATCGATCCGCACCTCTATTCGCGACGGATCGACACCGACCGGGTCGTCGCGATCGGCGCGCGAAGCCTGACCGAGGGGCCGAACGCACTGACCGATCCCGCGCAGCTCTCCGGAACCACGATCTTCCTCCACCGCGATCTTCCCGACACCTGGAATTACTGGCGCGAGGCGACCGGCATGTCGGAGCTCCAGCCGGCCGCGATCGACCATTTCGATTCGGGCCAGCTCATCCTCGACGCCGCCGCCCAGGGCCTTGGCGTGGCCTTCATGCTCGAGAGCCATTTGAAGGAGGCGCATGACGACAGGCTGGTCCAGCTGTTCGACCTGAAGGTGGAGAGCCCGTACAGCTACTGGTTCGCCTGCCGCCGCTCCTCGCTGACCAGGAAGCCGGTGCGGATCTTCCACGACTGGCTGTTCGAGACCCTGTTGGGCGAGGCGCAGGCCAAGGCCGCTTGATCCCTCCTTAAAGGTCGTCATGCCGGACTTGCCTGCCCTGGACTTGATCCAGGGATCCGGCATCCATGAACGCGGGATGGGTCCAGTTCGCGCAGCGCGATGTTCATGGATTCCGCCGTTCGCCGGAATGACGGTCTTGGGACGGGTTTCACCGTGACCCCAAGCTTTCGCCGGGGTGACGTTTAGGTCACGTCTTTATGCGGGCGATGATCCGCCGCATCAGAGCGCGCGGCACGATTCGGTTGCTTTGGGCTCCGACCTTGTTGCCCAGCCCCGGAATGGTGATGGCGCGGTTGCGCTCCAGCCCCTTCAGGCCCGCGGTCACGACGGCGACGGGATCGGTGGCCATCTTGGCGAGCGTCGATCCGGACGATTCGGCGACATCGAAGAACTCGGTCGCGGTCGGTCCCGGACACAAAGCGCTGACCTTCACGCCCTTGTCCTTATTCTCCTGGTGAAGCGCCTCCGTGAAGGAGAGAACATAGGCCTTGCTCGCATAATAAACCGCCATGTTGGGCCCGGCCTGGAAAGCGGCGGTCGATGCGACGTTGAGGATCGCGCCGCGACCGCGCTCGATCATCGCCGGCAGCACGAGCCGGCAGGTCTCGGTCAGAGCCCTGACGTTGAGGTCGATCATCTCGAGCAGCCGGTCGGCCGGCGCCCTGTCGAAGCGCCCGGCGACTCCGAAGCCAGCATTGTTGATCAAAATATCGATCTCGAGCCCGAGGCCCTTCACCTGATCGACGAGCTGCGCCGGTGCGCCGGGCCTGGCCAGATCGGCGGCGACGACATGGCTCGAGCCCAGCTCGGCGGCCAGAGACTCGAGCCTGTCGCGGCGGCGGGCGACGAGGACCAGCTCGTCGCCGCGGGCGCGGCACTGGCGGGCGAACTCGACTCCGAGCCCCGCCGAAGCGCCCGTGATGACCGTAACCCCCCTCGCCATGTTCAGCTCCTTGTACTCAGCTCCTCAGCGAGGCCTTGACGATCTTGCCCGGAACGCGTGGCGGCTCGCCCTTCGGCAGAGCGTCGACATGCTCCATCCCCTCGGTGACCTCGCCCCAGACGGTATATTGGTTGTCGAGGAAGCGCGCGTCGTCGAAGCAGATGAAGAACTGGCTGTTGGCGCTGTCGGGATTTTGCGAGCGCGCCATCGAGGCGGTTCCGCGCACGTGCGGAGCGCTGCTGAACTCGGCCTTCAGATTCGCCTTGTTCGAGCTGCCCATGCCGGTGCCAGTCGGATCGCCGCCCTGGGCCATGAAGCCGTCGATCACGCGGTGGAACACGACTCCGTCGTAAAAGCCTTCGCCGACCAGCTCCTTGATCCGGGAGACATGGCCGGGCGCGAGATCGGGCCGAAGCCGGATGACGACGTCGCCGCCGCTGTCGAGGTTGAGGACCAGGGTGTTGAGCTCGTCGGACATGTTTATCTCCATAGCAGGTTCGGCTTGCACTTAAGAGCGGCATGCCCGGTGCGCCACCCCGCGTCTTCGAACCGGCGCAACTCCCCAGACTTTTGGCGCGGCATCGCTATCAGCCAAAAACCGGTTCCCACTTTTCGGCGCGATGCTCTAGGGAAGCCGCACGGCACGGCGCAGGCGGAGAAGGGCGATGAGCGAAAGCGACCTCGAAACCCCCGCCGCCCCGCCTCCGGGCGCGAGCGACAGGCTCGACGAGGACGACAGGCTGAAGCCCGAATTCGTCCGCGAGGTGATCGAGCGCGCGGAAGCCGGAGACTCGGAGGGCGCCCGCGCCCTGGTCGAGCCGCTCCACCCGGCCGACATAGCCGATCTGTTCGAGCTGCTCGATTCCGACGACCGGCGGACTCTCGCCGCCGCGCTCGCGGACATGCTGGACGGCGACGTGCTCGCCGAGATGAACGAGCATGTCCGAGAGGAGCTGATCGACGCCCTCGACCCGCACCAGGTCGCCGAGATCGCCGGCGAGCTCGAGACCGACGACGCGGTCGCGATCATCGAGGACATGGAGGAGGACGACCAGCGTGCCGTGCTCCGGGCCCTCGACCCCGACGACCGGGCGGCGATCGAGGAAGCGCTCACCTATCCCGAGGAATCCGCCGGACGGCTGATGCAGCGCGATCTGATCGCGGTGCCCGAGCATTGGACGGTCGGACAGGTGATCGACTATCTGCGCGCCGGCGAGGATCTCACCACCGATTTCTGGGAAATCTACGTGGTCGATCCGCAGCACCGGCCGGTCGGCACCTGCATGCTGAGCTGGGTCCTGCGCACCCCGCGCAGGATCAGGATCGCCGACGTCATGCAGCGCGAGCAGACCCTGATCCCGGTCGACATGGACCAGGAGGAAGTGGCGCTCCGGTTCCAGAAATATGCGCTCGTCACCGCCGCGGTGATCGACCAGGCCGGCCGGCTGGTCGGAATGGTCACGGTCGACGACATCGTCCACATCATCCAGGAAGAAGCCAGCGAGGACGTCCTCCTCCTCTCCGGAGCCGGCGAGGGCGACATCAACGAGCCGCTCGGCGAATCCTACAAGAGCCGGGTGCGCTGGCTGATCGCCAATCTGTTCACGGCGCTCGTCGCCTCGAGCGTGATCGCGGCGTTCGGCGCCGCGATCGAGCAGATGGTTGCTCTCGCAGTGCTGATGCCGATCGTCGCCTCGATCGGCGGCAATGCCGGAACCCAGACGATGGCGGTCGCGGTCCGGGCGCTGGCGACCAACCAGCTGACCCGGTCGAACACCATGCGCACCGTCTGGCGCGAGGCCCGCCTGGCTTTGCTCAACGGGGTAACGATCGCGATCCTCGTCGGCCTCGGCGCGGGCCTGGTATTCAGCAATCCCGCGCTCGGCGGCGTGATCGCGGCGGCGATGGTGATCAATATCGGAATCGCCGGCCTTGCCGGCGTGCTCGTGCCCGTGCTGCTCGAGCGGTGGGACCAGGACCCGGCGGTGGCTTCGTCGGTTTTCGTGACGATGATCACCGATTCGATGGGATTCTTCGCCTTCCTCGGCCTGGCGGTCGCCACCGGGCTCGTCTGATGACGGCCAAGATATTGATCTGCGGCGCTAATCGCCGCATTGCGGAGTCCATGTCGAAGCTCAACATCAGCAAGGTCGCGGTCGGCTGCGCGAGCTTCGAGGCCCTGCGCAAGCGCCAGGCGGCGCGGGTTTCGGAAGGTTGCGTCCCGATCGTCACGCGGTTCCGCCCCAAGCGCGCCGAGGAGCTGGTCGGCGGCTCGATCTACTGGATCGTCAAGCACAGGATCGCGGCGCGCAACACGATCCTCGGATTCGTCGAGCGCGAGGCCGACCGCAAGACGATCATCCAACTCGACCCCGAGCTGGTTCCGGTCAGGGCGCGCCCGAAGCGCGCCCACCAGGGCTGGCGCTATCTTGCCGCGGAGGACGCACCGCTCGATTTCGACGGGAGCGACGAGGGAATCGCTGCGCTGCCGCCCGATCTGGCGGTGAAGCTGGCGGCGCTTGCGCTTATCTAGGCCCTAGGGGCTTGTTCCGCATCGGACGAGATAGCCGGCGAGGCCGGTCACCGTGCAGGCGGCCGTTCCGGCGATGACGACGTCGCCTGTGCCGCTTGCCCGGACCTTGGCGGTACGCACCGCGGTGAAGGCGATCGCGCCCGACGTGTCGGTGACGAGGTCGGCATTGTCGGCCCGGAACGAGGCGGCGTCGAGGTCGCCCGTTCCGGAGATGTAGGCGCGGAATTGCTTCGTGCCGCCGCCGAGCATGATCTTGCCCGAGCCGTTGAGGTTGAGGACGAGCTGGTCCGCGGCCATCGCGGCGACTCCGAGGCGGCCGTTGCCCGAGACGGTGAGATCGATTCGAAGCCCCTTTGCGCGGTCGATGCTGAGGCTCCCGCCGCCCTGGACCGAGGCGCCGCGAAGCTCCTGGGTGGTCGCGACGATGTGAAGCGCTCCGCCGGCCGGCTCGCCCGGATAGCCGCCCCAAGCCGATTTGTTCGGCCGGATTTTCAGGGTTCGGCCCTGGACCTCGATCAGGACCCGGTCGATCCCGTCCCGGCTGCCGGTCGCGGTCACTGTCGAGGAGCGGCCGACGGAAAGTGTGACCTGATAGGGGCCGTCGACCTGCACCCGGTCGAAATCGGTGACCATGACCCGCTGGTCGGCCGCGGCGGCGGGCGTGGCGAAGAGGGCCAGAAGAAGAGCGGCAGCAAGAATTCTCATGCCGGGGAGCATGGGGGCAAATGGTTAAGGGTCGGTTAGGCTTTGCGCCGTGACAAGGCCGACAAGCCGTCATGCCGAACTTGCCTGTCCTGAATCGATTCAGGATTTCAGCATCCAGCGCCTCCGCGGGCGGAGAACTGGACCCTGAAACGAGTTCAGGGTGAAGGCCTGTCGGGGCCGTCAGCCGCCGCAGGTGACGTTGCCGGAGCCCATCTTGCTGATCGAGCATTTGGCCGAGCCGGTCATGGTGACGTCGCCCGAGCCCATGATGCTGACGTCGGCCGTCTCGCTGGCGTTGGCGCGCACTCCGCCGGAGCCGGCGATGGAGATCTCGGCGGTCTTCGCCTGGAGAGCCGACACGTCGACGTCGCCAGAGCCGGCGATCGAGACTTCCGCGCTGTCGGTGGCGCCCTTGGCGCGAATTCCGCCCGATCCGGCAATCGAGAATTCGGTGCGCTTCACCCGGACGTCGCCGATCTCGAGATCGCCCGATCCGGCGATCTCGCCCTCGAATTCATCGCCCTGGACCTTGTCGATCCGGATGTCGCCCGATCCCTCGACCGAGGCCGCGGCGAGCGACGGGACGGTCACGGTGACGACGACCTTGTCCTTGCCGGTCGAATGGTTGAACCAGCCGCCGTCCTTCCTCTTCCTCTTTCCGCCTACGATCAGCCGGCCGTTCTCGACCCTGATCTCGAGCTTCTCCATCGCCTCGGCACTGCCCTCGGCGCGGACCGATGCGGCGCCGCCGACAGTGACGATGACGTCGTGCGGGCCGCGGAGCGCGATCTTCTGGAAATCCTCGACCTGATAGTTGCGGGCGGTCGCGGTGCCGCTGCTCGGAGCGGCGCCCTCGCGGTCGCCCTCATGCGCGTCGGCGCCGCGCGAGCAGGCCGCGAGTGCGAGAACGGACATGGCAATGATGGCTGCGCGCATTTCACTCTCCCCAAAGTGTGTTATGCGTATAATACACATGGTCCAGGGACCGCGCAACATGAAAAAAGGCGGCCCGTTTCCGAACCGCCTTCCTCATTGGATCGGCAGGCCGTCGCCTACTTCTCCAAAACCTTGTCCTTGTTGTAGATCGCGGCCGCCTTGTTGAGGATCTCGAGGATCTTCACCAAGGCCGTCGGCTCGTCGACCTGCTCCATCGCGGCAAGCTCGCGGGCGAGCCGGCTAGAGGCGGCCTCGAAGATCTGCCGCTCCGAATAGCTCTGCTCGGGCTGGTCGTCGGCGCGGAACAGGTCGCGGGTCACCTCGGCGATCGACACGAGGTCGCCCGAATTGATCTTGGCCTCATATTCCTGCGCGCGGCGCGACCACATGGTGCGCTTCACCTTGGGCTTGCCCTTGAGGGTGGTCAGCGCCTCCTGCATCGTCTTGTCGGACGACAGCTTGCGCATCCCTACGCTCTCGGCCTTGTTGGTCGGCACGCGGAGGGTCATCCGCTCCTTCTTGAAGCGGAGAACGTACAGCTCGAGCTGCATGCCCGCGATCTCGGAGCTTTGCAGCTCGATCACACGGCCCACGCCGTGCTTGGGGTAAACAACATAATCGCCAACGTCGAAGCTCAACGCTTTCGCTGCCATTTAATAGACCTTCCCATGAAAACAGCCGTCCAAGACCTTCGGCCCGCATCCGCCCCCAAGCGAAGCTGCCTGACCAATGATGTGCGGCGATTCTTCCAGACCACAATGCGGAAATGCCTGCTGCATCCGCTTCGATGGCGGGCTTATAACCGAAAAAGTGCCGAAAAGCTACCCTTTTAGAAACCATCCGGATCGGCGCCGATTGCCACGCCGGCCATAGGGGGAGAGTTTCCGGAAGGACGAAGAGGGGTCCCGAAGGCGGCTAGCGGCGGTCAGTCGCCCTGGCCGGGCTCCGCGGAGAAATATTTCTCGAACTTGCCTTCCTCGCCCTTATGCTCGTCGGCATCGGCCGGGGATTCGCGCTTGCGGGTGATGTTGGGCCATTCCGCCGAGTAGGTGGCGTTGATCTCGAGCATCTTCTCGAGGCCCGCCTCGGTGTCCGGAAGGATCGCCTCGGCCGGGCATTCGGGCTCGCACACCCCGCAGTCGATGCACTCGCTGGGATTGATCACCAGCATGTTGTCGCCCTCGTAGAAGCAGTCGACCGGACACACCTCGACGCAATCCATATATTTGCACCGGATGCAGGCGTCGGTGACGACGTAGGTCATTGATGCTTCTCCCTGTCGGACCGATCCCTAAACTTCGCCGCCTTCCCTCGTCAACGGCCCCGAATCCCCGCCGCCGAAATCCGCATGACGACCTGCCCTCGTGCAGCTAGAGCGGCAAAAAAACAAAGCCTGAGGATTCCCCCATGAATTATGACGTCGCCGCCGTCCTGGCAGCCCTGTTCCTGATCGCGCCCGCAACCGCCCAGACCCCGCCCGCCCCACCGGCTCCGCAGCCCGTCCCGGCTCCGACACCGGCGCCGACTCCACCGATCGAGGAAACCCAGGCGCCCGAGAACCAGGCGACGAACCCCGACCAGCGAGTCACCGGCCCGCTTCCTCCGACCGCCGGCCAGGCGCCCGCGGCCGAGCCCGCCAAGCCGGCCAAGTGGGACGTCAGCGCGCCCCCGGGAATGGCGACCCGCCAGATCCGGATCGACACGGACGAAGGCAGCTGGATGAACGTCGACGTCTCGCCGGACGGGCGGACGATCGCCTTCGACCTGCTCGGCGACATCTACGTCATGCCGATCGCCGGCGGCACGCCGAGGCGGATCGCCGAGGGACTCGCCTACGACCAGCAGGCGCGATTCTCGCCCGACGGCCGGCGAATCGCCTTCGTCTCGGACCGGGGCGGCGGCGACAATATCTGGCTCATGAACGCCGACGGATCGGACAAGAAGCCGCTCACCAAGGAGGAGTTCCGGCTCCTCAACCAGCCGAGCTGGAGCCCCGACGGACGGTTCATCACCGCCAAGAAGCATTTCACCACCGGGCGCTCGCTCGGCACCGGGGAGGTGTGGCTCTACCACGTCTCGGGCGGCGGCGGCGTGCTCCTGGTCAAGCGCCCCAGCGAGCAGCACCAGAAGGAACTGGGCGAGCCGATCTACGCTCCGGACGGCAAGAGCATCTATTTCACACGCAACGTCACGCCTGGGGCGATCTTTCAATATGCCCAGGATTCGAACACCGATTTGTTCGACATCCAGCGCTACGACCTCGACAGTGGCGAGGTGACGACCGTGGTGTCCGGCGCCGGCGGATCCGTCCGCCCAACGCCCTCTCCGGACGGGAAGATGATCGCCTTCGTCCGGCGCGAGCGCGCCCGGTCGAAGCTCTACGTCAAGAATCTCGCCTCGGGCGAGGAGCGCAAGATCTACGACGCTCTCGACCAGGACGTTCAGGAGACCTGGGCGGTGACCGGAGTCTATCCGAACATGGCCTGGACCCCGGACGGCAAGAGCCTGGTCTTCTGGGCCGGCGGCAAGATCCGCAGGGTCGACGCCGATGGCGGTGGAGCTTCGGAGATTCCGTTCAGGATTGCCGACACGAGGCCCGTGATCGACGCCACCCATCCCGAGGTCGAGGTCGCGCCCGACCGGTTCGAGACCCGGATGCCGCGCTGGGCGAGCGTATCGCCGGACGGCAGGCAAATCGTCTTCGAGACCCTCGGCAAGCTCTGGATCAAGCCGATGTCGGGCGGCGCTCCGCGCCGGCTGGTCTCCGGCGACGAGAACGAGTTCCAGCTTTTCCCCTCCTGGTCGAGGGACGGGCGGACGATCGTGTTCGTCGGCTGGAACGACCAGAGCCTCGGCCGGATCCGCACCGTCGCCGCGGGCGGCGGCGCGGCGCGCGCGGTGACGGCCCAGCCCGGCCATTATGCCCGGCCGCGCTTCTCGCCCGACGGAAAGACGATCGTCTTCGAGAAGGGCGGAAGCGGCGGGCTGACCTCGCCGAGATGGTCGGAGGAGCAGGGCATCTACCGGATTCCGGCGGCGGGCGGGACGGCGACTCGCGTTGCCCGCGAAGGCGGATCGCCGCAGTTCGGCGCCGAAAACGACCGGATCTTCATGGTCGTTTCCGCCAACAACAAGAGGCAGCTGATCAGCACCGACCTGAGCGGAGAGGCGAAGCGCACCCACGCGACCGGCGAGATGGTCAACGACTTCATCCTTTCGCCGGACGGCCGCCATTTCGCCTTCCGTCAGAATTACCAGGCCTTCGTCATGCCGCTCATGCCCGGCACCCAGGACGTCGCGGTCGACCAGAAAGCCGGTCCGCTCCCGGTCACCCGGGCAAGCGCGGAGGGCGCCGATTTCATCAACTGGTCCGGAAACGGGAGCAGGCTGCACTGGAGCATGGGCCCGACACTGTTCAGCGCGGACTCCGCCGCGCTCTTCGCCTCCGCGCCGGGCGACAGCGTGCCCAAGTTCCAGCCTCCCAGGACTGGGGTCTCGATCTCGATGCCGGTGACCGCCGACAAGCCGACCGGAACGGTCGCGATCTCCGGCGCGCGGATCGTCACCATGGCAAGCAGGGACGGCGGAATCATCGACGACGGCGTCATCATCGTCCGCGGCGACCGGATCGCGGCGGTCGGACGCCGGGGCGAGATCCCGATTCCGGCGGGCGCGACGGTCGTGGACGCGACCGGCAAGACCATCATCCCCGGCCTGGTCGACGCGCATGCGCACGGTCCCCAGGGCGACGACGACGTAATTCCCCAGCAGAACTGGTCGGCCATGGCGAACCTCGCCTTCGGATCGACCACGATCCACGATCCGTCGGCGCGCGCGTCGGAGATCTTCGCCGCGGCCGAGATGCAGAGGGCGGGCAAGATCCTGGCGCCACGTATCTTCTCGACCGGGGAGATCATCTACGGCGCCAAGGCCGCCGACGTTTATGCCGAGATCAACAGCCTCGACGACGCGCTCGCCCATGTCCGGCGCCTGAAGGCGCAGGGCGCGCGAAGCGTCAAGAACTACAACCAGCCGAGGCGCGAGCAGCGCCAGATGGTCGTCGCCGCCGCACAGCGCGAGGGAATGGAGGTCGTCCCCGAGGGCGGCTCGCTCTACAACATGGACCTGACGCTCATCCAGGACGGCAACTCGACCGTCGAGCACAATGTGCCGCTGCGCGTCTTCTACGACGATCTCGTCCAGTTCTGGACCCAGACGAAGACCAATTACACGCCGACCCTGGTCGTCACCTATGGCGGCCCGGCGGGCGACCCCTATTGGCGGGCGCATACGGACGTGTGGAGGCATCCGCTCCTGGCGCGCCATGCGCCGCCCTCGGTGCTCGCCGCCCAGAACGTGCGACGGGAGATCGCTCCCGAGGAGGATTATGTCGACGCCGACAGCGCGCGCGAATCGAAGAAGCTCGCCGACCGCGGGATCCAGGTCTCGATCGGAGCGCACGGCCAGCAGGCCGGCCTCGGGCCGCACTGGGAGATGTGGTCCTTCGTCCGGGGCGGCTGGAGCCCGATCGAGGCGCTTCGCGCCGGGACGATCATGCCTGCGACGTCGTTGGGCTATCAGCGCGACGTCGGCTCGATCGAGCAGGGCAAGCTTGCCGACCTCGTCGTCCTCGACGCCGACCCGACCGTCGACATCCGCAACAGCGACAAGATAAGCCAGGTGATGCTCGGTGGCCGGCTCTACGAGGCCGCCACCCTGAACGAGGTCGCCACCGGCAACCGCCGGCGCCAGCCTTATTGGTGGGAGAATGGCGGCAACGCGGCGTTCAGCGGAGGAGCGACTGTCGCGGCGTCGGTGCACTCCGACGGGGATTAGGGATTAGGGGTTAGGGGTTGGGGGTTTGGCCTCGCCCCCCTCTACGGCTGACCTGCCCTCCCGGAAATCCGGTAGGGGAGTCAGTCTTGCGAGGATTCCGGCGTCGGCGAGCCATCGTCGATCTCCGTGTAGAGCGCGCGCGCCTCGGCGGGAGGGCCGCGTCTCACCGGAAGCGCCTCGACCCGAAGCACCCTGACCTTTCCGCGCACGGCGAAGCTCAGCACGTCTCCGATCCGCACCGGAGCGTGGGCGCGGTCGACGACTCGGCCGGCGATGCGCAGGCGGCCGCCTTCGGCGAGCGCTTGCGCGAGTGCCCGGGTCTTCACGATCCGCGCGAACCAGAGGAATTTGTCGAGGCGGAGGCTGTCAGCCACGCTTCGCTTTCAGCTCGGCGAGAGCCGCGAAAGCGGGCGACAGCGGGGCCTGGTCGGAGCGCTTCGGCCTGGCTCGGCCGCGCCAGACCCATTTCGCCTCGCTCTCGGCGGGCCTGAAGCCGAGATCGCGCATCAGCCGCGCGACCGATTGCGGCTGAAGCCCGAGCGAGGTGGCAAGGGCTTCGTCGACCACTTGGGCCCTCTTGCCGGCGCGCGCCTCGAAAGCATAAGCGGCGAACCGCTCGACCAGATCGACCCGGAGCATTTGCGGCCCGAGCTGGCGATAGCCCAGGCGAATCAGCAAGGCGCGGCCGCCATTTTCGGGCGCGGCCAACAGGGTGCTGTTCTCCGGCGGAAGCGAAGGCATCGGCTCGCCGGACGCGGCGGAGCGCAAGGCGGTCCGCCAGCGCCGCGGCTCGGGCTTCAATATATCGGGCATGAACAGGTCGAGAGCGCCGATCCGGATCCTGAGCCGGGTGATCGAACGGCGCTGCTCGCGGTCCAGGGCGGCAAGCGGCTTTGCCACCGTCTCGCGGGCGACGATCCCGCCTTCGTCGACCAGCATCGCGAGGATCGAACGGACCTCGGGCGGCGCAGCCGGGTCCTGCGCAGCCTGCCCCGCCCTGCGCAGAGGCCCGAGCGCCTTCTCGACCTGGCGCCGAACCCAGAGATCGAGCCGTTCGCGCGCCTTTTCGCGCGCGGCCGCCGACATGCGCTCGAGCCGCCGGTCGATCAGGACCCGCGGCGAGAGCAGGTTCTTGCCCGCGGCCAGCCTCGCGACCTCGTGGCCGCGCCAGAGCAGAGCGACGGGCTGATCCGGCTCGGTCCGAAGCGAGAAATGATCGTCGCTGTCGGCGACCAGGGCCGCGCCCCTTCTCTCATATTCGCCGCCGAGGCGCCGCTCGGCGGCGGCGAGAAGCATCTTGCGGTCGGCGTGCCGCGCGGTCGGATCGACCTCGAAGGCGAAACCCTCCATCCGGCCGATCGGATAGGAGCCGACCGTGACCTCGCCCTCCGAATCGACGATGACCGGATAATCCTTCTCGCCCTTGCCGACGAGGTCGCGCATCAGGACCGAGGTCCGGCGGTCGACGAAGCGCTGGGTCAGCCTTTCGTGGAGAGCGTCGGAGAGCTTTTCCTCGACCTCCCGGGTACGCTCGGCCATCGCCTCGGGGCTGGCCAGCCAGTCCACCCGATGGGCGATGTAGGCCCAGGTGCGCACGCCGGCGATCCGGTCGGCGAGAGTGTCGATATCGCCCTGGACATTGTCGAGCCTGGCGACCTGCTCGGCATACCAGCCCTGCGGGATCCGGCCGTCGCCCTCGCTGAGATGGAGATAGAGGCGGGCGACCAGCCGGGCATGATGATCGGGGCCGGTCTTTCGGAAATCGGGCAGGCCGCAGGCGGCCCAGAGCCTTCGAACCCTGTCCTCTCCGACAGCGCGCTCGCGAACGTCGGGATCCTCGGAAAGGCGCTTGAGGACGGCAAGGTCGACCGCTTCGGGCGCGGCGCGAAGGCCGGGCCGGTCCGGCCGGCGCTCGAGGTCGCGGATCAGTGCGGCGACGCTGTGCATCTCCGGATCGCCCTCGCGCCAGAAGAGGTGGTCGAGCGGCGCGAATCGATGCTCCTCGATCGCCTCTATCTCCTCGGGCCGGAACTCGGCGCTGAGCTCGCCTTCCAGGGTCAGGGCGCCGAACGTGCCGTCGCGCTGGTGGCGGCCGGCGCGGCCGGCGATCTGCGCCATCTCGGACGGGGTCAGGCGGCGCCGGCGCCGGCCGTCGAACTTGCTCAGGCCGGCGAAGGCGACATGGCTGACGTCCATGTTCAGGCCCATTCCGATCGCGTCGGTGGCGACGAGGTAATCGACCTCGCCGGCCTGATACATGGCGACTTGGGCGTTTCGCGTTCGCGGCGAGAGCGCGCCCATCACCACCGCGGCGCCGCCGCGCATCCGGCGAAGCATCTCGGCGACGGCGTAGACCTGCTCGGCCGAGAAGGCGACGATGGCCGAGCGCGGCGGAAGGCGCGACAATTTGGACGGGCCGGCATAGCTCAGGGTCGAGAATCGCGGGCGGCCGATGATCTCGGCCTTGGGAAGCAAGGCGCGAACCATCGGCGCGAGGCTTTCCGAGCCGAGGATCATCGTCTCCTCGCGGCCGCGGGCGTGGAGCATCCGGTCGGTGAAGACGTGGCCGCGCTCGAGATCGGCGCCGAGCTGCGCCTCGTCGACCGCGACGAACGCCACGTCCCTTTCCATCGGCATCGACTCGGCGGTGCACAGGAACCAGCGGGCATCGCGCGGGAGGATCTTCTCCTCGCCGGTGATCAGCGCGACCTGGTTCGCGCCCTTCAGGCCGACGACCCGATCGTAGACCTCGCGCGCCAGCAGGCGCAGCGGGAATCCGATCATCCCGGAGGAATGGCCGCACATGCGCTCGACCGCGAGATAGGTCTTTCCGGTGTTGGTGGGCCCAAGGATGGCGGTCAAAGGCGCCCGGGCGAACGAACTCATGCCGGCCTCATTCGGCCTTCGGTCCGGAGAGTGCAATGATCTCCGTTGGTTCCGGGCGGAATCATCGACTCATCGAACCCATCCGACGCTTCGTCGCATGCGCAACGTTCGTTCCGAATCCTTTACTTTACTTTAACCCTGAATCCCCACAGTCCTTTGCACCTGTAGCGGGGCTGTGGAAACAAGCCGGCCGAGAGCCGGATCCCGATCCCGCGCGGGGGAAACGAACGGCCGCGGGGGCACGTCTCTTTGTATCAGTTCAGCCAGGTTGGAGGCGGCGCGGGCGGCGGGGTTGGAACCCTGAGCCTGGACAATATGCTGCGCCGGCCGCCGCCGCCGCGAAGCTTCGGAACGAAGCAGGCGCGCCCGATCGGCCGCGACTTCTATCTGGTCACCGACCTCGGGGTCCGGATCGGCTCGGGCCAATGGTTCCGCGGCCTCGCGACCTGCATCGCCCTCTGCTACGCCGCCTGGTCGTTCGCGCCCGGCTTCGCAGCGCTTCCCGGGCCCGTCCCGGCGCCTCTCCAGGACGCCCAGTGGGACGAGGCGCGAGCGCTCGCGATCGCCCCGCTCGCTTATGGCGGCGATACCGGCCGGCGGATGGCCGCGACCGACTCGGTCGAGCCTTTGACCGACACGCCCGAGCGGCCGGTGATCAACCTCATCGCCACGCTTGGCCGCGGAGACGGGTTCACCCGGGTTCTCGAGCGCGCCGGGGTGGCCGAGGCCGAAGCCGAGCATGTCGCCGCGATGGTGAGCAGCGCGGTCTCGCTCGGCGAGATCAAGCCCGGGACCAGCATGGAGGTCACGCTCGGCCGGCGGCCGGACCGGACAGTCGCACGGCCGCTCGACGCGCTCGCCTTCAGGGCCCGGTTCGACCTCAAGCTCTCAGTCGCCCGCAAGGGCGGCTCGCTCGTCCTCGCGCGAACCCCGATCGCGGTCGACGAGACTCCGCTCAGGATCCAGGGCGTGGTCGGATCGAGCCTTTACCGCGCAGCCCGGGCCGCCGGAGCCCCGGCCAAGGCGGTCGAATCCTATATCCGCGCCGTTGCCGGCCAGATCGGGATCGGTAGCCTGAACGCCGACGACCGGTTCGACATCATCCTCGAGCATCGCCGCGCCGCCACCGGCGAGACCGAGACCGGGCAATTGCTCTATGCCGGCCTCAACCGCGCCGGCGGCAAGGATCTGCAGCTTCTTCAATGGACGCAGGGAGGCAGGACCGAATGGTTCGAGGCCTCGGGCGTCGGCCGGCAGAGCGGGACTCTCCAGCGGCCGGTGCCGGGCACAGTCTCGTCCAATTTCGGGATGCGGCGCCACCCGATTCTCGGTTATTCGCGAATGCATCGCGGAATGGATTTCCGGGCCGGCTACGGAACCCCGATCCTCGCCGCCGCCGACGGCCGCGTGGACAGGGCGGGCTGGGCCGGCGGCTACGGCCAGCAGGTCCGGATCGCCCATGCCGGCGGGATCAGCACCTCCTATTCCCACATGAGCCGGATCGTCGCCCGGCCGGGCACCAATATCCGCCAGGGCCAGGTGATCGGCTATGTCGGCTCCACCGGCCTGTCGACCGGGCCGCACCTCCATTACGAAATGTACAGGAACGGAGTCGCGGTGAACCCCGCCTCGGTCCGCTTCGTGATGCGCTCGCAGCTGAGCGGATCCGACCTCGCCGGCTTCCGCGCCAAGCTCCGCAACCTGCTAGGCGTGCCGATCGGCGCCGCGCGGGCGGGACAGCTTGCCGGGGGCGAGAAGAAGGCCAAGCCGGCGGGCTGATCCGGCAGCTTCGCGCCTTTTCCTTTATTGAAGCTCCGTCGCCGGTGTGTCGGCCAGGCCCATTGGTTCGCGCAGAGACGCAGAGACGCGGAGGGACCAAGGGTGATCCGCCGACTTTGCGAGATTGCCGACGCCATGCCGGACATCGAGGGCCGACTTCGTCGGGAATTTGTCGGACAATCAAGAAGGCGTGAGGACTGAGGCAGAGGCGATGACTCTCCGCGTCTCTGCCTATCTCCGCGTCTCCGCGCGAAACCAACGAGCGCGGAGACCCAATTCAATGGACGAGACTTAACTGGGTCCGGCGTTGAGCTTCGCCCGTCATCAATGCCGCTTCTTACGCGAATTCGTCAGCGAGATCTGGGGCCCGGTGTCGGTGCGGCACGGCCCCATGTTGCGAGCCACGCTTTCACAGCGTCGTGGCTGACGAGCCGCCCTTCGCGAATATCCGTTTCGGCACGAGCATCGGCGCGCGCTTCCGCCTCTCGATCCGCATGCGCGAACAGGTTCTCGGTGCCCATGTCGCCCTGATAGCATGAATTGGGGCAGCGACTCTTGTTGTATCCAACTTCGACGGCCGAGGCGATGGCGAGTCCGGATTGGTTCGCGCAGAGACGCCGAGGAACGCAGAGACGCGGAGGGGCCGAAGACGGTGCCTCGAATTGCGCCCGATCGCCTGGGCAGTGTCCGACATCCTCGTCTCAAAGCCGGCTTCGCCGGCAAACAATCGGTTCGCGTGGTCTTCGGCACGGGCGCGGCCTCTCCGCGCCTCTGCGTCTCCGCGCGAACCCTTGTGGATGCCGGGACGAGATCCCGGCCTGCGCGAGTGAGCCATGGTGGTCTCTGGACCGCGTCTTTCGCCGGGGAACAGGAAGCTGGATTCCCGCCTTCGCGGGATGACGGCTGATGACTTGAGGTGAGGAGGCCCTAGCGGCCCTGGCTGCGCCAGCGTTTGACCACCCGGTTGACCATCGCCTCTTCCTCGCCGGTCTGACGCCAGAGCTCGGAGAAGAGCGGGTCGGACGAGGCGGGCTGCCGGTCGCGCTCGAGATCGTCGAACGAGACCCGGATCGGGATCGAGACGCCCTCGCCGCAGACGATGCACTCGCGGTTGCGGAGCGCCGGGATGACGTCGAGGAAGCCGCGCGCGCCTTCGGGCATGGCGTTCTTGACGAAGAGCTGGTCGCGGTCGTTGTTGAGGCGCATCGCGATGATCGTGCCGCATTGCGAGAGAACGCCCTCGGCGAGATCGGAGGGGCGCTGCGTGATCAGGCCCAGCGACACGCCGTATTTGCGGCCTTCCTTCGCGATCCGCTCGAGGATCTTGCGAACCGCCTGGCCGCTTCCGGTCTTGTCGGCGGGGACGTAGCGGTGGGCCTCCTCGCAGACGAGGAGAACCGGGCGCGGAACCTCGTTTCGAGACCAGATGGCGTAATCGAAAACGAGCCGGCCGAGGACCGCCACCACGACGGAGGTGATGTCGGACGGGACTCCCGACACGTCGACGATCGAGATCGGCTTGCCCTTGGCGGGAAGCCGGAAGATCTTGCCGAGGAACTGGGTCATGCTGTCCGCGATCAGCATTCCCGAGAACATGAAATGATAGCGCGGATCGGTCTTCAGTTCGTCGATCTTGTTCTTGAGGCGAAGGTAGGGCGCGGTATCCGACGCCTTGTTCAGCATTCCCATCTCGGTGGTGATCGCGGTGGTGAGATCGGACAAAGCGTAGGGGATGGGCGAATCGACGGTGAGCTTGGTGAGCCCCTCGGACGCCCGGTTCTTGGCCCGCGCCTGGAGGAGGCATTTGGCGAGGATGTCGACGTCCTGCTGGCCCTCGCTGCCGTGGGCGGTGACGAAGACCTCGCAATGCTCCTCGAAGTTCATCAGCCAGTAGGGCATGGCCAGGTTTTCGACGTTGAACAGCTCGCCATTGGTCTTGAACGCGGCCGAATATTCGCCGTGCGGATCGATCATGACGATGTGACCCTCGGGCGATAGGTCGCAGATGCGGTGCATGATCAAAGCGGCGGCGGTCGACTTGCCGGTGCCGGTCGAGCCCAGGAGCGCGAAATGCTTGCCGAGCAGAGCGTCGATATAGAGCGCTCCGCGGACGTCCTTGGTAGGATAGACGGTGCCGATCTCGATATGGGCGCGCTCGTCGGCCGCGAACATCTGCTTCAGATCGTCGCCGCTGACCGGAAAGACCTTTCCGCCGGGGAGCGGATAGGAGGTGATTCCGCGCTTGAAGTTGATCAGCTTGCCGCTCGCCTCATGCTCCTCGCCCTCGCCGAGGAAGTCGATGTCGGCGATGATTCCGCCGCCCTCGCCCTCGTAAAGCTTGAGGCCGCGGACGTTGGCGAGAAGCCAGCGGCTTCCCGACTGCAGCTTCACATGGCCGCCGACCTGGCCGGAAATGGAAATGGCCGGATCGGAATCGGCGGAGATCTCGGTGAGCCGGGCCGCGTCGAAGCGGACCTTGGCGCCACCGCCGCCGATCTCGGTCACCTTGCCGATCGGCGCGTGCTTCAACGTGCGGCTCTGCACCGGCCTCACGGTCGGTACGAATTCCTCCGCTTCCTCTCCCTTCGGGAAGCTCTGGAAATTGATCATGTCCGTCATGACGCGGAACGTCTCCTCTTGCCCTCGGCACCGCCTCATAAGGGAGAGGTGTAAACAACTGCTTTGCGAGCAATAAATCAGGTCGGGGCCCGCTTCGGCCGCGGATTCATCCCCGGCGCTGGTACCAGGCGCTGGCCGTCCAGCCGAGGAGCAGCGAGACCGCGACGGCGATCAGGCCGTAGGTGAAGGACCAGCGCTCGGCGGCCATGGCGACGAATCGCTCGAAGCCGAGCTTCTGGATCCTGATGTCGCGGACTGCTCCAGCGACGACCCGGCCGTCCTGGATGAGGAAGGTCTCGGCCGTATAATTGCCGACCGGAACCCGGGCCGGAATCCGCAGGCGGGCGCGGTAGAGAACGTGATCGGTGATCTGCACCCCGTTGGGAATCTCGACATAGAGCTGGTGGCGCTGCTGAAGATCGATGAGCCCGGCCTCGAACCGGCGCTGGGCCTCGGGCGAAGCGCCGGTGCCGGGCGAGAGCTGGAGGTTCTGGAGGCCGAGCTCGTAGATGGCGGCGGTGCGCTCGTCGATCAGCTCCGACAAGGGCCGGGACGAAGCGACCGCGTAGAATGACGGCGCCGACCGGAAGCGCGCGCTTTCGACGTTCATCCAGATCCCCGCCACCTTCTGCTTTTCGCGCAGGACGAGGGGCTGGACCGGGCCCTTGATCACCACCGCGATGTCGGCGCGCTCGGCGGGCGCCCGGCCGTTGGGGTAGAGGATCGCCCCGAAGAGCAGGAGCTCGGCCCCGGTAAAGCTGTAGCGGATCTCGATGTCGCGCTGGGAGACGTCGGGAACGAGCTTGGTCTCCGAAGCACCAAGCGCAAGCGGCGCCAGGAGAGCGAGCGCGAGCGCTTCGAGGCGCCTCACAGCACCTGCACCGAATAGATCTCCTCGGGGCGCCAGGCCAGGCCGAGCATCATGCGCAAGGCGACCGCGAGGATGATGATGGCGAGGAACATGCGGAGCAGCTCGGGCTTGGATTTCTGGGCGAGCTTCGCGCCGTACTGGGCGCCGACCACGCTTCCCAAAAGAAGGAGGACGGCGAGGACGATGTCGACCGATTTCGTCGTGGTCGCGTGGATGAGCGTGGTCGCGGCGGTGACGAACAATATCTGGAGAAGGGAGGTTCCGACCACGACCTGGGCCGACATTCCGAGCAGATAGATCATCGCCGGAACGAGGATGAAGCCGCCGCCGACGCCGAGAAGGACCGTCATCATTCCCGCGACGAAGCCGAGCAGAAGCGGCGCGAGCGGCGAGATGTAGAGGCCGGACTGGTAGAATCGCCAGCGCATCGGAAGCATGGCAATCAGCGGATTGTGCCGGCGCGGGGGGCGCTTCCCTTCCTTCGGCTTGATGATGGAGAGCGAGGTTGCAGCCTCCTTTGCCATCAACAGGCCGATCGTGCCGAGCAGGACGACGTAGAGGATCGCGATCGCGGTATCGATCTGGCCTCGGTTCTGGAGCAGGCGGAAAAGGACTCCGCCGATCAGGGCGCCGGCGATTCCGCCGACGATGATCACCGCGCCCATTCGGTAATCGACCCCACGGCGGCGGCGGTGGGCGAGCACTCCGGACACGCTGGTGCCGGTGATTTGGGTGGTCGACGAGGCGACCGCGACGGCGGGCGGGATCCCGTAGAAGATCAGGATCGGCGTGGTCAGGAAGCCTCCGCCAACCCCGATCATGCCGGTCAGGAGGCCGACAATCCCGCCGAGCGCGATGATCACCAGGGCGTTGACCGAGATTCCGGCGACTGGGAGGTAGACGTCCACGGTGAACTGACTAGCCCTTGAGACGGCGCTACGGAAGGCTCGCGCCGCTGGCGTCGAAACCTGAGCCCCCCGAGGTCCTTTCTCGCGCGGCCATTGAACCACATTGCCCGATCGGCCCACCTATCTCCCGAACCGAGGGGTAGAGGCGGTGGACCGCACGAAGTCACGGATCTTCGACGAATATCTGGTGGCTTCGGCGAGAGCCGGCGACCGCCGGGCTTTCGAGCTGCTCGCCGGACGCTGGCACAGAAAGCTCGTCGCCCATGCATGGCGACTCAGCGGCAGCATCGAGGAAGCCCGGGACGCGGCGCAGTCCGCGTGGATCGAAATCGCGCGCGGGCTGCGCCGGCTGAGGGATGAGCGAGCATTCCCGGCCTGGGCGTACCGGATTACCTCCCGGGCATGCGCGCGACAAATAGGCGGAGAAGTGAGGCGCCGCCGGATTGCCGAGACGCTCGCCGCGCAGCCGGAGGAAGCGGCTGAAGAGGCCGGCGCGAGGATCGATGCGGATCGGCTGCGCGCCGCGATACGCGGGCTTCCGCCCGACCAAAGGGCGGCCATCGGCCTGTTCCATTTCGAGGACATGAGCGTCGCGGAGATAGCGGTCGCTCTCGACGTGCCGGCGGGCACGGTGAAGACCCGCCTGATGCACGCGCGCCGAAAGCTGCGCGCCGCCCTGGAAGGAGAAATATGATGCAGGACGTGGACCGCATGATCGACCAGGCACTGGAGGCGGAGGAAAATGAGCTGCTTCGCAGCATCGGCGACGAGCCGGGCTTTATCGAGCGGACGCTCGGCACGCTGGACCAGCGCGTCCTGTGGGCGGCGGGACTGATGATGGTGGTACAGTCGATCGTCTTCGTCGCCGGCGTTTGGGCGGCCTGGATGTTCTTCGAGGCGGAAGACCCGGTGACGCAGCTCCGGTGGGGCCTGCCGGCTGCGGTGCTTCTGCTGACATCGCTGATGATCAAGCTGGCCGTGGCGCCGGCCATCCATGCGAAGCGGCTGATGCGGGAGCTGAAGCGGATCGAGCTCCAGATCGTTCGGGGCGCCCGGCACTAGCCGGGAGACGCCTCATGCCGTCCCAGTGCGCCCGCTCGCGCGGCTTGCCGGGCCGGCATGAGGCGCTAGAGCATCTCGTCTGACAGGACGTGAGATGACTGGCACAGCCTCGAGCCCGCGATCGGCACTGCGCAGCTTCCTCGTCAGCGAGGCAGCGGGCGGGATCGTATTGATCATGGCGGCCGCGCTGGCGATGATCGCGGCCAACAGCGGGCTCGCCGAAAGCTACCATCATCTGCTCGAATTGCCGCTGGGCGACCGGGTACCGCTGACCAGCGTCCAGATCACGCCTCACTTCCTGGTCAATGACGTTCTGATGGCTATCTTTTTTCTGCTGGTCGGGCTGGAGATTAAGCGCGAGTTCGTCGATGGCCGCCTTTCCACATGGGAGCAGAGGCGGCTGCCGGTCCTTGCAGCGGGCGTCGGCATGGCCGTCCCCGCCTTTGTCTATCTTGTGCTGACCGGCGGCGAGGCAGGGCTCTCGAAGGGTTGGGCGATTCCGGCGGCGACCGACATCGCCTTCGCGCTGGGCGTGCTGGCCCTGCTCGGCCGGCGAGCGCCGGCATCGCTCAAACTCTTCCTCATGACGGTTGCGATCGCGGACGATCTCGGCGCGGTAGCGATCATCGCGCTTGCCTATACCGACAGCCTGAACTCGCTGGCACTGGGCGCCGCCGCTTTCATACTCCTCATCCTCTATACCATGGGCAAATATGGGGTGGGGCGCCTTTGGCCGTACCTGATCGGCGCGGCGGCCTTATGGTATTTCGTCCTGCTTTCGGGCGTACACCCGACCGTGGCCGGGGTGCTCACCGCCGCGACGATCCCGATCGTGAAGACCCCAGGCGCGCCGGACAGCGCGGATTCGCCGCTCCACCGCCTCGAGCATGGGCTCGCCCCGTTGGTCGCCTTCCTGATCGTGCCCTCGTTCGGATTCGCCAATGCCGGCGTTGCGCTGGAAGGTATCGGATTGGCCCAGATCATGGCTCCACTCCCCCTTGGAATCGCCGCCGGCCTGTTCCTTGGCAAGCAGGTTGGGATCTTCGGCGCGGTCCGTCTGGCGGTCAGGTTTGGCCTGGCGTCGCCCCTTCGCGGCGCGACCTGGCTTCAGGTTTATGGGGTCGCGATGCTGTGCGGGATCGGCTTCACGATGAGCCTGTTCATCGGCGCTCTCGCCTTCCCCGGCGATCCGGAGCGGATCGAGGAAGCCAAGCTGGGCGTGCTTCTCGGCTCCTTCCTGTCGGCGATCGCGGGCTATGCCGTGCTTCGGCTTGCGCCCGCCCATGCGCGCGATCAGGAAGAGAGCGAGGCGCAGGGGCGCGAGATCGAGGCGGACGGCGACGTGGCGCGAATGGAGGAAGAGACGAGATGAGATGGATCCTGCCGCTCCTGGCATTGCTCGCCGCAGGCTGCGCCTCGATGTCGGGCGGGCGCGAGAGCCTGGATTCCATCGCGGAGGATTATGTCCGGCTCCAGCTCGAGATTGGCGAGAAGGAAGCCGGCTATATCGACGCGTATTACGGGCCGCCCGAATGGCAGGCGGCGGCGAAGCTCGCGGCGCGCACCCTGCCGGAGCTGGCCGCGCGCGCGGCGGTGATTCAGACCCGGCTGGCGGCGGCGGGCCTAGCCCGGCTCGCGCCGGAAGATGCGCGGCGGCGCTCAATGCTCCAGGCCCAGCTCCGGGCCGCTTCCACCCGCCTGCGCATGCTTCAGGGGGAGAAGCTCGGCTTCGTCGACGAGGCGGAAGGGCTGTTCGGCGTTCGCCCCGCGCTCGAGCCGCTGTCGCATTACGACCCCTTGCTGGCGCGTATCGAACGCCTCCTGCCCGGCTCCGGTCCGCTCTGGCAGCGCGCCGATACGTTCCAGGAGCGTTTCTCTATCCCCAAGGACAGACTCGAGCCGGTGATGCAGGCGGCGATCGCCGAGTGCAGGAAGCGCACCGCCGAGCATATCGCTTTGCCCGCGGGCGAGGGGTTCACGCTCGAGCTGGTCACCGGCAAGAGCTGGGGCGGCTACAATTGGTACAAGGGGAATTCGACCAGCCTCATCCAGATCAATACCGACCTGCCGGTCCGCATCGCCCGCGCCGTCGATCTGGGCTGCCATGAAGGCTATCCCGGCCATCACGTCCTCAACATGCTGCTCGAGCAGAAGCTCTTGAAGGAGAAAGCCTGGGTCGAATATTCGCTCTACCCGCTTTTTTCGCCGCAGAGCTTCATCGCCGAGGGATCGGCCAATTACGGAGTCGATCTCGCCTTCCCGGGCGACGAGAAGCTGCGCTTCGAGACCGAAATTCTCTATCCGCTGGCCGGGCTTCCGACTCAGGATGCCGGCCGTTATCTGGCGCTGCGCGAGGCGATGGACGGCCTTGCCGGAGCGCGCTTCACCATCGCGGCCGATTATCTCGAAGGCCGGATCGGCAAGGCGCAGGCGGTCGACCTCCTTCAGAAATATCAGCTGACCTCACGCAAGCGCGCCGAGCAGTCGCTTTCCTTCATCGACCAATATCGTTCCTATGTGATCAATTACGGGCTCGGGAAGGATCGGGTGCGCGCCTATGTCGAGGCGGCCGGGCCCGATCCGGCCGCGCGCTGGGCGGCGATGGAGAGAATCGTCTCCGAGCCGACCATGCCCAGCGACCTGGTCGTCCCCTAGGCCCGCCGGCGATGCGGATCTTCTGGGACGACCGCCAACTCGCCCACGCCCCGGCGCAGGAGCTGCATAACGGCGCCTTCGTGCCCTATGCCGAGCATCCCGGCCGGGCGCGCAATCTTGTGACCGCGGTCGGGCCGGTCGAAGCGCCGGCGGACCAAGGCGAAGCGCCTCTGCTCCGGGTCCACACGCGGGCCTATGTCGAGTTCCTGAAAACCGCCTGGAGGGACTGGCAGGCGGCCGGGCGCCCGGGCGACGCGGCGGCCTATGCCTGGCCGGTGGTACGCCGCCGGCCGCTCGATCTCGACCGGATCGACGCCCGGCTCGGCGCCTTCAGCTTCGACGGCTCGACCCCGATCGCCGAGGGAACCTGGAGCTCGGCCTATTGGGCCGCGCAAACGGCGCTCGCCGGGATGGAGGCGGTGCTGGACGGGGCGAGCGCGGTCTGCGCCCTGTGCCGGCCGCCCGGCCATCATGCCGGCGCCGATTATATGGGCGGCTATTGCTACCTCAACAATGTGGCGATCGCGGCCCAGGCGGCGGTCTCGGCCGGGCGGAGGAAGATCGCGATCCTCGATCTCGATTATCACCACGGCAACGGAACCCAGGACATCTTCTATGCGCGCGGCGACGTCCTGTTCGCGTCGATCCACGCCGATCCCCGAACCGATTATCCCTTCTTCTGGGGCCATGCCGACGAGACGGGCGAAGGAGCCGGCGAGGGCGCCAACCTGAACCTGCCACTGCCGCAGGGGACCGGGCGCCGCGATTATGAAGCCGCGCTCGACAATGCGCTCGGAGCGATCGCCGGGTTCGGAGCGGAATTGCTGGTCTGCAGCTACGGCGCTGATACCTTCTCGGGCGATCCGATCAGCTTTTTCATGCTCGAGACCAAAGACTATCAGCCGCTGGCGAAGCGGGTCGCATCCTCAGGGTTGCCGACCCTCGTGGTGATGGAGGGCGGCTACGCCGTCGACGCGCTCGGCGCCAATCTCGCCGCCTTCCTGTCCGGCTTCTGAGCGGCCGCCGGCTTGCGCACGCCGCGCGCGGGGAGGATAATCGCCGAGTCCCGCCTCCCGAGGGAGAAGCGCCATGAGACGATTCGCTTTCCTCTTCTGCCTGCTTGCGCTGGGCTGCTCCGACAGCGCCGGGGCCGGATCGGGCAAACATGCGCTGGCGGTGGACCGGCCGGAGACTCGCGCGGCGGCGACGCTTCAGGTCAGCAGTCCGAGCTTCGCCGCGAACGGCGCCATTCCGCTCGTCCACAGCGCCTATGGCGCGGGCCGGGCGCCGGCTCTGGCCTGGTCGCCAGCGCCCGCAGGCACGAAGAGCCTGGCGATCATGGTCGAGGATCCCGACGCCGTGTCGGCCAAGCCGTTCGTCCACTGGATGGCGTGGAACCTCGATCCGGGGCTGAGCGGGCTCGGCGAAGCCACGCTTCCGGCTGGCGTCCGCCAGGGCCGCAACAATCGCGGCCGCGCATCCTATTTCGGGCCGAGGCCGTCCGGCTCCTCGCCGCACCATTATCATTTCCAGATCTTCGCGCTGGACGCGATGCTTGACCTGCCCGACGGCGCCACCCGCGAGCAATTGCTCGCGGCGATGAACGGCCATGTCCTTGCCAATGGCGATCTGGTCGGGATGTTCGGGAAGCCGAAGGGGTGAGACCTGGACGTCATTCCCGCGAAAGCGGGAATCCAGTTCAACGTTTGAAAAGACAAGAAGCTGGACCCCCGCTTGCGCGGGGGTGACGATCAGAAGTTACAGCTTCTCGGTCATCTCCGGGACGATCTTGAACAGGTCGCCGACCAGGCCGAGGTCGGCGACCTGGAAGATGGGGGCGTCCTCGTCCTTGTTGATCGCGACGATGACCTTGGAATCCTTCATGCCCGCCAAATGCTGGATCGCGCCCGAGATTCCGATCGCGATATAGACTTCCGGCGCGACGATCTTGCCGGTCTGGCCGACCTGATAGTCGTTGGGGGCGTAGCCGGCGTCGACGGCGGCGCGGCTGGCGCCGACGGCTGCGCCCAATTTGTCGGCGAGCGGATCGATGAGGCCGTGGAACTGCTCCGACGAGCCAAGCGCGCGCCCGCCCGAGACGATGATCTTGGCGCTGGTCAGTTCGGGCCGCTCGCTCGCGGCGATCTCGGCGCCCGAGAAGCTGGACAGGCCCTGGTCGCCGTTGCCGGACACGTTCTCAATTGTGCCCGACCCGCCCTCGGCGGCGGCCTTCTCGAATGCCGTGCCGCGGACGGTGAGAACCTTCTTGGAGTCGGACGACTTGACCGTGGCGATGGCGTTGCCGGCGTAGATCGGACGCTGGAAAGTGTCCTCGCCCTCGATCCCGATCACGTCGGAGATCTGCATGACGTCGAGCAGAGCGGCGACCCGCGGTGCGATGTTCTTGCCGGTGGTGGTCGACGGCGCGACGAAGGCGTCATGGCCCTCCATCAGCTTCGCGATCAACGGCGCGACATTCTCGGCGAGGGCATGGGCATAAGCGGCATCGTCGGCGACATGGACCTTGCCCACTCCGGCGATCTTCGCGGCGGCGGCGGCGATATCGCCGACCCCCTGGCCGGCGACGATCAGATGGACCTCGCCGAGCTTCGACGCGGCGGTGACGGCCGGAAGGGTGGCCTCCTTGAGGTGGCCGCCCTCATGCTCGACCCAGACCAAAGTCTTCATGCCACCACTCCCAACGTCTTCAACTTGCCGATCAGCTCATCGACCGAACCGACCTTGATCCCGGCCTGGCGCTTGCCGGGCTCGACGACTTTGAGCGTCTGCAGCCGCGGCGAGATGTCGACGCCGTAATCCTCGGGCGTCTTCTGGGCGAGCGGCTTCGACTTGGCCTTCATGATGTTGGGCAGCGAGGCGTAGCGCGGCTCGTTGAGTCGAAGATCGGTGGTGACGATGGCGGGGAGCTTCAGCTTCACCGTCTCGAGGCCGCCGTCCACCTCGCGCGTGACGCTGACATTGTCGCCGTCGACCTCGACCTTCGAGGCGAAGGTGCCCTGGGCCCAGTTGAGGAGCGCGGCGAGCATCTGGCCGGTCTGGTTCGAATCGTCGTCGATCGCCTGCTTGCCGAGGATGACCATTGCGGGCTGCTCCTCCTGCGCGATCTTCGCGAGGATCTTGGCGACTGCGAGCGGCTCGACCTCGGAATCGGTCTGGACGAGGATGGCGCGGTCGGCGCCCATGGCGAGCGCGGTGCGAAGGGTCTCCTGAGCCTTGGCCGGGCCGATCGAGACCGCGACGATCTCGGTCGCCACGCCTTTCTCCTTGAGGCGGATCGCCTCCTCGACCGCGATCTCGTCGAACGGGTTCATGCTCATCTTGACGTTGGCGAGATCGACGCCCGAGCCGTCCATCCTGACCCGCGGCTTGACGTTGAAATCGATCACCCGTTTGACGGCGACGAGCAGTTTCATCATATAGGCTCCTGGATACCTAAGCCGCGACCGGCTTTTTGACTTCGGCGACGATCTTCTTCGCCGCATCGCCGAGATCGTTGGCGGCGACGATCTTGAGTCCCGACTTGGCGAGAATGTCTTTGCCCTGTTGGACGTTGGTGCCTTCAAGGCGGACCACCAATGGAACGTCAAGCTCGACCTCGCGCGCCGCAGCGACGATGCCTTCGGCGATGATGTCGCACTTCATGATCCCGCCGAAGATGTTGACGAGAATCGCCTTCACCGTGGGGTCTTTCAAAATAATCTTAAACGCGTGAGCG
>DATDAS010000083.1:0-6611 GCA_036525315.1 Allosphingosinicella sp.
CTCGCTCCTGTCCGTGCGCCAAAATGCGCTCCGTCACGGCGATTACGGACCAAGAGACCAGACCCGTCATTACCCGCCGAGGCCCGGCATCGATCGCGCCGCCATCGCGGCCCGGACCAGAGCGATCAGCTCGGTCCGATAGCCATATTCGTCCTCGCCGCGCGCGGAGGAGACGATCCGGAGCACGTCCTCATAGCCCATCGTGCCGCTATATTTCCCGCCGCGCAGAAGCTCGGCGAAGGCGGCGACCCCAGCAGCGAAGCGCGCGTCGCGAGGGGCGCTGGCGAAGCTCGCCACCTCGGACGCCCGGTCGATCGGCGTGGAGATCAGCCGGCTCGTGTCGGATTTGGGCAATTTGTAGCGGATCTTCACGAAGCCATATTCGCCGCCCCGCCCGGCCGGGCGGACGACCGGCGCCGGAGTCGAATAGCGCAGATCGCCGATCGCGCGCGGCCCGCCGACCGGGACGATCTCGTAGAGCGCGGTCACCGTCTGCCCCGATCCGACGTCGCCGGCGTCGACCTTGTCGTTCTCGAAATCCTCGCGCTGGAGCATCCGGGTCTCGTACCCCACCAGTCGATACTCGGCGACCGTGGCCGGGTTGAACTCGACCTGGATCTTCACGTCCTTGGCGATCGGGAACAGGGTCGAGCCGGCTTCCTCGACCAGGGTCTTCCGCGCCTCGGCGATCGTGTCGATGTAGGCGGCGTTGCCGTTGCCGTTCTGGGCGAGCGTCTGCATCAGAGCGTCGTTGTAATTGCCCATTCCGAACCCGAGCACGGAGAGGAACACGCCCTTGCCGCGCTCGCGCTCGACGAAGCCCTTCAGCTCGTTCGGGTCGGTGATCCCGACGTTGAAATCGCCGTCGGTCGCCAGGATGACCCGGTTGACGCCCTCGGAATCCATGTTGCGCTCGGCCAAAGCATAGGCCTGGCGGATGCCCTCGGCGCCCGCGGTGCTACCGCCCGCGCCGAGCGAATTGATCACCGCCTTGATCCGCCCTCTTTCGCTCCCCCGGGTCGGCTCGAGTGCGGTCCCGGCGCTTCCCGCATAGGTGACGATCGAGATCGTGTCGTTCGGGTCGAGCTGATCGACCAGCATGTTGAGCGATTGCTGGACCAAGGGCAGCCTGTTCGGTGCCTGCATCGATCCCGAAGTGTCGATCAGGAAGACGAGGTTGGCGCGAGGCCGGTTTTCCTGGCGGATCGAATAGCCCTTGATCCCGATGCGGACGAGCTTTCGCCCTTCCGTCCACGGGCTCGGGAACACCGCGACATTGCTCGCGAAGGGCTGGGCGGCGCTCCGCGGCGCCGCATAATCGTAGGAGAAGTAATTGATCATCTCCTCGGTTCGGACCGCCGCCGGCTGGGGCAGGACGTTCTGGTTCAGCGAGGCGCGGACGAACGAATAGGATGCGGTGTCGACGTCGATCGAGAAGGTCGAGACCGGCTCCTGCGCCACGACCTTGAACGGATTTTCGGAGACGCTGGTGAACCTGTCGCGGCCGACATAGGCCGGTGGATAGGGAAGGTCATGACGGGCGATACGCGTTCCACTGACCTGCATCGGGCCGTGCGGCGGAGGCGCCGACGGCGACATGGAATCGGCCATCGTGACGGCGCGGCTCTCGCCTTTCAGATTGGGCGTGGGAATCCGCCCTCCGGTGACGATGAGCGTACCCTCGTCGGCCTCCTGGGCAGGCTCGGCGGCGGCCTGGTCGATCGGGGCGATCGGCTCGGGCCGCGATTTGGAGCAGGATGCGAGCGTAACCGCGGCGATTCCGAGGACGATCGCGGGATGGAATTTTCTCATGACATTCTCCCTGATGACAGCGGCGCACATCGGTCCGCATGTCACTGCGACGCGCCCCGGGAGGATTTCCTTGGAAGCTCGCGAAAAAAATTTTGGGGAGCTATTTCCCCACGTCATTGCGAGGACCCCGGACCCGATCCGGGGGACGAAGCAATCCAGCCGGCGCAGGACTGGACTGCTTCGCTACGCTCGCAGTGACGCGCAGGGTCTGGATCAGCTCTCTTCGGCACCGTCCAGCGCGTCCGCGCCGCCGCCGAGCATCCGCCGAGCCTCGTGCATCCGCCACGAGACGGTCGCTTCCGATATTCCCAATATCTCGGCCGCCTCGGCGTGGCTGAGCTGCTGGCCGGCGACGAGCACCACGGCGTCGCGATAGGCGGGCTTCAGCCTGGCGATGGCGCTCTTCAGCCACATCGCGTCGTGCAGGTCGCGCCCGTCGGGCGGTCGCGCCAGACCGGCGAGCACGGCCAGCCTATCGGCAAGCCCGCCGAGCGAGCGGCGGCGCCGGCCCAGGTCGCGGCAGGCGTTGACCGTGATTCCGTAGAGCCAGGTGGTGAATTTGGAGTCGCCTCGGAAGGAATGGATCTTCTCGACCAAAGTGCAGCACACGTCCTGGGCGACGTCGTCCGCATCGGCCCGCGATCCGGTCAGCTGCCAGGCGAGCCCGTGGATCCGGTCGTAATGGCGCTCGAGCAGGGCGGAGAAAGCGTCCCGGTCGCCGGCGATGGCGGCCGCGACGAGCTCGGAATCGGGGGCGTCGCGCCGGTCAGCCATGGCGGACGCCGCGGCTCCCGCTCCGCCGCGCACCCCTGCCGATCGGTCCGTTCCACGCCCCTCTCATCCCGCCTGCTGATGCCCCATTCTCCCGCCCGGCGCCATGCCGGCCATTCGGCTGGCCTTGGCCGGCGGGAACGGATAGAGGCGTCGGCGAACGGCGGCCCGACGCGGCCCCTCCCACCACATATCTGGAGCTTTTCATGGGTTTTCGCTGCGGGATCGTCGGATTGCCCAATGTCGGCAAGTCGACCCTGTTCAACGCGTTGACCGAGACTGCGGCGGCGCAGGCGGCCAATTATCCCTTCTGCACGATCGAGCCCAATGTCGGGCGGGTCGGAGTCCCCGATCCGCGCCTCGACCGTATCGCCGAGGTCGCCAAGTCGGCGCAGGAGATCGAGACCCAGCTCGAGTTCGTCGACATCGCCGGCCTGGTGCGCGGCGCCTCGAAAGGCGAAGGGCTCGGCAACCAGTTCCTCGGCAACATCCGGGAGGTGGACGCGATCGTCCATGTCCTGCGCTGCTTCGAGGGCGGCGACGTGACCCATGTCGAGGGCCGGGTCGATCCCGTCGCCGACGCCGAGACGGTCGAGACCGAGCTGATGCTCGCCGACCTCGACAGCCTCGAGAAGCGCGTCCCCAACCTCGTCAAGAAGGCCCAGCAGGGCGACAAGGAATCGAAGATCCAGGCCTCCGTGCTCGGCCAGGCGCTCGACCTTCTGCGCGACAGCAAGCCGGCGCGGCTGACCGTCCCGAAGGATCCCGAGGAGAAGATCGCGCTCGACCGCGCCCAGCTCCTGACCGCCAAGCCGATCCTCTACGTCTGCAACGTCGACGAGGGCGACGCCGTCACCGGCAACGCCCACAGCGCCCGTGTCTTCGAGAAGGCCGAGGCGGAGGGCGCGGCCGCGGTGATCATCTCGGCCGCGATCGAGGCCGAGATCGCGACCATGGAGCCCGACGACCGCGCCATGTTCCTTTCCGACCTCGGGCTGACCGAGACCGGCCTCGCCCGGATCATCCGCGCCGGCTACGAGCTCCTCCACCTCGTCACCTTCTTCACCGCCGGCCCCAAGGAGGCACGCGCCTGGACGGTCGAGAAAGGGGCGAAGGCGCCCCAGGCGGCCGGCGTGATCCACAGCGATTTCGAGCGCGGCTTCATCCGCGCCGAGACCATCGCCTACGAGGATTTCGTCGCCTTCGGCGGCGAGGCCGGGGCGAAGGAAGCCGGCAGGATGCGCTCCGAAGGCAAGGACTATGTCGTCCAGGACGGCGACGTGCTGCTGTTCCGGTTCAACGTTTGAGGGCAAATTCCAAGCCCACTCCCGATTTCTGGAAGGGGCTTAGGACGCATCGACATTCAAACCGCCGCCAGCGTCAAAACCCCCTCTCCCCGGTGGGGAGAGGGAGGGGTGAGGGGGAGCGAGCGACAGCGAGCGTCCCACGCCTGAGTCTACTCTCGGCCGCAGGACCCCCTCACCCTACCCTCTCCCCGCTGGGGAGAGGGGAACTCGGCTGAATGCCGATACAGCATAAGGATCAATGCTCGGCGGGCGCAACCGGCGGCGCATCGAGGCGCTTGATCCGGTCCGCCGCCGGCGGGGTCAGCGGACTGTGGGTGGCGAAATAGGCTTCGAGGGCGTCGATGTCCTGCGGTCCGCCGACCGCGTCGGTCCCGTCCTTGAACACGGTGAAATTGTCGCCGCCGGTCGAGATGAAGCTGTTCATCGCCACCCGGTACACGGCGTCGTCACGAAGCGGCTGGCCGTTCAGCGTGACCTCGACGATCCTCTGCCCCGCCGGCCGGGTCAGGTCGTAGGTGAACCGGAAGCCCTCGGACGGCAGGAGCATGTTGGGGCTGGCGACGGTGTTGGTGCCGCTGTCGAACTGCTGCTCGAGAACCGCCTTGATCTGGCGGCCGGTGAGGCTCTTGACCACGAGGTTGTTGCCGAAGGGCTGGGCCGCGAAGATGTGGCCGAACGTCACCGCGCCGCCCGGGCCCGGGACGATATCGGTGCGCACTCCATAGCCGTTGGTGAAGGCGATCTGCGCTCCCCCCGCCTTCGGGTCCCTGGTGGCGGCGAGATGAGCGTCGGCGACGAGATCGCCGAGCGCCTGCTCTCCGGCCGGGGTCTTCGCGCGCAGGGCCGCCGCGGTCATCGTCCCGACCTGACGATTGGCGAGCGGAGCGGCGGCGGCGACGTAACGGTCGACCAGGGCCGCGACGGCCGGGTCGCGCTCATATTGCGGAAATGACGGGTTGATCGGGACGGGCCCCGAGGCGCTCGTATAGGCCTCGCCCTGGACGATGAGATTGTCGGCGCTCTTCACCGTCACCCGATCGGTCGCCGGGTCGACGGTCAGGTTGATGTCGGTGACCATGGTGCCGAACCGCCCGGCGCTGGTGACGAGGATGGGCCTGCGCGGATCGATCCGGCCGTAATCGCAGACATAGGCATTGTGGGTGTGGCCGGAGACGACGAGGTCGATCTCCGGATCGAGCTTCGCCAGGATCTTCAGCAGGTCTCCGTCGACTCCCTCGCAGCTCTTGTCGTTATAGCCGACCTTCGTCGACAGGCCCTCGTGGATGAGGACGACGATGGCGTCGGCGCCCTCCGACTTGAGGCGCGGGACGAGCGCGTTGATCGTCTCGGCCTCGTCGCGGAAGCGAAGCCCTTCGACTCCCGTCGGCGTGACCAGGCTTGCCGTTCCCTCGAGCGTGAGCCCGATGAAGCCGATCTTCACCCGGTCGCGTCCGCTGCCGACGGTCCGGACCGAATAGGCGGGGAACAATGTGTCGCCGCTCTCGGTGACGACGTTGGCGGCGAGATAGGTGAATTTGGCGCCCGGGAAGCGCTCCAGCTTGCACGGCTCGCGCAGCGTGTTCTTCTCGCACCCGCCCTTCTGCATCCTCAGCAGCTCGGCGCGGCCGCGGTCGAACTCGTGATTGCCGACCGCGTTCAGGTCGACCCCGATCAGGTTCATCGCAAGGATCGTCGGCTCATCGAGGAACACCGCGGAGGCCAGCGGCGACGCGCTGATCATGTCGCCCGCCGAGACCACCAGATGGTTGGGGTTCGCTGCCTTCAGCCTGGCCACGGCCGAGGCGAAATAGGCCGCCCCTCCCGCCGGAACCCGCACCGCCTCGGCCCCCGAGCCCGAAACCGTGACCGACTGTCTGGGCGGCTCGATATTGCCGTGGAAATCGTTGAAGGCGATGATCTTGACCGGGACCGGCGCCGAAGCGGCCGCGCTCGAAGCGCCGCCCTCGCGCGCGGACGGAGCCGCGCAGCCGGCGATGGCCGCGGAAGCCAGCAAGACCAGGAATTTCAAACGCATGTCGCACCCTCCCTCGAACCGCCTTTCGGTGCCACGGCCCGCGCACGCTGTCACCAGCAAAGGCGGGCCGGTTGACCCGAAGGCGCTTAGCGGCTGTAGCGTCGGCTCGAAAGCGGAGGCGCGCGTGAAATATCTCGAGGATCTGAAGGTCGGCGACAGAGCGAGCTTCGGCTCGTACGCGGTGACCCGCGAAGAGGTGCTGGAATTTGCGCGCAAATATGATCCGCAGCCCTTCCACCTCTCGGACGAGGCGGCGGCCCAGACCCACTTCGGACGGCTCGCGGCGAGCGGCTGGCACACCTGCGCGATGACCATGGCGATGCTCGTCGAGAATCTCGAGGCCCATCCCCAGGCCGGCCTCGGATCGCCCGGAGTCGACGAATTGCGCTGGCTGAAACCGGTCTATCCCGGCGACACGCTGCGCGCGGAAACCGAGATCGTCGACGTCACCCCGTCGCGGAGCAAGCCCGACATCGGCTCGTTCCGTTCGAACGTCACCGTCTTCAACCAGGACGACGTCCCGGTGCTGCGCTTCATCTCGATCGTACTGGTCAGGCGGCGGCCGGCCTAGAGCCTGATCGGCTTAGGTCGCGAATGAGGCTCTCGGATCCAGCGAGACCATGATTCACGTCTCGGGCTGATTAGCCTGAGACGATCATGGTCTGTCGCCGCGCCGCCCGCGGCCG
>DATDAS010000084.1:0-22120 GCA_036525315.1 Allosphingosinicella sp.
CGAGCGTGGTCGCGGGCGCCCGGGGCGCGGCGGCGCAGGCCCCGAGCGCCGGCAGGACGAGACAGGCCAGAAGCAGAGACCCCCACGAACGCATCGATATTCCCCCCTACCGGCAGTTCCGGGCGACTATCCCCCGCGGAAACGGGAATGTCGAGCGCCCGGCTTCGCGGCGGGAAGCCTATTTCGGAAGAAGGACTCCGTCGACGGCGTGGATCGCGCCGTTGGACTGGAGGCGCTCGTCGCCGACGACCCGGGCGCTGCTGCCGCCGGGACCGGCGAGCAGGGTCGAACCTCCGTCGCGGGTGAGGACCAGGGTGCTTCCGCTCACCGTCGCGAGCTTGGCCTCGCCCTTGCCGCGCTCGATGGCGCCGGCGAGATCAGACGCGGTCACGAGGCCCGGCACGATATGGCCCCTGAGCAGGTCGACGAGCTGCGCCTTGTTCTCGGGCCTGAGCAGGTTCGGCGCTCCGCCGGACGGGAGCTTCGCGAACGCCGCGTCGGTGGGCGCGAACAGGGTGTAGGGCTGATCTGCCGACAAGGTCGCCTCGAGGCCCGAAATCTCGAGCGCCTGCGACAATGTGCGGTGATCCGCCGAATCGGCCAGAGCGGCGCCGATCTTCTCCTTCGCCGGCTTGGCGTCGGACGCCTGCGCGCCGGCGTTCGCGGCTTCATTGCCGCCGGCTTCCCTCTCGCAGGCGGTGAGCGCCAGGCAGACAAGCAGGATCGTCAGAGGTTTCTTCATTTTCACAGCCCCTCTCCCGGGCCCTCTCTCCCGACGGGGAGAGAGGGGAAATCCGGATCAGACCAGCATCTCGACGATCGCCTTGATGATCTGGGTCTTGGCGTCGACCTGGTAGATGCCGCCATCCGCGTAGCGATACATATAATCCTGGTCGTCGACATAATCGTCGCGATAGTCGAGCGGCAGGTTGTACACATCATAGCCCGCGGGCAAGGGCTGTCCGACCGAAAGGTCGCCGGTCAGCAATGCGACGATGGATTCGATCGTCCCGCTCTGGGGATTGACCTGGTAGATCGCGTCGTCGCCGTAGCGGTACCAGGAATCGTTGCTGTCGTAATAGGTGTCGCGATACTGGACGGGGACGTTGTAGCTCGCGAAGCCGGCCGGGATCCGCTGACCGACGACGAAGCTGCTGCCGAGCAACGGGATCAGGCCGCTGACCATGTTGCTTCGGGAATCGACCCGATAGAGGTTCCCGGCATTGTCGTAGCGGTAATAATAAGCCTGGGTGTCGTAATAGAGGCTCTGATAGCCCGCCGGCAGCCGGTAGGACGAATAGATGGTCCGGTCGACGCGATCGCCGACTCCGAACCGGTTCTTGGCCAGCCCCGGCGGCATGCAGCCATTATGCTTCTTGGCGAGGCCCGGCGGGCAATTACGGTCCCAGGCGGCGATACGCTGGACGTCGCCGCGCGAAGGGCTCCAGTCGCGGCGGCGATCGGAAAGCCTGCGATCGTCGATTCGATCCGGCCCGCGAACGGCCGCCTGGCCATGCGCGCGGCGATCCACCTTCCCGCTCCTGCCGCGATCGCCCGAGACCCGGTCGACCGGCCGATCCGCCCGGGCGACGTGGCGATCGGACTTGTCGGGCTTGGCCGCGCGATGTTGGGATTTGTCGGGCTTGGCGGCGCGGCCGTGGCCGCCGCCGTGGCGGTCGACCTGAGCGGCGGCGGGCTTGCCGCCACCCTTGCCTTCGCCCTTGCCGCCCTTTTCAGCGGCGGCGGGGATGGAAAGCGTCAGCGCCGCGGCGCCGGCGAGTAAGATGTATCGGGTCATGGGGAGACTCCTTCGAAGAGACAACAAGCGACCGACGGCCATCGTTCCTCTCCGAATGCCTCGCTCTGCCGCCTCAATGCCGCAGCCGGTCCGGCCAAGCTGAACCTCGGCTTTCAGCGGGTGAACGGGGGATTAAGCGGCGGCGGCGCGGCGTCATCCCGGACTTGCCTGCCTTGGACTTGATCCAAGGATCCGGGACCTATGAACACCGCGCAATCGGGCGAGCGCAAACGCCGGCGTGCACTCTCATATGATCGTGTTCATGGGTCCTGACTTTCGTCAGGATGACGGATCGTGCGCTTCACCCTCCCGTGCGGAGGCGGACGAGGTCTGCGGAGGAGCGGCGACCGGCGGCGTTGGCGTCCCGGATGAACGGTGGGGGAGATGTTGCCGGCGAGCCTCCCTTGCAGGGTCGCGAACCGTTCAGAAAGTTCAGAAGGTTCGGCTAACGGGGGGTGCGAGAACTGGCCCGACCGCCGATTTTTCGGATTTTTCGGCTAACGGGGGTGCGAAAACACGGCCCGGGCGCACGGCGCCCTCCCTCTCCAAGGCTCGATGCGATTTCACGATTTCAAAGAGCGGCGGCACAAGGGAGAACATAACAGGAACTCTCCAACAAGTCAAGGTCTGACCCAGTTCCGAAGCAATTAGCACTCCCGCCAATAGAGTGCTAAGAGGGGCTTTCGCTGCCGTAGCGCCTCAGCGTCCTCATACGAAAGCAGCAAGACATGCCAGCCAAAGATGTGCGCTTCTCGCGCGACGCTCGTGAAGCGATCGTGCGCGGAGTCGATGTGCTCGCCGACTCGGTCAAGGTCACCCTCGGCCCGAAAGGCCGCAACGTCCTGATCGACAAGGGCTGGGGCCCGCCCCGGATCACCAAGGACGGAGTGACGGTCGCAAAGGAGATCGAGCTCAAGGACAAGTTCGCGAACATGGGCGCTCAGATGCTTCGGGTCGTCGCCTCGCGGACCAGCGACCATGCCGGCGACGGCACCACCACCGCCACCGTGCTCGCCCAGGCGATCGTCCATGAGGGCATGAAGTCGGTCGCGGCCGGCGCCAACCCGATGGATCTGAAGCGGGGAATCGAGCTCGCGGTGACCCGCGTGGTCGATGACCTGAAGACGCGCTCCAGGCCGGTGTCGAGCTCGAACGAGATCGCCCAGGTCGGGATCGTCTCGGCGAACGGCGACGAGGATGTCGGCCGCATGATCGCGAAGGCGATGGACAAGGTGGGCAAGGAAGGCGTGATCAGCGTCGAGGAGGCGACCGGCCTCGAGCTCGAGCTCGACCTGGTCGAGGGCATGCAGTTCGACCGCGGCTACCTCTCGCCTTATTTCGTCACCAATGCCGAGAAGATGATCGTCGAGCTGGCCGACCCCTATATCCTCCTTCACGAGAAGAAGCTCGGCAAGCTGCAGGACATGCTGCCCCTCCTCGAAGCGGTGGCCGAATCGGGCCGGCCGCTGCTGATCATCGCCGAGGATATCGAAGGCGAGGCCCTGGCCACCCTGGTCGTCAACAAATTGCGCGGCGGCCTCAAGGTGGCGGCGGTCAAGGCGCCCGGCTTCGGCGACCGGCGCCGGCTGGTGCTCGGCGACATCGCCGCCCTGACCGAAGGCCAGGCGCTGTCCGACGAGCTCGGAATCAAGCTGGAGAGCGTGACTCTCGACATGCTCGGAACGGCCAAGAGGGTCGTCATCGACAAGGACAAGACGACGATCGTCGACGGAGCGGGGAAGCCCGAGGCGATCAAGGCGCGGGCCGACGCGATCCGGGGCGAGATCGAGCGGTCCGACAGCGAATATGACATGGAGAAATTGCAGGAGCGGCTGGCCAAGCTGGCCGGCGGAGTGGCGGTGATCAAGGTCGGCGGCGCGAGCGAGACCGAGGTCAAGGAGCGCAAGGACCGGATCGAGGACGCGCTCAACGCCACTCGGGCGGCGGTCGAGGAAGGGATCGTGCCCGGCGGCGGAACCGCCCTGCTCTACGCGGCGAAGGCGCTCGACGGGATCAACGCCCCCAACGAGGACCAGCAGCGCGGAGTCGACATCGTCCGCCGCGCGCTTCAGGCGCCGCTTCGCCAGATCGCGGAGAATGCCGGAGTCGACGGCGCGGTCGTGGCGGGACGATTGCTGGACGGCGGCGACCCGAAGATGGGCTTCAACGCCCAGACCGAGATCTACGAGGATCTGGTCGCGGCGGGCGTGATCGATCCGACCAAGGTGGTCCGCTCGGCGCTCCAGGACGCGGCCTCGGTCGCGGCGCTGATCGTCACCACCGAAGCCGGGGTGACCGAGCTTCCGGACGACGACGACGCGCCCGGCACGAATTTCGGATAGGAGAGCCGACATGGCGAGCGAAGCGATCAAGGCCGGCGATGCGGATCTGCGCGAAGCCGATTCCTTCTATGACACCAAGCCTTATTGGGTGATCTGGCAGGCGAGCATCCCGGCCGCCGGCCCCAACCGGATCCGGCGCATCTCCCAGGAATATGGCACCGCGGCCCGCGCCGAAGCCGATGCCGAGCGCTTCCGCAAATCGGGTGCGGTCACCTGGATCGAGGAGACAAGGCCGATGGCGCCGATGAACGTCCCCGCCGAGGCGCTCGACGCCCTGCGCGGGATCGCGCCGGCGGCGAAGCGCGAGAGCGTGACGGCGATCGGCGGGGACCCGGCCTGAGCCGGGTTGCTCAGGTCCCCAGGGAGTCGAGGAAGGCCTTGTACGCCGCGACCGCCTCGAGGCGCATCATCGCCTGGTTGTGATTGGCGACGGGGACGATCAGGATCGACTTGCTGCCCTCGGGCAGCGGCGAGGCGGCGTAGAGGGAGCGGGCAAGGACGGGCGGGGTCGTCTTGTCCTTCGCGCCGGTGAGCAGAAGCAGAGGCTCCTCGATCCGCCGCACATTCTCCAGATTGCCGCGGCCCTGGAGATCCTCGTCGATCCTGACCTTGACGAAGGCCTTGGCGGCGCCGGGGGTGGCGGCGCGCACCCATTCCTCCGCGGTGCTGACCGAGCCTTCGAGCACGACTCCGGCGGTCGGCCGGTTGGCGGCGATATAGCCGGCGATGAAGCTGCCGAGCGAATGGCCGTGAAGGACGATCGGCTTCTTCGCATCTGACAGAGCGGCGACATGATCGTAGACCGCGAGCGCATCGGCCTCCATCGCGGCGATGGTCGGCTTGCCCTGGCTCAGGCCGTAGCCGCGGTGATCGGCGATGAAGATGTCCACATTCAGGAACGAGAAGATCCTGGCGGTCCAGGCCCCGTACCGGCCGATCGTGTAGCCCTTGCCGCCGAAATAGAGGATCGTCGCACGGGTGCCCGGCTTGCGCAGGTGGACTCCGTGAAGACGGGCGCCGTCGGGGGCGAGGATGTCGTGGCGGGTCACCGTGTAGCCGGCCGCTTCCTCGGTCAGCGCCTCCTGCGCGAGGGTGCCGCCGGCGACCGGGTGGAGAAGGGTGCTCTCGGAGACACGGGTCGTGCAGGCGGCGAGGAGGAGGATCGCGAGGGGGAGCATCGCACGGGCTCGACGGCCTCCCCTCCAGGCGGGGTGAACGGCAGCCGATTCCGTCTGGGCCCCGGCCTGCGCCGGGGAACAATTGAGCTTCAATATCATGCCGTTAGGTGTCGCCCGGTCGGCCGCGCGGCGCAAGCGCGTGAGTGGGATTCCGCGAAAATCCTTGACTTTTTGCGGTGCAGCATGCATATGCCTGTGCAGCGAAGCGTCATTGCAGCGTGAACGCCCTCACGGGGCCGGCTCCGTTTCGTGTTTTACCAAGTCTTCCCTTTTCACGCGGGTTGGCAAAAACCCGCCGCGTTTCCGCGCGCCATTTCGGCTGCGCGGGCTCCGCACATGCATAGTGAGTTTCATTCAATGTCATTCGAAAATCTCGGGCTGTCGCAGCCCGTCCTCCAGGCGCTCGCTCTGAAGGATTATTCGGCCGCGACCCCAATCCAGACCCAGGCGATCCCGACCCTTCTCAAGGGCCGCGACCTGCTCGGAATCGCCCAGACCGGCACCGGCAAGACCGCCGCCTTCATGCTTCCGTCGATCGACCGGCTCGCCGCGTCGGGCAAGCGTCCGCAGCGCGGCGCGTGCCGGATGCTGGTGCTCGCCCCGACCCGCGAGCTCGCCTCGCAGATCGCCGAGAGCGCCCGAGCCTATAGCCGCTTCGCCCATATGAGCGTCGCCACCGTGTTCGGAGGCACCTCGATCGGCAAGAACAAGCAGGATATCTCGCGCGGGGTCGACATCCTCGTCGCGACGCCTGGCCGGCTGATCGACCTGGTCGAGCAGCGCTGGCTCGACCTTCGCGACGTCGAGATCCTCGTCCTCGACGAGGCCGACCAGATGCTCGATCTCGGCTTCATCCACGATCTCAAGCGGATCGTGCGCATGCTTCCGGCCAAGCGCCAGAGCCTGTTCTTCTCGGCGACCATGCCGAAGGCGATCCAGGAGCTTGCCGACAAGTTCCTGACCGACCCGGCCCAGGTCGCGGTGACCCCGGTCTCCTCGACGGTCGAGCGGGTCGAGCAATATGTCACCTTCGTCACCCAGCCGGAGAAGCCGGCCCTTCTCACCTTGCTTCTGCGCAAGGAGAAGATGGAGCGGGTGCTGATCTTCAGCCGGACCAAGCACGGCGCCGACCGGATCGTGAAGCAGCTCGCCCAGAGCAGCATTCCAGCCAACGCCATCCACGGCAACAAGAGCCAGCCGCAGCGCGAGCGCGCTCTCGCCGAGTTCAAGGCCGGCAAGGTGAAGATCCTGATCGCCACCGACATCGCGGCGCGCGGGATCGACGTGTCGGGAGTCAGCCACGTGATCAATTTCGACCTTCCCAACGTGTCCGAGCAATATGTCCACCGGATCGGGCGGACCGCCCGCGCCGGCGCGGCCGGGATCGCCATCGCCTTCTGCGCCGAGGACGAGCGCGCTTATTTGAAGGGCATCGAGCGGCTGACCAAGCAGCGCATCGAGGTGGTGCCGTTGCCTGAGAATTTCGTCTCCGAGGCGAACCGGATCAAGGCCGAGCGCGCCGCGTCCGGCATAGCCGACCGGCCCGAGCGTGGGCCGCGCGGCAACGGCCGGGGCGAGCCCCGCGAGGACCGCAACCGGGTTCGTCGCCCCAAGAGCCGCCGTCCGAACTTCGGCGCTGCCGGCGCTCCGAAGACCAATCGGGCCAAGAGGCGCGCTTCGGGGCGGTAAGACGCGTTTGTCGCCACTTCTTCGAAAGCGGGAGTGGCGGCAGGCTTCGTTTTTCGCGCGGAGACGCGGAGGAACGCAGAGACGCGGAGGAGCCGAGCGAGAGCCGGACGGCGCGCGTCATGCCGTAGGCAATACAGGGGAGCTTTGCTTCTCGTTTGTACTCGGCCGGCGCAGACCCTCGGACTCTCCGCGCCTCCGCGTCTCCGCGCGAACGAAAAGGGCGCTCCTTTCAGGAGCGCCGTCACCCTCACCCAACTGCGACTAGGCGGCACGCCGCCAAGTCTTCGTATCCCTCCCCCCTCAAGGGGGAGGGTTTTTTGTAAGTGGAGGGAGGGTTACAGCCGAGGCCATGTTGCGCCTGGCGGCCTTCCTGACAGCCTTGCTGAGCAGCGGCGCGGCGGTGGCGCAGCAGGGTGCTCCTGAAGAGCCGCCCGACGAACAGACCATCATCGTCACCGGCGCGGGCCTTGCGCGCGCTTCGGGCGAGGCGGTGTTCGACGGCGTCACGATCGAGCGCGAGCGGCTGGCGGGGTCGGCGAGCAACCGGCTCGAGGATTTGCTTCGCGACGTGGCCGGGTTCCAGCTGTTCCGGCGCTCGGACTCGCGATCGGCCAATCCGACCAGCCAGGGGGCGACCCTTCGGGCGCTCGGCGGCAATGCGTCGAGCCGGGCCTTGCTCATCCTCGACGGCGTTCCCCAGACCGATCCGTTCGGCGGCTGGATCAGCTGGCCGGCCTACGATCCGCAGCGGCTGGCCCGGGCGCGGGTGACTCGCGGCGGCGGCGCGGTCGTCAACGGCCCGGGAGCGCTCGCCGGGACGATCGAGCTGGAAAGCGCCGGGCCGGCGGAGCTGGACGGCTTCGGCGGAAGCCTGGCCTATGGCAGCCGTCATTCGATCGACATTCATGGCGGGCTGGGGCTCGGGCTCGGCGCCGGCTTCCTGTCGGTCGCCGGCGCCTATGGGCGGGGCGACGGCTTCGTGCCGGTCGTCGAGGAGGATCGCGGGCCGGTCGACCGCCCCTCCCCTTACGAGCAGGCCAGCCTTGCGATGCGCGGGATCGCGCCTTTGGGCGGCGGGGTCGAGCTTCAGGCGAACGGCCTCGTCTTCCGCGACGAGCGCGAGCGGGGCACCGCGTTCAGCGCGATCCGGACGGAGGGGGCGGACGCTTCGCTTCGGCTGGTCGGCAGGCGCTGGAGCGCGCTCGCCTACGTCCAGACCCGCGATTTCACCAACAGCTTCGCGAGCGTCAACGCGGCGCGGACGATCGTCACGCGCGCGTCGGAGCAATATGCCGTGCCCTCGACCGGGCTTGGCGCTCGGCTCGAGTATCGCCCCCATCTGGCCGACAGGGTCGAGCTTCGGATCGGCGCCGACTGGCGCGAGACCGAGGGCGTGACCCGGGAGCTGTTCGCCTTCGTCGCCGGCGCGGGCACGCGCGCCAGGGCCGCCGGCGGACGGACGCGCACGCTCGGCGCCTTCGCGGAGGCGGCCTGGACCGGCGAGACGCTGACCGCAACCGCAGGCGCACGGCTCGACCGATGGACGATCGCTCCGGGCTTCCTGCGCGAGCGCGCGATCGCCACCGGCGCGGTTCTGACCGACTCCGTCTTTCCGGGCCGCTCCGGCTGGGAGCCGACCGCGCGCGCCGGGCTCGCCTGGCGACCGGCCGGCGACTGGACCGTGCGCGGCGCGGCCTATCTCGGATGGCGGATGCCGACCCTGAACGAGCTCTACCGGCCGTTCCGGGTGGGGCCGGACGCGACCGCGGCCAATGCCGCGCTCGCCAATGAGCGGCTCAAGGGCGCCGAGGCGGGGATCGCCTGGTCGCGCGGGCCGGCCCATGTCGGGGCCACCCTGTTCCTGAACCGGCTCGACGACGCGATCGCCAACGTCACGCTTGGGCAGGGCCCGGGCACCTTCCCTGGAGTCGGCTTCGTCGCGGCCGGGGGCGCGTTTCGGCAGCGGCGGAACCTGGATTCGATCGCGGCGAAGGGGATCGAGCTGGACGCCGGAATCGCGCTCGGGCGCTGGTCGCTCGGCGCCGGCTATGCCTATGTCGATGCCGAGGTGAGGGCGAGCGGGGCGGCGCTTCCGCTCGACGGGCTTCGGCCGGCCCAGACTCCGCGCCATTTCCTGTCGGCGACCGTGGCGTGGAGCGGCGGTGGCGGCGCGCGGGCGGCGCTGAGCGGCCGATATGTGGGCAGCCAGTATGAAGACGATCTCAACGCTTTGTCCCTGCCCGGCGCGCTGACCGTGGATGCGGCGCTGTACTGGCCGATCGCGGGCGATTTCGGGATCGAGGCGAGGGCGGAGAATCTGTTTGACGCGCGGGTAGCGGCTGGGATCAGCGGGGACGGGGTGGTCGAGCGGGCGACTCCGCGGACCTTGTGGATCGGGGTGCGGCTCGAGCGGTAGAGCGGGCGCGGGCGGAGGCCGTCGACGGACGGCAGCGGCCGCGCCCTCCGATATAAGTATAGTGTCCCCGTATTAGAGCGTTTTCATATATTCGATGAGGGCGGCGCGTTCCTGTTCGGTGAGGGTGCCGACGCCGTAATCGTGGCCTTCGTTCGAATTGCCGTTGCCGCGGGCGGTGAAGGCGAAGCCGTTGCCGGGGGCGTCGGCGCCGGTGAGATAGCCGACCTTCGCCGGATCATATTCGCGGGTGCCGACATTGAAGCTTGCCGGCCTCTGCTCGGGCGGAAGCAGGAGATCGTGGAGGGTCGGAACCGATCCGTTGTGGAGATAGGGGGCGGTCGCCCAGATCCCGTCGAGCGAGCGCGCCTTGTAGGCGAAGAGCGGGTTCTTCGAGGCGTAGCATTGGTCGAGCCTCTGGGCCCGCTCCTGATCGTCCGACACCACGTCGCGAGCGCCGACGACGCGGGGAAGCTTCTCGACCCCGAAGAAGGCGTTGGCGGCGGCTTCGGCCAATTGCCAGCCTTTCGCGACCATCGTCCCTACCACGGTCGAGGCGAGCACGGTCGCGAGCGATTCGGTCTCCTGAAGCTCGTTCCCAGCGAAATATTTCGCCGGGCGGCCGGCCAGATTGCCGGTGGCGCTGGTGTAGGAGATGGCGTTGCACGCCATCCAGGGATCGGTGTTGTCGCGGCTGGGCTTGCCCGCGGCGTCGCGGGTCAGAGGCGTGATGTTGACCTGGTAGATGTCCTCGCCGGGCGGGACGATCGAGTGGCAGCCCTTGCAGCCTTTCTTGTCGAACAAATCCCGGCCGGCCGAGACGAGATCGGCCTTGGGGGCCCCGAATCGGTCCGGCCATTTGGGCGGCTCGAGGTGGCGGAGGACGGTCTCGAGATTGTCGAGATTGGAGATCTGGACGCTCGAGGGGAAGCCGAGCGTCTTCGACGTTTTGGGCGGGATGACGACGTCGCCGAACACTGCGACCACCTCGCCGGTGTTCCGGCCGATCGCGCCGACGTCGACATAGGATTCGCCGACCTTCTGGCGGTTGGCCTCGACGATTCCGTTATATTGCAGCTTGTTCTGCCGGTAGATGTTCCACAGGAACGGGTAGCTGACCGGCGCATCGGGCGGATTGGGAGTCGCGATCGGCCTGGTCGCCTCGGGTATCTGGTTGATCGAGAGCAGAGCCAGCTTGTTGAAGGTGTGGCCGATCGCGTCGAGGCGGGCGTAGCCGTAGCGGATCGGAGTCTCGTTGAGGTCGGTGAGTTGCGCCTGCCAGGCGAGGAGGCTGTCGAACGCGGCCTTCAGCATCTTGCGATTGGCCGGCGTGTCGCGGCCCTTCAGGACCTTCGCGGCGAACCTGTCCCACTTGGCCGCATTGCTGCCGGTCTCGATCATCGCCGCGTCCGCGTCCTCGAGCCAGCTCTGGAAATCGAACAGGCTGGGGCCGCCGTCGATCCGCTCGGGCACGCCCTTGTAGCTGAGCTCGCCGGTGTGGCAGGCCGAGCAATTGAGGCCGAGCCATTCCTCCTGATTGCCCTGCCCCGCGAACCAGCGAAGCTTGCTGAAGCTCAGCGCGTCGTCGGGCTGCTTGTCGAGAACGAAGCCGACCGGCAGCCGATGCTTCGACTCGGGCAAAGGCAGGACCCGGTAGTTGGCAAGGTTCGCCTCGGCGAAGAAGGGCTGGTCGCTGTCCTTCTGCTCGAGCGCCTGTGCCCAGCTCCACGGCATCATCCGCGAGCCCTGGGTGCCCTGATACCAGGCGAGGCGCTGATCGCTGCTCCAGCCCTGGCGCGTTTCCTTTGCCGGCTTGTCCTTGCAGGACGCCGTGAGCGCGAGCAGGCTCGTCGCGGCGATCAGCGAAATCGTGCCGAGTGTATGATGCGGTCTCATGGCAGCCCCCTGCTGAGATGAACGCGGAGCGCGGGCGACCGCGCCGCTTCCCCCACCCCTACACGAGGAAAGCGCGGGAAGGATCACTCTCCCCGCCCCGGAAGTCAAACCGAATTGGAGCCGAAACGGAATTGCCGGCGGGGGACCGTTTTGCTGTAAAGTCGCGGCACGGCGGACGTCGAAGCCGTGGGGAGGCCGATATGGGCGTGGCGATCATCGGGGCGGAGTTTCTGTGGCCGGGGCGGAGGATTCCCTACGAGATCGATCCGGCCTTCGAGGATGAGGAGACGATCCTCGACGCGATCGCCCACTGGAACAAGAACAGTATCATCGACTTCGAGCCGCACAAGGGCGAGCAGGATTATGTCCTGATCACGCGCGTGACCGGCGGGGCGGTCTCGGAGGTCGGTCGGCGCCGGGGCCGGCAGATCGTGTCGCTGGACGAGAAATGTCCGGTCGGATCGGTGATCCACGAGCTCGGCCACAGCGTCGGCCTGTGGCACGAGCATTGCCGCAACGACCGCGACAAATGGGTCGACGTGAATTTCCGCAACGTCCGGGACGGGTGCGAGGGCAATTTCAAGCAGAACTGGATCGAGGGCCCGGCGCCGACCGAGGATCTGGGCGATTACGATTACGGATCGATCATGCACTATCCGTCGGACGCGTTCCCGAGAAACAAGAAGATCCCGGTGATCAAGGCGCTTCACCTGCCGGAGGGCGTGACGATGGGGCAGCGGGACGGGCTCAGCGACGGGGACATCGCGGCGGTGAAGATGCTTTATGCGGGGGTCGGGTAGTGCGGTGTCGCAATTGAAATAGCCGTCATTGCGAGCGCAGCGAAGCAATCCAGAGCCGAGCTTGTCGAAGCCGCAAATCTGGATTGCTTCGTCGCTACGCTCCTCGCAATGACGGCGAAAATCCTGTTTCGTGCGGTGCGTTTCAGGCCTTCGGAGTTCCAGGCCGAGCCGCCGCCGGCGGTTCGGCGGCGAGGTCTACGCCGACCATCTTCCAGCCGAGGCCTCGGCGTTCGAAGACGAAGCCGCTTCCGGGATTCTCCTCGCGCGACAGGCGGAAGCTGTTGAAGCCGAGCCGCTCGATCTTCGGCTTGCCGGCATTCTTCTTCATCGCCGGCGGGACGTCGGATTCGTCGAAGGTGACCAGGGTGGCGCGAAGGCCGGCGGGCGAGACGAAGGCGTTGATGACTCCGTCCATCATGGACCGGGCGATCGCCACGCCCATCTTCGCGGTCGGATCGTTCGACTTCTTCTCCTCGGCCTCGAAGCGGGCGTTGAGATCCTTCTTGAGGTCGGCCTTCAGCGCATCGTAATCGATGTAGGACGAGAGGGTCGGCTCGTCGTTCGCCTTGGCGGCGGCGACCATCGAGCGAAGGGCCCAGGCCGGCGACAGGACGTACCAGGCGGCGGCGGCTCCCACGAGGAGAAGGACGAGGACGACGAGCCCCGCGATCGTGGATTTCCTGCGCATCGTGTCGCTTCTCCGAAATGGTGCCGAGGGGGGTGGAGAGCAAGCGGTTGCGCGTCAAGCTTTCATGACCAGGCGAGGGCAGGAGCGCAGGTCACCAGAGCCCAGACCGCGGCCGCGGAAAGGGCGGCGAGGATCGAAGCGAGGACGAGGCCGGACATGCGCGGCTCCCGCACGTGCGGCTCGAGCGCCGCCCGGCCGGTCAGCATCGGCCCGACCAGGTTGGAGCGCTTCACCGCCCAGTAGAGGAAGATTGCGGCGACATGGAGTGCGACCAGGATCAGCAGGGCATCGAAGGCGAGATGGTGGAGCCGGCCGAGCATGGCCTCGGTCTCCTCGCCGACGAAGGCGTTGAGCGGCGCCCAGAAGATCTCGTCGTCGTAGAGGAAGAGGCCCCCGACCGAGAGGATGACAAGGACGAGCAGGAGAAGGACGACAGACCAGCCGCCGAGCGGATTGTGGCCGGCGGAATGGGACAGCGGGCCCCGGGCGAGGAGATGGCGGGCGTGCTCGACGCCGGCCGCCGGCCCTCGAACGAAGGAGGCGAAGCGGGCGGTCTCGCTTCCGAACAGGCCCCAGAGGATCCGGAACAGGAGCAAAGCGAGAGTGACATAGCCGATGAGGGCATGGGTCTCGATCAGGCCCTTCTCGCCGGTCCACCACAGGCCGGCGACGGCGAGGACGAGCGACCAGTGAAACAGGCGCGTCGGCAGATCCCAGACCAGGATATTGCGGGTCGGCTCCTCGCTCACGTTGTATGTCGCCGCATCATGTTGCCGGAAAACCGGTTCCCACTTTTCCGCATGATGCCCTTAGAGCGGCGGCGCCTGGTAGGGATCGTGGCAGCCCTTGCAGGTGGCACCGACGGCGCGGAACTGCTGGCCGATCCGGGCCTTGTCGCCAGCCGCCGCGGCGCTCGCGAATGCGGCGGAGGCGGCCCGGAAGCCGGCGATCCGGCGCCGGACGGCGGCCTGCTCGGTCCAGATGGCGGGCTTTGCCCGGCTCGTTCCCACCCCGACCGCGGTGCCGCGCGGGAAGAGGCGCGGCATCCTGGCGCCGACGTCCTGGAGGGTCGCGGCGGCGGCGCGGACCTGACCGACATCGTCGTGAGCGCCCTGCAGATAGCCGCTGATTGCCTTGGTCGCCCCGCGCAGCCGCTTCATTTGTGCCTGGCGGGCGGCGACGGCGTTGAGCGCGGCCTTGCCGGGCGGAGGCGCGGCGGCGAGGCCGACGGCGGTGGTGCCGAGCGCGACGGCGAGAATGGCGGCGAAAGCTCTCATACGCATCTACATCTCCTCACAAATCACCGGTTCATCTCTAGCGCACGCCCCCCGCCAAAGTATCCAGCTGCAATATCGGAAGCATGATCGAGAGAACGATCAAGGCGACGATCGCGCCCATGATCACGATGATCGCGGGCTCGAGCAAGGCCAGGGCCGCGGACGTGAAGCTGTCGAACTCGCGCTCGAGATAATCGGCGGCGCGCTCGAGCATGATGTCGAGTCGGCCGCTCGCCTCTCCGCTGGCGGCGAGATAGACCAAAAGAGGCGGGAAGACGCCCGCCTTGCGAAGCGCGCCGGAGAGGCTTCCGCCGGTCCGGACGGTCTCGGCGATCTCGGCGCTGGCGGCGCGGAGAGCGCGATTGTGCACGGTCAGGGTGGTGAGCTTCAGCCCTTCGAGCAGAGGAAGCCGGCTTCCGACCATGGTCGAGAGGGTGCGCGCCATCCGGGCGGCGTGAAGGTCGCGCAGGAGCCGGCCGAGCAGGGGCAGCCGAAGAAGGCGGCGGTCGAAGCGCAGGCGCCGCCCCTCGTCGCGAAGCGCCTGGACGGCGAGGAAGGCCAAAGCCGCGATCCCGATCAGCAGCGCCCACCACCAGCTCGCCAGGAATTCGGAGAGGCCGATCACCATGCGGGTGATGAAGGGCAGGCGCTGGCCGATATCCTCGAACTGCTCGACCACCTTGGGGACGACGAAGATCATCAGTGCGAAGACGATGAAGCTCGCGAAGAAAGCGAGGACGATCGGGTAGGCGAGGGCGCTCATCACCTTGCCGCGCACCAGGGCCTGGCGCTCGAGAAGGCCGGCGAGCCGCTCCAATATCTCGGACAAGGTGCCCGACGTCTCGCCGGCCGCGACCATCGCGCGGTAGAGCGGCGGGAAGCTGGCCGGCTCGCGGCCCATCGCCTCGGAAAGCCGACGCCCTTCCAGGACCGCGCCGTGGACGTTGAGCAGGATGCGCTGCACATGCTCGCGCTCGGTCTGGCGGGCGATGGTGCGGAGCGCCTCCTCGAGCGGGCTGACCAGAGCCAGAGTGGCGAGCTGGCGGGTGAAGAGGGTGAGCTGCTTACCGCTCAGCTTCTTGCGCAGAAGCGTTCCGCGCGAGAGCAGAGGCGCGGATTCCGCGCCGGACGAGGCCTCCATCCTGACCACGTAGAGCCGCTTCGCGCCGAGCATCGCCCTGGCGTCGTCGGCGCTGGCGGCGCGGACCGAGCCGCGGCGCTCGCGGCCCGCCGTGTCCAAGGCGAGATAATCGAAAAGAGGGTTCGAACCCATGCCTAGCGAGGCCGTGACAAGGGCAGATTTGGCTCAGGGCAAGGCGCGAGTGCGCCGGATAGCGGGACTATCCGGCAATCGAGCAACGCCGCCATGGGCCAAATATGCCCTTGCCCTTCGGGTGGCGCCATAGCGGGCGATCCGCGGCGTCGAAACCGCTCGACGTGGTGCCGCCACGCCTTCGCGGCTTCTCCTATCGGCTCATCCCGCTCTGGCACCATCACGGCCTCGCTAGGCATGGGTTCGAACCCTAAACAGATTCCGTGTCCCGCCTGGTGATGCGCACGGCTTCCTCGGCGCTGGTCGTGCCGGCGCGCACCAGGTCGCGCGCCGCCGAAGCGAGATCTGGCGCGTTGCGGAAGGCGTGGGCCGAGATTGCGGCTTCGTCGCCGCCCTCGTTGATCAGGCGGCGGATCGTGTCGTCGACGCGCACCGCCTCGAACACGCCGATCCGGCCCTTGTAGCCGCTCTGGCCGCATTGCTCGCAGCCGCGCGCCTCGTGGATCGTCTCGCCGGCGTCCAGGCCGAGCAGGCTTCCGGCCGAAGCGGCAGCGGGGGCCGGCTCGCTGCATTCCGGGCAAAGCCGCCGAACCAGACGCTGGGCGATGACGGCGCGAAGGGTCGAGGCGAGAAGGAAGGGCTCGATCTTCATGTCGCGCATCCGGGTGAGCGCTCCGACCGCATCGTTGGTGTGGACGGTGGAAAGGACGAGATGGCCGGTCAGGGAGGCCTGGACGGCGATGTCGGCGGTCTCGCGGTCGCGAATCTCGCCGACCATGACCACGTCGGGGTCCTGGCGGAGGATGGCGCGAAGGCCGGTGGCGAAGCTGAAGCCAACCTTGGCGTTGACCTGGGTCTGGCCGACCCCGTCGACCGCATATTCGACCGGATCCTCGACGGTGAGGATATTGCGGCTGCCGTCGTTGAGCAGGCGAAGGCCGGCATAGAGGCTGGTGGTCTTGCCCGATCCGGTCGGTCCGGTGACGAGGATGATCCCGTTGGGCTCGCTGAGCGCGTCGCGGAAGAGCGCGTGGATCGCGGGCGGCATTCCGAGGCCGTCGAGATCGATGCCGGCATTCTCCTTGTCGAGGATGCGCAGGACGACGCGCTCGCCGGCGCGGCTGGGAAGGGTCGAGACCCGGACGTCGAGCAATTTGCCGCCCAGGGTGAGGCCGATCCGGCCGTCCTGAGGCACCCGGCGCTCTGCGATGTCGAGGCGGGCCATCACCTTGATCCGGCTGACCACGACCGGCGCGACATGGGCGGGCATCCTGAGGGTCTCGCGGAGCACGCCGTCGACGCGCATGCGCACGACGAGGCCGCTCTCATAGGGCTCGATATGAATGTCGGAGACGCCGCGGCGGGCGGCGTCGGCGATGATGCCGTTGATCAGCCGGATCGCGGGCGCGTCGTCGGCGCTGTCGAGCAGATCCTCGGCAGTGGGCAGGTCGCTGGCGAGATGGCGAAGCTCGTCGCCGAGGCCCAGCGAATCCGCCGCGTCGGCCGCGGCCTGGCCGTCCATCGCATAGCGTTCGGAGAGGATCGTATCGAAGCGCGCGGCCGGAACGCGCTCGACCGCGAAGGGGCGGCCGAGATAGCGGCGGGCCTCGATCAGGGCACGGGGATCTGCGCCTTCGCGGAGGGCGAGGACGGGATTTTCGTCACCGTTGAGTAGGGCGATGCCGAAACGGCGCGCGAAGGCGTAAGGCAGTGCTGCCAGGGGCGGCGCGGGTTCGATCGCGGGCTCGATGTCGGCGGGCATGAGGGGAGTATAGATTGACGCGAGCGCGGCGTCATCGTCCGCAGCATGTGGTCTCGGGACACGCCATTCGTCAGTGCCTCTTGCGCTGCAACTACGTTGGCCCGATCTCAACCACGCTTCACAACGCGACTGATCGCACAGCCTCCGTGAGCTGCTTTCCTATTCGTGGACACCGAGAGACTGGGTCAACCTTGTCAAAATGGAACCCTGTGCCCCCAGACCATGCGCTAGAATACATCACTAGGGTCTGCTCGGTTGCGCCGCCGACTTCCATCCCGTTGGGAAGCAAATACTGTTGCGCGTGCATATCACCCAGCAAGTCAAAATATCTGACGAGTGGCTGCGTGCTCAGGTCGCTGATTCCCACGCGGTTCAGGCGAAGTGCTCCTAACAATAATCGAAATTCTGCCAAGATGGGCTGCGATAGCTGCAAATCATACTTGTTTTCCTCAACATAGAGGCCCCTGACTTCAATGTTGCAGACGCTTTCACCCTGCTCATCCGTGAGGGTGAGTTCAACCGGCCCATCCATCGTAAAGACGCTCTTCACACCTGAAACGGGAGTCACTTTAATCGTCTCTGGCAGCGAAATTCTATGTGGATCCTCTTCGGGGCCGAGTGGGGCCGTGTCTCGCCCGGTATCGAAGTCAAACTTCGCAGCAGCTTTCGCGAATTCCAACTCAGCTAACGACTTTGCGATAGCGGATTGCTGTTCCGACAGACGAAACTGAGCGAAGGCAACTGCCAAGCTTGCGACGGCCACCACCGTGGTCAGAAATGTGTTGAGTGAGACTGCGCGATCTGATGGAGCGGGGCCGGACGGTACCGCTACTTTGGACTTCGGTCTTATGCTGACTGGACGCTGCTTGCCGCGCCCTCGAACTTCCGTTGCTTTTGACATATTGCCCACCTTCGATGTTCGACCGGGCACTAGTGGATGGGTGATGCAAGTTCCGCAACGGCGCATCGGCGCGATCCGGCTCGTGATCCAGAGACACTTCTCCGACTTCGTTCGCAGCTTGTGATCAGTTCATGTGAGACAATTTGTCTCACACGCTAGTTCAATTTCTTATTTGCTAGCGTGGTGACCCAGAAGGGAATTGAACCCGTGTTTCAGCCGTGAAAGGGCTGCCCGCTACGCCTCGTTTCCCTGATTTCTCCGACGACCAAAATTCACGTTTCAGGCCGATTCAGCCTGAAACGATTTGGTCGAGCGCTTCGCTTGCCTCTAGCCATGCCGATTCGGCCGCATCAATCTCCCTCTGGATGCCGGCGCGGCGCTTCATCAGTTCGGTCATCGTCAGGTGGGAAAGCGTCGAGTCCGCGGCCGACGGATCGAACATCGCACGCTCGATCGCATTCCGCTGTGTGGTCAACCGAATGACCTGCGCCTCCGATTCCCTGGCGCTCGTTCGAAGCCTCACCCCTTTCTCCCGCTCCTCCGCGGCGAGACGGCGGGCCTCCTTCTTGTTGACCTTTTCGCCTTTGCCCTGCGGCTTAGTGTCTCCCGCCAGCACGAAGCCGATATAATCGTCGATGCTCCCGTCGAACTCCTGCGCGGTGCCGTCATGCACCAGAATCAGCCGATCGGCGGTCATTTCGAGCATGTGGCGGTCATGGCTGACGATCACCACGGCGCCCGTATAGGCGTTCAGCGCCTGGCTCAGCGCCTCGCGCGCGTCGACGTCCAGATGGTTGGTAGGTTCGTCGAGGATGAGCATGTGAGGCCCGTCCCGGGTGATCAAGGCGAGCGCCAGCCGCGCTCGCTCTCCCCCGGACAGCTTCCCGACCTGAGTGGTCGCCTTCTCGCCCGAGAAACCGAACCGGCCGAGCTGCCCGCGCACTTCTGCCGGCTTCGCGCCTTTCATCAGCCGAGTCATGTGGTCCAGCGGCGTATCCTCCACGCTCAGTTCTTCGACCTGATATTGGGTGAAATAGCCGACCCTCATCTTCGAGCTTGCGGACATGTGCCCTTCCATCGGCTTCAGCTGCGCCGCGAGCAGCCGGGCCAGAGTGGTCTTGCCGTTGCCGTTTCGGCCGAGCAGCGCGATCCGGTCGTCGGGATCCAGTCTCAAGTTCAGCCGCGTCAGAACGGGCGCGGCGCCATAGCCGACGCCAGCCATGTCCAGCGTGACCATCGGCGAGCGCAGCTCGTCGGGATTGGGGAAGTCGAAGGTGAGCGAAGGATCGTCGACCACCGCCGCGATGGGCTGCATGCGCGCCAGCGCCTTGGCTCGCGATTGAGCCTGCTTGGCGGTCGAGGCCCTGGCGCTGTTGCGGGCGATATAGTCCTGCAGCTTGGCCCGCTCGGCGAGCTGCTTTTCGCGGGCCGCGGCCTGCTGGGCCTGGCGCTCCGCCCGCTGGCGCTCGAAGGCGTCATATCCGCCGGGATAAAGAGTCAGCTTGCCGCGATCGAGATGAAGGATCTGATCGACGACATTGTTCAGGAAGTCGCGCTCATGGCTGATGATCAGGATCATCGCCGGATAGGATTTGAGGAAGTCCTCGAGCCACAATACCGCCTCCAGATCGAGATGGTTGGAGGGCTCGTCGAGAAGCAGCAAATCGGGCTCGGAAAAGAGCAGGGAGGCGAGTGCGACCCGCATTCGCCAACCTCCCGACAGGCTTTCGAGCTCCTGATGCTGCATCTCCTCATCGAAGCCGAGCCCGACGAGGATCCGCGCCGCGCGGGCCGGCGCGGAATGGGCATGGATCGCATTCAGCCGTTCATGGATTTCGCCCAATCGGTCAGGGTCATGACTGTGCTCGGCTTCGTCGAGCAAAGCGGCGCGTTCGGTAGCGGAGGCGAGCACCGTCTCGAATGGCGTTGCGGTGCCGCGAGGCGCTTCCTGCGCGATATATCCGACGCGTGCGTTGCGGGGCATTTCTACGCTGCCGCTGTCGGGATCGAGCAGCCCGGCGATGACTCGCACCAGGGTCGACTTACCGGCGCCGTTTCGCCCGATGAGTCCGATCCGCGCACGCGGCGGCAACACGGCGCTGGCGCCGTCGATGATCGTGCGTCCGCCAAGGCGGACGGTGATGTCCTTCAAATTCAGCATGGCGGCCCTCTAACACCGAGAGGGCGCCGCCCCAAGTGTCTCGGACACCGGCTTCAAATCTTGCAGCGGAATCGCATAGACGCCCGGATAGTCGCGAGGGTCCGACCCGGTAACCGCGCTTCGGGCCGGCGCTCCGTGGAGCGCCGGCCCTCGGCTCATGCGGTGATCGACCTGCGCATGAGCGTCGCCAGCCGGTCCTTGACGGCGAGGCGCAGCTTCTTGAGGCGAAGCAGCTTGAGGCTGTCGGGCAGCCGCCGGCTCATCTCCATGGATATGGCGTCGTCCAGGCGGCGATGGGTTCGCGTGAGTCGGTAGGTTGAAGATGACATGGTCTACTCCAGCAATAGATGGCTGCCGCGAAGGGCAGCTTAAAACTGATCGGCCGCGATGCGGCTGTTCAGGCTGCCGGAGGTGCTCGGGCCCGATATGCGGCTTTCGGCGCCTGCGGGAGCAGGGCGAAGCGGACGTGGGGGGCATCGGCCAGAGGCCTTGCCCGGAGGCGGCGGGTGACGATTCCAGGGTCGCCCGGCGGGAGCGATGCGCTGCCGCCCGCATCCGGCGCCTCGTCTTGGAGACTGTTGCGATTGCCGGACGGGAGCAGGGCCGTAACCGGCCCTTGGCGGCTGGGGCCGAGACGGGCGAGGGGCCCGCGAAGCTCGCTGGAGGCGGAAGCGGCGGCGCCCGAGCTCAGGAACAGGCCCAAAAGGATCAGGAGCGCCCTCAACGGCACCCTGCGAACCCGAACATGTGCCGTCATCGGCACGGCTGACCTTCTCCTCCCACGCTCTCGTCCGATATGGGCGGGCAGCAAGTGAAAACAAGCCGGAGCTGCGGGCGCGATTTTTGAATCGCGCCCGCAGCTCTAAACCCTTGTTGCCGCATCGTTTGAGCGGAAATGAGGCGCGGCCGCCATGCCCCCGGCATGGCTGTGGATTGCCGGGGGCAATCCACACCGCGCTCATGGTTCCCACTTTTCCGCACGATGCTCTAGCTTCTCCCGCGCCGGCGGCGGTTATCCGGCCGCTCCGGCGGCGTCGCCGGAGCGGCGCGGAGAGAGCGGGAAAGCGGGCCCTGGCGGCGAGGCCGCACGGCGGGCGGGAAGCGCCGCAGCGTCGAAGGCCCGCTCGGTCCCGATGAACCCGCCTGCCGGCAGTCTGCCGGAACCGGCGCAAGAAACTCCGGGCTATCCCTCTGCCGATTCCAGCATTTGCACCGATACGCGCCGGGGCGCGCGCGGCCGAAGGATTGGCAATGTTTCGCGCCATGCCTGGGAAAATGGCAATCCTGGCCGGGATCCTCCTGGCCGCCGCCGCCGCCCCCGCCCCCGCCGGGGCGCGGCCGAGGCCGCGGGTCGACGCGCCCGCCGAGGCGGCGGCCGCAGTGCAGCGCTCGGCCGCCTATCTTCGGAGCCTGTCCTCGCTGACCCTGGACGCCAGGATGGAGATCGACACGTTCGACGAGGCCGGCAAGCCGGCCCGCGAGAGAAACGTCATCCACTATGAATATAGCGCTCCGGACGGACTGTTCCTCGACTGGAGCTCGAACGGGGAGAAGCGGCAGATCTATTCCAACGGAAGCGCCATCTCCTTATTCCTTCCGGCCTCCTCGACCTATGTGACCCTCGCGGAACGGTCGACCGCCGGCGAGGCGCTGGGCATGGTGATCGAGGATTTCGACATCGTCATGCCCCTCCCCGACTTCTTCGTCTGGTCCGGCGAGAAATCGCCGGGCCCGCTGCCGCCGGTCCGGCGGCTCGGCCGCCAGCGCATCGACGGGATCGTCACCGACCATTATTCGGTCCGCCAGGACGATATCGACTTCCAGATCTGGATCGACCGCGGAGAGCGGCCGCTTCCCCGGCGGATCCTCATCATCGCGCCCGAGGATCCGGACATGCCCAGATTCGCCGCGTCGCTGCGCTGGACCGTCGAGCCGCGGCACG
>DATDAS010000085.1:0-38057 GCA_036525315.1 Allosphingosinicella sp.
GGAGGATCTAGATGCCGCAGAGCTGGAAGGTCTCGCTCCCCTGCACCAAGGCCGAGGCCGAGGCGCTTCGCGACGACATCACGCCCCTCGCCCTGCTCGACGAGCCGCCGGTGCTGATGACCAGCGAGGCGGATCCGCGGACTCCCGAGGCCTGGCGGATCGACGCCTATTTCGGCTCCGAGCCCGGCGCGGACATGGTCGCGATGCTCCGGGCGCTGGTTCCGAGCGCGGCCGGCGCCGAGCCCGAGATCGAGGCAGTCGAGGACGAGGACTGGATCACGCTCAGCCAGCAGGGCCTCGAGCCGATCCGGGCCGGGCGCTTCTTCGTCCATACCCCCCTTCACCGGGACGAAGCGCCGCCGGGATCGATCGCGCTCGAGATCGACGCCGGCCGCGCATTCGGCACTGGGCAGCACGAAACGACGAGCGGCTGCCTGATCGCCCTGAGCCGGTTGAAGGAGAATGGCGCCACCTTCTCCAACCTGCTCGATCTCGGCACCGGCACCGGTCTCCTCGCCTTCGCCGCGCTCCGCCTGTGGCCGGCGGCGCGGGCCATCGCTTCGGACGTCGACCCGGTCTCGATCGAGGTGACCGGGGAGAATGCGGAGATCAACCATGTGCCGCTCGGCCGCGTCCGCGGTCGGCTCGAGCTCGCGGTCGCCGACGGCATGGACCATGTCCGGCTCAAGGCGCGAGCGCCCTACGATCTGATCATCGCCAACATCCTCGCCGGGCCACTGATCGCCCTGGCGCCCTCGGTCGCCGCGGCGATCGCGCCGGGTGGGAGGCTGATCCTGGCGGGCCTTCTCGAGCACCAGGCGCCCAAAGTGGCGGCGGCCTATCGGCGCGAGGGGCTGATGCTGAGCTTCACTGAACGCCGCGAGGACTGGCCAACTTTAGTGATGCGCAAGAGAAGGGTGACGAAATCGAAGCCTGTGCGGCGATCGCAAGTCCGGGATCGCGCGAAGGGCTGGGCCAGCGACGCCTGATTGTTCCCCAGCGAAGGCCGGGGTCCAGTCCGGACCGCCCACTGGGCCCCGGCCTTCGCCGGGGAACATAGAGATCTAGCCGGCCTCCGCGACGATCCGGTTCCACTCCGCCTCGTCGATCACCTCGATTCCGAGCTCGGCCGCCTTCTTGAGCTTCGAGCGGGTCAAGATCAAAGGTGTCGCCTCCAGTGCTCTTCGGAAACGAGGGCAATTGGCACGCCCGCATCCCGCATCTCGCTGGCCTTCATGATCTTGTGACCGAACGCCGAATGCTTCCATGACTCTGTCGCATAGATGCCGATCACCAAAACGTCGGTCCTGCGAGTGAGGTTTCCGAATGAGCCCCCACGCTCGGCCACCGCCTGTTCGCAGAGAGGGCGTCGCCCATAGCTGAACGTTCCAGTGAAACAGTAATTTCTGCGAGGGAAGGTTAGCGGGGGAGCCGGATCACAAAGCGGAAGCGAAGTCGATTTGAGAGCCTCGCCCAACTCGACGTCGTTTCCCGAGAAATCTTTGAGGGTCTGAAGCAACTCCTGCTGCTCGGTCGGATCGAGAACCCCGTCGGACAGAACATCCGCTACGCGAGAATACAGCTCCGTGATTACTGGATTTCCAGTAATGGCGGAATTGGCAGCCAGCCACGTCTGAAGGAACTCGACTTCGGCCCGGTTCAGGACCCCGTCTGCGCACAGGCCTCGCGCTAGACCGGTGAGCTCGTCAACCTGGCGAGATGTAATTCGGTCATGTCCGTAACGATTGAAGCGTTCTTCGTCTCTCATGAACTGGCTCCAGCCACTATGCTCTGCCATTCTGTCTCATTCATGACGCGAATACCAAGCTCGATTGCCTTGGTGAGGTTTGAGCCCGCTCCCGGCCCGGCAACGACGATGTCTGTCTTTTTCGATACGGATCCGGCCGCCTTCGCGCCTAGAGCCTCGGCTTGTGCCTTTGCTTGCTCGCGGGAGCCCAGCTCAAGACTGCCCGTAAAAACAATAGTCATGCCCGTGACGGAGGACTCTTTGACTTCCCAAACTACATCCGCGGGACGCACTCCGACAGCAAATAGGTCATCCACGACCTTTCTATTATGTGGCTCTCGGAAGAAGTCGGCAATCGCCGTAGCAACCTCAGGGCCGACACCCGTCGTATCGATAATCTCGGCCAGCTCCTTCCCCAATCGGCGCTTCAACTGATCATGTTCCTCGAAACGGTTCTCTAGCAGATAACTCTCAAGCTCCATCTCGACGAGAGAGCGCCGTTCAACCAGCTCGACAACCTTTGAATCGAAATTGGCCCAACTTGAATAGCGCCTAGCCAAATCACGAGCTGTGACTTCGCCAATGTGTCTAATTCCAAGCGCGTAGAGGAATCTATCGAGAGGTCTGTTTTTACTCGCAGAAATTGCCCCCACGAGATTAGCCGCCCAGACCTCTCCCTTTTTTTTGCGAGCGCGAAGCTGCTTGTCCGTAAGACGGTATATGTCGGCCGGACCATGGATTAGCTCATCTCGAAAAAACTCATCTATCTGGCGGAGTCCCAGCCCCTCAATATCCATGGCGCCTCGGCTTACGAAATGGCGAAGACGCTCGACCCGTTGCGCCGGACAGATGAGGCCACCAGTGCAGCGGATATCCACCTCGCCCTCCTCACGCACCGCTTCCGATTTGCATTTGGGGCAGTGTGTGGGAAACCGGTACGGAAGGCGGACCACCTCTGGGGTAAGGTTCTTCAAGATTTGAGGAATCACGTCGCCAGCGCGTTGAATGAGAACTCGATCCCCGGGTCGAACGCCGAGACGAGCGATTTCGTCGGCATTGTGCAGCGTCGCGTTGGTCACAGTGACGCCACCGACGCTAACCGGTTCAAGGCGGGCGACCGGCGTCAGCTTCCCGGTGCGCCCGACTTGGATATCGATTTCGACTAAGGTTGTTTGCGCCTTCTCAGCTGGGAATTTATGGGCCAGGGCCCAGCGAGGCGATCTCGCGACTTGCCCTAACTGCTGCTGCCAATCGACTCGATCAACTTTGTAGACGACCCCATCGATATCGAAGGAGAGATCTGAGCGGATCGTCTCAATGTGATGGTAGACGTCGAGAGCCGCATAAATATCTTTGCAAAGGCAAAACTCGGGCGCCGTCGCCACGCCCCATGACCGCATGAGGGCAACAGTTTCCGAATGACGAGTTGCGACAGCTGCGGACGCATAACCAACATTATATGCAAAGAATCGGAGATTCCTGTCACGGGTGACGGAAGCATCTTTCTGCCTTAATGAGCCCGAAGCTGCGTTTCTCGGGTTAGCGAAGGGCTTCTTCTTTCGCTTGATCATATTTTTATTTAGACGGAGAAAGTCTTCTTTAGTAAGAAAAACCTCTCCTCTAACTTCGAATACTTCTGGAATGTTTTCGCCCTCGAGGAACCTTGGGACGCCATGCACATATGCCACGTTTCGGGTTACATCTTCTCCCGTTCGCCCGTCCCCGCGCGTGACTGCATAGTCTAGTTCACCATTTTTGTAGATAACTGCGAGAGAAAGGCCGTCAATTTTAGGCTCTACCGCTAATTCTACTTCCTGATCAACGCCCAATGACCTCTTCACCCTATCATAAAATTTGATCACGTCCTCATCTTTGAATGCATTATCAAGGCTCAGCATAGGAACTCTATGCATGATCTTCTTAAAAGCTTTTGATGGCTTCGCTCCCACTAAATGTGAGACGTTGAATAGTTCCTCATCCACTCCGAGAAGGCGCTCGAGATCATCTACTCTTGCCTTGAGAGCATCATATTCCGCATCTGTGATCTCTGGCTTACTTTTGAGGTCATACAGATCGCGATGACGGAGGACTTCTAAGCGCAGCCGTTCAAGTTCGGAAAAAAGGCTCTTCTTTTCTGCCTTTTTCATGCCGCCTCCAGCAGCCTGGATGCCTGCGCCCTCGCCTCGTCCGTCACCTGCGCGCCGGAGAGCATTCTCGCGATCTCCTCGCGGCGCTTCTCCTCGTCGAGCCAGTGGACGCTGGTTCGGGTGACGAGGCCGTCATGGCTCTTCTCGATGAGGAGATGGCGGTTGCCGCGGGCGGCGACCTGGGGACTGTGGGTAACGACCAGCAGCTGGGCGCTTTCGGAGAGGCGATGGAGACGCTCGCCGACCGCGCTTGCAACGGCGCCGCCGACACCCCGGTCGATCTCGTCGAAGATCATCGTCGTAGCGCCGCCTTGCTCGGCCAGAGCGACCTTGAGGGCGAGGATGAACCGGGAAAGTTCGCCGCCGCTTGCGATCCGGGTCAGAGGCGCGAACGGCGCGCCGGGATTGGTCGAGACCTCGAATTCGACCCGGTCGCGGCCGCGGCCGCTATATTGCGCCTCGGCCAGCGGCTCGACGGTCGTCCGGAAACGGGTGGAGTCGAGGCGCAACGGCCCGAGCTCGCCGGCCACGGCTTCATCGAGGCGTGCGGCCGCTTCGGTGCGAAGCATGCTGAGCCGGCCGGCGGCTTCCTCATAAGCGGCGCGGCGCTCGGCCACCTTGCGCTCGAGCGCGGCGAGGCCGCTCTCGCCCGCCTCGAGCGCGTCGAGCCGCGCGGCCAGCTCCTCGGACAGTGAAGGCAAGGCGTCGGGCTCGACCCGGTGCTTTCGGGCGACGGCGCGTATCTCGAACAGGCGGGCCTCGGCCTCCTCGAGCCGGGCAGGATCGCAATTGAGCGCTTCCGCCGCGGCGCCGAGACGGTCCTCCGCCTCCCCCGCTTCGGCCAGCGCACGGTCGAGCGCGGCCAGCGCCTCGCCCAGCCGCTCGTCCTCGGCGGCGATCCGCTCAAGCCGCCGGGCGGCCTGGCGAAGCAGGGAAAGCCCGCCTTCCGAGCCCTCCAGCAGCTGGCCCGCGGCGGCGATGTCGTCGGCGAGCCGTGCGCCCTTCTGCATGTTGGAGCGAAGGGCGGCGAGCTCTTCCTCCTCTCCAGGCCGCGGCGCGAGGCCGCGAAGCTCGGCGACGGCATGCTCGAGCCAGTCCCGGTCGCGCGCGGCATTCTCGATCGCCTCGCGCGCCTCGGCGAGCGCCGCGCCGGCCTCCCCCCAGGCCGAAAAGGCGGTGTCCGTACCGCTCGTGTCGATCGCTCCGAACGTGTCGAGCAGGGCCCTGTGGCCACGCGGATTGAGTAGGCCGCGATCGTCGTGCTGGCCGTGTATCTCGACCAGCGTCGCCCCGAGGTCGCGAAGGAGAGCGACGGAAGCGGCCTGATCGTTGACCAGGGCGCGGCTTCCGCCGTCCGACCTCACGATGCGGCGGATGACCAGCGGCTCTCCCGGCTCGCCTTCGAGCCCGTTGTCGCGAAGGATCCCGGCGGCGGGATGGCCGGCCGGGAGATCGAAGCTGACGCTGACCACGGCCTGGGCCTGGCCGCGCCGGACGAGGCCGCTGTCGGCGCGGGCGCCGAGCGCGAGCCCCAATGCGTCGAGCAGGATCGACTTGCCCGCGCCGGTCTCGCCGGTCAGGACTCCGAGACCGGGGCCGAATTCGAGGTCGAGGCTCTCGATCAGGACGACGTCGCGGATAGAGAGCGCGGTCAGCATGACGCGCCCCACATCGCGTCACCCCGGCGTAAGGTAATGGGGCTGCTTCGTCCCCCGGACGAAGCGAAAGGGGCCCCATTACGGTCTCGTCGAGACCCGCCGCGCCCCGATTCCACGAGATCCCGGCCTCCGCCGGGATGACGGACCAAGGCTTCAGGCCGTCGGAGCGGGCGCGTGCTTCTGCACCAGCGCGTAGGCGCGCTCATACCATTTGGAGTTCGGATAATTGGCGCCGAGAACGGCCGCCGCCTTTCTCGCCTCCTCGGGGATTCCGAGCGCGAGATAGGATTCGGTCAGGCGCATCAGCGCCTCGGGCGCGTGAGCGGTGGTCTGATATTCGTCGATCACGGTGCGGAACCGGGTGACCGCCGCAAGCCATTGGTGGCGGCGCTGGTAAAATCTGCCGATCTCCATCTCCTTGCCGGCGAGATGGTCGCGGACCAGGTCGATCTTCAGCCGAGCGTCGGCGGCGTAGCGCGTGTCTGGATAGCGGCGGACCAGCTCGCCCAGGGTATCGAGCGCCTGGCGGGTGGTGCTCTGGTCGCGGCGAACGTCCCTGATCTGCTCGTAATGATTGAGGGCGATCAGATAGTGGGCGTAGGGCGCGTCTTTGTTGCCCGGGTGGATCGAGAGGAACCGGCGGGCGGATTCGATCGACTTGGTATGATCCTGGGCCGCGTAATAGGAGAAGGCGCTCATCAGCTGGGCCCGGCGCGCCCAGACCGAATAGGGATGCTGGCGCTCCACCTCGTCGAAGACCGCGGCCGCCATGGCATATTCGCCGCGGTTCAGCCGCTTCATCGCCAAGGTGTAGAGGGTATTGACGTCTCGGGCGACATATTGGGTGTCGGCCCTGGTCTTCTTTCCGCCGCTCGCGCAGGCACCGATGGGAAGGACCATGGCGAGCATGAGGGCGGCGGCGATCGGGCGGGGAAATCTGCGGGACATGGGGGCTTCTTAGCGAAGGGTTGCGGGGAGGCCAAGCGGTTAGGGTCCGTACCCAGCACCGGAGGTGATCGTGATCGGCCGGGGAAGGCGGCTGGCCAGGAGAGCGCTGCCGGGCGGGCCGGCAGCCCGTCCAAAGCGATCAACGCCGCCAGCCGTCTTCCCGGGCCGACCGCAGAGCGGCGTGCTGTCCTTTGCCGCCCGGACGTCGTCGCTCGATCGGTCACGATGAATCTTCATCGCTCCCTCCTCGCTCCTAGCCGGACAACAAATGCCAACCCGTCACGACCGCCTCCGGTGCTGGGTACGGACCCTTAAGACCGTCCGCCGATGAATGCCCGTTTAATGGCGTAAGAAGGGTTGCGTGATAAGGGACGGCGATGCTTCGCGTCCTCACCCTGGCGAGCCTTTATCCGACGGCCGAGCGGCCGACCTTCGGGCTGTTCGTCGAGCGCGAGACGCGCGAGCTTGCGGCGATCGACGAGGTCGATGCGCAAATCGTCTCCCCGATCGGGGTACCACCCTGGCCACTCTCGCTCCATCCCCATTACAGCGCCCGGCGCAGGCTTCCCTCGCGCCAGGAGCTGAACGGCCTCATCGTCCACCGGCCGCGGTTCCGAAGCTATCCCGGCCCGCTCGGGAAGCTGAACGGCAAGGCGATGGCGCGCGCGGTCCTGCCCCTTCTTCGCGAGCTTCGGCACAGCTTCCCGTTCGACGTCATCGACGCCGAATTCTTCTGGCCCGACGGCGTCGCGGCCATGCACCTCGGCGCGGCCCTGGGCGTGCCTTTCTCGATCAAGGCGCGCGGAAGCGACGTCCATCTCTGGGGCCGGACGGAGGGCGTGGCCGAGCAGATATTGGAGGCGGGCCGCCGCGCCGACGGCCTTCTCGCGGTGAGCGGTGCCTTGAAGAGCGATATGGCCGCCCTCGGCATGCCCGAGCAGAATATCCGAATCCTCTACACCGGCATCGACCTCGACCAATTCCATCCCGCCAACCGCGCGACGGCGAAGAAGGCGCTCGGGATCGAGGGCCCGCTTCTCCTCACGGCCGGAGCGCTGATCCCTCTCAAGGGCCAGGCGCTCGCCATCGACGCCCTGGAGCATCTCCCCCAAGCGACCCTGATCCTCGCCGGAGAGGGGCCGGAACGCACGGCGCTGGAGCGCCGCGCCGCGCGCTTCGGCGGGCGGGTCCGCTTCGTCGGAGGCCGGCCGCACGAGGAAGTGGCCAGGCTGATGGCCGCCGCGGACGTGCTCGTCCATCCGTCGGAACGCGAAGGCCTGGCGAATGTCTGGCTGGAAGCGCTCGCCAGCGGGACCCCGATCGTGATCAGCGACGCCGGCGGCGCCCGAGAGATCGTCGACCGCGGCGAGGCGGGCCGGGTGGTCGATCGCGACCCAAGGGCGATCGCCGAGGCGGTCGAAGCGCTCCTCGCCGATCCCCCGGCGCAGGCCGAGGTGCGCAAGTCCGCGGAAAGGTTCAGCTGGGCGAAGAACCGGCAGGAGCAATTCGATTATCTGTCGGGGCTGGTTCGCGACTATCCGTCGCGGCCCCGACCCTCGCTCGATGCCCATCTGCGGAGCGCGCTCGAACTGCCGGAGCAGCGCCCTAGCTGAGCGGCATCAAGGCGGCGGCGATCCAGCGATCCTCGGCGCGCAATATGCCCCAGGCGCGGGCGGCCGCCTTGCTGTCCATCGTCTCCAGACCGATGCCGCGCTCTTCGAGCGCGTCTCGAAGCGCCTTCGGTGCGAATGCGAAGGCCGGGCCGGTGCCCAGAACGAGGAATTCCGGCTGAGGGTCGAGGCCCAGCACCGCCTCGAGATCGGCCATCGTCAGCTCGGCGAGCGGTGGCGCATTCCATTCGGCCGCGCTCTCGGGCGTCAGCAGCAGGGCGCGGTAGCGCCGTTCGTCGACCGCGAAGGCGCCGCCGGCGAAGCCCCGAACGATCGGGCCTGCCGGCTTCGGATCGCGGTCGAAGCGCGCCATTCGTTCGTCAGATCTCGTTGTAGCTCGTCACCCGCTCGGCCGAGGGCGTCGAGCTCGTCTTGGGAAGGAAGCTGTTGGAATCGACCTTCAGCCAGATCAGCCAGGGCGAGGCGATATAGACGGTCGAATAGGTGCCGACGATCACGCTGATGAGAAGCGCGGTGGTGAAGCTCTGAATAACCTCCGGGCCCAGGATCATCAGCGATCCTAAAGCGAGCAGCATCGCGAAGTTGGTCGCCACCGTCCTCGACAGGGTCTCGTTCATCGACAGGTTGAGGAGATTGACGATCTCCATCTTCCGATATTTTCGAAGATTCTCCCGGATCCGGTCGTAGATGACGATCGTGTCGTTCAGCGAATAGCCGATCAGGGTCAGGAGCGCCGCGACGACAGGAAGATCGAACTCCATCTGCGTGAGCGCGAAGAATCCAAGGGTCAGCGTTACGTCGTGGAACAAGGAGAAGAGCGCTCCGACTCCGAATTGCCATTCGAACCTGATCCAGATGTAGATGGTGATTCCGATCGCCGACAGCAGCAAGGCGAGCGCTCCGTCCCAGACCAGCTCCTCCGACACCTTGCCCGACACCGTATCGACCGCGTCGATCCGGACTCCGGGATAGAGGCTGGTCAGCTCGGCTCGTACCCTGGTCGCGGCCTTGGCCGCCCCTTCCTCGCCGCCCGGCGGCAGGGGCAGCCGGATCGTGATCTCGCGGTTGCTTCCGAACTCCTGGATGCTCGGCGTGCCGAGGCCGAAACCCTCGACCTGGGCGCGCAGAGTGTCGAGCGAGGGCGGCTGGGCGAAAGTGGTGCGGACCACCTGCCCGCCGACAAAGTCGACTCCGAAGTTCAGGCCCTTGACCGCTATCAGCCCGACCGAAGCCGCGAGCAGAAGGGCCGAGATGACGATGGCGATGTTGCGCCAGCGCAGGAAATCGAGGTTGGTGCTGTCGGGGATGAGCTTGAGCAGGCGCATGGAAATCAGATCCTGAGCACTTTGGGGCGCTTGCGCAGCCAGATGGACACGAACATGCGCGTGACGGTCACGGCGGTGAACACCGAGGTGGCAATTCCGATCATCATGACGACCGCGAAGCCCTTCACCGGTCCGGAGCCGAGCCAGTAGAGCAGGATTCCGGCGATGACGTTGGTGATGTTGGCGTCGAAGATGGCGGTGCGCGCCTCGTCATAGCCGTGCTTGATCGAATCGAGCACGTTTCGGCCGCGTCTCTGCTCCTCGCGTATGCGCTCGTTGATGATGACGTTGGCGTCGACCGCCGCGCCGACGGTCAGGACGAAGCCGGCGATTCCGGGCAAGGTAAGGGTCGAGTTGAACAAAGCCATGATCCCGAGGATCACGATCACGTTCAGGACCAAAGCGATATCGGCATAGAGGCCGAACCGCCCGTAGGTCAGGAACATGAAGATCAGGATTCCGGCGGTTCCGACGATTCCGGCGAGAACGCCTTTCTGGATCGAATCCTTGCCGAGATCGGGACCAACGCTGCGCTCCTCGATCACGGTCAGGGCGACCGGGAGCTTGCCCGAGGCGAGCTGCACGGCCAGCTCGTTGGCGCTTTCGACGGTGTAGTTGCCGGTGATCTGCGCCTCGCCGCCGAGGATCGCCTGCTGAATGGTCGGGTAGGAGAGGACGACGTCGTCGAGGATCATCGCGAACGGCTTGCCGACATTGTCCTGGGTGACCTTGGCGAACTGCTTGCCGCCGGTGGCGTCGAAGGTGATGGCGATGGACGGCCGTCCGTTCTCGTCGAAGGACTGGCGCGCGTCGATCAGGCGATCGCCGCTGACGAAGACCCGGCGCTGGACCGCGATCCGGCCGCCGCCCAGGACCGGAAGCACCTGCGCTCCAGCGGCCCGCCCGGCTTCGACCGCGGCGGGATCGGCATTCTCGTTGAGCAGCTTGAACTCGAGCCGGGCAGTCTTGCCGATCATTCTCTTGAGCGCTTCGGGATCGTCGGTTCCCGGGACCTGGACCAGGATTCGATTGTCGCCCTGGCGGATACAGGTGATCTCCCTCGTCCCGCTGGGATCGATGCGGGTGCAGACGACCTCGCGGGCACTGGCCATCGCATTGTCCAGCGCCGCCTCGATCCCGGCCTGGGTGGGGGTCATCTCGATCCGGTTCTGGTCGAAGACGTTTACGTTCCAGTCGCGCGGCCCGAGGCCGATCGGCTGGGTCTGGGTGCGCGCATATTCGACCGCGGCGTCGAGCCTGGCCGGATCGTTGACGATGAAGCTGACCTTGCCGTCGGCGGCGGTGAGATTGTCTATCTGGATGGCCGGATCGACTCCTCGGCGCATTCCGAGCCGGATCGTGTCCTGCATCTGCTCGAGCTTCTGCTTGGCGACGTCACGGGTATCCGCCTCGAGCAGCAAATGGCTTCCGCCGGCGAGATCGAGGCCCAGATTGATCCGCTGGCTCGGAATCCAGCTCGGCCAGGACCCGACCTGCTTTTCCGGGAAGAAGGTTGGAACGGCCAGAGCGATCCCGACCAGGCAGAGGAGACTGACCCACCAGATCTTCCAGCGCGGGAAATCGAGCATCGGCTCAGTCGTTCGCGGGCTTGGCGCCGAACGGACGCACGTCGGAAAGCATGGTCTTGATCACCTTGACCTTGACGCCCGAGGCGATCTCCACCTCGACCTCGACATCGTCCACCTTGGTGACCTTGCCGACGAGGCCGCCGTTGGTGACCACCACGTCGTTCTTCTTCACGGCGGCGAGCATCGCCTGGTGCTGCTTCATCCGCTTCGCCTGGGGACGGATCATCAGGAAATAGAAGATCACGAAGATGAGGAGCAAAGGGGCGACCATGTTGATCATACCCATGGCGCCCGAAGGCTGGCCGCCCGCGGGCGAGCCCGTGGCTGCGGTGGCTGCGTGAGCTGTGGATGCGAACATCGGATCTTTACCTGGTGAGGGACGGGGCGCGAAGGGCCGGTCCGGAAGGGCGGGCGACTATCATGGCGGCGGCACTTTGCGCAAGGTAGGGGTCCGGACTCATTACCGGCAATGGCCAGGATCGCCCGGAGAAGGGCACCGGCAAGGAGGAGTGCGCAGGGCGGGCTGGTTGCCCGCACAAGCGCTCCGACGTAGCCGGTGTCCTTCTCCGGGCGACCGCGGAGCGGCGCGGCGGAGAGACGGCCCTGCTGTCGTCGCTCGGTCGGTCACGATGAATCTTCATCGCTCCCTTCTCGCTCCTAATCATGACCGTCTCTCCGCCCCGTCATGGCCGTTGCCGGTAGTGAGTCCGGACCCTTGCGGGAGCCCGCATGTGGGGTGGAATAAGGGGGCGTAAAGGGGCGCCGGTGCGGCCAGGCCGAATAGCAGGCTTGTGTGGCTTCCGAGCCGCACCCGGGCCGCCAAGGGCCCGATCGGGCGCGGCAAAAGGGAGGCTTTACGCTGGGAAATTGGCGCCCGCAGCCATCGGATCGGGCGGCTAACAGCATTTGTAATTTGAAGATTTCCGCCCGCGGGGCGATTCTTCCAGGATCGCAATGACGCGATGGAGCCCGATCAGGTTCGCGGGCCGTCGTCTTTCTCGAGGGAGGGAATTATGAGGAAAGCGCTTGCACTGATCACCGCCGTGGCGGCCCTGATGTCGGTTCCGTCCGCGGCAACCGCGGCCTCGGACGGCAAGAACCGCAGGGTGACCGTCGAGAATCTGAGCAGCAGCCCGGTCAACTATCTCTACGCGTCCCCGGTCACGTCGAAGAGCTGGGAGGAAGATCTGCTCGGCCAGGGCACCATCCCCTCCGGCACCAGCAAGGTCGCCAATATCGATAACGGCACGACCGAATGTTATTACGACCTCAAGGCCAAGCTGGCGAACGGCCGCGAGCATGTGCAGCGCCGGATCAACGTCTGCGCGGTCAGCAAATGGGTGATCGGCGACAGCGGCAACTCGCTCCAATAGCGGGCGACCATCGCCTCATCGAAGGGGGACGGCGGAAGCCGTCCCCTTTTTCATTCGAGGCGCGACCGGCAAGCGCCGCGCGCATGCGCGGGCCTCATTTCATGACGAGATAATAATCGGCCGGAACGGCGCCTTCGTTGCGGACCCTGATCGCGTGGCGCGTCGTATAGACGGGCAGCCAGGCGCATTTGACCGGCGGGTCGCTTGCCCTCCTGCGGCAGATCAGCCCGCCTTTGTCGTCGGTGACGTCGAGGACGAGCCGGCCTCGCCCGCCGACCGGCATCAGCGCGATCTCGGCCTTCCTCCCGGCAAGGAAGAGCTGGTCGAGCGACACGCTGGCATGCGGCGCCACCCGCCCCCGCCGATAGGCCGGTCCGAGTGCGCGGTCCCGCCAGACGAGATCGGCTTTCGTCCCGCGTCGAGCGGCGAGATCGGCCCAATGCAAGGCCAGATCGGGTTCGCCCGCTTCGGCCGGGCGCGCGCCGGCGACGGCGAGGAGACGGCCGGCCTCCGCCAGCCGCGCCGCGCCGCCAGGGCCGGCTTCGGCCCGCTCGCCCCGGGCAAGGGCCGCGGCGACCTTTTCCACCAGGCTGTCCGAGTCGTTCGGCTCCGCCGCCGCTCGGGTCGCGGCCCCGCCCCCGCCCGAATGCGCGCAGGCCGCGAGCAAGAGCGCGAAGCCTCCGGCCCAGCACGTCCGGAAATGATTGCGAGCGGTCATGACTCCTCCTGGCGCTCGATGATGAATCGCGCTCCCGGGCGTGAATCCTCTATTCTAATGGTCAGCCCGTGCCGCTCGGCGATCGCTCGCGCCAGGGCCAGGCCGAGGCCATGGCCCTTGCCTCCGGTCGCCGCCACGCGCTGGAAGCGGTCGAAGATCCGGGCGCGCATTTCCTCGGGAACGCCCGGCCCGTTGTCGATCACCTCGATCCTAGGCCCCTGCGCGAGCGAAAGCGCGACCCTGCCCTTTTGCTCGGGCGCGGCCTTCAGCGCATTGTCGAGAAGATTGGTCACCATTCGCGAGAGCTGCATCGGATCGCCGAGCATCCCGACCCCGGGCTCGATCGAAATCGTGAAATCGACCCCCTGCTCCTCCGCGGCGTCGGCATAGAGCTCGGCGACATTGGCGACGACGGCGGACAGGTCGATCCGCTCGAGCCCGCGCGCGTCGCCGCGTTTCGCCTCGCTCGCGGAAATGTCGAGAAGGGAGGCGAGCATCCGGACGACATTGCGGATCTCGTCCCGCGCCGACTGGAGCAGGGGCGCCGCTTCACTCCCGGGCAAGCGGTCGATGAGCCTGAGAAGGCGATTGTCGAGATGGGTCAGAGGCGTTCTGAGCTCGTGAGCGACGTGGTCGGAAATGTCGCGATGCGCCTTCACCAGGGCCTCGATCCGGGCCAGCATCCGGTTGGCGTGGGCGGCGAGCTCGCCGAGCTCGTCCTTCCGCTCCGCGCCGGGAGCGCGCCGGTCGAGCTCGCCGCGCTCGATCGCCTGATAGGCCTGGTTGATCGCGGCCACCCGGCGGCGCAGGCGATGGGCCGCCCAAAGGCCGGCGGACGCGACTGCGAGCAGGATTGCGAGGCCCGAGACGAGAAGCGCCGTTCTCATCCGCGCGGCGAGATCGTCCCAGCTGCCATATTCGCGAGCGACCGCGAGCCGAACCCCCGGCCCGAGCAGGGTTGCCCGGGCATAGACCTGCGCTCCGTCTTCCAGGGTCAAATAGCCGCTTTCGGACGTCTCGGCGGCCAGCCCCGGCCAGCGGTCGAGGTCGCCCGCGATACGGCGGCCCGCGCCATCGGCGAGCATGTAGTGCGACGGATCGCCGCGCTCCGGCACCAGCGCCAGGCGATCGCCGACGCGGTCGGCCAGCTCCGCCGCGCCGCCCGACGCATAGATGTCGGCGAGCCCGGCCAGATCGGTATCCACCATCTGGGCCAGTGAGTCGTCGCGCGCCCGGCGGACCGCGATGTCGGCCGCCAGGAGGAGGAGGAGCATCGCGGCCGCCGCGATCGCTGCGATCGCGACGGTGAAGCGGCCGAACAGCGACCGCCTGGCGAGGAGTAGTGGCCCCTGCCTCAAGCGGCGGCCAGGCGGAAACCGAGGCCCCAGACCGTTTCCACCACCGGGGTCTCGAATCCGTCCTCGAGCTTGCGGCGAAGCCGTCCGACATTGACGTCGATCACGTTGGTCTGGGGATCGAAATTGAGGTTCCAGACGTGCCTGAGCAGCATGTCGCGAGTCACGACCTCGCCGGCATTCTCCATCAGGTAGCGGAACAGGGTGAATTCCTTGGGGCTGAGCGGGATGTGCCTGCCCTGGCGATAAGCGGTGCGCGCCTTCAGATGGCATTCGAGATCGCCGAACAGGATGACCGCGCTGTGCGCCATGCCCGCCGCGCGCCGATGCAGAGCACGCACGCGGGCGACCAGCTCGGCGGGCTCGTAGGGCTTGGCCAGATAATCGTCGACTCCGCTGTCCAGCCCTTCGATCCTGTCGTCGCTTCGCCCGAGCGCCGAAAGCATCAGGACCGGCACGGGATTGCCGACCTCTCGAAGCCGGGCGACGATCTCGAGCCCGCCCATGTCGGGAAGCATCCGGTCGAGGATGACGAGATCGTAGGCCTCGGCGGCGGCGCGGCGAAGCCCTTCGCCCCCTGTCGCGGCCCATTCGACCTGGTCGCCGGCGCGCCCGAGCTGCTCGGCAACGGCGCCCGCCGCCTCGGCATCGTCCTCGACATGAAGAATATGCATTCCGCCCATACGGCCCGGCGCCCCCGATTTCGCCCGTCCGATACTAGCCGCTCGCATCCGGCGGCGGGAGGTACAAATGCTGTCAGGTTTGAGGGATTTACTTCGCACCGCCTGCCGATAGGCTATCGGGGACGGGTGCCGGACTGGCATGGGGCCGGGCGCGGAAGGGGGCGGACTCGACTATGGGCCGAGGCGGCAGGCGATTGGGTGCGTTCGGCGCGGCCTTGCTCGGGCTGCTCGCGCCGGGAGCGGCGGCGCCTGCGGCCGAGCCGACGGACGAGACCCAGGCGGCCCCGACCATGGCGGAAATGCGCAAGCGCGACCGCTTCGCCAATCCCGCGCGGGAGCTGGAGGCGTGGCGATCCTTCGCGCAGCGCATCTTCGCCGACCCGGCGAGCGCGGCCGCGCTGCGCGCGGAAACGCAGATGCGGCTCGCCATCGCCTATTTCTACGCCACCTCCTATCCGGAGGGCTGGTCGGCGATGGAGGCCGCCATGCGGCTGGTCGAGGCTGACCGCCTCGAGGGCGAAGAGTGGGTTTCCGAGCTCTACGCCTATGCGTCCTTGCTCTCGACCGACCTCGGCCAGCTCGACCGTGCGAAGCGCCATGGCGAGACCGCGCTTCGGCTCGCCCAGGGAAAGTTTGGCGACGACAGCGCCGAGGCCGGGCTCGCTTACAACAGCCTCGCCTATCACGCCTTCGCGGTCGGCAATCTGGCGCAGGCGAAGGAATGGATGTGCGGCGCTGCGGACCGGGCGCGCCGGCACCTGCCGCCGACCGACACGATGGTCTCGAGCAATCTCATCTCATGCGGCGTGGGCCATTATTATCTCGACGACGACGATACCGCCGACGTGATGCGCGAGGCGGCGACCTTCGCTTATTCCCATCTGCCGCCCGACCACCCCATGCTCGCTCTCGCCCTGAACAGCTCGGGCGGGCTCCTCCTCGCGGTCGGCCGCTATGCCGAGGCGGAGGAAGTGATCCGCCGCGAGCTCGACCTTTCGCGAAAGCTGCTCGGCGACCATCCCGATCGCTACAGCCCGCTCTCCAATCTCGCCCGGGCGCTAAGCATGCAGGGCAAATATGAGGAGGCCGAGGCCGTCCTTCGCGAGGCCCTGTCCGTCGCCGAGCGAATGAAGCAGGGCAGCGATCCGGGAATTCCGGGCCAGGCGCTCGTGAACATAGGCGGCCTCTACGAGCGCATGGGCCGCGATTCCGAGGCTTTGGCCTATTACCGCCGCGGTTATGAGCGGCTCGTCCGCGATCTCGCCCCGGGCCATTCGGATATCGGAAATGCTGGGCTGGCGATGGCGAGGCTGCTCGCCCGCGGCGGACAGGTCGACGAAGCGCTCGCCCTCGCGGCGGCCGGGCGCGCGAACCTCTCGTCGCTTCCCGAGACCCACAAATCGCGCCTCGGCGGAGAGATCGCTTTTGCCGCCATCCTGGCGAGGGCCGGCCGCAACGAGGAGGCCTATGAGATCGGCCGCAAGGCGGCCGCGGCGATGGAAGCCCGGCTGCTCGATCTCGCCGCGTCACGGGCCGAGCTGGTGTCGCTGTCGTCGATCATGGTCGAAGGGTTCAGCGAGTTCGCTTACATGGCGTTGCGCGCGAGCCATCCGGACGAGGCCGTCCGCGCCGCGCAGCTGGCATCGCTTTCGGAGCTTTCGCTCGTCAACAGCGAGCTCGCGGCCCGCAATGCCGCGCGGGACAATGGCGCCGGCGCTCTGATCGACAGGCTTCGGGCGCAACGAAGCGCCGCCGGCCGCCTCCGGCGCGAGCTCGCCCGGATCGAGGCGGGCGAGGCCGGCGATGCCGCCGGCATCAGCCGCAGGCTCGGCGAAAGCGACGCCGCGGTCCGGCTCCTCTCGGAGGAAGTCGAGCGCGAATATCCCGACTATCGCCGGCTGGGCCGGCCGGCGCCGGCGGATCTGGCCGCGATCCGCGCGCATCTGCGCCCCGATCAGGCGTTGATCCTTCCCCTGAACCTGAGCGATCGCGCGGTGACCCTTGCAGTCACCCATTCGGGGATCGTGTGGCGCGAGACGGCTGGAGGCAAATCCGAGATTGCCGGGCTGGTCGAGCGGATCCGCGGAAGCGTCGAGGCCTTTCGCCTCAGCGGCGACCCTAAGTCGGCGCCCTTCGATTCCGAAGCCGCGCACGGCCTCTACCGGCTGATCTTTCCCGACGGGCTGGAACAGGCACTGGGGACCCAGGGGGAATTCCTATTTCCCGCCAGCGGTCCGATCGCGAGCATCCCGCCTTCGCTGCTCCTTCGAAAGCTGCCCGCGCCGGGAGTCGGCCTTGCCCAGGCCGACTGGCTGATCCGTACCAGGGCGGTCGAGATCGTCTCGGATTTCGCGGCGCATGCCGACCGCCCGGGCGCGGGAACCGGCTTCGTCGGGCTTGGAAGCCCAAGCCTCGCCGCCCCGGCATCGTCGCCTATCGATTTTTCCGGCCTGTTTCGCGGTGGAGCCGTCGACCTCCAGTCGCTTCGGGCGCTTCCGAGCCTTCCCTTCGCCAAAGACGAGCTCAAGAGCATGCAGGCCGCGTTCGGCCGCGGCCGATCCGCCCTGATCACCGGGGACGATTTCACCGAGAGCAAGGTGAGGGCGTTCGACTTCGCGCCTTATTCGGTCGCCGCCTTCGCCACCCATGGGCTGACCGGCGGCATGATGAACGGGCTTCACGAGCCTGCTTTGGTCTTCACGCCGCCGGATCGCGCAAGCGAGGGCGACGACGGACTTCTCACCGCCACCGAAATCGCCCAGCTTTCGATCGAGGTGGACTGGGTCATCCTTTCCGCCTGCAACAGCGGCGGCGGCCTCAATTCCTCGGCGCCGACCTATTCGGGGCTGGCCCGGGCCTTCCGCCTTGCAGGCGCGCGATCGCTCCTGCTGTCCCACTGGCAAGTCCGGGACGACGCCGCGACCCGGCTGACGACGGGGACCGTCAAGGGCGCCGCCTCCGGCCTTTCGCGCGCCGCGGCCCTGAGACTCGCGACCCTCGCCTTGATGGCCGACAAGAGGGTCCCGGGCGGTTCCCACCCGGCCATCTGGGCGCCTTTCATCCTGATTGGCGACTGATTTCGAAACGCTTCTTGAATCGACTGCAGGGGCCGGCCGGGGATGCGAACGAAATGATCTTTTCACGTCCGCTCGTCAGGGCTAGATTCCGCCTGCGGGATTTCCGCTGAGGGAGGGGACCGGGATGAAAAAGGCATTCGCATTCGTAGCGGCCGCGGCGGCCATGGCTTCTTTCGCGGCGCCGGCGACGGCGGCTCCGGACGGCAAGAACCGCAAGGTCACGGTCGAGAATCTGAGTAGCCAGACGCTCTACAATCTGTTCGCCTCGCCGGTGACGTCGAAGACCTGGGAAGAGGATCTGCTCGGCCAGCGAACGCTCGCGGCGGGCCAGACGATCAGCGCCAATATCGATAACGGCTCGACCGAATGCTATTACGACCTGAAGGCGAAGATGGCGAACGGCGCCGAATATATCCAGCGCCGGGTCAATGTCTGCGCGGTCAGCAAATGGGTGATCGGCGACAGCGGCAATTCGATCCAGTAGTTTCGGAGTGACGGGAGGCGGCGGCTGCCGGCCGCCTCCTTCCGATTTCTCCTGCCGGAGACGAAGATGTCATTCGCTTATGGAACGCAGGTCATGGGCCCGGAAGGGTTCCGGCCGATCGAGAGCTATGCCGTCGGCGATGAGGCGATGGGCGCCGACATGGCGGGCCAGCAGCCGGTCTGGACGCCGCAGATAGTGGCCTTCAGCAACGGAGTGCCTCCAAATCCCCACGAGGACCATATGGTCTATCTGACCTATGGCGAAGCGGGCGCGATGACCGTCACCCTCGACCAGAGCTTCCTGCTGATGGATGGAGCCCTCAAGGGCGCGACCTATCTGGAGCGGGGCGATGAGCTCGTCGGAGCGGACGGCGGCGCGGTGCTTCTGACTCAAGTCGCGGTCGGAAGATTCCAGGGCGGCGTGCATGCCATCGCCTTGGCGCCCATGGACTGGAGCGGCAGCGCGGACGGCCATTTGCTCAACGCCGGAGGCCTGGTGGCGGGCGATTATATAGCGAACCAGCACGCCCTCGAGGCAGGTCAGGCTAAAGGCGGGTCTTCGCCTGAGCAGCGCCCTCTCGATTACGACTGAGCCGGCCGCGGCTCGAGGATCATCAGGGTCGACGTGCCGTGGGCGAGCACCCGGCCCTGCGGGTCGAGCAGGCGGGCCTCGGCGGTGGCGATTCGCCGGCCGCGGGTGACCACCCTCCCCTCGCAGCGGACGGTGCCGCCGTCGGGCGCGATCGCCCGGGTGAAGTTCACCTTGGTCTCCACCGTGGTGTAGCCCACACCCGGCGGAAGGGTCGTATGGACCGCGCAGCCGGTGGCGCTGTCGATCAGGGTCAGCGCCCAGCCGCCGTGGACGGCGCCGAGCGGGTTGAGCAGGATGGGCGAGGGCTCGCCCTCGAACACGGCGATTCCTTCATCGACCTCGACGAGGCGGAAGCCGAGAGTACGCGACATGAGCGGCGACGGCTGGTCGCCTTTCATCATCGCGCGCAGGAATTCGAGGCCGTTCAGGGTGACCAGGTCCTCGGCCTTCGCCAGTCCGAAATGGCGCTCGCCCATGGATTTTCCTTCATTCCAGTTTCGATTTAAAACTAGATAGCCTCGGCGGCATGTCAACCGCTTGCCTTCGAGGCCTGCCCGACCTAGACGCGCCTGCTTCGGCCTCCCATCAGGGAGTCCTGGTCGGGGCGTAGCGCAGCCTGGTAGCGCATCACACTGGGGGTGTGGGGGTCGCTGGTTCGAATCCAGTCGCCCCGACCATTTTAGAAAGCCGCCTGCTAGGGCGGCTTTTTTCTTCCCACAATCCCGTCGTCGGCGCTCGTAGCGCGGCGTGCGCGTGGCTCTACGCCTCTGGCCCGATCGCCCGAAAGGCACCGGGCCTCTAGACCCGGACCGGCTTTGCCTCGCTCCGGAGCACGGTCGCGTAGAGCTTGCCGATTCCGATCCCAGCCGCGCCGAGACCGAAGAGCGAGAGGATGCGCCAGATATCCTCGAGCTCCTTCACGTCGAAGATGAAGATCTTCACCGCCATGACCGAGAGCAGGGCGAGGCCGGCGATACGCAATGCCTTGTCGGGCAGCCTTATGCCCGACAGCATCAGGCCGATGGCGAGCAGCAGCCCGGCCAGCGAGTAGGAATAGAATTCCGAATTGGGCAGAGCGTCGCCGGTCAGGATCGCGCCATGGAAGAGTTGGCGGACGATGAGGGCGACGCCGAGGATGAGGGCGGCGAGGAAAGCGCCGAGCCACACCCCCGAAATCAGCTCCTCTGTCACCCGGCGCCGCGCGACGTAGAGCCAGAAGGCGCCGAGCAGGAAGGCGGGCAGGAGCAGGTTGAAGACCGGCGCCGAGCCGACATTCTGATCGTAGAAGGCGGGATTGTGGAGGATCATGTCGAACCAGATCAGCCGCGCCGCGGCGACGCCGGTCAGGATCGAGCCGATCAGCTTCAGCTCGCGCTGCTTCAGCCAGGGGATCCGGATCCGGTCCCAGGCCAGAAGCCAGCCGGCGGCGAACAGGGCCTGGCCGATCATCACCCGCTCGGCGAAACCAGAGGCGATGAATTCGGGCCGGCTCGCGATCCCGAATATCTGCTTCACGAATATGTAGACCGCGCCGAGCAGGAAGATTCCGGCCACCGCAAGGGCGATCCGGCGCGGCACGACGTCGGCCTCGTCGATCCAGTGCCAGATCAGGAACAGGATCGCCGCCGGCAATACGAGCAACTGAAGCGCCTCCAGAGGCGTCTCGAGGCCGGTGACCAGAGCCGGGATCCCCGCCAGCGAGCCGCCGACCGTCTCCCAAAGGCCGGGCGTGGCGGCGGCGGCCCAGAGAGAAGCCCATGCGGCGCCAAGCAGGGCCAGTATCAGCAGGCCCAGATCGCCGGACGAACGCGCCGCGAATATTGCGCCGGCCGCGATCAGCAGCCAGGCGGCGGGCAGTAGCTCGGGCCTCACAAGATCGAAGGCAGCGACTCCGAGCAGGAACATGGCCGCCGCCGCGGCGACGCTCAGCGCCGGGTCGATCCTGCTTCGGCTCGCCGAGCCGCCCCTCAGCCAGGCGAGCGCCGCCGGCCCCAGAGCAAGCGCGGCCAGCGCCGCGCCCCAGACCGGGCGTTCGAGAAGCTCGGGCCGCGCCGAGCGCATGATCAGGACCGGCGCCGCGAAGCCGGCCGCGGAGAGGATCAGATGCTGCACCCGGTCCGGGCCGCGAAGCGCTCCGGGGAGGGCGGCGAGCGCGAACAGGAGCGCGATCCCGATCGCGGCCGAAGACGCGAGCGGATCGTTTTCGACCGCCTTCACGAGCAGCAGGACGAGCGCGAGCACCAGTGCGAAGGCGGGAAGGAAGCGATATTCGGGCCGGCGGCCGGCGAGGAAGAAGCAGGCGAGAGCGAGCGCTCCGTACAGATACCAGGCGGTCGCGCCGATATCGGTCCGGCCGACCAGCACCGCGAGCTGGACCAGCCCGAGCGCGGCCGGGCGCGCGAAGACGAGATGCCACCCTTCGCCGGCCCTCACCAGCGACGCGGCGAGGCTGAGGCCGAGGATGAACACGCCTCCCGCCACCGCGAAATTCACCGGCCCGGCCAGGGTCCAGCCGGTCCAGGCGAAGCTCAGCAAGGTCGCTGCGAGCGCGAGCCAGGTCCAGCCGCGGCGCTGGGCGAGCGCGAACAGGGCCACGTCGAGAAGGCCTATGTAGATGAGCAGGGGCACCGCGCTTTCGCTCGGATCGCCGACCAGAGCCGGGGTCGCGAAGCCGCCAGCCAGCCCCAGCACCGCCGCCGGCGCGCCGTGACGGAGCGAGAGGAACAAGGCGAGCAGGGTCACCGCCGCCATCAGCCCGAACGCCGTCGCATTGGAGATGAGCTGGTAGAGGATGAGCGAGCCGTAGGGCGTCGCGTAGAGGACGAGGATCCCCGCGCCGACCAGGGCCTGGGCGACTCGCGGGTCGACCTTTCCGTCGGGACGGCTTCGGGCGAACTCGGCCGCCGCGATCAGAAGCAGGCCGAGCAAGGCGGCAAGGATCATCCGGCCCGTCGGAGTGACCCGGCCGATCGAATAGCGCACGAGGAAGACTCCCCCGAGCGCGAAGGCGATCCCGCCGACCCAGATCAGCATCCGTCCGCCGACCAGCCGCTCGAACAATGCGCCGGCGGTCTCGGGCGGCTCGTAATCGCGCTCCGGCTCGCGAACGGGCGTCTCCTCCGCCTCGTCCTCGTCCAGCTCGGGCCTGGGCTGCGAAGGCCCGTCGAGCCAGGCCGCCATCTCCCGGGGCTCGATCCTTGTCGGCGCAGGCTGCGGCCGGGGCACCCATTCGGGCGGCGGCTCCAGGACATGCTCCTCGCGCTCTTCCTCGCGCCCCTGCGCGGTCCGCGGGCGCCGTTCGAGCTCCCGCTCGAGCGCGGCGATCCGGCGCGCCTGATTGCTCTGCACGAAGAAGAGCGCGATCAGGCCGAGAAGGAGGAGCCACACCATCCGCGCGGAGGCTAACCGCGGCCGCCCGGCCTGTCAGTCGGAATCGTTACCGGCGGGCTCGGGCTTTCCCGCATTGCGGCGTCGGACCGAAGCGGGCTAGGCCTGTCCGGTCATGGAATTTCCCCAGCCGCAAAGCCGTTTATCCGAAGGCGCCCGCTCGGCGAACGAAGACGATCCGCCGATTGCGTGGGGGGGTGATTCCCCTGAGCGCGAGCCCCTGGTCTCGGTCATCATGGCGGTTCGCGACCGGGAGAATTGCGTCGGCCGGGCGATCGCGAGCGTCCTCTTGCAGAGCTACCGCAATCTCGAGCTGATCGTGGTGGACGACGGCTCCACCGACGGCACGCTTCAGGTGGTCCGGGGCTTCGGCGATCGGGTCCGCCTGTTCGCGCGCGGTCACGAGGGGCCCTATGAAGCGCGCAACTTCGCTCTTCGCCAGGCGCGCGGCGATCTGATCGCCTTCATCGATTCCGACGACAGCTGGCATGAGGGCAAGCTGGCGGCGCAGGTGCCGCTGATGCGCCGGCCCGAGGTCGGCCTGGTTTTCGGCGACACCGTCCATCTGACCGAGCCGCGCGACGGCGCGCCGCGCACGGGCGGGACGTCTTTCGCGGTATCGCCGCCGAGCCGCGGCCGGAGCGCCGCCCAGCTCGCCTGGAGCAATTTCGTTCCGACCTGCACCGTTCTGGTCCGCCGCTCCTGTCTCGAGGAGATAGGCGGATTCAGCGTGTCGAGCCCGATCGCGGCCGATTATCCGGCCTGGTTCCGGATCGCTCTCAATCACGAGATCGACCATGTCGACCAGGTCGTCGCTGATTATACGGTGCACGAACGCGGGATCAGCGCCGACCTCGGTCGCTCGCTCGCTGCCCGGATCGGCCTTTTCACGGCCGAGCTCGAACGCGCGACCGAGGCGCGCTCGAAGGCACTGATCCGGCGGCTGCTGTTCAATCTGTCGCTCCATCTCGGGCTCGCGCTCCTTCGCGGCCGCGCCGGAAACGTCGAGCGTCCCGCGCGGCTGGCCTGGCGCACCGCCACGCGATCGGCCGGCCTTCGCGCCTTTCCCTGGACGGGCGCCTTCGCGCTTCGCCAGATCAGGCTTCGCGCCAGGCGGCTGGCGGCATGAGCAGGCCTCTCGTCAGCATCGTCGTCGAGACGGTCACCGCACGCGAGGATGGCGGCGGCGCAAGCCTCGCCGAGGCGCTCGCCGATACGCTCGATGCATTGGCGGCGCAGACCTGGCCGGGCGGATCGATGGAGCGGCTGCTCGTCCTCGACGGCGACGTGCCCGACTCCGACCGGGACTCGATCGCGGGCCGCTTTCCGGACGTCCGGATCGTCGAGGCCAAGGCGCACAATTATTTCGAGGCGAAGAATGCGGGAGCGGCGGCGGCCGCCGGCGAATATGTCGCTTTGCTCGACGGCGATTGCGCGCCCGATCCGGCCTGGCTCGAGAGGCTCATGAACCGCTTCGCGCCGGGCGTCGCCGCCGTCGCTGGGCGCACCCGCTATGGCGGCCGAAGCCTGAGCGAACGGATCTTCTCAATCCCCGATTTCGCCTATGTGCTCGATTCCGGGCACGGCAAAGCGTCGGGGTTCAACATCAACAATGTCGTGTTCCGGCGCGAGGCCCTGCTGGCCCACCCGTTCGAGAGCCGGATCGCCCGCAACGGCGGATGCTATTACCTTTTCCATCGGCTGAAGGCGGCCGGGGCGCTCGTCCTGTACGAACCGGAGGCCGTGGTGAACCACGGCAACGACGTCGCAGGCTTCGGCTTCGTCCGAAAGCATTTCGACCGCGGCCATGACGGGGTCGACGTCTATCGGCTCGACAACGATTCGCTGCTCCGCGGGACTCCCTTGTTCCGGAGGCTGGGGCCGCTCGCCTTGGTCGGCTTCACCGTCCGCCGGATCCTGATCGACTGGCGCAACCTGCTCCGCCACCGCCGCCAGATCGGAATCGGCGGCGCCGCGGTGCCTTTCTATTGGGGAGTCGCCGGGCTGCTTCGGCTGATCGAGCTGTGCGGAGCGATGAAGGCGGTCGCCTTCCCGCGGCCGGGGATCAGCGAGCCGGCCTGATCCGTCGGAGCGCCGCTTTGGCAAGAGCCGCGAGCCCCAGCTCCGAGGGCCCGACCTCGGCCTTGATCAGCGCGTGATAGGCCGGAAGCGCGAGCAGCCTGATCTCGTCGGGCGAGAAATCGACCTCGCCCTTGCGGAACCAGCCGGTCCCTTCCAGCTCGCCCTCCGGGACGAGCAGGCCAGCCTCCGTGAAACGGTCCGCGAGCAGCTTCGAGATGCGATGCTTCTGGTCGACCAGCGCCTTGCCGCGGCCGCGCCGGACATGGACCGCGCCGCCGATGTCGTCGACGACGATCGGGCAGCCGGGTGCAAGCCGATCCCACAGCACGGCAAGGTCCGATTCGAGCTTGCCGCCGCCGTCGAGCAGCAGAAGATCGATACGCCTGGGATCCGCTTCGGCCACCAGCTCGGCCGAGGTTCCGTGGACGAAGCGGATCATCTCCTCCACGCCGAAGGACGCGAAAATGCGCTTCAGGCCGGCGATCTTGCCCTCGTCCGATCCTCCCTCAATGCCGACGCCGGGCCGAAGAAGATCCGCCGTGACGATCCGCGCGGGCATGCCGGAAGCCCTTGCTCCCAGCGCGAGCGCGACGGTCGCTGCGCCGCAATAGGTGCCGATCTCGACGAAGGTGCCGCCGCCGCTCCGTTCGGCGGTCTCGTAAAGCCGGCGATAGGTCCCCGCCGGCATCAGCCCGCGCGCCTCTTTCTTCACCCTCGCGAGAAGCCGGTCGGTTTCGTCCATCGGCGAGGGTTAGGAGCCGGGCGCTCGGCCGGTCAATCGCGGCCCGACGCCATCATCCGCTTTCAGACCGGAACGGCGATCTGCTTGGCGCCGAACACCGCCTGCCAATTCTCGATCTCGGCGAAGACCACGTCGTCCATCGCATGGGCGAGATTGGCGACCTGGGCATAGCGAAGCTCGCCTTCGGGCGCCGCGAGCAGGTGGACGATTCGCCGCTCGATCTCGCTCAGCTTCTCGGCCGTGACCTGGGATATTGCGGCGAAGCGCTCGAAATCGCCGAAATAGCGAATGCCCGCGATCGCTCCGCCGAGAGCTGGAAAGGCAACCCCGAGGAAAGTGAGGGTCTTCGACGCCTTCTCGGCGAAGCTGTGCGGAATGAGTCCGAGCGCGCCCCCGGCGACGAGAATCAGATAGGTCGCGACCGAAAGGATGGCGAGCTTGAACAGGGCCTCCGACATCCGGTCGAGATTGTGGTGGACCGCGGTCAGCCGCTTCGCCTTGTCGCGATGATAATCGCGCTGGCGGACGGCATGATCGCGAAGAAGCCCGTCGACGGCGCCGCGCAGATAGGCCTGGCTCAGCGCCATTCGCGGCAGGCCGATCTCGCGAAGGACCCGCCGTACATAGGTTTCCGGCCAGATCGTCTCGGATCCGCGCGGCCAGCGCCCCGGCGCCCGGGCGACTCCGAGCATGAGCATGATCGGCGCGTGCCTCAGATATTCGGCGACCCTGCGGGTTTCGAACCAGCGGCCGTGCCAGCGGCATTTGCGGCCGGTCGCGGTGATTGCCAGGATCGCGCAGAGGGTGAGGAACTCGAACAGCGCGAACGGCCATTTCCATTCAGGTCCGGCGAAAGGAAGGTAGACGACTCCGCCGACGATCGCGAGCGCGGAGAGCAGGAAGTTGGTCACCATTCCGCCGCGATAGGCGTCCGACAAAAAAGTGGAGAGGCCGTCGGCCCATGCGAAGCGCCTGAGCACCTGCGCCTCGAAGCGGTCGACGAAGCCGCCGTCTCCGTCGGGAAGCGAACGGGCCCTCGCCAGCAATGGCGCCGCCGAGCCTCCGGCGATCGCCTCGGGCGACTCGTAGGTCTGGACGAGGCTGGCGAAGCCGAAGCCCCTCTTCCTTCCTCCGAAAAGCGCCTCGATCCGGCGATAGGCGTGGAATCGGCGAAGGCTTCGCGCCCGCCAATGCTCGGTGTGGAAGCCAATCGCCTTCTCGTCCTCGTCGGTCCCCGATCGGTCGAACAGGGATTCCAAGAATTCATCGATATGCGCGGGCTCCGCTTCGGCGGCGACGTCGGACGCCGCAAGCGCCTCTGGTCCGCGAAGCAATTTGAGCCGCTTCGGCGCCGACGCGTCGATCCACAGGACCGGCGCTCCATGGTCGAGGGCGGTGGCGACGGTGTGGCGCGTGCCGCCCACCGCCCCCGGAGTCTCGCCGTCCCAGACCGCGATCAGGAAATCGATCTGCTCGATCATCACCCGGCCGGCCGACGCCGCGCGCTCCGAGGCCAGTGTCGAGAATGCATGGAGCGCGGCCGGGTCGCCCGGCATCCGAAGCATTTCGAGGAAGAGCGGCGCGACCCTATCGTCCTGTTCGGCAAGCTCGAAGCGCCGGACCCGGGCCGCCGCTTGGCGAACCTTTTCGGCGCGCGCCTGGACCTCCCGGTCGGCGGCAGGCCGCCCGGCGACCAGGGCCTCGCCGTCCTGAGGATCGTCGGGATGGGCATTGATTGCGACGTTGAGATCGAGACCGAACGGAAGCGGCGCGCTCACCTCCCAGTCGCGCTCGAGCGCGAGATCGACGGCGGTCAGATCCGCGCCGTGGGCGAGCAGCGAATGAAGCCTCGGCGGCGCGGCGGGCCCGGGCCGAAGACGCTCTCCCGCCGTCTCGATCGAGTCGAAGATCTTCGACAGCGCGGTGCGGACTCCATCCTTGTTGGCGCGGAGCGAGACGTTGCCGGCGCGATGGCCGGTGATTCCGACGCAGAGGCGCGCGGGCGGCAGGACGAGCGATCCGGACGCGCCGGCCTTGGTCGAACTCATTCCGGCATCGTAGCGATGGCGGCGGTGCCGACAAGCGCCTGATTGCGGCGCGCGCTTGCCAATGCCGCCTTGTTGAGCGGCCCGCCGCCGCATAAGGTCGCTTCATAATCAGGGCATTGCACCTGGGGGCTGGTGCGCGATTCGAACGGGAGGCGACGGATCGGCGCATGAATGAGATGGACGGGCCCGAACCGGGCAATGGCGGGGCGACGGTCTTCGTCAGCTATTCGCGCGAGGACCGCAAACGCGCGCTTCCTATCATCAAGCGGCTCGAACAGGCCGGCTTCAAGGTCTGGTGGGACGGGCTGCTCGGGGGCGGCGAGCGCTTCTCGCGCACTACCGAAGCCGCGCTCGAGGGCGCCAAAGCGGTCGTTGTCCTCTGGTCCAAAGCCTCGGTCGGCTCCCACTGGGTTCATGACGAAGCAACGCGCGGCCGCGACCGCCGCTGCCTAGTGCCGGTCTCGCTCGACGGCAGCGAGCCCCCGCTCGGCTTTCGCCAGTTCCAGGTGATCGACTGCTCGCGCTCCGCGGGAAAGCCGATGGAGCAGATCGTCCGGGCGGTGGCGGCTCTTCACGACCGGCCGATGGAGTCGGTCCCCGCGGCAAGGAAAGGGCCGGCGCCGAGCCGGCGTGCCTTCATCCTCGGCGGAGCGGCCGTCGCGATCGCCGGCGGAGGCGTCGCCGCCTGGCAGCTCGGGATGTTCGGCGGCGGTGCCGGCGCTCCGAACAGCGTCGCCGTCCTCCCCTTCGCCAACATGAGCGGCGATCCCGGGCAGGCCTATTTCTCGGACGGTCTGGCGGCCGAGGTGCGTTCCGAGCTCGCGCGCAACGCCGGGCTCCAGGTCGCGGCTCAGGCCTCGTCCAACAAATTCCGCCAGCGCGAGGAGGACGCCCGCTCGATCGCCCGCGCCCTGCGGGTCTCCTATCTGCTGGACGGGAACGTCCGGCGCTCGGGCAATCTGGTCCGTGTCTCAGCCGAGCTGATCGACGGCCGGACCGGCTTCAGCAAATGGACGCAGACCTTCGAGCGGCCGATGACCGACATCTTCGCGGTCCAGAGCGAGATCGCCCAGGCGGTCTTCGCGGCCTTGTCGGCGCAAGTGACGAAACCGGCCGGGCCGGGCGCCGATGGAACGGACCGGCGGCTTGGGCGAACGCAAAGCGTTGCCGCCTACGATCTCTATCTGCGCGGCAAGGACGCTTTCGAGCTCAGCGCGGACGAGGCGAGCGACCGCTCGGCACTCTCCTTTTTCGACCAGGCGATCGCCGCCGACCCCGCCTACGGCGCCGCCTTCGCCGGCCGGTCGCGCTCGCTTGCGGTCATCGCCAATCAATATGCCCAGGGGAAAGAGAGGCTCGATCTCTACGGCGAGGCGGTGGAAGCGGCTGAAAGATCGGTGGCGCTCGCTCCGGCCCTCGCCGATGCTCATTCCGCTCTCGGCTTCGCCCTGTTCAGCGGGCGGCTCGACGTGAAGGCGGCGCGAGCCCCCTACGACCGGTCGAACGCGCTCGGCGGCGGCGATGCCGACGTTCTGAGCCGCTACGCCCTCTATTGCGCCCGGACCGGCCGTTTCGACGAGGCTCGGAAGGCGATCGGCAAGGCGGCCGGGCTCGATCCCCTGAGCCCCCGAACCTTCCGGTCGGTCGGAGCAGTCGAATATGCGGCGCGCCAATATGCCGCTTCGATCCCGCCCGTCGAACGCGCGCTCTCGCTCAATCCGAAGATGAGCGGTGCCTGGGCGGCGATCGGCGCGAGCAGGCTGATGATGGGCGAGACGGACAAGGCCCGCTCCGCTTTCGGCAGGGAGACGAGCAGCCTGTTCGGCCTGCCCGGGATCGCGATCATTGCGCGAAGGAGCGGTGACCGGGCCGGCGCGGAGGCCGCCTTGGCGCGGATGATCGCCGAGCATGGCGACAACAGCCTCTATCAGCAGGCCCAGGTCCGAGCGCAATGGGGCGAGGCGGCGGCGGCTCTTGCTGCACTGGCGAAAGCGCGCGCGGCGGGCGATTCCGGCCTCATCTTCATCCGCAACGACCCATTGCTGGACCCCTTGCGGCAGATGCCCGATTTTTCGCATTTGCTAAGCGATCTGGGATTCGATTAGGCTTGGAGCACCGACAAAAAGAGGGGGTGGCAATGCGCGCATTGGTGGGTTTGACGGCTCTGGCGGCGGCTTCGTTCATGCTTTCGGCTTGCAACGACGAAGCGGCGGCGCCGACGGCGAACAACGTCGTCGAAACGACCGTGGTGGACGAGCCGGACGCGGCGAACGCCGCCGAAAACAGCACCGGCAATGAGAGCATGAACGCTTCCGACCGAGGAAGCGACGATCGCGGGAGCGACGACCGCGGAAGCGACGACCGAGGGAGCGACGACCGCGGGAGTGACGATCGCGGAAGCGACGACCGTTAGAGCGGAATGAAGCTTTGTCCGGCCGCCCGCCCTCGCGGTGGGCGGCCGGATTGCGTTTAGGGTCGAATCAAGCGGACAGAGCCTATAGCCATGAAACGCGTCCGGGCGGCGCGTTCTTGGCGGCGCGTATCCAGTCGAGATACTCGCCGACGTTCGTGTAGATTCCAGGAGTCCCCGGAAGGGCGCATCCCTTGCCCCAGGAAACCAGGCCGACGAGCACGCGCTCGCTGCCCTGGGCGCGGGTCATCGGTCCGCCGCTGTCGCCCGTGCAGGCATCCTTGCCGGGCTGGCTCGAGCCGGCGCAGATTACGCTCTTCCCCAGAAAGCCGCGATATTCGGGGACGGCCTCGCAGCGCGCCTGGGGGAAGACGGACAGATCGACCGTCATCAGAACCGGCGAGCCGCGGTTGAGGCTTCCGTCGAGCGCCTTTGTGCGGGCGCCCGAGGCTCGGGCCGAGGTGAGACCCCAGCCGAGGACCGAGGCCCGATCGAACGGCCGCAGCGGCCGGTCGCCGGCCTTCTCGCCGAGCAGCCGGATCGGCTTCAGCCGGTTCGCGGGCAGCGGCCTGGTCTCCCGGTCCGCCGCCACCTTGATCAGCGCTATGTCATGCAGCTTGCGGTCCGGGTGGTAATCCTTGTGGATGACGACCCGCTCGATCCGGTAGGTTGTTCCGCCTTGCGCCAAGGTCTGGGTGCCAAGCCTGATCCGGCGAACGTCGGCGACGTTGCCCTTGATCTTGGCGACGCAATGGGCGGCGGTGATCACCCAGTCGTCGCCCAGCCAGGCACCGCCGCAGCGATGCACGCGCTCCCATTCCGCCTTGAGGTGATGGAATCGCTTGTCGGGATCGTCTTCGCGCAGATCGCGGTCGGCCGTGATCTCCGCCTCGGTATAGGGCGGAATGGCATAGATCTCGGCCTGCCACGGCGCACTTCCGGGAAGCGCCGGAGTGCCGCCGACGATTCTTCCGCCGCCTTCCTCCTCAGGCTCCTCCTCGCGAGGCTGCGCCTGACCGGCAGCTGTCGCGGCAAGGATCGACAGCGTCAGGGTGGCCAAGATGGCGTTAAGAGCTCTCATCTATCTCTCCTCGCGGACGTCGACAGTCGAGACTGTGGCGGTCCAGCTCCCGACCCGGGGCGTGGATGGGTCGCGGGCACCGGTGGCGGCGGCGCAGAGCAGACGCTCGAGCGCGGAACGGCAGGCGGAGGGATCGCGCGCGCCTGCCCCATCCTGCTCCAGGGCGGCCGCGTCGATCGGGGTATCGGTCGCGATGGTGACGAAGCGGTATCGGCCCGGACTGTCCATTGCGAGCCGGCGCTGCAGGGGCTGACGCGGTCCGACCGCCGGATCCCTGGTCCCGCTCGGCGGGATCAGAAGGGTCACCCCATAGCTTTCGTCGATCCCGAATACGTAGATGTGACGCGGCTCGTCAGCGCCGTTGACCACGGCGATCTTTGCGGCCTCCCCGACCTTGAGAACCGGACCGGCGGGGCTTGCCGGCGCCGGACATGAATAGACGTCATAGTCTCCCGGCGCGATGCAGAAGCTTGCATCAGCTTCCGCCGGGCCTGTCCGCAAGGCGAGCAAGGCATGGACCCGCGCCACCTTCTGGAGGGAGTCTCGAAGCCGCGCCGCGAAGCTGCCGTCGGTTGGAGCGCCGAGCCCCGCCACCTCCGCGCCGCCCACGCTTCGAAGCCGCGCTTCCGCCCCCTCGACAGCGATCGCTACCTGCGCCGGTTCGCCAATCCGCGCGAACGGGATCGTGGCAATCGCCCTTTCCAGATTGGCGCGCTCAGCGCCGGCATCGAGCCGGACGAGCAATTGCTGGCTTCCGAAGGCATGCGCGGTCTCCCGCGCGTGGAGTTTGTCCGGAAGTACTGCCGGATGCTTGAGCGCGAGCCTGGAATCGAAGTCGCCAACGCCGACGATCGTGCCGGTGGCGATAGGCTTTCCGCCCTCCCGGAGGGCCTCGGTGCCGTTCGCGAAAAGCGCGTAGGTCGATCCGACCGTCACGCCCGAAAGCCGCCCGGCCCTCAGAGCGACTCCGTCGCCCGAAGGCGATGCTTCGAGAAGGACGACCCGCTCGGGGCCGCCGCCGAAGCGCGCGTCGAGCGCTCCTTCAGCCTGCGGAGTCTGCTTCGTGTGCCCGCCCTCCGCCACCTTGAGCCGGACCTCCGAGGCGATGTCCCGGAACGTCGCGTTCGGCATCGCGGCGAGCGTCGCGACCAGCGCCGAGGTGAAGACTCCGGCGCGGCCGCCGACCTCGCCGATCTCGCGCGCCTCCTCGTCGTCGGCCGCCGCGGCGAGATGGACCCGATAGCCGCCGCTTCCGCCACGCGCTACGGGCCCGGCCGTGATCGCAGGCGCCCGTGCGATCAGAGGGGGTGCGCTCCGGGACACGCCTTCCGCCCCCGCGCGGGTCCCCGTGCCCGAATTGCAGGAATCGAAGATGCTGACGACGTTGACGCCTTTCGCCGTGGCCCGCTCGAGGATCGCGCCGATCTCGCGGTCGAGTATGTCGGCCGGCGCAGCAGCGTCCGGCTCGCGCGCGTCGGTGGGCATGATCGTATCGTTATAGCCCGACGCCTGGTCGAAGACCTGGTCGTCCGCGAAGCGGGATCCGTGCCCGGCGAAATAGAAGAGCAAGGTGTCGCCTCGGGCCGAGGCGGCGATCCTTTCCTCGAGCGCATCGATTATTGCACGGCGGGTCGCGCAGGTGTCGGTCAGAGTCACGGAGACGCGGTTGGCCGATCGGCACTGCCCGGCCGCTGGCGCGTCGAGATCGAGGCCATAGGCCGAGCCCAACGCCGCCTTGATCCGTCCCACGTCGCCGACCGCTCCGCGCAGATCGGAGAAGCCCGCGTCTGGCACCTTCGACTCCGAATAGAGATAGGCATCGACCCCGACGAAAAGCGCACGCACTTCCGCGGCGGCCGGCGATGCGGCGAGGAGCGCGAAGGCAAGGGCCGCCAGCAGCTTCAACGGGCCGGCCCGCGAAGCACGACCTTGCTCGGCTCTCCGGTGAAATCGAACAGGCTCGGCTCCTGGACTTTCGGGCGCCGCGCCGGGGCGTCGTCGAGCAGCACGAATCCGCGCTGACCGGCGGCGCCGGTGAACCGGCCGAGCCGAACGTCCTCGCTCAGCGACGGAAGCCGCCTGCTCGCATAGACCAGCCATTCGTCGAGCCCGATGCGGCCGTCCGAATCCATATCCGCCTTGCCGCCCGTCGCGGTGATGCCCTCGCCCGCCAGCGCATAAGTGAGCAGGCCCTGGCGGAGCACCGGATCCTCGAGCGCGACGTCGTCGGCCTGGGTGGCGGCGAGAATTCGGATGCCCTTGTCGAAAGCGAGCTGGCCGAGCCCGGCATCGCCCATCGGCCCCGGCTTGAAATCGCCGCCGTCGACGCTCGCGGCGCTGTGGCACGCATCGACGATCAGAGCGATCTCGGCCGCCTGGATCGCGTTCAGATAGACCGAAAGGTTGGCCGAGGAGAGTAAGGTCGCGACGTCGGGCGCGGCGGCTCCGGCAGGCCATTTCCCATCGGCGGGGACGAGGTAGAAATTGCCCTGCCGGTCGGCCCAGCCATGACCGGAAAAGGAGATGATAACGATATCGTCCGGCCGGACCCGGTCGAGCTGCGAGGCGTCGAAGCCTCGCTCGGCGAGGTACTGGGCCGAGGCCCCGACGTCGGCGCCACCCATCGCGCTCAGCAATATCTCGATTGCCTCGCGCGTCACGCGCCTGACCTTGCCGTCGGCAGCCTTCACGCCCTCCAGGGCGATCCGCCGGACCTCGTAGCCGGGAATGCTTGCCAGCCGGTCGCCGAGCAGGGTCGCATCACTCGCGGCGAAGCGGAGATCGAGCCGGTCGCTGTCATAGTCGTCGATCCCGATCGTGACGACGAATGCGCGCGGCGGCTTCGCGCTCACGGGCGGGCGGCGATACTCGAAGCGGGCCGTGTCGCTCTTCACTCGATCCTCGTTGAAGGCATAAGCGGTGAAGTTGGAGACTTCGGTCGCGGAGCCTGTCGGCAGCTCGACCTCGAACTCGAGCACCGGATATTTGCCGGCCGCGCCACGCCCGATCCTGCTCAGCCGACGCCAGGTCTCGAGATCGCGGCGCGTCGCCTCGGCGACATGCTCGGGCCGCCTTTCATTGAAATCCGGATTTTGGCGCATGAAGGCTGCCGGGCCGCCCGGGGACTTCTTTGCCTCCTCGAAAGCCTCCATCCTCTCGCGAAGATCCTCCTGCACCTGGTCTGGGTGGCGAAGGACCAGCCTGCCGTTGCGGAACAGGCGCACGTCGAAGACGCCCGATCTCGTCTTGCCGTTGGCAGCCGAAGAATCGAGGCCGTCCTCGACCTCGACCGAGACGATCGCGCTGGCTGCAGTCGCGCCCTGGCGAACCCCGGAGACCCTCACTTTGGGAAGGACCCGGTTCAAGGCGGCGACGGGCGGCAGCGGCTTGAAGGCTGAGGCGCAGGTGCCGGCGCTCGTGCAGTCGATCAGGCGCTGGGCGAGCCTCGGCTCGAAATAATCGCGCATGAAGGTCTGGGGCGCGAGCGACTGGAAAGGGGCGTCAGCCATCAGCCAGCGGAAATGCGAGGAATCCGCGCCGAGATTGGTGTCGTAGCGGCCGTGCGGAGTGACCGTGAGGAAGCTCTTGCCATCGAAAAAGTTGGTGCTGAGAAGGACCGACCAGTCCTTCGTGTCCCACATCCTGAGGCCGTTCAGCGCCGAGGCCGCCCAGAAGATCCGTCCATTCGCCAGATAGCCGCCCGTGCCTGCCCCTCCGAAGGCGAGCGGCTCGAGAGCTGCGCCGGTCGCCAGATCGAACCTCGATATGACATCCTCGCCATGGCCCGAGATCAAGGCGGTGCGCCCGTCGCTCGCGAACATGGTCGGCACGGTGACGATGAGCGGGGAATCCGCCCAGTCGCCGGTCTCCAGCCGCCACAGGCCGAAACGGCCGTTGCCCGCCACGAGCAGGCTCTTGCCGTCGGGCGTGAAGGCAAGGTGAGTCATCTGCCCGCCCTGCGGAAATTCCCGCGTCCGGCGCACCGTGCCGTCCGCGGGATCCAGGATCGAGACCGTGATCGCCTTGCCGGGCGGCGACGAGGAGACGGCGAGCGAATCTCCGGTCGGCGAAACCGCGAGAAGGCCGACATAATTGCCCTTTGCCAGCCGGAAGCCGCTCAGGTCTCGCCAGCGGCCGGCCGCTGAATCGTAGCGCGCCAGCGCGCGATCGGAGCCGGCATCGGGGCGGCAATTGGCGAGACCCGCGCCGATGAATCCGCCCCCGGGGAGAGGCGTGACGAAGCAATGCGGGTCGAGCGTGGCGAGCACCTGTCCCGTAGTCGCATCGACCACTAGCTCGGGCGGTGGCGCGCCCTGAGCGTCGGGGTCGGTCGATTCCCGATCGTCGAGCGCGGTGGTCGAGGTCGCGAGCAATTGCGTGTCGCTGAGCCAGCGGACGGCTTCATAGTCGCCGGCGAGACGCACCGCGGTTCCATAACGGGCGGTCAAAGTATCGAAAATGTCGAGGCGGGTGAAATAGCCCTGCGAATCCTTGCTCACGGACGCGCCGAGCAAGGCAAGCCGCCGGCCATCCGGAGCCAGAGCGGCGTCGTCATAGGCGGTGACGGTCGGCGCGTGGAGCCGGGCGATCCCTCCGCCCCGCGCGACGATATCGAATCCGAGCGCGTGGCGGCGAAGCTTCAGCCGGCCGTCGTGGGAATCGGGCAGGCGCGGAAGCAGGGCTTCCGCCTCGGCCCGGCTCATCGCCTCGCCCTCGTCATAGATGACCTCGAGCGCCTGCACCCAGCGCCCGATCATCTCGAAACCGTTGTCGCCCTCGGGCGCGGCCGGGTCGGGCAGCAACCGGACCGTTCTGGTCCTCATGTCGAGCGCATAGGCGCGGCCCTTCGGCGCGAGGCCCTGGCTGATGTTGGTCACCGCGCCGGTGAGGGTGAAGGTCCGGCCGTCCGGCTCGGCGGTGATCGACAATATCCGCATCAGCTCGCCGCCGGCTGCATCCGGAGCTGCCGGGAGCGGTATCCTGTCCAGCATGACTCCGCCGCCGACATCCCAGATCTGGACCTCGCGCCCGAAGCCGGAAGCGGAGACCAGATATTTGTCGTCGAGGCTCCAGGCCGCCGCGTCCACGCCCGACATGGGCAGCGCCTGGAGCACCACCTTGGGCTGGTCCGGCCGCTGCGCATCAAGCGAGGCGGGCGAAGCGGCAAGCAAAGCGACGGCGGAAAGAGCGACGAGGCGCCGGGCCCACTTTGGCATGGTTCGCTGGATCATCCTCGTCCCCCGCGCGGCGGAGAGTCGCAGAGGGCGGGGAGCCAGTCAACGCCGCGGTCCCTCTCGCCGACGCCGTCGCGCCGGCGGCCGGCGCCATGGACCGGCGGCTTCGACCGCGGCCGGGATGGGGAGCGCGCCCTTTGCTTGACTGCGAACCGGCCGCGGGCTTCAACCCGAAGGACTGAAAAGCCTCTTTCGGGGGAAACGACATGAAGCGTCTCGCGATCGCCGCCTTCGCCGCCACGTTGCTGGCGGGCGCCGCCTCGGCCCAGGTTCCGAAGGAGCGCTTGCTGTCTCCCCCGGACGATGCCCAGAAATTCGTGATCATCTCGGCCGCCGGGCAGCACGGCACCGCGGCGGTGTGGCGCCTTCCCGACGGGTCCATAGCATCGCGCGACAGCCTGCTTCTTCGCGGGATGGTCTGGGAGCAGGACCAGACGATCCGGCTCAACGCCGCCGGAATCCCCGACCGGATCGTGGTCCGCGGGGTCAGCCCGAGCGGCGATTCCGCCGAGACGTTCGAGGTCGACGGCAGCACCGCGCGCTGGAAGTCCCAGATCGACTCGGGAAGCGGACCCTTCGACGGGAAGGTCTATTCGACCGCGGGCGGCACCTGGGCTTCCACCGCCACCTTCGCCGAGATCCTCTACCGGGCGCCGGGGCGAAGGCTGAAGCTGCTTCCGGGCGGCGAGGCGCGAATGACGAAGCTGGTCGACATCCCGATCGGATCGGGCCCGAGCGCGAAGACGGTAACGTCCTGGGCGATCGAGGGCGTCGGCCTCGAGCCTTCGCCGGTCATTCTCGATTCGGACGGCAAATTCTTCGGCACGGTCGGCACCATGGCGCTCCTCCCGGCCGACCATGCCGGCGACTTCCTCAAGCTCCAGGCGGCGCAGATCGAGGCCCTGGCCGCGCGGTCGCCGGCCATCGCCCGGCGCTTCGGCAAGGTCGCTCCGACCCCGGTCGCCTTCACCCACGTCAAGATGTTCGACGCCGATGCCGGCCGGTTCCTCGCCGACCGCACGGTGATCGTGAATGCGGGCAGGATCGTCGCCGCGGGGCCGGCGGCGAGCACCGTCGTCCCCGCCGGAGCGCGCGTGATCGACGGCACCGGCAAGACCCTGACGCCCGGCCTCTGGGACGCGCACATGCATGTCGGAAGCGACCTGCAGGGAATCATGCTGTTGTCGATGGGCGAGACCAGCGCCCGCGATCCCGGCTCCGACGTCGAGCCGACGATCGCGCGCAACGCCCGGATCGCGAAGGGCGAGCTGCTTTTCCCGACCGTCTTCTCCTCGGTGCTGATCGACGGCAAGGGACCGCTCCAGGCCCAGGGCGGAGTCAGCGTCTCCTCCGCCGAGGAAGCCGTCGCGGGGGTCCGGATGGCCAAGGAAAAGGGCTTCACCGGGGTCAAATTCTATACGTCGATGAAGCCGGACTGGCTCCGGGCGGGAATCGCCGAGGCGAAGCGCCTCGGCATGCACGTCCACGGCCACGTTCCGGCGACGATGCGGCCGCTCGACGCGATCGAGGCGGGCTATGACGAAGTCACCCACATCTATTTCATGATGATGCAGGCGATGCCGGACGAGGTGGTCGCCGTCTCGAACGGGATCCAGCGCTTCCAGGGGCCGGGCCGCTACGCCAAGGACGTCGACCTGGAGGGGGCGGCGATCCGCAACCTGATCGCGACGATGGCGCGAAAGAAGATCGTCGCGGACCCGACCCTGGTCGTCGCCGAGAGCCTGTT